>JAKPQH010000138.1 GCA_029580855.1 bacterium | reverse complement strand
CCGAATTCCGGCGTGTTGGTCTTGCCCAGCATGATCGCACCGGCAGCCGTGAGGCGCTGGACGACGAGCGCGTCCTCCGTCGGCACGTGGTCCGCATAGATCTTTGAACCGTAGGTGGTCCGGAGCCCTCTGGTTATTGTGAGATCCTTGATGACGATGGGAACACCGAAGAGCGGCGGTAACTCCACCCGTCGCGGCAGGGCCCGCGTCGCCTTGCGCGCCTCGGCCAGCGCGGATTCCCGTGCCAGCGTGACGATGGCGTTCACCTGAGGGTTGACCCGGTCAATCTGCGTCAGGATTGCCTGCATCGTTTCCAGGGGCGAGGCCTTCCGCGTCCGGTAGAGCCGCAGCAGCTCCGTCGCCGATGCGAAGCACAGGTCGCGCATGAACGTCACTCCTGTCTACGATTGTCGGTTGATGGTAAGCGGTCAGCAATGAGCGATCAGCGGTCAGCTTTCGAAAACAGGCACCCGGCACTTGGTTCGTTCGCTGCCCGCTGCCCCGCTGTCCTTCCGTAGCTTGTGGCTCGGCACTCGGCACCCGGCACGCGGCGCTTCCGCCACACCGTCACATTCCCGCCACCGCCTTCGGCCGGTACGGCGCCTCAAGCGCCTCCACATCGTCGGCGCCCAATGTCAATTCGACGGCCGCGACGGCATCGTCCAGGTGCCGGGGCTTCGTAGCTCCGATGATGGGGCTGGTGACATACGGTTTGCCGAGCATCCAGGCGAGCGCCGTCGTGGCCCGGGAGAGCCCCAGTCGTGCGGCCACTTCCCCGACACGGTCCGCGATGGCGAAATCGCTGTCCTGGTAGTAGAGCTGATGGGCAAAACCATCGCTCCGCGAACGGACCGTGTCGCCGCTCTTGTCCCGCGTCCGGTTGCCCACGACGAAGCCGCGCGCCAGCGGGCTCCACGGCGTGATACCGATCCCCTGGTCCACGCAGAGCGGGATCATCTCCCGCTCCTCCTCGCGGTAGATCAGGTTGTAATGATTCTGCATGGACACGAAGCGGCTCCACCCGTGCTGCGCCTGCAGAAAAAGCGCCTTCGCGAAACGCCACGCCAGCATGCTGGAGGCGCCGATGTACAATGCCTTCCCGGCTCTCACCACATCGTGGAGCGCCCCGAGCGTTTCCTCGGCCTGAACCGACGCATCCCACCGATGGACGATATAGAGGTCCACGTACTCCAGCCTCAGCCGGCGCAAGGACGCGTCGATGGCCTCGAGAATGTGCTTCCGAGACAATCCCCGCTGGTTCGGCGCCTCCCCCATGGGGTTGAACACCTTGGTCGCCACCACGTACTCGTCCCGGGAGCGGAAGACTTCCTTGAGGAGCCGCCCGGTGACCTCCTCCGAAACGCCGTTCGAGTACACGTCGGCCGTGTCGTAGAAGTTGACCCCGAGCTCCGCGGCTCGGCGTACGATCGGCCGCCCGTCCTCCTCGGACAGTGTCCACTCCCGCCAGGCCGTGTCGCCGTACGACATCATGCCGAGACAGATTCGCGAGACCTTGATTCCCGCCTTGCCAAGATTGACATATTGCATCGACCGCCCCCGGGTTCAGCGTTGAATGTCCTCGTCCGCCGATGCCAGCAACTCCTCCACCTCCGCCCGCGTGATGTAGGCAAAGTCGCCCGGAATCGTGCAATGGAGCGCACCCGTGGCACCGCCGATCTCCAGACCACGCTGCACGCCCCCCTCGAGGTAGCCGCACAGAAACCCACCCGCGAAGGCATCCCCCGCGCCGACGGGGTCCACCACCGTCACCCGCCGTACGCGCGGCGCCCGGTAGACCTGGTCGGAGACCGCGACGGCGCCCGCAGCGCCCAAGGTCAGCACCACCGTGGGAATTCCGAACCTTTCCTGAAGGCTGCGGGCAACCGCTTCAGGATTTCCCGCGACGCCGAACAGACGTGCCGCGTCTCGCTGTCCGCAGAACACGATGCTCGCCAGAGGCAGCAAAGCCGTCAGATAGTCCGCCGCCTCCTGCGGCGACCACAGCTTGGCGCGGTAATTGACGTCGAGCGCGAACAGTCTTCCCGCCGCGCGAACCCGCGTGGCAATCTCCCGAGTCGTCTTCCGCAGCACCGAGCCCAGCGCCGGAGCGGTCCCCGCCATCAGAACGATCTGCGCGCCGGTGAGGTAACTCCAGTCCATCTCGGCCGCCTCCAGCGTGGTGAAGGCCGAATCCTTTCGGTCGTACCAGACACGCGGCGGTCGCGGCGACACGGCACGTTCGTAAAAGAGGAGGCCCACCCGTCCCTCCGGCGTCCACACCACCCGCGACGTATCCACGCCGTGACGGGAGACCGCGGCGACGATCAGACGCGCCAGCGGATTCTCCGGCAGCTTCGAGATCCAGCCCACGCGCTTCCCCAGACGCGCCAGGGCCACAGCCGCATTGGCTTCGGCGCCTGTCGGCCACACCTCCATCTGGGTTGCCTGCTCCAGCCGCAGAAAGCTCGGGGGTGAAAAGCTCACCATCGCGTCGCCGAGTCCGATCACATCCATTTTAGGGGCGCCCACGCCGGATCCTCCCATGCCTTCCGCACGTGCGAAACGGTATCGTAGCCGGTCACGACCGTCAAGTCTTCCAGCGATCGCGCCTCAATATTTCCGTGTGAGAGGGGGCTGCTATTGACAGCCCATCGGGCTCCAGCTAGGCTTGCCGCCAGTACCGGATAGGTCTGCCAACCGCCGAAGATGAAGGCACGGATCGCGCGCGCACCGAGGGCGGCTCAGTGCCTGCGCCGGTTGCTATTGCCGGCGAAGTGAGCGAGGGCGCGAGGCCCTGATTGTGCCTCGGTCGGATAGTCGTCTCGTGATAACCAATTGCGCCGCTTCCTGGCCCAATTAGCGGGAGCACCCGGACTGCGCCTCAACCGGCACAGGCCGCGACGCGACGGTGGCGGGAGGGACGTAGGGATGACGCGACTCGCGTGGTGGAGTGCGTTGGGACTCTTCTCCGTCGGGCTCATCGCCCTTGACGTCGTCACGGGTCCGTACGTGTTGTTTCCGATTACCTTCGTGATTCCGATCTACTTCGCCAGCGTCCACTTGGGGCGAGGGCCCGGGATCGGTTTCGCGTCGGTCTTGGCCGCCTGCCGTTTCGTGACCGCGACAACCGTCGAGGCGGACTTCATGCCCGGCTGGGCGGCCGTCGTCAACGCTGGCATCAATTTGGTCGTGCTAGGCGGGCTGGTCCTGTTGGCCGTTAAGATCGAAGAGCAACGCCGCGCCCTGGCGAAGCGGGTTCAGGTCCTCGAAGGCATTCTGCCGATCTGCTCGTTTTGCAAGAGAATCCGCCGCCCGGACGGCACGTGGGAGCAGATCGAGATGTACGTGAGCCACCACTCCGCTGCGACGTTCAGCCACGGTTTCTGCGAGGCGTGTGGGCGCGAGCATTACCCCGAGTTGTTTTCCGTCTCCAATCCTCCCAACGGAAGGCCCGACGCGGCCCCTGGCCGCGGCGCGACGTGATGTTATGGGGTTTCTCCGCGCTATTTCACGGGAGCCCGAGATGAGCGCAGTCCCTGCGTAAGCAACGTGCCCCTCGTCATGACGTCCGCCTGATTGGCCCACGAATGGAAACCTTCCGTTGACTTTCGACGATTGCCCCCTTGACGCTACACCAACATTCACCGTACAGTCACTGCGAGGGCGCGTTGTCCACGGCACGAAGTCAGGAGGGCGATGTCATGGCATTCGCAGACGACCTCTTCCAGCACGTCCGACACATCTGGGACGCCCAGCTGGCGCATCCCTTCGTGCGCGGCCTGGGTGACGGGTCGGTCCCAACGGAGCGCTTTGCGCGCTGGGTTCGCCAGGACTACGTGTACCTCAAGGACTACGCCCGGCTGTTCGCGTGGGCGGTCGCCAAGGCCGACCGTCTGGAATCCATGGGCTGGTACGCCGCCATGCTCCATCTCACCCTCAACACCGAGATGGCGCTGCATCGCGAGTACGCGCAGCGCTTCGGAATCGCGCCGGCGGAGCTGGAAGCGGAGTCCATGTGGCCCACGACCAGAGCCTACACCGACTTCCTGATCCGGACCGCCGCCGACGGGGACATGGCGGATCTCGTCGCGGCCCTCTTGCCCTGCACCTGGGGATACGTGTACATCGCCCAGCACCTCGCCAAGGGCGGGCTGCCGGCCGATCAGCGTTACGCCGACTGGATCACGCAGTACGTCTCGGCGGACTTCGTCCAGGCGGCGGAGTGGCTGAGGGCCGAGATGAATCGGCTGGCGGAGGGTGCCGCGCCCCCGAAGCGGCGGCGGCTCATGGAGATCTTCGAGGTCTCTAGCCAGTACGAGTGGCTGTTCTGGGAGATGTGCTGGAAGGGCGAGGCCTGGCCGATCCCGGGTGCGGCAGCGGCGCATCCTTCGACGGGCTCAGGATGAGCGGAGACAGGGGCGAACACGTTCCGCATCTCGAAGCGTGAGCCGCGCAAGAACTTCGGGCAGCTGGCAGCAGGCAGCGAACAAACCAAGTGCCGGGTGTCTGTTTCCGAAAGCTGACCGTTCAGGCACCGAGTGCCGAGGGAAAGTCCAGCGATCGAGACGCAGAAAAACCGGGGCAATGACACGACGTGACCCACTGCTTGACAGCCCCCGCCTTTCGGAGCATCCTGTCCCGCAACGCATCGCCCGCGCCGGTCCCTATGATGAAATCGCCCGAGAGGAGTCACCGGATGACGACCCCGAGCATTCCCCAGACTGTCGTGGATCTTACCTGGCAAGGCGGCATGCGATTTGCCGCGCGGTCCGGGAGCGCGGAGTTCGTTCTGGACGGACCCGGTAACACCGTTCCGACACCGGTGCAGGCCCTGGCCGGCAGCCTCGGGGCCTGCATGGGCATCGACCTCGTGCAGATCCTCACGAAAGGGCGCCATGCCCTGAAGGCGCTTCACATGCGCCTTGCCGGCGACCGGCGGAGCGAGGAACCCAAGCGGTTCACCGAGGTGACGCTTCACTTCGCGATCAGCGGAGACATCCCGCCCGACGCCGTCGAGCGCGCGATCGCGCTCTCCCGGGAAAAATACTGCTCCGTCTGGCACTCGCTGCGGCAGGACATCGCGCTCCGCACCACCTACGAGATCCGTAAGGACGGCGCGCAGTAAGAAGACCCACAGTCCGTTCCCCGCTTCGGGGAACGTGATGCGAAAGACGCAGGGGGAAACCATGAAGCCAAACGCAACCATTGGTCTTTGTCTGGCGCTGTGTGGCGCGCTCGCCCTGGGTACCTTGCCGGCCGCGGCCGACATGGTGGATGATTGGTTCGCGGGCAAGATCCGGGCCGCCGAGCCGAAGATCACCTACACCGGCGAACCCATCCAGCTCAAGTTCTCCCATCCGAACCCGCCCGCGTCCCTCGTGCCGCCCATCTGGCGCAACGGGATAAACTGGCTGCAGCGGGCCACCGACGGAAAACTGACCCTGAAAGAATTCGGCGCCGGCACGCTGCACGGACCCCGCGACGGGTTCAAGGCGGTCCGCTCCCACATCTCCGACTACGCCACCTGCTTCACCGCATCCGAGGCGCGCGGGTTCCCGCTGAGCAAGGTGTTCGAGTTGCCCTTCGTGACGCCCAGCAATCCCTTGGCCGGCGTCCGGATCACGTCGGAGCTCGCCCCCAAGTACTTCAAGCCCGAATACGACAAGCAGGGTGTGCACTTCGGCTACCAGGTCCTCGTCGGAGCGGCCGACATCATGAGCAAGAAGCCGATCCGCAAGCTGGAAGACATGAAAGGGTTGAAGGCGATCGTCCAAGGGTTCGAGCCGGAGGTTGCCGATGCCCTGGGTGCCGTCATCGTCAACGTGCCCTTCCCCGACATCTACACGTCGTTGCAGCAGGGGGTGGTGGACGCGGTGCTGTGGGTCGATCCGGGGTTCGTGCCGTACAAGATCTATGAGCTCGCCAAGTACCATACCACCCTCGGGCTCTCCGCGCAGAAGATCGATACCTGCATCAACCCCAAGAGCTTCGCGGCCCTGCCGAAGGATCTCAAGCAGACCTTCTACGATTTCCAGCAGCGCATGGCGTTCGCCGTCGCCAAGCGGATCGGCGTGGACTTCAAACGGGAGGCGCAGAAGACGTACGAGCGGAACCAGGTCGAGATGATCACGTTGCCCCCGGAGGAGCTCGCTCGCTGGAAGGCGACCCTCAAGCCGCTGGTGGACAGGTGGGCGGCCAGGCACGAGACGGACGGTCCGACCCGGGCGCTCCTCGCCGACATCGAGCGGCTCACCGCCAAGTACAACGGCGTGAGCGACGAACAGCTCTTCAGGCTCATCGTCGAGCAGCCGGTCAAGGGGATCATCGATTTCTGACCGGCCCCCGGAGACCCCCAGACGCTCGGCCCCTTGGCGGGCCGGGCGTCGTCGCCGTTATGCGGCGAGAACTGCGGAGCGAACGCGCATGGGTGTACTGCTGATCCGGCTGACGAGTCGGTTGTCCGGTCTCCTGCATCTGATCGGCGTGTACGTGGGTATCCCGGCTCTCATTCTCATCATCGGCGCCGATGTCTTCCTGCGCTACGTGGTCAACCGGCCTCTCCGCTGGGGAAACGAGGTCAGCGCCCTCATCCAACTCGCCGTCCTGGTCGGAAGCCTCAATCTCTGCACCGAGCAGCGCGGTCACGTGCGGATGGATGCGCTGTATGTCCGCTTTGGCCCCCGCCTCCAGCGAGCCACAGACATCGTCGGCAACGGCTGTGGGCTGGTGTTCGCCGCCTTCTTTACCTACCAGTCCTTCGCCAGCACCCTGGAGATGTACCGGTTCAATCAGGGCGCCGAGATGATCAACCTCCCGTACTGGCCCTTCGCCCTCTTTATGGGCTGCTGCGGTGCGATCCTGACGATGCGCTTCCTCCTGGAGGTCTGCGGCTGCGCGCCCGCCGTGGTCGGCCCCGCGCCCGCCGTCGAGGAGGCCGTTTGATGGATCCGCTGCTGGCCGGCTCGATCGCCGTCCTGGCGATGGTGGTGTTGACCTTCCTGGGCGTGCCCATCGCTTACGCGCTGGCCGGTGTCGCGGTGGTCGGGAACGCCGTCCTGGTCGGGTGGCGGCAGACGGCCATGCAGACGTTCCTCGTCACCTGGGAGATGGGAACGAACTTTTTGCTGATCGCGGTCCCCTTGTTCGTCTTCGTGGGCCAGCTGGCCTTTCACACGCGGATCGCGTCCGATCTCTACGATTGCGTCCACAAGTGGTTCGGGCGGCTGCCGGGTGGGATCGCCGTCACGGCCACCATCGCCTCGGCGGCCTTTGGCGCCGTCACCGGCTCCAGCGTGGCCGCGGTGGCCACCATGGGCGCGATGGTCATGCCGGAGATGAAACGGTACGGCTACGACCACCGTCTGGCCACCGGGTCGCTGTCCTCCGCCGGAACGCTCGCCATCATGATTCCACCCAGCATCCCCATGGTCGTCTACGGTCTCTGGACCGAGACGTCGGTGGGGAAGCTCTTTATCGCCGGCATTGTCCCGGGCATCCTCTTGACCGTGGGCTTTTGCGGGTGGATCGTCCTGCGCTGCCTGATCAGTCCGCACCTGGGTCCGGCCGGCCCGGCCTTTCCCTGGGGAGAACGAATCCGGGCGCTCGTGCGGCTGCTGCCGACGCTGCTCATCTTTGCCGTTATTCTCGGCGGAATCTACGGGGGAATCTTCACCCCCACCGAGGCGTCCGCCGTCGGTGCGGCGGCGGTGATGGCGGTGGCCGCCTGCATGCGCCGGCTCACCTGGCGGAATCTCGCGGTCACGCTTCGCCAGACCGGCACGGTGAGCGCGATGATTTACGCCATCCTCTTCTCCGGCGTCCTGCTGAGCCGCCTGCTGGCTCAGACCGATGTCACGCCGGCCATGGTCGACTTCATCACACGCCAGTCGCTGAACCCGTACGCCATCCTCCTGCTCTTCACCATCATGTACATCTTCCTCGGGATGATCCTGGACACCCTGGGGATGATCGTCCTCACGCTGCCCTTCGTCTTCCCCGTTGTGAAGTCCTTTGGCTTCGACCCCATCTGGTTTGGCGTGTACATGACCCTGATGCAAGAGGTCGCCATGCTCACCCCGCCCATCGGCTTGAACGTCTTCGTCATGGCCAAGATTGCGCCGGAGGTGCCGATGGTGGACATCTTCCGCGGCGTGACCCCCTTTGTCATCATCTGCCTAACCGCCGTCGTCCTGCTCGCTGCCTTCCCGGCCATCGCGCTCTGGCTGCCCTCGTTGATGTAAGTTGGCCGGAGGCCCCGAACGGGCACGATAAAACGCGTTGCCGGCAAGAGGCGTTTTGTGGTAAGAGAGCGTCCCGGTCGGTCAAATTGTCGCGTCGAATCCGCACTTGGTACACGGCCTGCTCGCCAGGCTTATTCCATGGATTTCGGCTCCATTTGTCGTGAATGTCCCCGCCGGTTCTCCATCGAGCCGGACCTGATGGTATGTCCGCGGTGTTCCCGGGCCCAAGCCCCGGATCAACCGCTTTGCGGCGCCCTCGAAGTCGAGTTGATAAGCGCCGCGCCGGCGGACTGGAGGGCGGCCTCGCTCTTGCCCGTCGAGTCCCGGTTCTTCCCGCCGATTCCCGTGGGGAATACGCCGCTGCGGGCGCCGGAACGGCTGAGGCGGGAACTGAGGTGTGCACATCTTGCTGCGCCTTTTCAACGAGGGTCCGGGTCGTCGGAACGTGGCGGAGCTCCGGGCGCAGTGGCACGACGCCGGCGACTACTGGGACGCCCCTTCGCGCTGGCCGATGGCATCGACGAGCTCATCGGCGACTTCAACCGGCGGGTGGGCCTCGTCGCGAACTGACGCCGGCGCGGCGCGCGCGAACCCGCCGACGCCCGATGCGCCGGCACAGATGCCGCGCATGGCGGCGGAGAGGATGCTTGCGCAGCTCGAGTTGAACCTGGTTCACAAACGACCGGTACAGAGGAGGAGAAGCCATGGGAAGAGTCTGGTGGGTGCTGCTGGCAACCATGCTGGCCGCGCCGGTCTCGCCGGCCCTGGCGGAACGGGCGGGCGGCACGTTGCACTACGTGGTCCCGTACGGCGGTGATCTGCTCGGCCTCGATTCGCACAAGTCCACCCGGATCCAGGATTTCCTGGTGCATACGAGTTTCAACCACAGCCTGTACTCCTGGGAGCCCGGCGTCAACAAGCCCAAGCTGGAGTTGGCCACCAAGGTCGACGTCTCGACGGACGGCAAGGTCTGGACTTTCAAGCTCCGAGACGACGTGAAGTTCCACCACGGCCGCAAGATGACCACCGATGATGTCATCTTCAGCTACAACCGAATCGCGTCCCCGGCGACCAAATCGCCGTCGGCCCGGTACGTACGCATCATCAAGGGGGCCAAGGACGTCGAGGACGGCAAGGCCCACAGCATCGCTGGCCTCAAGAAAATCGACGACCACACCGTGCAGATCACCCTGGAGAACGCCGCGGACCTGGCGTACTCGCTCTTCGAGGCGGGGACGGCCATCCTGCCCAAGGACGAGGTGGAAAAGCGGGGCGACGGCTTCTCCTCCGATCCGGTGGGCTGCGGCCCCTTCCAGTTCGTGAAGTGGGTCAAGGGAAGTGAGGTCACCGTCAAAAAGTTTCCCGGCTACTTCGTTCCCAACCGACCCTTCCTGGACAAGATCGTCTTCAAGATCATCAGCGAGAGCCAGGCGCGGGACAACGCCTTCCGGGCCAAAGAGGTGGACGCCACCGTCATCGAGCCGGTACAGTACCCGGTGTACAAGAAGGATCCGGCCATCTCCAAAAACATGATCGAGGTGGCGGAGATGTTCACTCGGGCCATCGGCTTCAATTTCGACAAGGACCCTTTCAAGAAGAAGGAGGTCCGGCAGGCGATCAACTACGCCATCGACCGCAACCTCATGATCGAGAAGCTGCTCCACGGCAAGGCGGTTCCCGCGGTGAGCTGGCTGCCCTCCACGTCGACCGGCTTCAATCCCAGCGCCAAGCCGTACAGCTACGACCCCGCCAAGGCTGCGGAGTTGATGAAGAAGGCGGGGTACGACAACGGGTTCACGGCGGACGCCCTGAGCACCGGCAACGCCTCCTGGGGGACGGTCGTCTTCGAGGCCGCCATGCCCATGCTCAAGAAGATCAACATCACCCTGAAGATCCAGCAGATGGAGGGGGCGACTCTGGTCGACCGGTTGCAGAAGGGTGAGTTCGACATGTTCAGCTATTCCATGGGCACCGGGCCCGACCCGTACCAGGCCCTGGCTCGCTGGAAGAGCGACATGCCCCGGATCGCCAACTACATGAACTACAGGAACCCGGCCTTCGACAAGGTGATGGAGCAGGCCGCGGCGGAGCGGAACGAGGTCAAGAAAACCGCTCTGTTCCAGCAGGCGGACGGGATCCTGCTCGAAGACGCGGCGCTCATGTTTTTCAACTACAACAAAGCGGTGATGGTCCATCAACCCTGGGTCCACGGGCTCAAGCCCGCCGCCGTGGACATGGTCCTTCAGGATTACGCCAACATCTGGGTGGAGGGGTCGTCGCCCCGCGCGAACGAGAAATAGAAAGAACAGGCGATTGGGCGATTGGGCGACGTGGCAATTGGGCGACTAGGCAATTAGGGACGCGGATGGGTCGCCCGATCGCCGGGCGAACCTTCGAGCTTCACTGATCAAGAGACGGCCCGGCGGCCGCGGCTTTCTCGTGGGCCGCCGGGCCTTCCGCCTGCCCGTGAACGATACGGAACGAGGCCCATGCTCCGGTATTTCGTCCGCCGCGTGCTGCAGTTCATCCCCACCATCCTCGGGGTGACGTTCATCGTCTTTGTCCTGCTCAATGTCCTGCCGGGGAATGCCGCCCTCACGGCCTTGGCCGAGAGCGACCGCGGCCTGGACACGAAGTACGTCGAGGAGATGAAGAAGTTCTGGGGACTCGATAAGCCACTTCACGTGCGGTACTTCGACTACCTGCTGAAACTGACCCAGGGCGACCTGGGGCGATCCTTCCTGCGGCGGGACCCTGTGGGCGGCCTGATCCTCGAGCGGGTGGGGCCCTCGCTCCGGCTGGCCGTGGCGGCCATGCTCGTCGCCCTGGGGCTGGGAATCCCCCTGGGGTTTTTCTCGGCGCTGCGGCAGGGATCGTGGCTGGATACGGCGTCCATGGTCGGCGCCGTGTCGGGAGTCTCTCTGCCGCAGTTCTGGCTGGGACTCCTGCTCATGTACGCGCTGGCCGTGGCGCTCCCGCTCTTGCCGACGTCGGGCTACGGGGACGGCAGCCCGCGACACCTGATCATGCCGGCGTTCACGCTTGGAGTGACGTACATGGCGCTGCTGGCCCGGACCACCAGGGCGGCCGTGGTGGAGATCAAGCTCGCCGATTATATCCGCACCGCGCGCGCCAAGGGACTCGCCGAGGTGGTGATCAACAACAAACACGTCCTGCGAAACGCCCTCATCCTCGTCCTGACCACCGCGGGTCTGCAGTTTGGCGCGCTGCTGGGGAATACCGTCATCGTCGAGAAGCTCTTCTCGTGGCCGGGCGTGGGCTCGCTCCTGGTGGATTCCATCTTCCAGCGGGACATCCCGGTGACGCAGGGTTGCGTGCTGCTGCTCATCATGGCGTTCCTCGCCATCAATCTGGCCGTGGATCTCCTCTACGCCGTCATCGATCCACGGATCGAGTACCGATGAACACGCTGAGGACGATCCTCAAGACCCGTACCAACATTCTCGTCGGCGGGGCCATCGTCGGCCTGATGAGCCTGACGGCCGTCCTCGCCGCCTGGGTAGCCCCGTACGATCCCGTGGACGACGCCAACCTCATGTATGCGCTGGAAGCGCCCAGTCGGCAGTTCCTCTTCGGCACCGATGCCCAGGGGCGGGACATCCTTTCGCGGGTGATTTACGGCGCGCGTGTCTCGCTCGCCGTGGGGCTGATCAGCCAGGGGCTCAACAGCCTGATCGGGGTCGTCCTGGGCCTCACCGCCGGCTTCTTTGGCAGATGGTGGGACGACCTGGTCATGGGGTTGACCAACATCATGCTCTCCATCCCCTCCCTGATCTTCGCCTTGGCCATCGTCGCGCTGCTCGGACCCGGGCTTTTCAACGTGTTCATCGCCCTGGGATTCACCAACTGGTCGTATTCCTGCCGGATCACGCGCTCGCAGGTTCTCTCGGCGCGGTCGCTGGAGTACGTGCAGGCCGCCCGCGCGCTCGGTTACGGCCGCGTCCGACTCATGTTCACCCAGATTCTCCCCAACGTTCTGGGCCCCATCCTGGTTATTGCCACGCTGGGCGTGGCGGGAGCCATCCTCCTGGAGGCGTCGCTCTCGTTTCTCGGTCTCGGGGTCCAGCCCCCGACCCCGTCGTGGGGGAGCATGCTCTCCCAGGCCAGGGATCAGCTCTTCACGGCCCCCTGGGTCTCGGTGTTTCCGGGTGTGGCCATCTTCCTGACGGTGCTGGGATTGAACCTGTTGGGGGACGGCTTGCGCGACTTCCTTGACCCCCACACCACGCGTCACCGACACTGACATCGGAAAGCGGTCTTGCGCACGGGCCGAGGCGGCCCCGCATCACCCCCGACGGAGCCAAGGCGTATGATCGAGTTCACGACACCCGAAGCACTCAGACAGACGGTCGTTTCTCGTGTCGATGGGTACCGGCCGCTGATCGAGGACATCGCCGTCTCGCTGTACCGGAATCCCGAGCTCGGCCTGGCCGAGGTCTTCGCCAGCCGGAAGATCCGGTCCCTCCTGGAGGATGACGGGTTCTCCGTCGAGGGAAACCTCGCGGGGATGGCGACCGCGTTCCGGGCGGGCTTCGGCGTGGGGCGCCCGACGATCGCGTTCCTGGCGGAGTACGACGCGCTGCCGGGGGTCGGCCACGGCTGCGGACACAACCTGATTGCGGCCAGCTCGACCGCGGCGGTCCTGGCGTGCCGGCACACGGTCCCGCCGGACAGGGAGGGCCGCTGGCTCCTCATCGGGACCCCGGCGGAAGAGACGGTGGGCGGGAAGCTGGCCATGGTGGACGCGGGGATGTTCGCGGACGTGGATGCGGCGTTTATCGCGCACCCGAGCCGGCGCAACGACCTCGGCGGCAGGTCGTGGGCCAGCCATCCGCTGGAACTGACATTCCGCGGTCGGGCCTCGCACGCGGGCGCCAGCCCCGAGGACGGGGTCAACGCGCTCGACGCCCTGGTCATGGCCTACACGCAGATCCGCAACCTCAAGAACAGTCTCCGCGACGACGTCCGGGTCGCGGGCATCGTCACCCACGGCGGGGATGCGCAGAACATCGTCCCCGAGACGGCCCAGGCGCGTTTCACGGTTCGGGCCAGGGACTGGCGCTACCTGGAGCAGGTCGTCCTGCCAAAGGTGCGGCAGGCGGCGGAAGGGGCGGCGCTCGCGGCGGGAGCCCGCGTCGAGTTCCGCCACCACGAGCCGCTGTTCCGCGAAACGCTGGAGCACCCTGTCCTGCGGGAGGCCGTCCGGCGCAATTTCGAATACCTCGGCCAGGCCATCCCGGCCGACGAGGGCGGGGACGGCGGCGTGACGGACGTGGGCGGCGTGACGTGGGTCACGCCGTCCATCCAGTTTCACTTCGCCATGACGACTGCGCGGCCGCACTCCAAGGAGCTGGCGGAGGACACCGTCGCGCCGCGCGGCATCGAGGCCACGCTGACGGCCGCCAAAGTCCTGGCGCTCTCGGCCCTCGATCTCGCGTACAACCCCGCCGCCCGGGCCGAGGCCCGCGAGCATCTGCGACGCGCAGCGGATCGTCGCTGAGGGGGGCCCCATGTTCGATCTCCTGTTCCGCCAGGCCTTGGTCATCGACGGGACGGGCACACCGGGTTTTGTGGCGGACGTGGCCATGGCCGATGGCCGCTTCGCGGCCGTGGCGCCGCGCCTCGAGGCCCGGGCCGCGCAGATCGTCCCGGCGCTGGGACTGGCGCTGGCCCCGGGCTTTATCGACCTGCACTGCCACTCCGACGCCTATCATCTCGAAGAGCCGGCCGGCGAGATCAAGATCCGCCAGGGCGTGACGCTGGAGGTGGTCGGCAACTGCGGCGCGTCGCTGGCGCCGCTGGCACCCCTGCGGAAGCAGATGGGGGTGGACTACTGCCTGGGCGGCCCGGACCGCTTCCGTGGGGCGCCGGACTGGCAGACGTACGGCCAATACGCGGCGAAGGTCGAGGGCTCGCGACCCGTCGTGAACGTGGCGGGCCTGGTGGGCCACGGCACGCTGCGTGTCGCCGCCATGGGGTTTGCCAACCGGCCCGCGACGCCCACCGAGCTGGACACCATGGCCGGGTTGCTGGGCGACGCCCTGGACGCCGGAGCGGTCGGGATGTCCACCGGACTCTATTACGCCCCGGGCCTCTTCGCCACCACCGACGAGGTCATCGCCCTGGGCCGGGTCGTCGGGCGGCGCGGCGGCTATTACGCGAGCCACATCCGAAACGAAGCGGAGGGGCTTCTCGACGCGCTGGACGAGGCCCTCGCCGTCGGCCGGGGCTCCGGGGTCCCGGTCCACATCTCGCACCTCAAGGCGGCCGGGACGCGCAACTGGGCCAAGGCCGACGCCGCCGTGGCCAAGATCGAGGCCGCCCGCCGCGACGGGATGGACGTCACCTGCGACGTCTACCCCTATCACTTCTCCAGCACCAGTCTGAAAGCGGTCATCCCGCCCTGGGCGCTGGAGGGCGGCACGGACGGGCTTGTCGCCCGCCTTGCGAACCCGGCCGAGCGCGCCAAGATCGTCCGCGACATCCGCGAGGGGCTTCCCGGCTGGGAAAACATCTACCACAACGCCGGCTGGGAGAAGATCGTCATCTCGGCGCTCGACTCGCCGGAACGGCAGCACCTGCAGGGGCAGAGCGTCGCCCGGGCGGCGCTGGCCGGCGGCGCCGATCCCTTCGAGTGGGTCATGGATCTCCTGCTCCTGGAGCGGGGGGCAGTGAACATCATCGCCGGCTCCATGCACGAGGAGAACGTGGCGCGCTTCTTGACCCTGCCGTTTGCCATGATCGGCTCCGATGGCGCCCCCCGGGGCGGCCGGCCCCACCCCCGCGTCTACGGCACGTTCCCCCGCGTGATCCGGCGGTTCGTCCGCGAGCTCCGGAGCCTGTCGCTGGAAGACGCCGTCCGGAAGATGACCGCCGCCAGCGCCGACCGGCTGGGTCTCGCCGATCGCGGCCGAATCCAGGTCGGTCGCCAGGCCGACGCCGTGCTCTTCGACCCGGACACGTTCAGCGACACGGCGACGTTCGAGGACCCCTGCCGGTATCCGGTGGGACTCGCGGCGGTGACGGTGGGCGGACGGCTGGTCGTCCATGGTGACCGGATGACGGGCGAGCGGGCCGGCCGGTTCTGCCGGCGCGGCGGTCGGTAGGGGACCGGATGCGCCGGCTCTTTTCGATTTCGCTTTTGGCGGCGGTGGGCGGTGGATGGGTTCCCGCACATCGGGAACGCACCCCTTTCGAAAAACATGGTTTGACTTTTGTCCATGCGGTGAACGATAAAGAGAGGCATTCAGAAGGGCGGCTCCGACATCAGACCCGGCTCCAAAGAGCGGCGGCGCATAGCCGCGGCGTCGGGAGCCTGCGGAACGCCGGGGAAGCTGTCGCGCTTTCCTCTGCGATCCCCCGGACGAACGCCCCGGGATGCGAGATACCGGACGCCGTCGTGAAAACCCGCCGCAGGATTCTTGCAAAAATGACGGGATGGGGTCCCGGCTGCGCAACGGCGGGATGCGAGCGGGAGACTGACCCCCGGGGAGGCGGGCGATGAATGCTCTGCGCTTTGCGATCATCGGAGCGGGCAACGGCGGCCAGAGCATGGCCGCCCATCTGGGCCTCCTCGGCTTCCCGGTGCGGCTCTGGGACGTCGAGCCCGAAAAGGTTCAGGCGTTGCGGCGGCGCGGCTCCATCACCGTCTCGGGAGCCGTCGCGGGCGAGGTGCGGGTACCGCTTGTCACCGGGGACATGGCCGAGGCCGTCGAAGGCGCGGCGGTGGTCATGGTGGTCCTTCCGGCCGTGTACCACGGCTCCGTGGCAAAGACCATGGCTCCCCACCTGCGGGACGGACAGGTCGTGGTGCTCAACCCGGGGGCAACGGGCGGTGCCCTGGAAGTTCGCGCGGCGCTGCGCGGGCACGGGTGTCGTGCCCGGGTGACCGTGGCGGAAACCGACACGCTGCTCTACGCGTGCCGCAGCCCGAAGCCGGGCGAAGCGGTCATCCACGGGATCAAGGACCACGTGGCCGTCGCCGCGCTCCCGGCGGGCGCGGCGCGGGAGGTGGCGGAGACGCTCAACGCGGCTTTTCCACAGTTTGTCCCCGCATCCAGTGTCCTGGAGACCAGCCTGACCAACATGAACGCCATGATGCATCCCGCCCCCACGCTTCTCAACGCCGGGCGGATCGAATCTCGGGCGGTCTTCGAGTACTACGGTGAAGGCGTGACGCCCTCCATTGCCCGCGTCGTCGAATCCATCGACGGCGAGCGATTGGCGGTCGCCGCGCGGCTTGGCGTCCGCGTCCCCTCCCTCGTCGAATGGTACGCCGCAAGCTACGGGACCCGGGGAGGCACCCTGTACGAGACGGTCCAGCAGGTGCGCGGCTACGACGGCATCAGGGGGCCGGCAACCCTTCAGACCCGCTATCTCTTCGAGGACATCCCGACGGGCCTCGTCCCGCTGTCCGCCCTGGGCGGGGCGCTGGGGGTGCCGACGCCTCTCATGCGCGCGGTGGTGGAGCTCGGCGGCACGCTGCTCGGCCGCGATTTCTGGCGCGAGGGGCGCTCCCTGGAAAAACTCGGGCTGGCCGGCGCGGGGCCCGAGGAAATCCGGAGGATGACCATCGAGTCGCGGTGACGGCGGCCCGCGTCGTGGGCCCTCGATCCCTGGGTCCGGGGCCCACAGGAGGAATCGATGACGACCGAAGGCCCCCTGTCACGCGTGCTCCGAGGCTGGCACGCCTTCGAGAACTGGACGGCACTCGTCTTGATGCTGGCCGTCACGTTCCTGGTCTTCGTCCAGGTGATCCTCCGATATGTCCTCCATCATCCCCTCATGGGGATCGAGGAGATGCTGCTGTTCCCCACCATATGGCTCTACTTCCTCGGCGGCGTCATCGCCTCCCGCGACCGCAACCACATCGAGTGCCGCGTGGTGACGATGTATGTTCGCGGAACCTCGCTACACGTGGCGAACGCCCTCAAGGCGGGCATCTCCTTGGTGGTCGCGCTCTGGCTCACGTATGCGGCGTACGGATACTTGCGGTACGCGCTGCGGGTCGGCAAGGAAAGCGACATGCTCTACATCCCGCTCGTGATCGGCGAGTGCGCGCTGTTCGTCGGCCTCCTGCTCATGTCCATCTACACGGCCTGGGAGCTGGCCGATCACGTGCGCCTGGCCCGGAAGGGAGGGGAGTAGACCATGGTCGTCTTCCTGGATGTCATCCTGCTGGTGGTTCTGCTCCTGCTGAGTGTGCCCCTGCCCTTCTGCTTCGGCGGCGCCCTGCTCTTCATGGCGCTTTTTGTCGACGTCAATATGACGTCGCTCTTTGTTTGGGGCTTCAACCAGATGATCAACACGGTGCTGCTGGCGTCGCCGCTCTACATCTTCGCCGGGCTGCTCATGGCGGGGAGCGGCATCGCGAAGCGGCTGCTGGATTTCGTCGACATCTTCATCGGCCGGATTCGCGGCGGGTTGGGGGTTGTCTGCGCGGTGACCTGCGCCATCATCGGCGCCATTTCCGGCAGCGGTTTCACCGGAGTCGCGGCGACCGGCCCCATCATGATCCCGCGGATGATCGAGCAGGGCTATCCCCGGGGATTTGCCACCGCCCTGGTCACCGTCTCATCCATCCTGGGGTTGCTGATCCCGCCCAGCATCATCATGATCCTGTACGGGTGGGTCACCGAGACCTCCATCCTCGCCTGTTTCCTGTCGACGGTCGGGCCCGGCGTCGCCATCACCATCCTCCTCTCCGTCGTGAACCTGATCTGGGTGCGCCGCTTCCCCGGCCTCAAATTGGAAAGACGGCTCCCCCTGCCGGAAATGGTGCGGGAGTTCGGCCAGCGCACCTGGAACGCCATTCCGGCGCTCAGTCTTCCCATCATCATCCTCGGCGGGATCTACGGTGGGGTCTTCACGGCCACCGAGGCGGCGGCGGTGGCGGCCGTGCTGGCCATCCCCATCGGGTTCTGGATCTATCGCGGGGTCAGGCTGCGGGAGTTTCTCGCCCTCGTGGTGGAGTCGGCCACAGCCGTCGGCGCCATCATGGTGATGATCACCTTCTGCCTGATGCTGAGCCAGGTCTACGTCACCCTGAAAGTCCCCCAGACCCTGGTGGAAGTCGTGTTCTCCCTGACGCAAAACAAGGTGCTGCTCCTGCTGGTCATCAATCTCTTTCTGTTCCTGGTCGGGATGATCGTCAACGACGCCACCGGAATGCTCCTCTGCGCCCCGCTGCTTCTGCCGCTCGTCAAGCAGCTCGGCATCGATCCGATTCATTTTGCCGCCATCATGGGCGTCAATCTCGCCATGGGAGGTGTCACCCCGCCGTATGCGAGCATCCTCTACCTTGGGATGCGGATCGGGAAGTGCGAGTTCACGGAGATCCTGGGGCCGACAATGATCTTTCTGATTTACGGGTACATCCCCATCGTGTTCTTGACGACGTATTGGCCGGATCTGTCGCTCTACCTGCCCCGATTGATGGGATACGTGCAGTGATATGCGGAGCCTTCTACGAACCCAGAGGAAGTGAGACATGAGCGCCCCCGCCCTGAGCATCTTTGACATCCTCGGTCCGGTCATGATCGGTCCATCCAGCTCCCACACCGCGGGCGCCGCGCGAATCGGCCTGATGGGGCGCCGCATCCTGGGCGGCGAGCCCGAGGCCATCGAGCTGGGTTTCTACGGGTCGCTCGCCAAGACCTACAAGGGGCATATGACGGACACTGCCGTCGTGGCCGGCCTCCTGGGGATGGATGTGGATGACGCCGACCTGCCCCACGCCCTGGAAACGGCCGGGGCCCGGCGCGTCTCGGTCGATATCCGCACCCAGATCAGTTCCGACAAGAATCCGAACACCGTCGAGATGCGAGTGCGATCGGGCCGCGAGAGCCGCCAGATTGTTGGCATTTCCGTCGGCGGGGGCGAGATCGTGATGACCGCCATCGACGACCACGCCGTGCATCTCGACGGCAAGCGCGAGGCGCTTCTGCTGTTTGCGGACCGGGACAGCAATCTCCAGGGCGAGATTGTCCGGGTTGCGGGCGGCGCGCGGGTGTCGTGTGACCTTGTTGCCGGAGCCGTCGAGGATCTCGTCATCATTGGACCCGAGGCGCCCCTTCCGGACGATGCCGTAGCCCGTCTGGAAGCGTTGCCGGGGGTCCGCGCGGCGCGGCGGCTGCCGCGGCTCTACGCGTATGCCACGCGCGATCCCGATCCGCTCTTTGGATCCGTCTCTGAGATGCTGGCCTATTGCCGGGCGAACCAAACCAGTGTTCCGGGGGCCGTCATGGCCTACGAGGCGAAGCGCAGCGGCTTGGACGGGCCGGCGACCCGACGGATGCTCGAGCGGATCTGGCGGGTGATGGAGGATGCCATCCGGCGGGGTCTCCACGGGGAGAATCGGCTGGTGGCCGGCCTCATGGACGGCAAGGACGCCTCGCGCCTCCTCGCTGCCATCCAGGCCGGCCGCGTCCTCTCGGGACCGGTGCTGCCCCTTGCCGTGGCCCGGGCGCTGGCGTCGATGGAGGTGAACGCGGCCATGGGGTGCGTGGTTGCCGCGCCCACGGCCGGCTCCTGCGGCGTCCTGCCCGGCGTGGTCTCTGTCCTGGCCGAACAGCGGAGGTCGTCTCTTTCGGAAGTGACGGATGCGTTGCTGGTGGGCGCCATATACGGCGTGCTCATCGCCCGTGTCGCGCCCGTCTCCGGGGCGTTGGGCGGGTGCCAGTCCGAGATCGGCGTGGCCTCCGCCATGGCCGCCGCGGCGTGCGCCCAGCTCGGCGGCGGCACTCCGGAGCACACCGCCCAGGCCATGGCGCTTGCGCTGAAGAGCGTGCTGGGGATGGCGTGCGATCCGGTGGCCGGTCCGGTGGAGGTCCCGTGCATCAAGCGGAACGCCATCGGGGTGGCCAACGCGCTGGCCGCGGCCGACATGGCCTTGGCGGGCATCCAGAGCGTCGTCCCTCCGGACGAGGTGATCCTGGCGCTGCGCAACGTGCAGACCCTGTTGCCGGTGGAACTCAGGGACACGACCCTGGGCGGCCTGGGAAGCACGCCGACCGCGCAGCAGTTGACCGAGCGGTGGATGGCCCGCTGCAGGGCGGCGGTCCCGCCCCGCGTGTGAGTCCGCGCCCCGAGGGCGCCCGCGGAGAAAGGAGTTTTCATGGAGACGTTGTTGCTGAGTCAGAAGCAGATCGAGCAGTTGGTGACCATGAAAGATGTCGTCGAGGTCGTGGAGAGGACCTTCAAGGGAATGGGCGACGGGACGGTGGTCAACCCGACAAAGGTCGGTCTCGACCTCGGGGAAGTCGCGCCGTGGCCGCCCTACAAGGGCTTCATGAACGCCATGCCCGCGTACGTCGGCTGGCAGGACAGCGCGGGCATCAAGTGGGCGGGCGGCTTTCTCGACAACTCCAAGATCGGCCTGCCGTACATCAGCTCGCTGATCATGCTCATCGACCCGACAAACGGCCAGTTTCGCGCCGTGATGGACGGAGCGCTGATCACGAACCTCCGCACCGGCGCCCAGTCCGCGGTGGCCATGAAGTACCTGCATCCGGAAAAACGACTTCGCCTGGGACTCTTCGGCGCCGGCGCTCAGGGGCGGACCCAGACACGGGCGGCCGCCGAGCTGTTCGACATCGCGAGTCTCATCGTCTACGACATTCGACGCGAGGCGGCGGAGGTCTTCGCACGGGAGATGCGCCCGGTGGTGCAGGGGACGCTGACCGTGGCGGACTCCCCGGCGCAGGTGGCGGAGGCGGACGCCATCATCTGCGTGACGCAGTCCAAGGATAAGTTTGTGCAGGAGTCCTGGCTCAAGCCCGGTATGATCCTCTTTCCCATGGGGTCCTATCAGGAGTGCGAGGATGCCTGCATCCTCAAGGCGGACAAGATCGTGGTGGATCACATCGGGCAGTGTCTGCACCGCGGCGCGCTCAAGGAATTGAGCGAGGCGGGGAAGATCACGGAACGGAGCATCTACGCCACCATCGGCGAAATCGTGGCGGGAAAGAAGCCGGCCCGCTCCTCGGCGCGCGACCGGATTCTTTGTATTCCCATCGGGACGGGCGCCATGGACATCGCCGTGGCGACCCTGGCGTATCAGCGGGCGAAAGAGAAAGGCCTCGGCGGGCACTTCGCCTTCGTGTGACCCGCCGACCGGACCTGCGGAGTGGTCTGTGCACGGCAACGGCATCGAAAGGAGACGCACATGAAAAGACAAACGGGGGTCTGGGGGATTCTGGCGCTCTGCGGCCTGGCCTGGCTGGCGCTCGTCTTCGCGTCGGCCGAGGCCGCCGCCCCGCAATACAAGTGGAAGATGGCGCATATCCGGCCGACCGGGACCGCGATCGACAAGGATGTGCGGGCCTTCGTGGAGCGGATTGCCAAGGAGTCGGGGGGGCGCATTGCCATCGAGATCTTTCCCGCCAGCCAGCTGGGGGACTACACCGTCGTCCAGGAGCGCGTCTCCCTCGGCGCCGTCGAGATCCAGATCGCGCCGCTGGGCACCACGGTGGACAAGCGGCTGAACCTGCCCAACGCCCCGTATCTGGCCAAAGATTGGAAGGACGCACGGGTGCTCTTTTCCCGCGAAAGCCAGATGAGGAAGAAGACCGTCGAGCTCCTCCAGAAGCAGGGCCTGCAACCCATTTCCGGGTGGCCCGTCTACTTCGGGGGCATCGTGCTCACCAAAGAGCCGCCAAGCCCGGGCGATCCCGACGTTCCCAAGAACATCAAGATCCGGGTCCCGCCGATCAAATCCTTCGAGCTGACGGCGCAGGCGCTGGGCTACCTCGCCACGCCCATCCCGTGGGCCGACACCTTCACCTCGATGCAGAGCGGCATCGTGAACGGCGCCATCGGCGCCGGCGCAGAGGGCTACTTTGCGAATTTCCGCGATATCGCGAAGTACTACCTGCCCGTCAACGACCACTTCGAGTACTGGTTCCTCTACCTCAACAGTGATCTCTGGGGCAAGCTCTCCGACGCGGACCGCAAGATCCTCCAGACGGCCGCCGATGACATGGAGAAGCAGCGGTGGACCGTGGCCGAGCAGGACGAGCAAGCCAACGAAAAGCGTCTGAGCGACGCCGGCATCAAGGTCATCAAATTCACGGAGCCGGAACTCCAGAAAATGGCCGAACGGAGCCGGAAAGCTGCCTGGCCGATCATCAGGCGCGACATCGGCGCCGAGTTCTTCGACCAGGTGACGGCCGACATCAAGTAGCGGATGCGGAACGCGGCCGACCGCGCGGGGCAGGGGCACCCTCCCTGCCTCGTGCTGCTGCGTTTCCGGGGCAATCGGGCGCAGCGCCCGGCGGTCCGGCGAGGCGGCCTGCGGCCTGCCGATTGCACCTCGAGACGCCTCTGACGAACGCCACGCCGGCCAGTGCTGTTCGCGTACCCAGCGGTGAAGGCGCGCTCGGTCGAGGTCGCCGGCTCGGATCCTGAAGATTCCCGCAGCGCCCGGGACGGGTCGCGGGTCAATCGGCTCGGGTCCAATGGTAGGCGGCGGCGCTCCTCGCCGGTGGACCCCCCAGCGATGCCGAACTGCTGCGCCGCCGCTTCCTGCGTCGTATCGTTCGCGGTACCTCCCGCGTGGCCGCCCACCCCTCGGATGGGCCATCCGGACCGCCGATGGCGCCGGATCCGACAGGCGGTCAGGCGGGAGCGGTCCGTGTGACCCGTGCGGAGCGGCGGCGCAGTCGGCGTCGAAGGGTGTCGAGCGCGCGGACCCCGAGCAGGACCGCCAGGATGGCGGCGTAGAGAACGGCGTCGGGGCGGAACCCCTTGGCGAGCCAGAGAAAATGCAGCGCCGCAAGCACGCCGACGAGATACACCAGCCGGTGGAGGCGCCGCCAGGCGGTCCCGCCCAGGCGCTCCATCATACCGTTCGTCGACGTGATCGCCGGAGGAATCAGCAGTATGAGTGCCAGCGCTCCGATGGTGATGTAGCGGCGCTTCACCAGGTCGGCCAGCATCTGGTCCCAGTTGAAGAAGTGATCGACGAGGATCCACACCAAAAAGTGCAGGCCGGCGTAAAAAAAGGCGAAGAGGCCCACCAGGCGGCGCAGCCGCACCGGCCAGACGAGCCCGGTCACGATCCGCAGCGGGGTGAGCGCCAGACTGACCAGGAGCAGCCGAAAGGTCCACTGTCCCAGCCAGTTCGTGGCGTAGCTGATCGGGTTCGCCCCGAGGCCGTCGGTGAAGCCGCGGTAGAGGAGCACGAGGAGCGGGAGCAGGCAGAGAAACCAGGCGCTACCCTTGAGGACGATTCGTGTGCGCCGCGTCATTTGCAGCCCGCATTACGCTCTCAGCTGCCAGCCGGAATCCGCGCTGATGGCTGATCGCTGATCGCTGGTCGCTGACAGCCGCTCAATAGTTCTTCTTCAGGTCCATCCCCGCATACAGCGATGCCACCTGATCGGCGTAGCCGTTGAACATGAGCGTCTTGCGGCGCATGAACTCGCCGATGCGGCGCTCCGTGGCCTGACTCCAGCGCGGGTGATCCACGCTCGGGTTGACGTTGGAGTAGAAACCGTACTCCTGCGGCGCGGCCTTCTCCCAGGCCGTCTTGGGTTGCTCCTGGGTCAACTGGATCCGCACGATGGATTTGGCGCTCTTGAAGCCGTACTTCCACGGTACCACGATCCGGATCGGCGCGCCGTTCTGGTTCGGCAGAACCTGCCCGTACATACCGACCGTGACCAGCGTCAGGGGGTGCATGGCCTCGTCGAGCCGGAGCCCCTCCACGTATGGCCACTCGACCGCGGAGCCGCCGAAGAAGTTCGGTTTCTGCCCGGGGAACTGCTCCGGGTCCTTGAGCGTCGTGAACGCGACGAACTTCGCCGCACCCATGGGTTCCACCTGTCCGAGGAGGTCCGCCAGGGGAAACCCGATCCACGGGATCACCATGGACCACGCCTCCACGCAGCGCAGCGCGTAGACCCGCTCTTCCTGCGGAAAGCGCAGAATGTCCTCGATGTCGAACCGCTTCGGCTTGTGTACGAGACCGTCCACCTGCACCGACCACGGCCGCGGCTTGAGCATGTGCGCGTACCTGGCCGGGTCTTCCTTGTCCATCCCGAACTCGTAGAAATTATTGTACGTCGTGGCGTCCTTGAACGGCGTCGGCCTGTCCGCGACCCTGAACGTTTCGCTCTTCGTCGCCGAAAGCGCTTTTCCGGCCGGCACACCGGTAGTTTCCCCCGCAATGGCGACTCGGGGCGCAAGCGCCAGCGTCGCCGCCCCACGCATGAATTGCCGTCGATTCAGATACAACCGGTAATCCGTGATCTCGGATGCCTTGAACATCGGCGCGCGCCTGATCAGCATGGCCCCCCTCCGTAGCGACAAGCCGTCAGTCTTCAGCTTTCAGCGATCAGCTCTCACTACGATGAAGTTCATCATCCGCCCGGTCCGCCCGGTGTCCGCCCGGTGAGAAAAAAAGAGGTCGTTGCGGCAACTCGTGCACAGCTCGACGTCGTCGATGCGATCCGCGCGAACCCCCGCGGCCTCCAGGGTGGCCCGGTTGACCTCGGCCAGATCCAGCAGCCAGTGTCCGGGCCGGTTCACCCGCGCGTGCCTCTCCCAATGCGGGAGCGCGGCCGCCATCGCCTCCGTCACGATCGCGTCCACCTCGAAACAGCAACCGCGAATCCCGGGGCCGATGGCCGCCAGACAGTCCCCGGGGTCCGTTCCGTACGCCTCCCGCATGGCATCCAGCACCCGCGCGGCGATGCGCTTCGCCGTTCCCCGCCAACCGGCGTGGACGGCCGCCGCCGCCTGGCGGACCGGGTCGTGGATGAGAATGGGCAGGCAATCGGCGGTCGTCACGGCCAGGGCGAAGCCGGGCAAGCGGGTGATCAGCGCATCGAACTTCGCACGCCGATCCAGAAGACAACCCGGAAAGCCGGAACGTTCGGTGAGCCCCGCGTCCACCCGCAACACCCCGTCCCCATGCGCCTGCCAGCCGCGGACCACGCGTCCCGCGTCGATGCCAAAGGCGCCGAAGAACCGCCGCCGATTTTCCTCCACCGCCGCCGGATCGTCCCCCACGCTCAGCCCCAGATTCAGCGTGGCGAACGGCGGGCGGCTCGCCCCGCCCTGCCTCGTGCTGAACGCATGGACGATCCCGTCCGACCCCTCCAGGACCGCCGACTGCACCACGGTGGTCCCGTTCACCTGCCGGACCAGCGCTCGCGTCATGCCAGTGCCGCCTTCCACCGGACCTGCCGCTCGGGGGCGAGTCCCATGGCGCGCCGGTACTCGGTCTCCAGCCGCTCTCTGTTCGTCCCCACGTCGAAGTGGTCCCACGGGAAACGTTCCGACAGCGGCCGCTCCCGGCCGGCGTAAAAATCCGGGTTCCGCGGCCACTCCCGGAAAGCCCGCCTCCAGTCGGCCTTGCACGCCAGGGCCAGGCGCAGGAGGTCCCCCGCATGCCGATCCCCCCGCGCCAGAACGCCCTGGAGGTACGCCCACTTCGGCACGTCATGGGTGACCAGGATTCCGACCTTTCGCAGTTCCCGCGTGAGCCTCCGGATTTTCCCATCCAGCGTCTTTCCGTCCGCCATGGCGCACCACTGGAACGCGGTCCAGGGCTTCGGGACAAAGGCGCTCACCCCGACCGTCAATTCCGCCAGACTCGTCGGGTCGCGGCGCGCCTTCAAGATCCGGTGCCGCGTCTTCTTGGCAAGATCGATGATCCCTTCGACGTCTTCCGCGGTCTCCGTCGGCAGGCCGATCATGAAGTAGAGCTTGACCCGTCGCACCCCCGACGCGGCGATCAGGTCGATGGCCTGGAGCAGTCGCGTGTCGCTCAAGCTCTTGTGGATGACGGTCCGGAGGCGCTCCGTCCCCGCCTCCGGTGCGATGGTCAGCGTCTGCGTGCCGCTATCCAGAAGCCCCTGGACGAGACCGGGACTCAGGCTGTCCGCCCGCACCGAAGAGAAGGAGAGCTCCGCCCCCTCGGCGCGCAGGGCGGCGACCAGGTCGTCGATCCACGGATAATCGGACACACAGGCCCCCACCAGGCCGATCCGCGGTCCGTGTTGCATGACCGCCTCGGCGGCTCGTAGGATGGCGGGGATGTGCCGGTGGCGGACGGGCCGGTAGATCTCCCCCTCCATGCAGAACCGGCAGCCGCGCCCACAGCCCTTGCCGACCTCCACGAGTCCCATGGCCCCGAACTCCGTATCCGCAGTCCGGACCACGGAGATCGTATCGTACGCGTCGATCCTGCGGAGTCGCCGTTTCCGTACGGGCAGCGGTGCTCCATCCCGCGATATGACCTCTGCGACCGATCCGTCGGCGTGATACTCCACACGGTAGAAGCGGGGGACGTAGATGCCCTCGACCCCGAGGAGCGCCCGGAAGAACTCCGTACGGGCCGCGGCGGGGTCGCGCTCGACCTCGCACACCTGTCGCCACAACGCAAATGCCTCCGGCCCGGACTCCTCCCCTTCCCCCAGAAAGAACCAGTCCATCGTCTCGGCCAGCGGCTCGGGGTTGGCCCACGCGCACACCCCGCCCATGCTCACCAGCGGATCGCCGGGACCGCGGTCCCGCGCGCGGACCGGGATACCCGAGAGCGCGAGAATCTGGAGCACGTGCAGGTAATCGTTCTCGTAGGTCGTGGAGAACGCGAGACAGTCGAAATCGCGGAGCGGCCGCTGCGACTCCACGCTCAAGACGGGCACGCCGCTGCGCCCGTGGACGGGAAGATCATCGGGGTCGGGGAGGAAGGCCCGCTCGCAGACGATATCCGCGCGCCGGTTGAGCACGCCGTAGATGGTCTGGAAGCCGAGGTTGGACATCCCGACGTAGTACGTGTTGGGGAACACGAGTGCCACGCTGAGGCGCCCGCCCCAGTCCTTGACGACGGCCCCGGTTTCGGCCGCCAGACGCCTCCGCGCCTTGTCCCGTACCTGCCAGCTCATGGCTTTCCATCGACGCCCGGTGTGCGGCACGCGCGCCCGCCGCGCGGACCGGATGCTAACAGTCTAACCCGCCCCGTTCAAGACCATCGCCGGTGCGGGGACGCGGGGTGCGACGGGACGGCGGGAGCCATCGCGGGGAGTCCCCGCGCAAAACGCCATGGAGACCGACCGTCGCCGCGGCGTGCCACAACCCCGCCGCGTCGCCGGGTCTACCGCCCGCCCTTTCGGGGAACGCCCAGGAGGGAATAGATATCGGACCACGGTTTCCGGCTCTTGAGAATGACCAGGGACACGCGCTTGTCGTCGAAGTACGCGATTCCCGCGTAGCAATGTTGAGCCGAGCGGGTATACCCGGTCTTCCCCAGGACCCGGGGACGGCTGAGGCGCCACAGCAGCTTGTTATGATTCAGGCGGCGGATCGTCCGTCCGTCGCTGCCCGTGATGGTCGCGCGCTTCTTGGCCATGACCGTCTTGATGAAGGGTTGCCGGAACGCCGCCGATGTGAGGATCGCCAGATCGCGCGCAGAAGTCTTTTGGGATCTGTTCGGCAGACCCGTCGCATTTGTAAAATGGCTCTCCCGCATCCCCAGCTCCCGCGCCTTGCCGTTCATGAGGGCCGCAAAATCCTCCTCCGACCCGGCAACCGCTTCGGCCAAGGCCACGGCGGCATCGTTGGCGGAGGCGACCAGAAGCACTTCCAAAAGTTCCGCCACGGAGTACGACGTTCCCGCGGCCAGGCCCGCCTTCGTCGGTTCCACGCCCGCGGCGCGCGCGGACACCGGCACCTTTTCCGCCGGGTCTTTGCGATCCAGGACGACCAGCGCCGTCATCAGTTTCACGGTGCTGGCGGGGTGTAACCTCATGCTCGCGTTCTTGGCGCATAAGACCGTCCCGCTTGTCTGATCCACGGCATACACCGCCTGCGCCGTGATCGGGCACCCGCGCGCCCCCGCCGCCGCCTGTGCGCTCCACACGGCAACAACCACGACGCCGAACAGCGCCATATGCCCGCGAAGTCTCATTCGCATCCGTTCTCCCTGCCCCTCGTCGGCGTCCCGCCCGCCGGCCGGTCGGGGGCGCCCACCTGGCCGATGCCCAGGATGCCCGTAAGGCTTCGGATGTCCTGCGACCCGCTCAGGACCCCGGGCGACGTCGAGGGGTGGGGCGCGTTCGATCCATCCGTGGCAGCGTCGCGCAAGAGCGGGGGCGCCCAGCCCAAGACCGGGTCGCCGCGAATAGGCCTTTTTCGGCAACCGTCAGCAATCCTGCAAGACCCGCGCGATGACCGCGAGGCTCTTCTCCAGCGCGGCCACGGGCGCGTCCTCGGTGACGCTGATCCCGAACCCGCGTTTGGTGCCGGCCTCCGCGACGAGGGCGCGGGTGTGGGCCTCGATGACCTCCGGCGGCTCCAGGTGCATGGGGCTCGTGAAGTTGATCCAGAGAGCCTTGTCGGGCCAGCACGCCCGCGCCTCCCGGAGAGACACATCGCCCATGGGCGGTGGCGTGATGGCCTCGACGATGTCGAACCGGGCGGCGGCGATGTCCGCCTGGAGCGACTTCAGGTTGCCGTCCATGTGGACGGCCAGGCGCTTCCCGGTGCCCGCGATCCGCGCCATGATCTTGGCGTACTCCGGCATCAGGTACCGCTGGAACCGCTCGCGGCCCACCACGTCGCTGTAGATGTTGTCGCCGAGCTGGAGGATCTCCGCGGGCGACTCGGCGGCAAACTCGTACAGCTCCTCGTACCGTTTCGCCATGGTGGCGTGCAGCGAGTCGAAAAGGTCGCGCCGCTCCTGGTAGTCGAACGCGAACTGTTCCAGCCCCAGCATCTGATACAACATCTCCTGGACGGGAGACTTGGCGATCCGGAGCAAGACGATTCCGTCGGCGCCCACGCGTCGCTGGGCTTCCCGGATCGCCTCGAAGTTGTCACGGAGGACCATGTCACGGTAGTAGTGCTCCAGGACCCGGTAGTCCTCGGCTCGCTTGATGAAGTGCTCGTGGATCCAGTTGGAGGTCTCGTAGGCGGGGTCGGGCTCCAAGACCTGCCAGACCTCGCCCACCGGCGTCCGGATTGTCCGTCGAATGAGCCTGCGTCCGTCCTCGTGATACTCCTGCGAGACGATCTCGACCTCGCGGTGCTGGACGCGGTGGCCGGGCAGGCGGACGATCAACCCGACGCCGGCCTCGCGCAAGCGCCGCTCCGTCGCCCCGCGGGGCAGCATCCAGTCGTACACGGTGAGCGGGATGCGGTCGGGCTCCCCCCAGGTCATCGCGGTCAGAATACGCGTCTTGATGTCCACCGATTTCTCTCCCGGGCGCCGCGGCTGGCCCGCACCGTCCCGTCGCGGCCGCTAGTCCGCCTGGCGGCGGAGGAACGTGGGGATGTCCAGCACCTCCTCCGACAAGTCCTCGAGGGGCAGCTGCGGGGCATTCACGACCTTCTTCGCCTGGCCCCGGCGGAGGAAGGACACGCCCTCGGACACCGGCTTTGGGGGCGCCGGCCGCGGGGTGTACGGGCGCAGCTGCGCCACGGAGGCGGCCTCTTCCACCGGCTCGGCCCCCTGCGCGCCGTCAAAGCCGGTCGCGATGACCGTGACCCGCACCGTCTGCTCCATCTCGTCCTCGATGACGTCTCCAAAGATGATGTTGGCGTCGCGATCCACCATGTCGTGGACGATCTTGGACGCCTCGCTCAGCTGATAGATGGGCAGGCTCGGCGCGTGGGTGAAGTTCAGCAGCACCCCGCGCGCCCCCTTGATCGATTGGTTCTCCAGAAGCGGGCTGTTGATGGCCTTCTGCACCGCGTCCACCGCGGCGTTCTCGTCCGCCGCCTCGCCGATCCCCATCATGGCCAGCCCCCGCTCCGACATCACGGTCCGGACGTCCGCGAAGTCCACGTTGATGTAGCCGGGCTTCACGATGATGTCGGCGATCCCCTGCACCGCCTGCCGTAGGACGTTGTCCGCCATGGCGAACGCGTCCTTCACGCCGGTGTTCTTGGAGGAAGCGTTGATCAAACGCTGGTTCGGGATGATGATCAGGCTGTCCACGCCGGCCTTCAGCTCTTCCAGGCAGCGCTCGGCCTGATCGCCCCGGCGCTTGCCCTCGAAGATGAACGGTTTGGTCACCACCCCCACCGTCAGGATCTCCATCTCCTTGGCCAGATTGGCGATGATGGGGGCAGCCCCCCCGCCTGTCCCGCCCCCCAGCCCGGCGGTGATGAACACCATATCGGCGCCCTGCATGGCCTGCAGCAGCCGATCCGTGTCCTCGATGGCCGCCTTGCGGCCGATCTCGGGATTGGCGCCCGCGCCCAGGCCTTTGGTGAGCTTCTCGCCGATCTGGAGCTTGTGCTCGACGGGCGAATGGCGCAAGGCCTGGGCGTCGGTGTTCACCACGATGAACTCCACGCCGCTCATGCTGGAGGCCACCATGCGGCCGACCGCATTGGAGCCGCCGCCGCCGACCCCGATCACCTTGATGTTGGCCATCTTCTCCGGCTCGATCGCTTCCAGACTGATCGCCATGCGTCGTCCCCCTTTCTTAAAAGATCTCCCCGAACCACTCCTTCATCCGTGCAATGACCTTGTCGAAGATGTTGCGATCCGTGACTTTTTTGAACTTCCGCCGGCTCCGATGGGCCGCCCCGTACACTCCCAGGCCGACCCCGGTGGCATACATGGGGTTGCTGATGACGTCCGTGAGACCCCCGACGGCGCGCGGCACGCCGCGGCGCACCGGCATGTCCAGGATCTGCTCCGCCAGCTCCGGCACCCCTTCCATGATGGACGAGCCGCCCGTGACCACCGCACCCCCGTTCACGCGCCCGGCGTACCCCGCGCGCCGGACCTCGCGGTCCACCATGGCGATGAGCTCCTCCAGACGGGGCTGGATGATCTCGCACAGCGTCTGCCGCGTGAGCACGCGCGGCCGGCGCCCCCCCACGCTGGGAACCTCGACCTTCTCGTCCGGTTTCACCAATGACGCCAGCGCGCAGCCGAACTTCCGCTTGATGGACTCCGCCTCGGGGCGCGGCGTGCGCAGCCCGATGGCGATGTCGTTGGTGAGCATGTCGCCGCCCACCGCCAGCACCGAGGTGTGGTAGATGCTTCCCTCCACGAATACGGCGATGTCCGTGGTCCCGCCGCCGATATCCACCAGGATGCAGCCCAGCTCCTTCTCCTCCGGCGTCAGGCACGCCTCGGAGCTGGCCAGCTGCTGCAGCACGATGTCCTGCACCTCCAGACCGGCCTTGTTGGCGCACTTGATGATGTTCTGCGCCGACGCCACGGCGCCGGTGACGATGTGGACCTCGGCCTCCAATCGGGTGCCGGTCATGCCCAGCGGCTCCTTGATGCCGGTCTGGTCGTCGATGATGAACTCCTGGGGCAGAATGTGGATCACCTCGCGGTCGACGGGCAGGGCCACGGCCTTGGCGGCGTCGATGACTCGCTCCACGTCCTGCCGGGTGACCTCGCGGTTCTTCCCGGCGATGGCGATGACCCCGCGGCTGTTGATCCCCCGGATGTGGCCGCCCGCGATCCCCACGAAGGCCGACCGGATCTCGACCCCGGCCATCAGCTCGGCGTCCTCCACCGCGCGCCGGACCGAGTCCACCGTGGCGTCGATGTTGACCACGACCCCCTTGCGCAGACCGCGGGAGGGGCTGTGCCCGATCCCGATGACGTCCACGACCCCGTCGGCGTTCGCCTCCACGACGATGGCGCACACCTTGGTCGTGCCGATGTCCAGCCCGACGATCAAGTTGCCGTCCTTGGCCACCCGCGCTACCTCCCTCCGAGGGGACGGAAAATGACCCGGTCGCGAAAACGCAGATCCACGTCGCCGAAGCTGGCCAGGCTGCGGCCGCTGGCGGCCAGCGCCGCCCCGAGCCGCTGCAACTGTTCCTGCATGTTCTGGGCGCGGAGCCGGATCCTCGGCATCTCCTGACCCAGGTTGACCGTGTAACTTCCGTCGCCGCCCATGGCGATCTCGTGCGCCCGTTCCCCCTGGACGGCGTTGGCCAGCTGGAACTGCCGCCAGACCGCCAGCCCCTGCGCCATCTCCGAGCTCAGGATACGGTCGCCCGGCCGTACGCGTCGGCGCGCCGCCGCCCGCAGGGTCGGCAGCGTGGGCAGATCCTCGCTGCCCAGCTCCGACAGGATCACCCCGTCCGCGCTCAACAGATACCGCCGGTCGGCAATAAACACCGCTTCGGGGACCCGCTCCACGATATGAATGGTGAGCGCCAGCGGGAGCCGCCGGCTCACCGAGGCCTCCTTGATCCACGGGTTCCGCATGATCCGCCGGCTCAGGTCCGCCAGATCCACCTCCAGGAGGCTGGTCCCCGGCGCCAGGTCGAGACTGTGCGCCACCTCGTCGGTCGCCACCTGGAAGTTTCCCTCCACATAGATCTCGGCCAACCGGAAGTACGACATCCGGACAAGCCGTCGATAGCCTTCCCAGGCTCCCAGGCCGGCCCCCACCAGCAGGACCGCGGCCAGGAGCAAACCGGCCAGCCGGCCGAAACACGCCTTCGGGCTGCGCCGGGGCCGCTCGTCGCGCCTTTCCCGGAAACGTCCCGGCGCTGCGGTGTGGTAGTCCCGGATCACGCGCGCCGCTCTCGGTTCACGGTTCGAGACCTAAGATTCGAGGTGCCGGATTCCAGCTTCACGGTGTACTGTTCCGATGCGCAAATCATGGCCCGAGGCTCGCGGCTCTCCCCGTCAATCCTCCCCCACGACCTTGATCTCCAGTTCCAGCTCGACGCCCGCCGCCTCCCGCACGCGCCGGCGAGCCAGCGCCACCAGGGCCAGGACATCCGCCGCGCGCGCGCCGCCCAGGTTCACGATATAGTTGCCGTGTTTGGCGGAGATCATGGCATTGCCGATCCGCGTCCCTCGCAGGCCCGCCCGCTCCACCAGCCGGCCCGCGTACTCGCCCGGCGGGTTCTTGAAGATGGAGCCGGCCGAGCGGAACTCCACGGGCTGGCTGGCGTTTCGACGTACCAGGTACCCCGAGATGCGGCGGCGCATCGCCGCGGCGTCGTCCGGCGTCAGCGCAAAGGTCGCCAGCGTGACCACCGAGCCGGTGGGCAACCCGGAGGCGCGGTACCCGAACGGGATCGCGTCCCGCGGGAGCGTGCGCTCCTCGCCCGCGGCCGTGACCAGCTCGACCGACGCCAGGACGTCCGCCACGGCCCCGCCCCAGGCGCCGGCGTTGCCCCACACGGCCCCGCCGACCGTGCCCGGCACGCCGCTCAGGATCTCCAGGCCCGCCAGGCCGTGCCGGCAGCAAAAGGCCAGCAGGCGGCTCACGCGGACCCCCGCCCCCGCCGCGACGGCGTCGTCGCGGCGCTCCAGAGCCCGGAACGCATCGAGCCGGATCGCCAGACCGCGGAACCCGCCGTCCCGCACCAGGGTGTTGCTGCCGCCCCCCAGCACGTGGACGGGCCACCCCTCGGCCAGGGCGAACGCCAGCGCGCGCTTCAGCTCCTCGCGCTCCGCCGGCGTCGCCAGCAGCATCGCCGGCCCGCCGATCCGGAACGAGGTGTACGGCGCCAGCGGCGCATCCGCCACGACCGGCCCCCGCATCGTGGCTTGTAGTCGCTTCGCCGCGGATTCCGCCAGCGTTGTCATGCCTTCACCGCTCGGCCGCCCGCAGGCGTTCCAGGATGTCCTCGCCCACCCGCCAGATGTCCCCGGCCCCGAGCGTCACCACCATGTCGCCGGGCTGGGCCGCCTCCAGGACGGCGGCGGGGAGGTCCGCCTTGTCCGCCACGTAGGTCACATGCTTGTGCCCGTGTCCCGCCACGCCGTCGGCGATCTGCCGGCCGCTCACCCCCTCGATCGGCGCCTCGCCGGCCGGGTAGATCTCGGTCACGAAGAGCCGATCCGCCTGGTAAAAGGCCGTGGAGAACTCCGCGAGCAGCGCCCGCGTCCGCGTGTACCGGTGGGGCTGGAACACCGCCAGGACCTGGCGCCCGAAGCCGTTCTTGGCGGCGTCTAGCGTCGCCTGGATCTCGGCCGGATGATGCGCGTAGTCGTCCACCACGCTGATGCCGCGCGCCTCGCCGCGGATCTGGAAGCGGCGGTCCACCCCCATGAACTCGCCCAGGGCGTCACGAATGGTCTCGAACGGCAGACCGAGGTCCATGCCCACGGCGACGGCCGCCAAGGCGTTGTACACGTTGTGAAGACCCGGCACCCTGAGCCGCAGACGCCCCAGGGGTTTGCCCTTCCAGAACACGCCGCATTCCGACGTCATCCCCGCGAAACCGATGTCGCGCGCCAGGAAATCGGCCTGCGTCCGCAGGCCGTAGGTGACAAAGCGTTTCTCGACCTGCGGCAGGATGGCCTGGATGTTCTCCTGATCCAGGCAGAGCACGGCCAGCCCGTAGAACGGGACCTTGTTGATGAACGCGACGAAAGCCTCCTTGATATGGCCGAGATCCCGGTAGTAGTCCAGATGCTCCGCGTCGATGGTGGTGACCACGGCGATGGTGGGGCTGAGTTTCAAGAACGAGCCGTCGCTCTCGTCCGCCTCCGCCACCAAAAAGTCGCCGCGGCCCAGCTTGGCGTTGGACCCCAGGGCATTCAGCCGCCCGCCGATCACCATGGTGGGGTCCAGCCCGCCGCGGGCCAGGACCGTGGCGACGAGCGAAGTGGTCGTGGTCTTCCCGTGGGTGCCCGCGATGGCCACGCCGTATTTCATCCGCATCAGCTCCGCCAGCATCTCGGCCCGCTGGATCACGGGGATCAGGCGCTGGCGGGCCGCGGCGATTTCGACATTGTCGTGCCCGACGGCGGACGAGCGCACCACCACATCCGCGGCCCCGACCTGCTCGGGAGAATGGCCGATGCTCACGCCAAGGCCGAGCGACGCAAGCCGCCGGGTCGTTTCGGATTCGCGGCTGTCCGATCCGGACACCAGATAACCGAGATTGTGCAGAACCTCGGCGATGCCGCTCATGCCGATCCCGCCGATACCCACGAAATGAATGCGCCGGATCTTCTTGAACATGGGAGTTCCGCTCACGCCGGCAAGGCGACCCGCTCCAGGATATCCACGATCCGATCGGCGGCGTCCGGCCGGGCCAGCGCCAGCGCCCGCCGCCCCATCTCCGCGAGCTGGGCGGGTTTCTCCCGCGCCGCCCGGATGCCGGCGGCGACACGCGGCCCGTCGCAGTACCGGTCCAGCACGATCCACGCCGCCCCGACCTGGACCGCGGCTTCCGCGTTCAGCCGCTGGTGGTCGTTGGCCGCATACGGGTACGGCACCAGCAGGGCGGGTTTTCCCACCGCGGCCAGCTCGAACACCGTGCCGGCGCCCGCTCGGCAGACGACAAAGTCCGCGGCCTGGTAGGCCAGCGCCATGTCGTCGATAAACGGCTCCACGCGCGCCCGCACCCCGCTCCTCTCGTAGCCGCGCCGGACGTCCGCCAGGTCGCGGGTGCCCGCGGCGTGGATGAACTGGAAATCCTCCCCGGTGCGCGCCAGCTCGGGCAGCGCGTCCAGCACGGCCCGGTTCAGGCGGTGCGCGCCCTGGCTGCCGCCAAAGACCAGAACCGTGAACCGGTCGCCGTCAAGGCCCAGCGTCGCGCGCGCCGCCAGCGGATCGCCGGCCCGGATCTCCGCCCGGACGGGATTGCCGGTCACCCGGGTCCGGCCCGCGGGAAAGAAGCGGACCGTGTCCGCGAACGAGACGGCCACCGCGCTGGCCATGCGGCCCAGCGCCCGGTTGGCCAGCCCCGGGATGGCGTTCTGCTCGTGGATCACCCGAGGCACGCCGCGGAGCACGGCGGCCACCATGGTCGGAACCGAGGCGTACGCCCCGACGCCGAACACCACCTGCGGTCGGAACTCCCGCAGGATCCGGCTCGCCTGGCGGACCGTCCCGGGCAGCCGCCGCGCGGCCAGGAGTCGGCCGCGCAGACCCTTCCCGCGCACCTGCGCCACCGTCAGGCCTCGGAAGGCATGGCCGCGCCGGGAGAGAATCGTCGCCTCGACCCCCCCCGCCACACCGACAAACAGCGCGTTCGCCTCGGGCCGCCTGGCCCGCAGGGCGTCGTGAACCGCCAGGGCCGGGAACAGGTGGCCGCCCGTCCCGCCGCCGGTGATCACGATCCGCACTGTCGCGCCTCGAGCGCGCCCGCGCGGCGCGGAATGAATAATTGAAAATGAAAAACCGACAACCGGCCAAGGAGCGTCATTGACCGGTTTTCCATTGTCGGTTGCCCGTTTTGCATTGCCGAGCGCATCACTCGGTCCGTCGCGATACATTCAGGAGGATCCCCACCGCAAACAGCGTGATGACCAGCGAAGATCCGCCAAAGCTCAGAAAGGGGAGCGGGACGCCCGTCGTGGGCAGCAGGCCGCTCACGACCCCCATGTTGATGACCGCCTGACCGACGATGAGACAGGTCACGCCCATGGCCAGGTACCCGGCGTAGAGATCCGGGGCCCGAACGGCCGCGCGCACGCCGCGCCACAGGAACAGCGTAAACAGCCCCACAACGGCCAAGGTGCCGACGAAGCCCAGCTCCTCGCCGACGATGGCGAAGATAAAGTCGTTGTGCGGCTCGGGGAGGAAAAACAGTTTCTGCATGCTGTTCCCCAGCCCCAGGCCAAGCCAGCCTCCGGGTCCGAGCGCGTAGAAGGACTGGTCGAGCTGGTACGTTGCCCTGGCGGACACCTGCGACGGATTCCACAGCGCCAAGAGGCGCGCGCGCCCGTGGGGAGCCATCCACATCAGGAAAAGCAGGCCGGGGACCCCGGCCGCCACCGTCGCGCACAGATGGCTGATGCGCGCGTTCCCCACGTAGAACATCACCAGCGCCGTGACCAGCAGGACGACCGTCGTGCCGAAGTTCGGCTGCACGATGATGAGGCCGGCCGGGATCCCGGTCATCAGGAGCGGGGGCAGAAACCCGTCCAGGAAGCTGTCCAGCCGATCCTGCCGGCGGGCGAAGTAGCTCGCCAGAAACATCACCACCGCCAGCTTCGCCAGCTCCGCGGGCTGGAACGACAGCGCGAAGAGCCGCAGCCACCGGCGTGCCCCGTTGATCTTGATCCCGATCCCCGGCATCAGGACCAGGAGCAGGAGAAGCAGGCTCGCCAGGAACACCAGGGGCGTGGCCCGCTGGAACCGCTTGAGGTCCCAGGTGACCGCCCACACCATGGCGAGGAGGCCGAGCGCCGCCCAGACGGCCTGTTTCTTGAGAAAGAACATGGGGTCGTCGAAGCGATCCTGGGCCCGGATGGCGCTGGCGCTGTAGATCATGACGATCCCCAGCCCCACCAGGACCACCGTGACGGCCAGCAGCCAGCGGTCCGCCCTCGCGCCCGCCGCGACTGTCGGGCCCGGCAGGAGCGTCCGCCAACCGCGGACCAGCCGCATGCCCCGCAGCCTCGCGCCCGCCCCGGGCTCCCCCGGACGGGGTGCGCCCGCGGGCGGCCCCCACCGCTCAGTGCGCCC
>JAKPQH010000137.1 GCA_029580855.1 bacterium | reverse complement strand
GGGCGGTGGACTGACCCCGGGCGAGGACTCGGCCATCCCCGGCGGTCACGGTGAGCTCGCACACCAGGGACCGGCGGCCGGCGTGGACGACCGTGGCCTCGCCGATCACGGTCTGGCCGGGGTGTGCCGCCCGGGAGGCGTTGAGGCTCCACTGGACGCCGACGGCGTCGCGGGCAGCGTTCACGGCCAGGGCGAAGGCGGCGTCGGCAACCGCGAAGAGCAGCACCCCGTGGCCGATGCGGTGCGCGTTCAAGAATCGGTCGGCGACCACGACCGACACCTTCGCGTACCCGTCACGCGCCTCCAGGAGGGTCATGCCGAAGTCCTGGATCAGCCGGTCGCCCTGGAAGATGGCCTGGATGCGTTCCATCGTTCTTGCCTCCTGCGAGAGCGCCGCACGGGTCGTGCTCCGTCCTCGGCGAGACCGGTGGAGGTATCCGGACGGCGACCCGTCGGCCGTCCGGCGCGGGGAGATCAGGCGATGACTTGATTGCGGCCGCCCTCGATGGCAAGGCGAAGCGCTTCGTGGGCCGCGCGGATGACGTGGCGGGGTCGGACCCTGTGGCTTTCGCGCTGGGCGGCGCCGATGCTGACGGTGACGTTCAAGACCACCCGAGGCCCGGCCGGCCGTGCCGCCGCCGCGGGCTCGCTGCGCCGACGCCCCGGCCCGCGGACGACGAAGCCGTAGGATGCGACCATGCGCCGCACGTGCTCCAGATGGGGGACGGCCTGCGCGGCGGACATGCCTTCGAAGAGGACGGCGAACTCGTCCTTGCCGTAGCGGAACACCATTTCGCCGGGGGTCCGCTGGAGCTGCGCCGCCACCATGCGCAGCACCTGATCGCTCACCTCTCGGCCAAAGACACTCCGGATGCGCGCGAAATGGTCCACGCGCACGAGCGCCAGGAAGTGCGGGCTGCTCAAACGGTGCAAGAGCTTGTTCAGGGCGTCTCGTTCCGGGAGCTCGGTCACGCGGTCGTGCGTGGCCCAGCGGCAGGTGGCTTCCAGGAGCGATCCGACGAGTATCCATCCCCCGGTGGCGATGAACGCCACGGGGTCCCAGCCTCGCGCGATGCCGTGCAGCGCCAGAAACGCGGCGGACAGCGCCCACAGGAATCCGACGGCGATCGGGTCTCGCTGCGAGAGATAGCGGAAAGCCACGAAGAGCATCGCTCCGGCGAACGCGGCGACACCGAGCTGCGGGACCGCGGTCCAGTCCGCCCAGTGTCCGTCGAGCCAGCGGCGGTCCAGCCACTCCGTGAGTGCCGGCGCGCCCACCCGCACGATCACGCCGCCGGCGGCGAGCTGTGCCAGGATCGGGAGCAGCCGGACGAGCGCACGGGTCGTCGTCACGGCCAGCTCGGGGAGGGCGGAATAGGCGGCCAGATTCAGCGGGAGCAGCACGGCCAGCACCCCGATGACGGCGCGTCCGGCGGCTCCGGCGGCCAGCTCGTGCCGTGCGAGCCACCAGAGGGCCGCTCCGGAGACGCTCAACAGCACAAAGCCAAAGACGACGGCGCTTCGGCGATGGTGCCAGCCGAGAAGCACACCCAGCAGCAAGACCACGACGGCGCAGACGTGAATGTACGGCCGGACCGCCTCGGGTGCCACGCCGGGGCGGAACAGCAGCAGCGCGGAAAGCACGACGAACCCGCCGGGAAGGATGAGTGCCAGATCGCGTCTCACGCGTGACATGTCGACGGCGCGCCTCCGGGTGTCTCGGACCGTGCTATTTCGAGCCGGCCGCTCCCGCCACACGCGGCCGGCTCCCCCGACTGGCGGCAGCCTAGCGGACCAATTTGCCCGCCGCAAGCAGATAGTGCCTGAACACCACCGGACGGGCCTGTACGGGCTGACCGTGCCTTGTGTTCGGTCATCGAGGTCCGACGCCGGGGAGCGCGCGGTGCGGGCGGGCCCGCTGCAGGAAAGCCCGCCCGCACAGGCGAGAGGGGGAAAAGGCAACGGGAACCCCGGGATATGCCGCCAGGGCGAGCAGGCCACGTCACCCGGCGCCCTCGGGGTCCGCGGATCAGCCGTGCCGCGAGCGAGCCGCACGCGGCCACGCGGACCCGGTCTCCACCGGACCGGCGCCGGACCGCCCCTGCGCCTCGGCGGCCTTTCCGCTTGACTCCCGACTTCCGTCGGGGATAGGTTCACCACCGGCGCCGCTGGTCCAAACGGAGCACCTCCATGGCGACGCAGGATTTCTTCTACGGCCTCGATGAGCGGCCACCCCTCTGGCGGGGTGCGATCTACGGCCTGCAGTGGGCCCTGGTCATGTTCCCTTCCGTGACGATCGTGGCCTCGATTGCCGCCGAGGCGCTCCAGCTTTCCAGCGAGGCTCGGGTCGTCTTTTTCCAGAAAATGCTCCTCCTGTCGGGGAGCTTCACGCTCCTGCAGACGCTGGTGGGCCACCGGTACCCCATTCAGGAAGGCCCTGCCACGGCGCTGCTTCTCACCTTCGTGGTGCTTGCGCCCCAGGGGCTGGGCGTCATTCAGGGCGGTTTTCTTTGCGGGGGCCTGGTCCTGTTTGCGATCGGCGCCCTGGGATGGATGGGCAGACTCGGTCGAGCCTTTACGCCCAACGTCGTGGGCGTGATCCTGTTGCTCATCGCGCTCACGCTGATCCCCTACCTGCTGCCGCGTCTGATCGGCGTCTCGCCGGCTCGTCCGGACGGTGAGGGGGCGGTGTTGGCCGTTTCGCTGGTCCTCATCCTTTTCATCACGCTCCTGGCCAGCCGACTCCGCGGTTTCCTTCAGACCACGGCCATCGTGCTCGGTATCCTGGCGGGCAGTCTGGGGTTTTGGCTGTGGGGTCGCCTGGATCTGGCCCCGGTGCGGGAAGCCCCCTGGTTTGTCCTGCCCGGCCACCTCTGGCCGGGGATTCCGCGATTCTCGCCGTCGGCCATGCTCTCGAGCGCGCTGGCGTATGTGGCGGTGGCGGTGAACGCCGTGGGGAGCATCCACGGGGTGGCCGGTGTGCTGGGACACGCCGAGATCGGCACACGGGTGGATCGGGGGCTCGCACTCACGGGCGCGGCCGGTGTGGCGGCGTCCAGTCTGGGCGTCGTGGGGACGGTGGGGTACTCGACCAGTCCGGGGGTGATCCTGGTAACCCGGGTGGCGAGCCGGTATGCCCTGGCCGTGTGCGGCGTGATTCTGATGCTGGCGGGCCTGGTCACACCGCTGAGCGCTCTCCTGGCGGTGATCCCGCCGCCTGTGGTGGGCGCGGCCCTGTGTGTCGCCATGGCTTCTCAGGTGGGCGCGGCCATCAACGCCATGACGCCGGGCGGGCGCGCGCTCGCCGGGAGGGATTACCTGGTGGTGGGGCTTTCGGCCCTGCTGGGCACGCTGGTCGCGGCCGTCCCCCCCGGCTTCTTCTCCGCGCTCCCGGCGTGGCTTGGGACCATCGTAGGGAACGGCTTGGTTCTCGGGATCCTTCTGGTCCTGCTCTTGGAGCACGTGGTGATGCGCCCGCGCGGCTAGCGCGGACCCGGTGCCGGGCAGCCACCGGCGGGATCCCGGATGACCCGCTCGACGGGTGCGAGGGCCCAATTCCCGTCGGCACGGGTGCGTCGTCGCAAGCGCTGGAGAGGATGAAACCGATGGGGTCGCGCGGGCTCCGGGCGTTGCTCCTGGCGGCGATGACGCTCGCCCTGAGCGGTGCATGCGGCGAGCCGGGGCGTCCGGCGCCGCGCGATGAGGCATCGCTGGCGCCCTACGTGGCCACGCCGGAGATGATCGTCGAGGAGATGCTCCGGCTGGCGAAGGTCGGGAAGGACGACACGGTCTACGATCTCGGTTCCGGAGACGGGCGGATAGTCATCATGGCCGCCTCGCTGTACGGCGCCAGGGGCGTCGGGTTCGAGCTGGACGGGGAGCTTGTGCGCCAATCCACCGAAAACGCTCGCCGGGCCGGCGTCGGGAACCTGGTGGAATTCCGCCAGCAGGACGTCCTGACGGTGGATCTGTCCCCGGCGACCGTCGTGACGATCTATCTCGGCCGGGACGCGAACCTGAAGCTGCGGCCCGCCATCCGGTCCCAGTTGCGCCCCGGCGCCCGTGTCGTGTCACATGATTTCGATATGGGCGACTGGCGCCCGGAGGTCGTTCGCCAGCGGCTGGACGAGTCGGGGATGGTGCGGACCGTCTACCTCTGGCGAATTGCGAGAGACGGGGTGAGGCCGTAACCAAAAATGGCAGACAGTCTTATTTCCCGAATGACCATCGCCGGATCGCTTGCGCCTCTCACCGCCCCTTCCCTTTGCAACTCATTGAAACCAAAAGGTGTCCTATGCCGGCCGCGATCCTCCGGGGTTTTATGGCAATCGGCGGATCTCCAAAGTACGGGGAGGACAAGAGAACGGTTGAAAAGGTTACGGCGATGAGGGTCCGGGACGCTCCGCGACGACTCCCCGACGAGGTGCGCTACCGGGGGGCGAAATCGTCGTCGAGCGTGGCGGGCGAGCGATGGCGGTGCTGGTGCCCACGGAGCGATACGGGCAATACCGAGCTTCGCGGATCCACAGGAGATTCGCGCCGTTCTCGACACCAACCAGCTCGGCGGCAGATTGATCCGGCGCGGTGGGATCGCCGATCAGATCGGTTATGCATGCCAGGATCAGCGTTTTGTCTTGCCGCTCTCTCCGCCGCCGCACGCGGAGTTCCGTCGGCTTCGCGCGTCCTCCAAGCTGCGACGCTTCATTCGCCTGGCCAGGGGAGGGGGCGGATGCTGGTTCGACTCGGGGCGGACGAGGCCGATCTGGCGTCGAGTCCGCGCGAAGTCGGCGGGGTCGCCGCCGACCCCACCGTTTTCGGCCGGGCCACCGAAGGTCATGCGGGCCGTATCGTTTCCGGGGCCTTGCGCCTGTTGGGTCTGCGCGAGCAGGCCGGCATGTCCACCGTCACCCCCCGGAACTTCCCCGATGTCCTCGACCGTGGATGGCCCCTCGCCCGCCCGTCAGGCCGCCGTTTTGACCTCCGTGCTCGTGCCTTTCCGCTTGACTCTTTTCCGTCACCAGATATAGCGTGAACACAACCGCAACGCCCGCATCGGAAATCCCGAACCGAACGTTTCCGGAAAACACGATGCCGTTCTCAATTTGGGAAAACCGCGACCCTTGCGACCGCACCACGCGCCAAGTCGACGTGCCCCTGTTCCCTGCTATGCGAGAGCGTGTGGCGCGCCACGGGTGATGACACACCGGCGGTGCCATAAAGGCGGAGGTGCGCGTATGCGACTGGAAGGGAAAGCAGCCATCGTCACCGGGGCCTCTCGGGGGCTGGGGCGAGCGATCGCCCTGGCCTTCGCCCGCGAGGGGGCCGATGTGCTTGTCAACTACGTGGCACAGGAGGCACGAGCCGCGGAAGTGTCCGCCGCGGTCGAGAAGCTGGGTCGGAGGGCGATCCTGCAGCGGGCCGACGTCTCGGATGCGGCGCAGGTGCGCGCCATGGTGCAGGCGGCGATGGCGGGGTTCGGTCGGGTAGACATCCTGGTGAACAACGCGGGCATCACCCTGCCCAAGGGGCTTCTGGAGACCAGCGAGGCGGAGTGGGATCGAGTGCTGGCCATCAACCTGACGGGCGTTTTCCTGTGCTGTCAGGCCGTGGCGGAAGCCATGGTGGCCCAGGGCGGCGGCCGGATCATCAACATCGCCTCGACGGCCGGCCAGGCCGGGATCCTCTCCGGGCCGGCGTATTGCGCGTCGAAGGCGGGAGTACTGGGACTCACCAAATGCCTGGCCCGCGCCTTCGCCCCGCACAATGTTCGGGTGAACGCCATCTCACCGGCCATGATCGACACCGAGATCCTGTACTGGCGAACGCCGGAGCAGTGGAAAGAGACCCTGGAGAGCATTCCGCTCCAGAGACTGGGCAGCCCCGACGATCTGGCGGAAGCGGCGGTGTTCCTGGCGTCGAGCGGCGGGAACTTCGTCACCGGAGCCACCATCGACGTCAACGGGGGTCTCTACATGGGCTGAGGGGGGTCTGGGCCGATGTGTGCGGCGGCGCCGCCGAACAACGAGCCTGGGGGTGCCGTCAGGCGGATGGCGGACTTTTGAAAAGATCGGGGTAGAGCCGCTTCAGACAGGCCGGGCAGATGCCGTGGGAGAACTCGGTTTTCGGGTAGTCGCCGGCGTGGAACCGGTGCCGGCTCCATTTACCGTTCGCCCTTTGCATGCGGAAACAAGAGCAGCACAGGACCGGAAGCTCAAAAAGCGGAAGCTGGAAGGGCACGCGTCGAGCGTGGAGGACCCCGGGCGGCGGAGGCGTCAGGGCACTTGCCAGCACACTCGCCGATCGTGCCATCTGGAACGATACCCTCCTCTCGTTCTGGGTGAGCAGCGCGTGCCATCCGCCGCCCGCGTCCCTGCGTCGCACCGCTGGGCGCGACCACATTCCCATCGCATGCCGCGATCCTACCGACAGATCTCGAAACGTCAACAGAATTTTTCGGCGTCGGGCGATTGCGCGGGCGGTCCTGGCGGCGCCCCGCGAGACAGGGCGTCGGCGCCGCGGGGAGTGACAAATCGCGCTGAGGCTGTATCATGGGCTTGCGTGTGCGTCGGCGCCGCGGGCCGGGAGACACGAGCGGGGCCGCAACAGAAGAAGGCATTTCACGGCGGGGACGGGACGGGGTCTTAGATGGTGATGAGCCGGGAAGACTTCGACGCCGTGGTGACGGTGCACCACGAAGAGATCTTCCGGTATCTTCGGCGGGCAATCGGGTCGGTTGGCGATGCCGAGGACCTCTCCCAGGAGACGTTCCTCCGGGCTTTCCGAGCGTACGCGACGCTGCCGAAGGATGCCAACGTCCGAGCCTGGTTGTTCGCCATCGCCACCAACCTGGCCAAAAACCATTTCCGCTCCGAGACGCGGCGCCGGCGAGCCTATGGAGCGGTGCAGGACGACGCGCGCGCAGCCACGGGCACCACGCAGGAGGCGGAGCTGCTTTCACGCGAGGCAGGCGGCCTGGTGGATGGAATCGTCCAGCGCCTTCCGTTCAAACAACGCCTGGCGTTCACGCAACGGAAGATCCACGGCCTGGACTACGCAGCCATCGGCAAGAATCTGGGCTGCTCCGCCGACAGCGCGCGCGCCCACGTTTTCCAGGCGCTCCGCAAGATCCGTCAGGGGTTGGATGGGTACGGGCTTCTCCCAGGGGGACCAGCGCAATGAGTGACAAGCCGGCGGTATGCGTCCGGATTGCGGACGACCTCTTGGCGGCGGCCATCGGCGAGGCGTCGCCCGGCGCCGTAGAGCGCGTGGAGCGGCACGTGGCCGATTGCGGCGCCTGCCGGCGGGAGCTACAGGGCTACCGCGCGCTGGATGGGGCGGTGGCGGCGCTGCGCGCCGAGCCCCAGCCGGCCGGGCAAGCGGCGCAGGCACGCTTGCGCCTGGAGTCGAAGCTGGCGGATCTGCGACAGCGGTTGCTGACGTACCGCGTGTTTCCTTCCCCGCTGGGGAACATCCTGATCGCGCGCTCCGAGCTGGGGGTCTCGCTGGTCGAGTACCTGGACCGGGCGACGAGCCTCAGATCGTCTCGGCTGGCGAACGAGCCGGGCGTGGAGACTGCGGAAGGCGGCGAGGAATTGGAGGCAGCCTACCGGGATCTGATGGAATATCTTTGCGGCCGCCGCCATCGGCTCGATTGGCCGCTGGACCTGCGCCTGACCCGCAGCGCTTTCCAGCGGGCGGTCCTCCAGGCCACGGCGGCCATTCCGTACGGGGCCGTGGTCTCGTACGGCGGGCTTGCCCACGACATCGGTCGGGATTCGGCGCCGCGGGCGGTGGCGCAGGCCCTGCGCTGGAACCCGCTGCCTATCGTGATTCCCTGCCACCGCGTCATCGGCGCCGCCGGGACTCTCACCGGCTACGCGGGAAGCAAGCTCGGGCTCAAGGAGCGACTCCTGGCGATCGAAGGAGTGCCCACCACCAAAGCGGGCGACGGGCCGGCCATCCGCGCCCAAGCCATGTACGTCCTCTATCCCGGCGACCGCGAGTACTGTGTGCCGACGTGCCCGTCGCTGGATACGCGGCCCCCCGCACCCCTCATACGCTTCGGTGCCCGCCAGCACGCCGAGGCTGCGGGGTTTGCGCCGTGCGCGACGTGCCGGCCGGACCTGCATCCGATTTCGCGCTGAACCGGGACGCCTCGCCGCCACAGTCAGACCGCGCGACGCGGCGTAGGCCAGGCCTTCTCGGCCGGCGTGGCAGCACCCGTCCCTGAAGTTGCATTGGATCTGACACGTGGTCCCGGGCCCAAGCCCACGATGGCCCGGTGAAGCGGGAGTTGGCCGGGGAAAGAAAAACCGAGGGCACCGATCACCGATCCGGCCGCCATGGACGGCGCGCCCGGCTCGCTCCAGAATTCCGAGGTCCCGAAGGCGGGATCCAGGGGAAGCGTCGAGATCGTGCGGCAGGCAGTAATCGATCCGATCGGTCTCGAGGCGGGCGAGCCGTTCCCGTACGAGTGTGTCAAAATCGCCGGCAGTCTTCACCAGCCGAGACGGGAGGTTGGTTGCCAGCTTCACCCGCCCTCGGTCGCCGTCCCGCACGGCGATGCCGACCACGATCTCGCTGCGACCGCCGGGGTATGGATGCGCGGTGTCGAGAGTGTTGCCCCTCCCGCATCCGCCGCGGTGCGGATCAGGCGCACGGCCTGGGTGACGTCGATATCGGCAGGCTTGGCGGTTTGCAGTGGCAGCCGCGTGGCGTCACAGCCGTAGGCGGACCCCATGACGCCGGTCCCACCAAACGGACGGTACGGCACGATACCTCCCTGCATGCGGTCAGGTCGTCCTGGCCCCCGAGGCGCGGCACCGGGTACCGTCGGCATCCAGCCGTGTCCGGGCCGGCGGTGAACCGGTCTCCGCTTGCTTCGGCGTTGACGGTCCCCCTGCCGCATGCTACGGTCCGGTCGATTTTCTCGGCCGCAGCGCCGTCGCCTGTCTTGGCCGGCCCGACACGGCGCCGACAGCGAGGCCGCTGCGCGGCGGTCTCGGTCCAGCGGCAGGTGCGCCGCCTCAAGACCACCCGGCTCCGGATACCGGTTGAACTCCTGGGACAGGCGCGAAATAGCGCGGGTTGGCGCGCGGGCTGTGCATCGGAATCCGTTTCCTCGTGCGACCGGGTGCCGGTAGGACGGGTGGAACGGAGAGGGGGAGCGATGAGCGGGGACGCGTTCAAGCGTTGGCAGGGGTGGGGTGTCACCATTCTGCGGGTCGCGGTCGGGATCGTGTTTGTCGCCCATGGAGGCCAAAAGCTTTTTGTGTTGGGGTTTGGGAATGTCGCGGGGTTCATGGGCAAGATCGGAATCCCAGCCCCCATGCTGGCGGCGATCATCGTCACGCTGGTGGAATTCCTCGGCGGGCTGGCCCTCATCCTGGGCTCGTTCACGCGCTGGGCCGCCGCGCTTTTGGCGATCGACATGCTGGTCGCCATCCCGGCGGTCCATTTGAAAGCCGGTTTCTTTCTGCCGGCGGGTTTCGAGTTCGCCTTGACCCTCTTCGCGGCCAACCTCGCGTTGCTCCTGCTCGGCGCGGGCGAGGCGTCGGTGGACCGTGTTCTGCGGCCGTGACGGTCCCCGCCGCCGCGCTTCAGCGGCGCTGCCGGACTCGGCGGCATGTCGCCGGCCGCCGGGCGGATATGGGGGTATTGCCAGGGAGGACCGCTCGGCCCGCCTCGGGACGAGGCCCGGGCGACCTTGGCCGGGGACGCGATGTCAGAGCCGCGTGAGGGCGGCGGACGCGAGACGACGGTATCCACGACCATCGCCGACATCGCAGAAGCCGCAGGGGCATGGAAAGCCACTGGTTGCGCAGACGGCCCCTTTGGGGTCGAGTTGATTGGGGGCGAGCACCACCGGTGCGCCTGCGGCAGGTTGACGACGCAGCCCATGTGCGACGGCTCCCATCTGGCACCGGCGTGCCGCCGGTCAAGTTCTCCCTGGCTGGGCGGAAGACGGCGCACGCGTGCGGTTGCAAGCCAACGAAGACGGCACGGTACTGCGACGCGACGCACCGGCCCATCCGAGTCGCAGGCCGGGCATGACGCCAGGGCGGAGACGCCATCCGGACTCTTCGGCACATCAACCGTCGCTGTCTGGAGGAGTGAGCATGAAGGCCGGATACTGGATCGCGATGGTCGTGGCGCTGGTGGTCGGCGTCATCATAGGATTCGGCCTCGGCGCGAATCCCGGCAAGATTGCGGGGCTGGAGAAACAGATCCAGCAGTTGACCGCCGAAAACGCAGCGCTGCGATCGAGGACGGCGCCCCAGCCTTCCGGTGCGGGACCGGCGGCCACAGAGCCCCCCAAGAAACAGTGACCGACCGGGGGTCGGTCGCCCCGTGACCGTGTGGCTGCCGAAACCATCGGACCCGGAGTCTGACCGGTCCGCGGCTCCGGGTGTGCGTGCCACGGGGTCAGCGCGGCATCTGGAAGCCAAGGGCCCAGCACAGAGCGGAGAATGTCACAAAGGCGAGTGCGGTCGAAACGAGGATGACTGCGGCGATCCGCTCGGCATTGGCGCCGTGGCGCTCCGCGAAGAGAAACACCGAACCGCCCACGGGCAATGCCGCGGCCAGGACCAACGTCTGCACCTCGAGCCGCGGGAGATGGAACGCATAGACCGCCGCCAGGGCTGCGATCCCGGGGTGGAGCAACAGCTTGGCGGCGGCGATGGCTAGGACGTCGGCACGCTTGGTGCGGGTGCCCGGCCGATAGAGCGACACCCCGATGGTGAAGAGCGCCACCGGTCCCGCGGCCTGGCCGAGCAGCCGGACGAACTGGTCCATGGCGGCGGGCAGGCCCGCTTCGAGGGCCGAGAACGCCCCACCCACGATCACGGCCCAGATGAGCGGATTCTTGGCAATGTGAATGCCGGCGCCGGCGAGCGTTGCGCGGGCCCCGCCGGGCCGACCATCCAGCGAGGCGAACGCCAAGGCGGCCGAGACCACCACGAGGAGGTCGGCCATGCCCGCCGCAATGAGGGCGGCCAGCGCGGCTTCGCCCAGGAGCGCCGGGATCAGCGGGATGCCCATGTAGCCCCAGTTCGACCATGCCGCCGCCAGCGCCGCAAACGCCGCCTCGCGCACGGGTTCGCCCGCCGCGTAGCGGGCCGCGGCTGCGGCGAGGCCGAGGACCGCCAAGCCCGCCACCGAGTAGGCCAGGAACACCGGAACGTTGAGGATGTCGCGGAACGGGGCGCTCGCCGCGAAGCGAAACAGCATGCACGGCAGCGCGAAGTAGAGCACGAACGCGTTTAGCGCCGGCACCGCGTCCTCCGGCAGCGCGCGGTACCGCGCGGCGAGAAAGCCGCAGAGGACGAGCGCGAAAAAGGGTGCGGTGACGTTCAGGATGGCGAGCATGCGTCGGCGTCGGGTGCCGCCACCCGCCATGTCCTGCGCTGTGGCCGGGGTGTAGAGATCATGGCCGGTTGGCGATGGTGAACGAAACGCGTATTCACGAGATGCAACCGTTATAACCGCTCCGCGCCGGTGTCAAGCGTAAACGCACATGCCCATCAACTGTTCGCGATAGCCAACGTCGACACTCATGCTCGAGCGCGCGCTCTTTGTCCTGGTCGTGTGCGGCGTCTATCTCGGGATGAACTGGTATGTCCTGGGGCGGCTGTGCGGTTTGTTCGGGTTGAAACGGAGGGCGGGGTTCTCCCTGGCGATCCTTCCGTTGACGCTGTCGTTCTTCGCCGCGCTTGGCCTGGAATCCACGTTCGGCAACCGCCTGTCCGGGTTGTTCTTCACGCTGGCGATGACGTGGCTGGGGGTATGTTTCCTGCTGCTGTGGCTCTTGTTGGTCCAGCAGATCCTGGCCCTGGCGGTGCCTATCCCCCGGCAGGTGTGGGCGGCGGGTGTCTGCGCGATTGCCTTGGTTCTCGCGGTGTACGCCGTGGTCAACGCGCGCTCGATCGCCGTCCGTCGCGAGCAGATCCGCGGCCTCCCGCTCACCATCGCGCAGCTGTCGGACATCCACATCGGCTCGATCGGCGCATCCACGCTCGCCGACATCGTCGCCAAGACCAACGCCCTGAATCCGGACATCGTCCTGATCACCGGCGACGTCTTCGACAACGCGAACGGGACCACCCGTGAACTCGCCGCGCAGCTGGGGGCGTTCGTTGCGCCGGTCGTGTTCACCTCGGGAAATCATGAGGCGTATACCGGTTACGACAACGTCCGCCAGTTGCTTGGCCCGACGAAGATCCGCTGGCTGCGCAACGAAACGATGGAGTTCAAGGGCATTCGGATCGTCGGGGTCGACAACAGTTACGGGACCGAGCTGCTGGAGCGCGTGCTGGGGCGGACGCCCCCATCGCCGGTGTTCACGGTCCTGATGACCCACCAGCCCCGCGGGCTTGAGGTCGCCGCCCGCCACGGCATCAATCTCATGCTCTCCGGACATGTGCACAACGGGCAGATCTGGCCCTTCAATTACGTCGTGGGCTGGTTCTATCCGTATCTCAAGGGTCTGCACGAGCACGCGGGCACGGTCCTGAACGTCTCGACCGGCACCGGCGTCTGGGGTCCGCCGATGCGCCTCGGGTCACGCTGCGAGATCGTGCTTCTCGAGCCGAAGTCGTGACGATCGGCGGTTCTCAAGAGGGGTGGCCCGCCCGGGTGGGCCGGCGACAGACCCGGCAGGGATTACGGACACGGAGAGGACAAGAGGACGCGCTGGCACCGGGGGAAAGAGCACGAATCCCGGAGCGACAATTGCGGACCGTCAGGGCGTCATGCGACCGATGACAGGGGAAGCGGTGGCGATGGGAAAACCGCACGGGCTCCGATCGCGCAACCGGCCCCGGCTGTAGCGCGGTGAAGACGTCGTGGCGATGTCACGGGCTCACCGGATCGCAATCGCCTTCCCTCCTGCAGTTCGACGGAATGGGCTCTGCAACGCCGCCGGCCGGGAGGCTGGCCTTGGCTTCCGATTTGACGACCGGCTCTCTCGCGGCGGTCTTCGCCGGCCTCCGCGCCGGCACCTCCGGCTTCACCCGGGGTGGACTTGGCTGGACAATCGGCTTGTCGCGGGTGGGCGGCTCCGTGCTCTTTGCCGCCACCGCCGGTTCTGCCTTTATCGGCGCCGGCACCTCCGGCTTCACCCGGGGTGGACTTGGCTCCGCCGTTTGCTCGGGCGCGGGCGGACCCGCCGTTTTCACCCTTGCCAACTCCTCCTTGAGCTGCTCGTTCTCCATCCGGAGAAGCGTCATCTCTTCGGAGGAGAGCGGCGAACCGGCGGCCTGTTGCTGAACCTCGCGCGGTTCCGGAGCCGGGAGGCGGCGTACCTCCAACCCGCCGGTCCTGAGGGCGCCGAAACCGATCACGGCGAAGACGGCGCCGACCAGGATGCCCATCAGAAATCCTCTCCGGGTTCCAATCCGGGTAGATTCATAGGCGATGTCTTCGACTTCATCCGCGAGGCGGTCCCGATATTCAAACTCCGGAGTCCAGCGGCCGGCCAACCATGCAAATAGTCCCATCGGGCACCTCCTCGTTCATCTCGGGACGGTGCGCGTCGTGCGGCAAACCCCTACGCCCCGGTTGCGCAGCGGGCATTCCCACAGAGACCCGGAATCGCGATGCCTCGCCAAGGATAAACCAAAACCACGCAGAGCGGCGATCTCGCGGGCGGTCGCGGCGTGACCGCCTGTCCCCCCCTGCTGCCTGCTGGAAAGCTTAGCGCGTCTCTTATCGCCGGGTCAAGCCCCGGATCGTGTGCGGATCATACCCTGGGATCGGAGCCGATCCATGTCCGGCGCTGGACAGGGCTTCCATGGGAACGCCGGGATCTGCGGTGGCGCACCGTGCCGCGTGGGGTCGGCGGCGTGCCTCGCGGGGCGCCGAATCGCGTCGTCGTGCGTCGACTATTGCGGCACCTGGCCTTGCCTAGCTCGGTACTGCTGTCCACAATTGCGGTGACGGATCGTCGGTCCCCCGGACCGCCACACCCAACCTTCGGTCGGGTACCCGACGCCGGGCACCTGCACCCACCCTTTGGGCGGGTACCCGATGCCGGCTCGCCCGTACACCGGGTCGGCCGCCAAAGAACGGCGGCCTCCGTACCGGTGCCGGGCTCGCCCGCGGGTGCGGCGTCTCGGGTCGGCCCGGAGGACCTGGGTTTTACGCGGTCAATGAACACATCACAAAAGTTCCGTCAGTGAGTGCTTAGCGTGGTATAGATCGCTGTTCGGTTACCGCCGCCATCGTCGCGCTCGTCTGGCGAGGTCTGCCATCCATAACCACAGCCTGGATCATCGCGAAAAGCTGCCGCGGGAGTTTTACACGCGCGCGGATGTCCTGACCGTCGCGCGCGACCTGTTGGGTCGGATCCTGGTGGTTGCCACGAAGGGCGGGGATCGGGTGTCTGGAATGATCGTGGAGACCGAAGCCTATCGGGGGCCCGAGGATCGGGCCTCGCACGCGTACGGGGGGCGGCGGACCCGCCGCACCGAGACCATGTACGGAATTGGCGGGACCGCCTATGTGTATTTCGTCTACGGGATGTACTATCAGTTCAACGTCGTGACCGCCGTACCCGAGGTCCCGCACGCTGTGCTGATCCGCGCCCTGCAGCCCGTCGAAGGCGTCGAGCTGATGCGGGCGTGCCGGCCCGGGCGGCCGGACGTATCCCTCGCGAACGGCCCGGGGAAGCTCTGCACGGCGCTCGCGATCGATCGCAGCCTGGACCGAGCGGATCTGCTGGGAGATCGCGTGTGGATCGAGCGAGGAGACCGGCCGGTCTCGGCGGCCTCCATCGCCCGCGGATCCCGGATCGGGATCGCGTACGCGGGAGAATGGGCGCGCAAACCCTGGAGGTTCTGGTTGAAGGGCAACCCCTTTGTCAGCCGTCGGGACGGCATGCCGCGCCACGTCCGAGCTGGACGCAAGGCAGGCGGGGGGGCGTGAGCGCGGATTTGTCGAATCGGGCGGTGTCCGCGCCGGGCACCGGGCCGTGCGCGGGCGCGTCCGGCACGGACAGGTTCCATGCCCCGGTGCCGCTTCCTCGATAAAGTTGAAAGGCGACTCAATCTTTTGGTCCAGTTCACCCCTCGCCGGTACCAGGTACCCGGGGGTCGTGGCCGTTTCGATGTGGAGGAAATGATGCGAGTATGGGGAAAGCGAGTGCTGCTGGCGGGGATCGCGGTCTTGGTCGTTGCGCAGTTCATCCCGGTGACCGGGACGAATCCGTCCGTGGATCCGACGCAAACGATGTTCGCGCGCATGACCGTGCCGGCCGAGGTGGCGGGCATTCTGACTCGCGCGTGTCAGGACTGCCATTCGCATCAAACCACGTGGCCGTGGTACAGTCGGATCGCCCCGGTGTCGTGGCTCGTGGCGTACGACGTGTACGCGGGCCGTCACGAGCTGAACTTCTCCGAGTGGGGCCGGTACGCGGCCCGACGACAGGATCGGAAGCTCAAAGAGATCTGCGAGCAAGTCGAGCGCGGAAAGATGCCGATGCCGATCTATGCCGTGGTGCACCCGCAAGCCAAGCTCACGGCGTCGGACCGCAAAGCCATCTGCGACTGGACAGAGGTGGCGCGGAAGGGCGAGGCCACCACCACCGCGCCGGGTCCATAGTACCCTCGCCCCGAAATTCACCGCAATAGTCCGGACCACGGGGCCGGCCCGACCCCCTGCGCCGGACCCGTCCATCGCCGGGCAACCTCCCGGTCGGGTCCCGCCCGGGGGCCCGCGCCCTGCGGACGCCGCGCTCCGGGCACCCACGGTGGACACATGTATCCGAGGCCCGCGGCGTCCGGTCCCGCTCATCGGTCAAGCCGCGGGCCACAGGCGGAGAACTGGTCTGTGGTCATTGACGGATGGAAGAGCATGACGTATCGTGGATCCGTCGCCGTGGACACCACCGGCATGATCCCCCATCCGATCGTTGCTGGGGTAGCCCGCCACGGTTCCGACAGGCGCCGCGATACCTGTATGCGAAGGGGTGGTCATGCGGCTCCGCGGCCAGCCCCACTCCACCGTCGTCGGCCCCGCGGATGGTCTGCGAGACTCCGTAGACCCGCCCGCCCATGCAGCAACGCGGGGTTTCCATCTCTGCGCGCGCTCGAGAATCCGCTCCAGGCGGTCAACCTTGGAAAGGGGAGTAGCCATGGGATTCCCCATCCGAACAGGGAACTGCCCCGGCGTTGCACTCGCCCTCATACCATTCCTCCTCTTTTGCATTCTCGTCACTGGAATGGCCTCGGCCGGCGATAGACCGCCGGGCACACCAGACACCACTATCGGCCAGAGTGTTCCGCAAAACGAGCCGGCCCCCGTCGGCTTTGCGCCCGGACCGGCAGCCTCGCAACCCACCCCAACGGTTCCGGGCGCGCCGCCGCCGCGCCGGCCGCCCGCGGCCCCGTCCCCGTTCGGCGCCGGGTTTACCGGGGGGATGGTGCCCGTGCGCCTGCATATGGACGTGTACCGCACGTGTCGGGCGATCGCCCCCGGGAATTGGGTGATCTACGGTTCTCGGCGGGAAGGGGACGCGCTCGACATGATGACCACGGACAAGAGCATGGCTGCAGGCTATCTGGTTGTCGGTATTCCGGGACTTGAGGTCAGAGTCCGTCCCCAGGTCAATGCCACGCCGGAACTCTTTCTGCACAACATACTCTCGTCGGGCGGGCGGGTTCCGGTATCCTACGGCCAGCCTCTGCGAGACGCCACCTTCGGCTACACGGGGCTCCCCTTCGAGCTGCCGGATTACAGGGGCGTCGTCCTGTATCGCGCGCTGCCCATGCCGGGCGATCCGGGCGGGTACATCTTTCTTTCCCGTCGAGCACTGACCCTTAGCCCCCTGTGGGAACGCCAGGGGGCGCAGGCGATTGTTGTCGCGCTCTCCATCCGGTGCACGCGGCAGCTCCAGCCCTCCCCCGACGTCGCCGGGGGCGGCCGGGGCGGAAGCAGCGACGATCGAGCGGAGTCGACCTACAACCAGCAGCTCGGCATGGAGTACGCGCACGACCCCGCCACCGGGGAGAATTACTGGGTGAGCCCGGGTACCGACTGGCGCGATACGGGCCCCGAGGGGCCGGGCTACTACACGCGGAGCGGCAACGATTGGCGGAAGCTGGTGCCCGGGCGGAGCAATTGACGGAGACCATGAGCCCGGCGGCTGGTACAACACAGGGAGGGAAGCCATGCGACTCGAGGGCAAGACGGCACTGGTCACCGGGAGCAGCCAGGGCATCGGGGAGGCGGTGGCGCTCCGCCTCGCCGACGAAGGCGCCGACGTGGCGGTTCACTATCGGAGTCACCCGGAGGGAGCCCAGGCCGTGGTCGAACGCATCGCCAAACTCGGGCGGCGGACCGCGGCCATCCAGGCGGATCTGAGCCGCGTCACGGAAGTCCGCCGACTGGTCGCGGACGCCGTGACCCGGCTCGGGCCGCTCGACATCCTGGTCAACAACGCGGGGGTCGAGAGGCGCGCGGACTTCTGGGATGTCAGCGAAACCGACTACGACTTCGTGATGGACGTCAATCTGAAAGGGTTGTTCTTCACCACGCAGGCCTTCGTCCGGCACCTCCTCGCCGCCAAGCGCCCGGGCAGAATCATCAACATGAGCTCGGTGCACGAGGAGCTGCCGTTCCCGCACTTCACCTCGTACGCGATGAGCAAGGGCGGGGTCAGGATGATGACCCGCAATCTGGCCATCGAGCTGGCGCCCTTCGGGATCACGGTCAACTCCATCGCGCCCGGCGCCATCGCCACGCCGATCAACAGGGCGCTCCTGGACGACTCCGAGAAGCTGCGCGCGCTGCTCGGCAACATTCCTCTGAAGCGCCTGGGCGCGCCCAGCGACATCGCCGGCGTGGCGGCATTCCTCGCCTCCAGCGACGCCGATTACATCACCGGCACCACCCTCGTTGCCGACGGCGGGCTGCTCTGGAACTATCAGGAACAGTGAGGGGGGCATTGACGAATGGCCATGGACGCTGAAAGCCTTCGCCTGGCGGCCGACGCCAGGCGCGAGGCGAACTGGAAGCGCTGGGGCCCCTATCTCTCCGAGCGCCAGTGGGCCACCGTCCGCGAGGACTACTCGGAGTGGGGGACCGCCTGGGAGTATTTCCCGCACGAGCACGCCCGGAGCCGCGCCTACCGCTGGGGCGAGGACGGGCTGCTCGGCATCACCGACCGCGAGTGCCGGCTGTGCTTCGCGCTGGCCCTTTGGAACGGGAATGATCCGATCTTGAAGGAGCGTCTGTTCGGTCTGGCCGGCCCCGAGGGAAACCACGGCGAGGATGTGAAGGAGTGCTACTACTATCTCGACTCGACGCCGACCCATTCCTACATGAGGGCGCTCTACAAGTACCCGCAGGTCGAGTTCCCGTACGCGAGGCTGGTCGAGGAGAACCGCCGCCGCGGCAAACGGGATCCCGAGTTCGAGCTGACCGACACCGGCGTGTTCGACGGGGACCGGTATTTCGATGTCTTCGTCGAGTACGCCAAGGCCGCGCCGGACGACCTTTTGATCCGGATCACGGTGGCCAACCGCAGCCCCGAGGCGGCGACCCTGCATCTCCTGCCGACCCTCTGGTACCGGAACACCTGGGTCTGGGGCTGCAAGCACGAGGGGTGCTGGATCCGGCCCCGCATCCAGGCGGCGGGAGACTGGGCGCTCGCCACCGACCACGCGACGTTCGGGCGGCACGCGCTGGCCGCCGGACCGGACCCCGCGGGGCGGGCGCCGCGCTGGCTCTTCACCGAGAACGAGACGAACGTCCGCCGGCTCTTCGGTGCCGACAACGGGACGCCGTACGTCAAGGACGCGTTTCACGAGTATCTCGTGCACAACCGGACCGACGCCGTGAATCCCAAGCCCACCGGGACGAAGGTCGCGGCGCTGTATCGGCTGGAGATCCCGACCGGAGGCGACGCAACCGTGCGGCTGCGGCTGACGACGCAAGACGCGGGCGGGAGCAGAGGATTGGGCGAGGAGTTCGACGGAGTCTTCCGCGACCGGATGCGGGAGGCGGATGAATTTTACGCACACCGGCTGCCGCCGGGCCTCTCCGACGACGAGCGCCGCATCGTGCGGCAAGCGTATGCCGGACTGCTGTGGGGCAAGCAGTTCTACCACTACATCGTTTGCGACTGGCTCGAGGGGGATCCCCAGCAGCCGCCGCCGCCCGCGCGGCGCGCAGCCGGCCGCAACTCCCGCTGGCCGCACGTGTACAACCGGGACGTGATCTCGATGCCCGACAAGTGGGAATACCCGTGGTACGCGGCGTGGGACCTGGCCTTTCATATGATCCCGCTGGCCCGGATCGATCCGGAATTCGCCAAGCAGCAGTTGGTCCTGTTCCTGCGCGAGTGGTACATGCACCCGAACGGCCAGTTGCCGGCCTACGAGTTCGACTTCAACGATGTGAATCCGCCGGTGCACGCCTGGGCGTGCTGGCGCGCATACAAGATGACGGGCGCGCGCGGGGCCCGCGACCGCGTGTTCCTGTCGCGCTGCTTCCAGAAGCTGGTCATCAACTTCACCTGGTGGGTGAATCGCAAGGACCTGGACGGCAACAACATATTCGCCGGAGGCTTTCTGGGTCTCGATAACGTCGGCGTGTTCGACCGGTCCAAGCCGCTCCCGACGGGAGGCCACCTGGAGCAGGCCGACGGCACCGCCTGGATGGCGTCCTTCTGCGCGGCCATGCTCTCCATCGCGCTGGAGCTGTCCCGCGAGAACCCCGCCACGGAGGACATGGCCTCGAAGTTTTTCGAGCACTTCGTGGCGATCGCCGACGCCATGAACACTCAGGGCGGCACCGGGTTGTGGGACGAGGACGACGGGTTCTACTACGACCAGCTGCACGTCGACGGGCGCACCATCCCGCTCAAAGTCCGTTCGCTGGTCGGCGTGATTCCCCTGCTGGCCGTCGAGATCCTCGACGACGAACTGATCCAGCGGCTGCCCGGATTCAAGAAGCGCATGGACTGGTTCCTGGAGCACCGGCCGGACCTGAGTCAGCACATCTCGTACTGCTGCCTGCTGGACAACGGCGCCGATCGTTGCCGGCGCCTGCTGGCCATCCCGTCGCGCGAACGGCTGGAGCGCGTCCTCCGCTATCTGCTGGACGAAGAGGAATTCCTCTCGCCCTACGGTATCCGCTCGTTGTCGCGGATCCACCAGGAACGGCCGTACACCTTCCACGTCAACGGCGAGGAGTACCGCGTGGACTACGAGCCCGGCGAGTCCACGACGGGGCTCTTCGGCGGAAACTCCAACTGGCGGGGCCCCATCTGGTTTCCGATCAATTACTTGCTGGTCGAGGCGCTGGAGCGCTACCACCATTTTTACGGCGACGGCCTGCGCGTGGAGTGCCCCACCCGTTCCGGCGTGACGATGAACCTGAAGGAGGTCGCCCAGGAGCTGAGCGCCCGGCTGGCGCGGATCTTTCTTCCGGACGCCCGCGGACGCCGCCCCTGTCACGGCGATGATCGCCGCTACGCCGAGGACCCGCACTGGCGCGACCTCGTGCTGTTCCACGAATATTTCCACGGCGACACGGGCCGGGGCCTGGGCGCCAGTCACCAGACGGGGTGGACGGCGCTCGCCATCCGCCACATCGAGGATCTGGCGGCGCACCGGGGCTAGGGTGCGTCCGGGGAGTGCGTTTGCGACGTCCCGGGCCTCGACCCCGGTTGTTGCGACGAATCTCCGGACACGACACACCGGCCCCGCGTCCCGTCTGTCGGCCTGTCTTCGGACATTGCGGGGGGGGAGCGCCATCTGATATAAGCACACCGGACCCGCGCAGCGCCGCGCCTGGGGGGCGGTCCGTTGGGGGCGTGCGACGACCGGTCGAGACGACGAGGAGGAGGACGATGGCAGAGGGAACAACCCGCACCTTGGCCGTGCAGCGACTGGAAGACTTCATTGCGAGTGTCCTGGGGGCCCTCGGGCTCCCCGAGTCGGATGCGGCGACCTGCGCCGTCAGGATGATCGAGTCCGACCTCCGCGGCGTGGACACGCACGGGATATTTCGGCTTCCCCACTATTGCCAGCGGATCCGCGCGGGCGGGGTCAACCTTCGCCCGAAGGTGCGCCCGGTCCGGGAAAATGCGGTGACGGCGCTGGTGGACGGTGACAACGCCATGGGCCAGGTGGTGATGACCTACGCCACGCAGCTGGCGATCGAAAAGGCGGCAGAGGCCGGCCTGGCGTGGGTCGGCACCTTTAACGGCAATCACGCGGGGTGCGCCGCCGTCTACTCCACCATGCCGGTGGCGCACGACATGGTGGGCATGTACATGACCGTGGCGAACGGCAACCACATGCCGCCATGGGGCGGCGTGGAGCGAATTCTCGGCACCAATCCCATCTCCATCGCCATCCCTGCCGGGACGGAGCCGCCCATCGCGCTGGACATCGCGACCACGGTGGCTGCGGCGGGGAAGGTGAAGCTGGCCGCGCAGAAGGGGGAAACGATGCCCATCGGGTGGATGATCGACCGAAAAGGGCAGCCCCTGACCGACCCGAAGCGCGCCTCGGAGGGATTCCTGTTGCCGATCGGGGGTTACAAAGGGTACGGATTGAACGTGGTCATCGGCATGCTCGCCGGCGTGCTCAACGGCGCGGCCTTCGGGCGCAATGTCGTCGACTTCACCCAGGACTTCGCCACCAGGAACAACAGCGGCCACATGGTCCTGGCGATGCGGGTGGACAACTTCCAGCCGGCGCACGCGTTCAAGCGCGAGATGGACCGGGTGATCCGGGAGATCCGCGAATCGGAGCGGATGGAGGGCGTGGATCGCATCTGGCTACCCGGCGAGATGGAGTTCTACAAGATCCGGGAGCGGCGGGAGAAGGGGATCCCGGTGAATCCGGCCCTCATGGAGCAACTCCGGCAGCTGGCCAAGGAGCTTCAGCTGCCGGATCGGCTGGAGTGAGCACTGGGTACCCGGTTGTGAAGCGTATGGGCATCCGTTGGCTCGGCGTTTGAGTCGCCGAGAGAACAGCGGAGGGCGAATGGTATCTCGTGGGCAAGCCCTGCTCGAGCGGTTGAAGGATGAGGTCTTGGTGTTCGACGGTGCCATGGGGACGATGCTCTTTCAGGCGGGGCTGACGCCGGGAGCGTGCCCCGAACTGTGGAACGCCGAGCGCCCGGACGTGCTCCAGGGTATTCATCGCGCCTACTTCGACGCGGGGAGCGACCTGGTGGAGACCAACAGCTTCGGTGGGACACGCCTGAAGCTCAAGGCCTTCGGTCTGGAGGGCCGTTGTCGCGAGCTGAACGAGCAGGCGGCCCGCCTGGCGCGGGGTGTCTGTCCGCCCGGCGGGTACGTGGCGGGGTCGATGGGGCCGACCGGCCACTTGCCCGATACCTTCGAGCCGCTCGGTGATACTCCCGCCGATCTCTTCTACGAGAGTTTCCGCGAACAAGCCCAGGCCCTGGCGGCCGGAGGCGTCGACCTTTTCGCCATCGAGACGATGATGATACCGGACGAGGCGGTCCTGGCCATCAAAGCGGCCAAAGACGCCACCGGCCTCCCCGTCATGTGCAGCATGACATTTCAGTTCAATCAGGTCAGAGGCGTCGATCGGACGATGTGGGGGACGAGTCCGGCCGACGCTGCCGCGACGCTTGTCGAGGCGGGCGCCGATATCGTGGGGTGCAACTGCGGGGACGGGGGGCCCGGCCGCGTTCCCGCCATCTTGGCGGAGATGCGGACAACCACCTCGGCCTTCTTGGCCGCCTACCCGAACGCCGGCATCCCCAAGGTCGTCGGCGACAAAACGGTCTACGATTTGAGCCCCGATGCCATGGCCGCGGCTTTTCCGGCCATCGTAGCCGCCGGCGCCCGCATCGTGGGTGCCTGCTGCGGGAGCACCCCGGCGCATATCCGGCGAATCGCCGAGACGGTCCGCGGGCTGCGAGCGGTGTGAGCGGGCTCGACAAACGGGTTGCCGCGGCCAGGAAGCGCGGTCTCCGGCAGGGTACCGGTCGACGGCCGCGTGTAACTCTTACAGGGTATCAATGGCCGTCTGGGACTTTTTGTCCGATGTGGTTGGGTTTCCGCGATCGCGCAAACCTCGGTTTCTTTTGAGATCCGTCACCTTGGTCGTGTGAGCTAGCCTCGGGCACGAAAGCTGCCAGGGTCTAGGAGCACCGCAGGCGCGGAGGGGCGTGGTGTGCCTACTTGAACGCTCGCTTACGCGCGTGGCGGTTGCTGAGGCAGAGATCCGGCCAAGCAGGGAACGCGGACTCGCAATTGGAGGGCTACGACATGGCGTTGTTCACACAGACCCCGAGGAAAGACGAACCTGGCGCCCAACCCGAGCCGAAGAGCGGCCCGTCTCAGGAAATGGGAGCAACCGCACCCCCCAGTCCGCCGCGACGCTCCGAGGAACCGCCCAGGATGTCGGCGCCCGTAAAGCCGGCTGAGTCCATACTGTCGTCCGGTCTGACCATCGAGGGGAAGATCGAAGGAAGCGGCAACGTCCGCGTGGCCGGCCGATTCAAGGGCAACGTCAACGTCAAAGGGGAATTCACGGTGGAATCGGGCGCGGCGGTCCATGGCGAGGTGCGCGCCGAGTCCGTTTTTGTGGGCGGCGAGGTGCGCGGCCAGATCGTTGCGACCTCCCGCGTGGAGTTCAAGGAGACCGGCACACTCATCGGTGACCTGAAAGCGGGGAGCCTGGCGGTTGCCGCGGGGTCCAAGATGCGCGGAAAGGTCGAGTTCGGTTGGAAAGAAGGCGAGATCGTGGAAGATGCCCCGCCGATGGAGGGCGGCGCTCGTCCGGCGACACGGTAAGCGTCCATGGCGCCAGTGGGTGAGGCATGGAATTGTCCTCACTGCGGGCAGCGGATTCTGCGGAGCGCCGTGAACTGTCCGGCGTGCCAGCGCCGTCTGCGCTTTGACTCCGCCACGGCGACGCAAGCTCCGGCGATCTGTCCCCTGTGCGTCGAGGGCACGATTCACCATTCTTCCAGCGAAACGTGGGAGTACTCGGTGCTCGTGCAGGTCCGCGATGCGCAGGGGACGGTCGTCGCCAAGCACGTGGTGGGCGTTGGGGCGATTCCGCCCGGCGACACCCGAACCTTCTTGCTGCAGGTGGAGGTGCGGGGTCCGGAAGACCCGGCGCATGCCTCCGCTCCGGCTCGTCCCGGGTCCGCGGACCGGAGTAAATCGGGGATGTCTTCGCCATCCCGCGCGTCGGACGGCCGCAAACCCGAGCCGCAATCCCCTGCGCGCCCGCCGGACCGCAAGGGATAGCTGCCCCGATCAATCATTGTCCTCCCGGGCGAGGCGTCCGGCGCCTTGAATCGCTCGAGGGGCCGTCGTTTCCGTCCAAAGCATCCCTCTCGCCACGCGCGCCAAGACCGCCACGCGTCTTGCGTTCGGCCGCTTTCGGCGTAGAATCCCATGCGCGCGACAAGACCGGCGAGTTCTTCGCAAGGTGCCGAAACATTCGGTCTCGATCCGGCGGCTCAAACGGGTCCGGATACACGGCGGCACGCCGGAGGCCGGGGCACCCAGTCCGCTGGGTGCGGGCGTTTCCGAGGTACGTCGCAGCGGGCGCCGAGGCGGACCAACGCAGCAGATGGGCCCGTTTCGGCAGCCCGCCGCGGGCGCGGGGGCCGGGTGGACGACGTCAGGCGGGTCGTAAAACAGGTGTGGGGCTACGACGCGCTGCTTCCCTTGCAGGAAGAGGCCATCGGGGCGGTGCTGGCGCAGCGGGACTCCATCGTTGTCCTGCCGACGGGAGGCGGGAAATCGCTCTGTTATCAGGCGCCGGCGGCGTCGATCGGGAAGCTGGCCGTGGTGGTGTCGCCGCTGATTTCCCTGATGAAGGATCAGGTGGACGGCCTCGCCGCGGTCGGGGTGCCGGCGGCGTTTTTGAACAGCAGCCTCGGCGCCGACGAGCGGCGCGCGGTGGAGGCGGGCGCGGCCCGCGGACAGTACCGCCTGCTCTACGTGGCCCCGGAACGCCTGGTGCTTCCCACCTGTCTGGGTCTGCTGCGGCGGGCGGGGGTCGCTTTTTTCGCCATCGACGAGGCGCACTGCATCAGTCAATGGGGACACGATTTCCGACCGGAGTATCGCCAGCTCGGCGTGCTGCGGGAGGCGTTTCCGGACGTGGCCATTCACGCCTTCACGGCGACGGCCACGCCGCGCGTGCGCACCGACATTGCCGCGGAGCTGACGCTGCGGAACCCGGCGATTCTCGTGGGGAGCTTCGATCGGTCGAACCTGGTCTATCGGGTCCGCCGGCGCACCGACCGGCTGCGGCAGGTGATAGAGGCGCTGGACCGGCATCGGGGGGAGGCCGGGATCGTCTACTGTATCCGCCGCGCGGAGGTGGACCAGCTTTCCGAGGCCCTGCGGCGGCGGGGCCTCCGCGCCGTGCGGTATCACGCCGGGCTGGCCGACGCCGAGCGCAAGCGGGCCCAGGACGAGTTCATCGCGGAGCGCGCCGATGTGGTGGTGGCCACGGTCGCCTTCGGGATGGGGATCGATCGGTCCGACGTCCGGTTCGTGATCCACGCCGGGATGCCCAAGTCCATCGAGCACTATCAGCAGGAGGCGGGTCGGGCCGGGCGCGACGGCCTGCCGGCGGAGTGTCTGCTGCTGTACTCCGGCGGAGATTACGGTCTGTGGCGGTCCATCCTGATGGCGGAGGGATTGCCGGCACCGGGCGCGATCCCCAAGCTTGGCGAGATGTACGGGTACTGCCAGGCTGTCGCCTGCCGGCACCGCTCGCTGGTGGAGTACTTCGGCCAGACATACGGGGCCGCGTCGTGCGGGGCGTGCGATGTCTGTCTGGGGGAAGTGACGACGGAGGACGGCTCGGCGGAGCTGGCAGGCCAGATCCTGGCGTGTGTCCTCGAGACGGGCGGGCGGTTCGGGGCCGACTACGTGGCGGACGTTCTGCGGGGCGCGGAGACCGCCCGGGTCGCCAGGCTCCGCCATAACCGCTTGGCGGCGTACGGTCGGTTGCGCCAGGTTCCGAAGGCCACCCTGCGGGGCTGGCTCGCAGAGCTGGAGGCGCAGGGTTGTTTGGCCCGAGACGGGGATGAGTATCCGACGCTGGCCGTGACCGTCCGGGGCCGGCGCGTCCTGCTGGGCGACGAGGCGGTGACGCTCACAAGGGCCGTCGCCAGACCGGCGGGCGGCCCTCGCCCGGTCCGTCCTCCGGTGCCGGCGGGGCCGGGCGGCGCAACGCGCGACGACGAACTGTTCGAGGCGCTCCGCGCCCTCCGCCGGGCCATGGCCGAGGAGCGGGGCATCCCGCCGTACCTCATCTTCAGCGACGCGAGCCTCCGCGCGATGGCGCACGAGCGGCCCACCACGCCGGAGGCGTTCCTGCAGATCAAAGGGGTGGGCCTGCGCAAGCTTCAGGAGCTGGGTCCGCGGTTTCTGGCATGCATCCGCGGGCACGGCGACCCCGATCCGTCGTCGGGGTGACCCAGGGCGTCGGGAAGCGCGGTTCTTGCGCTCTCCGGCATCGGATGCCACCCTCTTGAAACGAGGTCTACGATGCAGCACGGGGGCACAATACACCGATTGGCGGCGACGCCGCGGACCGTTCACACGGGGTTTTTCGATAGCACCATTCCTCCGGTGCTCACGATTCTGTCGGGGGACACGGTCAATCTCAGCACGATGATGCTTATGGACGATCGGCTGCGAGGGGGCATGACCGTCGAGGAGCTGCTCGCCCTGCGCCAGGGCTATGCGGATCGAAAGGTGGGCGGACAGACGCTGACCGGGCCGATCTTTGTCACGGGCGCCGAACCCGGGGACGTCCTCGAAGTTCGGATCGGACGACTGATACCGGTCGATTTCGGGGTGAACTACCACCTGCCAGGTCACATGGGGACCGGTGGTCTGCCGGAAGACTTCCCCTCGGGGAGCGTCAAGACCTTCCGATTGGACCGCGAACGATGGGAGACCGCATTCGCCCCGGGTATCACGTTGCCGCTCGCCCCGTTTCTCGGCGTCATGGGTGTGGCACCAAGGCCGGGCGAGCGGCGCCCCGCGGCGGTTCCCGACTATTTCGGCGGCAACATGGACAACAAAGAGTTGCGAACGGGGACGACGCTTTTCCTGCCCGTGAGCGTGGCGGGCGCACTCTTCTCGGCCGGCGACGCGCACGCGGCGCAGGGGGACGGCGAGGTCAACGTCACCGCGATCGAGACGGCACTGGAGGAGGCCGTGCTCCAGTTTGTCGTTCGACGGGACCTGCGGCTGGAGCGGCCGCAAGCCGAGACGCCGACCCACTGGATCACCATGGGTTTCCACCCCGATCTCGACGAAGCGGCAAAAATCGCCCTGCGGGACGCCATCCGTTTTCTCGCCGAGGTAAAGGGGCTGGCCGCAGACGACGCCTATGCGTTTGCCAGCGTGGCCGTGGACCTCCGCGTGACACAGATCGTGGACACGAACAAGGGTGTCCACGCCATGATCCCAAAGCACGTTTTCACGTAGAATTGTGAGTCTTGCGCCGGCGTGGCGACGGCGCTGTCCCGTAGGTCGGGCAGCCGGCCGGAGGTCTCGGGTCCCCGGTGCCCCTTGCCTGCCCGACAAACAGACGGGTGCCCTCCGTGGCGAATCGGCTCAACCCACCCCAAGGTACACCTCGCGAAGCGTCGCGTCTGCAGCGATCGTCTCGGGAGCCGCCTCTTTGACCAGATGGCCGCTGTCGAGGATGTACACCCGCTGCGCCACCTCCAAAGCCAAGGCGGAATCCTGCTCGACCAGAATGATGGAGAGGTTCCACTCCTGGTGGATGCGTTGAATGCTATCCTGGATCCGGTCCCGCATCAGCGGCGACAGTCCCAGCGACGGCTCGTCCATCATCAGCAGGCGGGGCTGACTCATGAGGCTCCGCCCGATGGCGAGCATCTGGCGCTCGCCCCCGCTCAGCGTCGTGGCCAACTGGCTCCGGCGATCCCAGAGCTGGGGGAAGAGCGCGTGTACCCGCTCCATCGCATCCCGGGTCCGCTGCGCATCCCGGATCGTGTATGCGCCGAGCTCCAGGTTCTCTTCGACCGTCATCTCGCCGAACAGTTCTCCGGCCTGGGGGCAATGCACCAGGCCGGCCCGGACAATGCGGTCCGGTCGCATTCCGAGAAGAGAGGTTCCCCCATACCGGACGTCGCCCGCGTAGGGAACCAGCCCGGAGATGGCGCGCAAGAGCGATGTCTTCCCGGCGCCGTTGGGGCCGATGATGGAGACGGCTTCGCCCTGCGCGACCGCGAGAGACACCCCGTCGACCGCGATCGCGCCCTGATAATGGACCGAGAGGTTCCGCACCTCAAGCAAGCCGCGCCGCTCCTTTCTCGCCGAGGTACGCTTCGCGGACCAAGGTGTTCGCGCCGATCTCCTGGGGCGATCCCTCGGCGATCAGCCGGCCGAAGTTCAGCACGATCACGCGCCGGACTAGGCGCATGAGGGCGCGGAGCTTGTGCTCGATGATGATAAGCGTCAGCCCGCCGGCCGCCAGCTCGGCGATACAACCGGACACCTCGTCGATCTCGTGGCCACCCAGCCCCGCGAAGGGCTCGTCGAGCAGGAGGAGCGACGGATGCGTCATGATCGCCCGCCCGATCTCCAGCCGCTTGAGTAGGCCGTGCGGAAGGGTGGTGGCCCGCCGGTCCATCCAGGGGAGCAGGCCGACGCGGGTCGCGACCTGCTCCGCCGCCGCGCGCGCTCCGGCCAGCTCTCGTCCCGCATCGAACACCCGATTGCTCAGGCCCCCGACCGCCAGATTCTCGTGGACGGCGAGGCCCGGAAACGGACGCACGATCTGAAATGTCCGCGCCAGACCGCGGCGGGCGATGGCATGCGGGCGCAGTCCCGTCACGGTCTCGCCTCGGAACGCGACCCGCCCGCTGGTCGGCGGCACGAAGCCGCTGAGGACGTTGAAGAGGGTGGTCTTGCCCGCGCCGTTGGGCCCGATCAGCCCTGTCACCTCGCCTTTTTGCACGCCGAACGACACCGCGTCGAGCGCGGTCAACCCGCCGAACTTCTTGGTGACCCCTTCGATTTCGAGAAACGGCGCGGCCGTCGACGGCTCCACGGACATGCTCAGCTCCCCCCAGGGCCCGACGGCGCATCGGGCCGGAGGAACAGGCGACGAATGGCGCGCGCGACGGGCACCAGCACTCCATCCGGCGAGAATCGCAACAGGAGCACCAGGGTGGCGAAGTAGACAAACAGTCGGAGATCCGTCCATGCCCGAAGGTACTCGTTGAGGTTGACGAGCAGGAAGCTCCCGACCACGGGCCCGACTATGGTTCCAGGACCTCCGATCTGCGCGAACGTGATGATCTGGAGCGTCGTGATGATATGGAGGATCTCCGGGGCGACCAGCATCTGGAAGTGGGCGAGATAGGCGCCGGCTGTCGCCCCGATCATTGAGGATGCGAGCAGGCTGACAAACAAGAATCGGAACGTGTTCAGGCCGAGGGCCTGCGCGGTAAGCTCTCCCCCTTGGATGGCGCGCAGAACCAGGCCGGCCTTGGACCGGACATACCACAGCGCGAAGCACATGGACACGCCGAGAATGAGCAGGATGACCACGAGGTCGAGGCGCGGGTCCGTAAAGATCGGAGGCACACCCCAGATCCCCTCCTCACCACCGAGGAACTTACCGAAGACGTGCGTGAGCTGGAAGAGGGCGAGGGGGATGATGGCGGTTGACAAGGCGAAATAGATCCCCGTGATGCGGAGGGTCAACGCCCCCACGAGCACCGCCAGCAGAAGAGCCGCGCCGATACCCGCGGGAATGCTGATGGCAGGCGAGAATTTGAGTCGGGCGCTCAGCACGGCGGTGACGTATGCGGCGGTGGCCGGGAACATGGCGTAGCCCAGGTTTACCCGCCCCGAGAATCCCGAAAACATATCGTAGCCGACGGTGTAGATCCCCCACGTGGCGCCGTACAGGAGGGTGATGGTCACCGGCTGGCTCCCAAACCACCCGATCAGGCCGATCAGCGGCACCAGCAGGACGGACCAGTAACGCCGAAGGGCGTGCCCGCCGCCGAGGCGGGCCTCGGGTGTCGTTTGTCGCAGATCACTCATCTAGGCCCGCTCCACGGCCAACCCGAACAGGCCGGATGGACGAAAAATAAGCACCGCGAAAACCATCACCAGCGCCATAAAGGTCACCAGTTGCGGACTCCAGAGGAAGCTGACGAGCGCCCCCGCGTAGCCGACGAGGAGCGCCGCCACCAGGCTTCCCCGCAAGCTACCGATCCCGCCTAGGATCACGATGGTGAACGACATGAGGAGAGGTTCCAAGCCCATGTCCGGGGTCAGGACGTTGATGGGGGAGATAATAATCCCCGCCACGGCGGCCAGACCCGCGGAGATCCCCATCACGGTGGCGTGTGCCATCCGGACCGGGATACCCACCAGATACGCCCCGGTTCGGTTGAGCGCGACCGCGCGCAGCGCCTTGCCGAGCCGCGCCGCGCGAAGAAAGATCCACAGAGATCCGATGGCGACGCCCGAGACGGCCACGACCAGCAGACGCTGCGCCGCGATGGCCTCGCCGAGCACAGAGACGCTGCCGGGGGCGAAGGCAGGGATCGAGTACGGCCGCGCGCCAAAGAGCAGGACGATCAACTCGCGGATGGCAAAGGCGAAGGCAAAGGTCATGATCCAGACGAGGATCTCGTGCGTACGAAGCCGCTCGATCAGAAGTTGGTCAAAGCCGGCGGCGAGGAGGCCCACGCTCAGCACGGCGAGGGCCGAGGCCACCCACCAGTTGATGCCGAATGCGGTCGCGTAGAAATACGCCAGATAGGCACCCAACGTGTAGAACGCGCCGTGCGCGAAATTGATGACGCGGCCGACCCCGTAGATCAGGGCGACCCCCACGGCCATGAGCGCGTAGATCCCGCTGGTGGCCAACCCGAAGATCAGAATGGTCAGAAACGTCTGCATCGTGAACCCGCGGCACGCGAGGGTGCGGAGCTGCCTCCGCACCCTCGCCTGTCTTTAGGAACGGCGCAGCCTACTTCAGCCAAGGCGGCGGCTGGTACTTCCCCTGCGAGAACTTCTCGGGCCAGATGGCGACCTTCTTTTTCTCGCCGAGCCACTGGCCATACGAGACGGGAACATCGTCGGGGCCCGTGATCGCCTCGTGCAGTTTGTCGAAGCGGATACGCCCGATGACCCCCTCGTAATCCACCTTTTCCAGGGACGTCACCAGCGCATCCCGGTCCATGGACTTGGCCGCCTCGGCCGCGACCTTGATGAGATTCACGGCATCATAGGCGCCGGTGCCCGTGTAGAAGGGGGTCTCGCCGAATCGCTGTTCGAACTTGTCCCAGAAGGGCACCGAGCGCTTCGAGAGGGGAGCCTTGGTGTACGCCGAGAGCTCGTACTGGCACTTTCCCTCCGTGTCCTTCCAGAAGGACGACACGAGGTACGAGGGGTTGTTGTTGCCCGCCAGCGCCATGGGCACCCGCTGGTCGCGCCACTGTTTGACGATCACAAAGCCCGCCTGGTTGGAGATGATCTCCAACAAGACCTGGGCCTTGGCCGATTCGGCGGCCTTGAAGACCGGCGTGAAGTCGGTGGTGGCAGGATCGTGGTACGTCTCGTACACGAGGTCCAGCTTGTACTCGCGAAGCTTCCCTTTGAGAATCTCGGCGAAGTCGCGCGCCCATTTGAGATTCTCCGAGTCGATGGCAAATCGGGTCCAGCCCACCTGCCCTTTGAAGATGTCGCGGCAGACGAAGGCGAGGCTGAGGGCTTGCCGTTCGGAGTTCACCCAGGCCCGGAAGAGATACTTGTTCGCCGCGTAGTTCTCACCCACCGGCGTCATGATGTCCGGGCTGGCCGCACCCGTGATGATGAACGGGGTTTTGAAGCGTGCGACGTACGGCACCAGCGCCAATATGGCCCCGCTACGGAACCCTCCCACGATGGCGTGCACTTGATCGCGCACGGCGAGCTGCTGCATGGCCTGGATGGCCTTCTCGGGCACCCCTTCGGAATCGGCCGAGAAGAGCTGGATCGGACGTCCCAGGATGCCGCCGGCCGCGTTGATTTCCTCGGCGGCGATCTGCGCCGCCCGCTGGATATCCCGACCGGTGAAATCCGTGAGGGGCCCCAGGACTCCAATGCGGACCGGCCCCGAGTCCGCTGCTCCCCAACTCGGCCGCGGCCGCAATCCGGAAAGCGCCGCTGCAGCCGTGGCTCCACCCAGCGTGAGAAACTCCCGACGCCGAACCCCCGGAGTCTGTCGTGCGCGAGGCCTCATGGCATCCCCTCCTTGTTGAGAAGGTGGCGGGTCGCGATGGCCGCGTTGTCTGGCCGGGCAACTTGCGTGCCGACTTGCGTTGGGCAGGCGGAGAAGACCGGGACTGTTGGACGGGAACGACAATCAGGGAAAAGACACACAGGCCGCACGTTCCCTCTCTCCCGAGCGCCATGGAAATCCTCGGCGCTTCCCGTGCAAGGAGGTCGAGTCACGCGTGTGACCGGGTTGGCCGGTATGCAGCGCTACCGGTCTGTCTATCCAAACCGGTATCAGGTGTCAAGCAAAAAGGGGTGAGAAACACGCGCTACCGTTCCAGGGCGATACGGCCGGTGCGGATGGTTTCGACGATGTTGTAGTCCCTGAAGAGGTTGAGGGCGTTGTCCACCTGGCCGGGGTCGCCGGTCACCTCCAGCGTCCAGAGGTTCCCGAACGAACTGATGATCCGCCCCCCCACGGCCGTGATGATCTGGAGCAACTCGCCCTTCCTGCCATGCTGGACGTCCACCTTGATCAGCGCGTGCTCCCGCTCGATGGCGGTTTCCGCCTTGATGTCCCAGACCTTGATGACGTGAATGAGTTTCTGAAGCTGCTTCCGCACCTGCTCCAGGACCCGCTCGTCGCCCTGCACGACGATGGTGAAGCGGCTCTTGCCCTTCACCTCGGTGTTGCCGACACTCAGGCTCTCGATGTTGAAACCGCGCCGGGAGAAGAGGCCGGAGATGCGGGTCAGCACGCCCGGAGTGTCGTTGCACAGGATGGAAATCGTGTGCTTCTGTGTCATCCGTCCCCCTACTCGATATAGTCCATGAGGGTGGCCCCAGTCACCATGGGGTAGACGTTGGCAGGCGCGTCGATCCGGCAATCCAGAACCGCGGGGCGCCCCGACTCCAGCGCCCGGGACAGCGCGGGCCCGATCTCATCTTCGCGGGCGACGGTGATGCCCAGGCACCCCATGCTCTCCGCCAGCCGCGCGAAGTCCACGGCATCGCCCAACTCGCAGGAGACGAACCGCTTGCCGTAGAAAGCGTGCTGGAGCTGGCGGATCATGCCCAGACAGTTGTCGTGCATGACCAGCGCCAGGATGGGCACATTCTCCACGGCGGCGGTCACCAGCTCCTGACAGGTCATGAGAAACCCGCCATCGCCGCACACCGCCACCACCTGGCGGTCCGGGCGCCCGAGTTTGGCGCCAATGGCGGCGGGCAGGCCGAAGCCCATGGTGCCGAGACCCCCCGACGTCAAGAAGGAGCGGCACGAATCCACCGGGAGGTAGTGCGCGGCGAAGATCTGGTGCCGGCCCACGTCGGTGACGAGAATCGGGTCGGGGCAGCGATTCTTGAGAGCGCGGAGGACCTTGGGAATCGTCACTTCGCCGCTGAGATCGGCGAGGGGGTGCGCCTTCGCCTTCTCCTGCAGCCGCGCCGCCCAGCCCGTGTGCGATGCCCCCGGAAGCTGCTCGACCAGCTCGCCCAGGATGTGGTTCGCGTCGCCCACGATGGGGATGAGCACCTCGATGTTCTTTCCGACCTCCGCCGGGTCGATGTCCATGTGGACGACCTTGGCCTGCGGGGCGAAATGGAGCGTGCTGCCGGTGGACCGGTCGCCGAATCGCGTCGCCACGCCGATGATGACATCGGCGTTGGTGATGGCGGTGTTAGCCGCGACGCGCCCGTGGTAGCCGTAGAGGCCGAGGTACAAGGGGTGCGAATTCGGGAAGCCGCCCTTGCCCATGAGCGTCGAAACCACGGGGATTTGGTTGCGCTCGGCCAGGGCGATCAGAGCGTCATACGATGCCTGGGTCCGGATTCCGCCACCCACGATGATCACGGGACGCTCGGCGGCCTTGATGACCGCCGCCGCCCGCTTGATCTGGCCGGGGTGTCCCTTCAGTGTGGGCCGGTAGCCTTCGAGTTGCGGCGGCTCCGGACCGCCCGGGGTGCACTCCGCCAACAGGACATCCTTCGGAACGTCGATCAGGACGGGTCCCGGCCGCGCGCTTCCCGCGAGGTAGAAGGCCTCGGCGACCGTCCGGCTGAGTTCGTCGCCGTCTTGGACGAGGTAATTGTGCTTGGTGATGGGGATCGTGATCCCCGTCGTGTCCACTTCCTGGAACGCGTCGTTGCCGATGAGGTGCCGGGAGACCTGGCCGGTGATCGCGACGACCGCCGAGCTGTCCATGAACGCCGTGGCGATGCCGGTGACCAGGTTTGTGGCGCCCGGCCCGCTGGTGGCCGTGCAGACGCCGACTTTGCCCGTGGCGCGCGCGTACGCATCGGCCATGTGCGCCGCGCCTTGCTCGTGTCGCGCCAGGATATGGCGGAAGGGTGCACGGGCCATCTCATCGTAGAAGGGCAAGTTCGCCCCGCCCGGATAGCCAAAGATCAACTCCACCCCCTGGGCCTCCAAGGCCTTGACGATCGCCTTGGCACCGGTGACCTTCCCCTTCTTCACGAGACTCCCTCCGCGCTCCGCTCCCCTGTGGCGCTCTTTCGCGATTGCACGTCGGGCGGACTATACAGGAACAAAGGGGGTGGATGCAACGTTCCCATTTGGTGAACCATGCGGCCGCCACGCCTCCTGCCGGCTCCATCCTCCGTTGTACAGAGGACCCGGGATGTAAAAGGACTACGAGATGTGCGGGTACCCTCGAACACGGCAGATCCATGTCCCGATGTTCTTGAGCGGCCCTTGAAGCCATACACGCCGATCCGTGTTCAGGGATCGGCGTTTTCGTTACTGGAATCTATCCGTTAATCCGCAAAGGTGCTTCGTCATGCTCACCGGTGAACTCCGAAACCAAATCGACCGCATCTGGGGCGCCCTCTGGTTCGGGGGCATTTCCAACCCGCTTGAGGTCATCGAGCAGATCACCTGCCTGCTCTTCCTGCGCCGGTTGGACGATCTGCACACACTGGAGGAGAACAAGGCCGCCCGGCTGAAGAAGCCCGTGGAGAGCCCCGACATCCGGTACCGCGAACCGCTGGCCCAGGACCACGCGGCCGATGAGGAGCCTTACACGCCGGTCCTGGCAAATCCCCCGTTTGCCGGCAGCCTCGACTACGAGAACACTGCCAAGGACCTGCTCCAGATCGTCAAGACGAAGAAAACGGCGCTGCTGTTCGCGGCCTCGTTGCTCCGGCTGCGCAAACCCGGCGGCCGCGCCGCCGTGATCGTGCCCGACGGCTGGAGCCTCGACGACAAGCACACGCCGCTGCTTCCCAAAGATAAGCTTGGTCCCGTCCCCGGTCGTCATTCCGGCGAAAGCCGGAATCCAGTTCTTCCTCCGGAGGAGCACGCCAAGAACAACCTGCCCGACGTCCTGACTCGCTGGCACGACCTCCGCGGTTCGCAATCCGCAATCCGAAATCCGCAATTGATACGCCACCGTTTGGCAGTCAGTTGCTGCACGGTGAGTTTCGCGATCCGGTAATCGCCGTGCTCGGGATTGACAGAGCCGTCGCGGGCGAATTCCGACGGGCAAAGCGGCGCCTCGTCGGCGAGACCGCGTGTCCGCAGCTCAAACGCCGAACCGTTTATTCGGGTGATGCCCTGACGACGGTCCTGGGCGCGTGTGGGCGGTGCGCGGTGCTGTCCGATGACACGGCGGCGGCAATCAATACAAAACCCCGTTGTTGCATCACCTCACCCCACGAGGCCCCGGCAGCCTCTTCACCTCCGCCGAGGCGGAGAGGGGTTGCCGGCCACGCTTCAGCGTGTCAGCGAAACGGCGCCGGCGGCGTGACGTCCGGTGCCGCTAGCGTCCCTCGTCAGTGTTTTCTCTTGCCATCGGCTGACACTATCATGTAATTATCCGATTCACGCCTGCGGTCGTGCGAGGGGGGGATTCGTCTTCCCATGTATTCGTTCCAGGATTTCGTCCAGTTCGTCTTCGCGGGCCTGACCAGCGGGGCGATCTACGCCATGGTGGCCGTCGGGTTTGGGGTCGTCCACAATATCATGGGGATCGTGAATTTCACACAGGTGGACTTTGTCTCCTTGGGCGGGATGCTGCTCTTCGGGGCGCTGGTGGGGGCCAAGCTGCCCATGGGGGCGGCGGTGCCGGCCGCAGTTGCGGGGGTCACGCTCACCGGCGCCCTGGTGGAGTTTCTCGGGGTCCGGCCGTCGCGCTCGCGCAATCACCTTGTCCTCATCTTTCTCACGATCGGGCTGTCCATCCTGCTTCGCGGCGTCATGCAGAAGGTGTGGGGCAAGAACCCCCTCGCCGTGCCCCCGCTCGCGGGAGAACAGCCGCTCACGATCCTGGGGGCCACGATCCTGCCCCAGGCGATCTGGATCCTTCTGGCGACCGCGCTGGCCATCACGCTGCTGGTGCTCTTCTTCCGATACACCACGACCGGGCTCGCCATGCGTGCCGTGGCCTCCAACCCCACGGCCGCGGCCGTGGTGGGCCTCACGGTCCGCCGGCTCCGGACCCTGAGTTTCGCGCTGGCCGGTTTCCTGGGAGGCCTGGCCGGGGTGCTCATCACGCCCATCACGACGCTCCGGTACGATGTGGGCGTGCTCCTCGGCCTCAAGGGATTCGCGGCGGCCATCCTGGGAGGGTTCGGCTCGTTTCCCGGCGCCATCGTGGGCGGCGTGGCGCTGGGCCTCCTGGAATCGCTGGGGGCGGCCTACGTGAGCAGCGTCTGGAAGGACACGATCGCCTTCCTGGTGCTCCTGCTCGTGCTCTTCGTCAGGCCGCACGGCCTTCTCGGAAAGGCGGTGCGGTCGTGACCCGGCAGGTGCTCATGGGCAACGAGGCCATCGGCCGCGGGATCGTGGAGTGCGGCTGTTCCGTCGCCGCGTCCTATCCCGGGACGCCGGCGTCGGAGATCCTGGAGGCGGTGGTGGCCTTTGCCCGTGAAACGGGCCGCGGCATGCACGTGGAATGGTCGGTCAACGAGAAGGTGGCCTACGAGGTGGCGTTGGCCGCCAGCTACACCGGCAAGCGCGCCGCCGTGGCCATGAAGCAGGTGGGGCTGAACGTCGCCTCGGACCCGTTCATGCGCTCGGCGTATCTCGGGGTCAAGGGGGGGCTGCTCCTGGTCTCGGCCGACGACCCGGGCCCCCACAGCTCCCAGACGGAGCAGGACAGTCGCTTCTTTGCCATGTTCGCCAAGATTCCCGTCCTTGACCCGTCCAGTCCCCGCGAGGCCAAGGAAATGGTCGCCCTGGCCTTCGCGCTGTCCGAGGCGTACGAGATTCCGGTGATGCTCCGGCCGACGACGCGGGTCTGCCACGCCCGCCAAGCGGTTCCCCTTCTTGCACCCACGGGGGAAAAGCGAACGGCGCACTTCGAGAAGAACCCCAAGCGCTGGTGCGCCACCCCCGGGTTCGTCCTGGGTCTGCACCGGGAACTGACGGTGAAGATCGAGCGCCTGGCCGCCGACCCGCGGCTCGCCCCGGTGTTTTTCCCGGGAGACGGCACCCGGCCGCGCGCCTGCATCATCGCATCGGGCGTGGCCTTCGCCCACACCTGGGACGTCCTGGACGAGCTGGGGCCGGCCGGCGCGGTCGATCGCTTCCAGGTGACGGCGCCGTATCCCTTGGCGACGGAGTTCATCGAGCGCGTCCACGCCGCGTACGACCGGATCCTCGTTGTCGAGGAGACGTATCCGGTGATCGAGATGCAGCTCGCGGACCGCCGGATCGCTGGCCGGGTCTCGCGGTTCGTCCCGAACGAGGGCGAATTGACGCCGGAGGTCATCCGCAACGTCGTCGGGAAATTTCTGGGCCTGCCGGCTGCGGCTCCCGCCGCGGGCGCGCGGCCTGCCGGGGCGCGGCCTACGCTGTGCGCCGGCTGCGGGCACCGCGCCGCCTATTACGCCATCAGCCGGACGTTTCCGCGCGGGATCTTCCCCGGCGATATCGGGTGCTACACGCTGGGGATGAACCTGGGGGCGGTGGACACGGTGCACTGCATGGGGGCGGGGATCAGCCAAGCCGCGGGGTTCTACCATGCCTACGCCCACGACGGCGGCGAGGTCCCCACCATCGTGGCCACCATCGGTGACTCGACGTTCTTCCACTCGGGCATCCCGGCCCTCGTGAACGCCTCCTTTCAGAAGGCGCGGATCATCGTCGTGATCCTCGACAACGCGACCACGGCCATGACCGGGCACCAGCCCACACCCCAGCTCGGCGTCACGGCGTCGGGGGAGCGCGGCCGGGCGGTGTCGATCCGCGATCTCGTCCTGGCGTCGGGGATTTCGTTCGTGCGGGAGGCCGACGCTTACGACGTAGAGCGATTCGCCGCGCTGCTCAAAGAAGCCGACCGGCACTGCCGCAGCGCGGAGGGGGGCGTGGCCGTCATCATTGCGTCCTCGCCGTGCGTCCTCACGGACTCGGGGCGGGCGAGGGCGTCCCAGCCCGTGCGGATCACCGAGGAGTGTACGGGCTGCCGCGAGTGCCTCGACATGTTCGAGTGCCCGGCCCTCGTGTGGGACGAGGATACCGGAACGGTCGGCATCCGCCAGGCCGCCTGCACTCAGTGCGGCGTGTGTCTGGCCGTGTGTCCGGTGCAGGCCATCGTCGTGGAGTCGCAGGCTGCTGAATAGGGCCGATCCGGGGGGTTCCACCTGCGGTGGGGTCCCCCGTCCTCGCGCGGCGCTGCGACGTATGCACCCATCCGGAGGGGTGCCCGAGCACGCCTCGCGTCTCGCCTCCGGCCCTTTTTGAGCGGCCCGGCGAACACGGGTTCGTCGGCGCCGAGCGTATCCCGGGCGAGGACGGAACCCCGGAGTAGCGATGCGGCAGCGGATCGTCATCAGCGGGCGCGGGGGGCAGGGGGTGCTCACCCTGACACGGGTGGTGGCGGAGGCGGCGGCCGCCGCCGGTCACGAGGTGATCACCACGGAGACCCACGGCATGGCCCAGCGGGGCGGGACGGTCCTTTCGACGGTGAAAGTCGGCCCCTTCCACGGCCCGCTGGTCGGGTCGGGGGACGCGGAGGTCGGGCTCTTTCTCCACGCGGATAATCTTCCGGTCCATGGTCACTATCTTCGGCCAAATGGGGTGGCCGTCGTCAACGGGAGCGGCGCGGTCGGGGGCGATGCCGTGGATGCGGACCGTCTCGCCGCCCAGGTCGGACAACCGAAGGCGGCGAACCTGGCCTTGCTGGGATACGCCGCGGCCAAGGGGGCGCTCTTCGCCGGCCCGGATCTCTTCGAGGCGACGATCCGGCAGATTGCGCCGGCCAAGCATCTCGGCGGGAACCTCGCGGCGTTTCGCGCGGGTGTGGAGGCGTCGCGATGACGACGGCGAGCGCCGCCGCATTCGTCAGGCGCCATCGCACCGGCCTCTCGGTGATCGGCCTGTCCGTCGTCCTCGCGCCGGCGCCGCTCGTCCTCCGCAGTCCGTGGCAGCTCGGGGTCCTGAATCTTGTCGCGGTCAACGCCGTGGTGGTCTTGGGTCTGAATCTCTTTATCGGCTATGCGGGCCAGATCTCGCTGGGCCATGCCGCGTTTTTTGGTCTAGGGGCGTACGGTTCGGGCGTCCTCACCACGGCGTGGGGGGTCCCGCCCCTCTTGGCGCTGCCGGTCACCGCGGCCGGTGTGGCCCTGACCGCGCTCGTCGTCGGCGTCCCCACGCTCCGACTCTCCGGTCACTACCTGGCCATGGCGACGCTGGGATTCAACATCGTCGTCCACCACGTTTTCGTGCACTGGGATCGGGTCACCGGCGGTCCGAGCGGGTTGACGGGGATCCCGTCGTTCGGGGTCCAGGGTGTGACGCTTCACGGGGAAACCCGGCAGTACTATCTGCTCTGGGGGGCGGCCATGGTGGCCCTGACGCTCTCCGTCAATTTTGTCCGGAGCGGCCTCGGCAGAGGACTGGCGGCGCTGGCCGAGGATGAGGTCGCGGCGGCGGCCATGGGTGTGGACGTGCGGCGAGGGAAGATCGCCGTCTTCACCACCTCGGCGGCGTTCGCCTCGGTCGGCGGGAGCCTCTTCGCCCACTATATGGGGACGATCACTCCGGACACGTTCGGCATCTTCACCTCGATCGACTTCGTCATCATGGTGGTGGTGGGAGGTTTGGGATCCCTGTGGGGGAGTCTGGTCGGCGCGGCGTTTGTCACGATGCTGCCGCACCTGCTGGGCCCCTTCGAGGGCTACAAAGAGATCCTCCACGGCCTGATCGTCGTGGTCGTGTTGCTGGTGTTGCCGCGAGGGTTTGTCGCCGGGGTCGTCGAGCTGGCGAAAACCCGACTCGCGCGGCGCGGGTCGCCCGCGACGGCGCGCGTTGTCTCGGGGTAGCCTCCATGTCCACCCGCGGCGCCGATCAGAGCCTCCTCCGGACTTCAGGTCTCACGAAACACTTCGGCGGCCTTCCGGCCCTCGAGGGGGTCGGGTTCTCGGCAGAACGGGGCCAGGTGACGGCGCTCATCGGGCCCAACGGGGCGGGAAAGACGACGTTCATCAACTGTCTCACGGGGATCCTCCGGCCGGACCGAGGATCGATGGTCTTCGACGGACGGGAGTTGTCCGGACTCCCCCCGCACCGGATCGCCCGTCTGGGCATCGCGCGCACCTTCCAGAATCTGCGGCTCTTCTCGGGGCTCTCGGTGCTGGACAACGTGCTGTGCGGTCTGTCGGCGAGAGCCGGGGATTCGTATCTGGAGGCTTTTCTCCGGACCCCGGGGCTGCGGCACCGCGAGCGTCGGCTCTGGCTCACCGCTCTGGAAACGCTGGACGTGTTCGGACTGGCGGACCGCGCCTCCGTCCCGGCGGATGCCCTGTCGTACGGGGAAAAGAAGCGGCTCGATCTGGCGCGCGCCTTCGTCTCGAGCCCGAAGCTCGTGCTCTTGGACGAGCCGGTGGCTGGGCTGAATCCCGACGAGACCGACCGGGTGGGGGCGCTGATCCGGCAGATGTGTCGAGGGGGCGCCACGCTGGTCTTGGTGGAGCACGACATGGACCTCGTCATGTCCGTATCCGACCAGGTGGTGGTGCTGGACGGCGGGCGGCGGATCGCCGCGGGCTCGCCCGAGGACGTCCGGTGCAACCCTCTCGTCCTGGAAGCGTATCTCGGCAAGATCAGCGCCACCGCATGACGACCATGGAATCGCGCACGCCGCTCCTACATGTCCAGGGTTTGACGCTCCACTACGGCGCCGCCCAGGCCCTCTTTGGCATCGACCTCGAGGTTGCGGAGGGGGAGACGGTGGCCATCGTCGGGGCCAACGGTGCGGGCAAGTCGAGTCTCTTGAAGGCCATCGCAGGCATCGTTGCGCCGTCGGGCGGGCGCATCCTCCTCGACGGCCGGGCCGTCACGGGCCAACCGGCGGCGCGCATGGCGGCGCTCGGTGTGGCCCTCTCCCCGGAAGGGCGGGAGATGTTCGGCGACCTCAGCGTGCAGGAGAACCTGGTGCTGGGGGCCGTGGCCGGCAAGCCCGGCAAGGCCGAGGTGGGGCGCCGGCTCGAGGAGGTCTTTGCGCGGTTCCCGAGACTCCGCGAGCGGTCCGCGCAGGCCACCGCCACCCTGTCGGGTGGGGAGCAGCAGATGGTGGCCATCGGGCGAGCCCTCATGGCCCGCCCCCGTCTGCTCTTGCTGGATGAGCCCAGCCTGGGTCTGGCCCCTCTGGTCACGGACGAGATCTTCGATATCATCCACCGGCTCGGCCGGGCGGGGACGACCATCCTCCTGGTGGAGCAGAACGCGGCGCGCGCCCTCAGCGCCTCCGCCACGGCGTACCTGCTGGCGAATGGTCGGATCGTCCATTCGGGAAAGAGCGACGAGCTGCTCGTGCACCCGGAGCTGCGCCGCGCCTTCCTGGGGGCGGCGTCGAGAGGGAGCCCCGGCCAAAGCCGTCTGGGGGCCGCCGGGTTTACCAACGTCAGACTGGAGAAGCCGGATATGAGTAAGCTGACCTTCTTGCCGTCGTTCGCATCCCACGAGGAGCTTGCGGCCCATCAACTCAACGGCCTGCGGTGGACCGTGCGCCACGCCCGGCAGGGCTCGCCGTTCTATCGCGCGCGTCTGGACGCCGCGGGTGTCGGGGCCGACGATGTGCGCGCGCTGGAGGATATCCGGAAGCTGCCTTTCACGACGGCCGAGGACCTCCGAGACGACTACCCGTTCCCGTTGCGATCGGTTCCGTATGAGCAGATCGTGCGAATCCACTCGTCCTCGGGAACCACCGGGAAGCGGAAGATCCTCGGCTACACGCAAAAGGATCTGGACGACTGGGCGAACATGTTCGCTCGTTGCTACGAGATGGCGGGTGTGACGCCGCTGGATCGTGTACAGATCGCGGTGGGGTACGGTCTGTGGACGGCCGGCGTCGGGTTCCAGGCGGGATGCGAGCGAATCGGCGCCCTGGCCGTTCCGACCGGCCCGGGGAACCTCGATCTCCAGTGCGAGTTTCTGTTGGATCTCCAGTCGACGGTCTACTGCTGCACCGCTTCGATGGGGCTCCTCCTGGCGGAGGAGGTGCACAAGCGCGGCCTGGCGGAGAAGATCAACCTCAAGAAGGTCATCTACGGATCGGAGCGATCGTCTCGGTCGATGCGCAAGCGAATCTCCGAGTTGCTGGGCGGGGCGGAGCTGTTCGACATCCCCGGCCTCACAGAGCTCTACGGCCCCGGCACGGGGATCGAGTGCTCCGACCACGATTGTATCCACTACTGGGCCGACTACTACATCTTGGAGATCGTCGACCCCGAGACCCTCACGCCGCTGCCCGACGGCGAATGGGGCGAGATGGTGGTCACGACGTTGGCGAAGGAGGCGGCGCCCCTCATCCGCTACCGGACGCGGGACATCACCCGCGTCATCCCGGGGCCGTGCACGTGCGGCTCGATCCTGCCGCGGCATTCGAGGATCAGGGGGCGCACCGACGACGTGTTCAAGTTCCGGGGGGTGAACATCTACCCCTCCACCATCGACGCGATCCTCTCCGCCATCCCCGGGCTGGGCTCGGAGTACCAGATCCATCTCACCCGCGACGCGCAGGTACGCGACCGCATGCGTCTGGTCGTGGAGCGCGGAGCGGGGGTCGAGTCAAGGCGGACCGACGAGCTTCAGCGCGAGATCGTCCACACGATCAAGCGCAAAGTCATCGTGACCGCCGACGTGGAAGTGGTAGACTACGGCTCGCTGCCGCGCTCCGAGCGCAAGACGAAGCGGGTGTTCGACGATCGAATCCAGGATTCGATCGTCTGATCGAGGATCGAGGGATCCACAGGTTAGACAGATAGCGCAGATTTCAAATTCCCGCTCGTGACATCGGCCAATCTGCGTAATCTGTGGATGGATGATTCCTGTTCGTCATCGTTGTCAATGAAATGCAGAGGGGGGTCGATCATGAAAACGAGATGGGTCGTCATCGTTGCGCTGGTTCTCGGCGTCGCGGCTCCGGCGGCCTTCGGCGGGGAGCCCATCAGGATCGGGGCGTTCTTCGCCCTGTCGGGGCCGGCGGCCAACATCGGCACACCGACGAAGCTGGTGGCCGAGATGGTCGTGGACAAGATCAACAAAGAGGGAGGCATCAACGGGCGACCGATCGAGCTGATCATCGGCGACAACGAAAGCGATCCGGCCAAGGCGGCGGTCATCGCCAAGAAGTTCATTTTCAGCGACAAGGTGGCTGCCATCATCGGCCCGACGCAAACCAGCGAGGGGATGAGCGTCAAGCGGATCGTCGAGGAGGCCGGGGTCCCGACCTTTATGACCGTGGGGGGCGATCCGGTGATCATGGGCGGCAACTTCGGCCCGTACACGTACGTCTTCAAATCGCCGCAGCGGTCGTCCACGGCAGCACGAAAGCTTTACGGGTACCTGAAGGCCAAGGGACTGACCACGGTGGCGCTCTTTACAAATTCGGACGCATTCGGGAAGGACGGCCTGGGCTGGCTGGAGAAACTCGCGCCGGAGTTCGGGATCCACTTTGCGGCGAAGGAGTCCTTCGGGCCCTCGGACACCGACATGACCGCCCAACTCACCAAGATCAGGAACGCCGCGCCCCAGGCCATCGTGGTCTGGACGATTGGCCCCGTGGGGTCCATCGTGGCCAAAAACAAGGCTCAGCTTGGCATCACCATCCCGCTCTTTCAGTGCCACGGACTCCCCGACCCGAAGTACATCGAGTTGGCCGGCAAGGGTTCGGAGGGCGACCGCATGCCGGCGACCAAGCTCATGGTGGGGAGCGCGCTTCCCGATTCGGATCCCCAGAAGAAGGTCATCGCCGAATTCATCCACCTCTACCAGGACGTGTACAAGTATGACAGAGAGTTCCCCATCAACACACACTCGGGTTATGCGTGGGATGCCATCATGATCGTGGCCAACGCGATGAAAAAGGTGGGGACCGACCCGAAGGCGCTGCGTGCGGCCATCGAGCAGACGAAGGGGTACGTGGGTGTGTCGGGAATCTACAACCTCACCGCCGAGGACCACAACGGCCTGGATGTGGATTCGCTGGTCATGGTGCAGGTGAAGGCCGGGAAGTTCGTCCCGGCGGAGTAACAGGCTGCCGGATACCCGCTGGAGGCCTGGGTGCAGGCCCAACTCCGGCGACCCGCCTGGTGGGTGCCCCCGCGATCCGGGCACCCATCGCAGCCGGGTGACGGCGCCTGGTCTCCGGTCCTTTTTGAGGAGGCTGGGTTGGCCGGCTTCCGCCACACCACGGCCGCAAGCCGGCCAACTCGGGGGACGCGCGGCCGATGAAGACCATCCTTCTCACGGGGGCCAGCGGACGGATCGGGCGGTGCCTGCGGCATGCGCTGCGGGACGACTACCGGCTGGTGCTGTTCAATCGGTCGGTCCTGGACGATCTCGGGCGGTCTGAGACCTTGATCCGCGGGGACACCACGGATGCCGCGGCGATCGAAGCGGCGGCCCGGGGCGCCGACGTCATCGTGGACATGGCGGGGGTCTCGGATATGGCGCCCTTCCGCGAGCGGCTGCTGCCGACCAACATCCTGGGGACGTACAATGTCTTCGAGGCGGCGCGTGTCGCCGGGGTGCCGCGGGTCGTGTACGCGAGCACGCACCACGTGGTCGGGTACTACCCAGCGGGCCGGCGCATCGACGAGAACGTCCCCTATCGGCCGAGCAGCATGTATGGCGTGACGAAGTGCTTCGCCGAAGCGACCGGCCGTCTCTATGCCGACAAGGCCGGATTGCAGGTGATCTGTCTTCGGATCGGCTTCTTCCGGGACCGGCCGCTGGAGGAGCGGCATCTGGCCGTCTGGATAAGCCCCGGCGACATGGGGCGGCTGGTCCGGTGCGCGATCGAGGCGCCCGCCGTTCGTTTCGAGATCGTCTACGGCATCTCCAACAACACCCGGCGGTGGTGGGATCTCGGCCGCGCCCAACAGGCGCTTGGCTACGAGCCGCGAGACGACGCGGAGGCGTATGCGGGAGAGTTGTTGCAAGGGCCGTCCGAGGCCTGGGCCGACCGGGTCGGGCGCGTGGGCGGCTCCAAGTGCGATGTGCCGTTCATGCCGTAAGGTGGCGGCGGGAAGGGCCGGGCTCCTCGAGAATGTACTCGAGAGCGCCTCGCGGTTTCGTTTCCGATTGACACGGCTCCGCCTTTCTTATTTACTGCCGACGCACTTTGCCGCCTGTGTAGTCCCGCACGGTCTCAGAGAGGGGCCGACGAGGGGCGCGCTTTTGTCATGCACCGGAGGACGTGTCCCATGCGTAGCCGTCGTTTCGTTCTCGTGGCGTTGTCGGTTCTGGCCGCCGGCCTGGCCGCCGGTTCGCTTGCGGAGGCCGCGGATCCGCAATTCACCAAGCCCGTCCGCATCATTGTTCCGTACGCCCCCGGCGGCTCCTCGGACATCCTCGCCCGTCTGATCGGTCCGCACCTGTCCAAGGCCGTCGGGCAGCCGGTGATCGTCGAGAACAAGCCCGGGGCGACCGGCAACATCGGCGCCGACCTCGTGGCCAAGGCGGAGAAGGACGGGCACACCTTGCTGCTCGCGGACATGGGGGCGGTGGCGGCGGCGCCAAGCCTCTTCTCCAAGCTGACCTACGATCCCGAGAAGGATCTCACGGGTGTCGGGATGATCATGTTCGCGCCGTACATCCTGGCCGTTCACCCCTCGCTTCCCGTGAAGACCGTGGCCGAACTGGTCGCCTACGCGAAGGCCAATCCGGGCAAGCTGGCGCTGGGACACTCCGGTGTCGGCAACGCCAACCACTTGACCGGCATCGTCCTGGCAAAGCACTGGGCGATCGACTGGAAATACGTCCCCTACAAGGGAGGCGCCGCGGCCATTCGCGCCGTCGTGGCCAACGAGAGCAACGTCATCATCAACGGCGCGCTGGCCACCCAGCCCTTTGTCACGCAGAACCAGCTCAAGGGCGTGGCCGTCTCCGGCGCCAAGCGCCTCGAAGCGTTGAAGGATCTACCGAGCTTCAAGGAGCTGAGTCTTCCCGCGGTGGACAGCGGCACCTGGCAGGGCGTCATGACCACGGCGGGCACGCCGACGCCCATGGTGGCGCGCCTGAACGCCGAGTTGAAGAAGATCCTGGCCATACCGGAGATCGAGAAAAAGATCACCGAACTGGGCGGCGACGTGGAGATCGGCTCGCCGGAGGACTTCGCCGCCTGGATGAAGGCCAACATGAAGAGCTGGGGCGCGGTCGTCCGCGAGGCGAACATCAAGCTGGAGTAGGACCGCCGGATGCCGGAATCTGCCGCACGCAACCAGCACGGGAACGCCCCCGACATCGCGTTTGGGGCGTTCCTGATCATCCTGGCCACGGTGGCTCTCTGGGAGACACGGGCACTCGCCATCGGGACCGCGGCCGATATGGGCCCGGGATACGTGCCGCGCGCCTTGGCGTGGATCCTCATGGGGTTCGGCCTCGCCTTTGCGGCGAGCGGATTTCGGGCCACCCACCGGCCCCTGCCGGGCTTCGATCTCCGGTCGTTTGTGATGGTGCTGCTGTCCCTGGCTGTCTTCGCCCTGCTCCTCCCGAAGGGCGGCCTGGCCCTGGCGACCTTTGCGACGATGGCCTGCTCGACGTTCGCCGTGTCCGACTTCCGGTGGCGCGAGAGCTTTGTCTTTGCCGTGATTCTCACGGCCTTCACCGTGCTCCTGTTTGTCAACGGCCTGGGGCTCCCGCTGGCCGTCTGGCCGCGGTGGTGAGGCCCCGCCCGTGAACCTCGTCGACAACCTCGCGCTGGGTTTCTCAACGGCCCTGTCGCTGCAGAATCTCCTTTTCTGTTTCCTGGGCGTGATCATCGGGACGCTGGTCGGGGTCCTGCCGGGCATCTCGCCGCTCAACACCACGGCCATGCTCCTCCCGTTCACGTTCGGCCTCCCGCCCGCGTCGGCCATGATCATGCTGGCCGGCATCTTCTACGGCGCCCAGTACGGCGGTTCCACCACGGCCATCCTGGTCAACGTGCCGGGGGAGACCTCCGCCGTCGTCACGTGCCTGGACGGGTATCAGATGGCCCGGCAGGGGCGGGCCGGTCCGGCCCTGGCCATCGCCGCCGTGGGTTCGTTCTTCGCGGGGACGGTGGCGACCCTCGTGATCGCCGTGCTCAGCGCGCCGCTGGCGACGCTGGCGATGAAATTCACGGCCCCGGAATATTTCAGCCTCCTGGTCATGGGCTTGATCGCCGCGGTGGTCCTGGCGCACGGTTCTCCCTTCAAGGCCATCGCCATGGTGCTGATGGGCGTGCTGGTCGGCCTCGTGGGGATCGATGTGAATTCGGGCAAGCCGCGGCTCACATTCGGCATCCCCGACATCGCCGACGGCATGGACTTCGTGCCGGTCGTGGTCGGGCTCTTCGGGATCGGCGAGGTGATCGCCAACCTGGGGAGCGCGCAGGACCGCAGCATCCTGGCGGGCAAGATCAGGAATCTGATGCCGACGTGGCCGGACCTCAAAGCGTCATTCCCAGCGATACTCCGGGGGACTTGCGTCGGGACGATACTCGGCATTCTGCCCGGCGGGGGTGCGGCATTGCCGCCGTTCGCGGCGTACGCTCTGGAAAAAAAGGTATCGCGGCACCCGGAGCGGTTCGGGACCGGCGTCATCGAGGGGGTCGCCTCGCCCGAGTCGGCGAACAACGCCGGCGCCCAGACCAGCTTCATCCCGCTGCTCACCATGGGCATCCCGACAAACCCGCTCATGGCGCTCATGATCGGGGCGCTGATGATCCAGGGGATTCAGCCCGGTCCTTCCGTGATCCGCGAGCAGCCGGCCCTGTATTGGGGCGTGGTGGCCAGCATGTGGATCGGCAATCTGATGCTGGTGATCATCAATCTGCCCCTGGTGGGCATCTGGGTCGCGTTGCTCCGCGTGCCCTACCGGCTCCTGTTTCCCGCCATCATCCTGTTTTGCTGTATCGGCGCCTACGCCAGCGGCAACAGCGTGTTCTCGGTCTGGTTGATGCTCGGCTGGGGTGCCCTGGGATACTTCTTCAACAAGATCGGCGTGCAACCCGCCCCCATGGTCCTGGGGTTTGTCCTGGGGCCGCTGCTGGAGGAGAACTTCCGCCGAGCGATGCTCCTCTCCGGGGGAGACCCGGCGGTCTTCGTGCAGCGACCGATCAGCGCCGCCCTCCTGGCCGTGGCCGCCATCCTGCTCGTTGTGCTCGTTTTCCCGGTGATCCGCAAAAAGCGCGAGGAAGCGCTGCCGGAATAGCGGGCGCCGTTGCGCGAGCCTTGCCGCTTTTCTCGGTCGGCACGACCCACGTTGTCCGCCCGCAGGGCACACCCGCCGGAAGGCCCCGCGCCGCGGAGCGGTGGCCGCCCGTATCACCTTTCCGCTTGACACGCGAGGTCGGATAGGAATACACAGTATGCTGTATACATCAGGAGCCGCGGCATGGCCGAACAGGTCGTCGTCCGATCGCTGGCCGACCATCGATCCCTCCGGGAGCGGATCGTGGCGCGGTTGCGCCGGGCCATCATCACCGGCGACCTGGCTCCGAAGTCCCGCCTGATCGAACCCCAACTGGCCCGACAACTGAACGTGAGCCGGACGCCGCTCCGCGAGGCCATCCGCCAACTGGAGGCCGAGGGCTTTGTCACCACCGTCCCCCGGTTCGGTTCGTTCGTCAGCGAGATCACGCCCCAGGATGCGGAAGACCTCTACGCCATCCGGAGCGTCATCGAGGGGCTGGCGGCGCGGCAGGCCGCGGAGAGCCAGGATGACGCCAAACGGGTCGTCCTGGGCGGCATCCTCTCGGACCTGGCCAAGCGGACCGCCGACTACCGGCAATACCACGAGATCTCCGGACGGTTTCACGACGTCATCGTCGAACTCTCGGGCAACCGGCGGTTGCAGGGGATCTATCAAAGCCTGGCTCAGCACGTCTCCCGGTTGCGGACGGTGTCCCTGGCGGTCCGAGGGCGACCCAAGATTTCGCTGCGAGGACACCGGCGCATCGCCGCGGCAATCCTGCGCGGACGCGGGGCGGAGGCGGAGCGGGCCATGCGGGAACACATCGAGGCGGCGTACGGCGTGCTGAAACGGACGGTCCCCGGATCCACAAAACGGCGGGCGCGGGGTTCGGCGGGTACGGGGGCGCACCAGCGGAGGAGGGCGCAATGACGACGGAGAGGGCGGGAAGCGGGTCGCTGACGGGGTACGTGGCGGAGTTCATCGCTTCGACGCGTTACGCCGATATCCCGACGGAGGTCGTGGCCCTGGGCAAGAAGTCCATCCTGGACGGGCTCGGGCTGGCGCTGGCGGGCTCCGTGGCCAAAAGCGGCGGCATCGTGCGGCGGCACCTTCAGAGCCTCGGCGTGGGAGAAGGCCGGGCCAGCGTGATCGGTTCGACGCTGCGGGTACCGCCCCGCTTTGCGGCATTCGCCAACGGAATCGGGGTGCACGCCGACGACTACGACGACACGCAGCTCGCCGTCGGCACGGATCGGGTGTACGGTTTGCTGACCCACCCGACGGCGCCGGCGCTCCCGTCGACCCTGGCCGTGGCGGAGCGCGACGGCCGATCGGGCAAGGATCTTCTCGCGGCATACCACGTCGGCGTGGAAGTGGAATGCAAGATCGCGGAGGCGATCAACCCCCGCCACTACCAGCACGGGTTTCACTCCACGGCCACATGCGGGACGCTGGGCGCGGCGGCGGGCGTGGCCAACCTTCTGGGGTTTACGGCCGACCAGGCGCGGACATGTCTGGGGATCGCCGGAAGCCTGGCGGCGGGCGTCCGGGAGAACTTCGGAACGATGATGAAGCCGTTCCACGCGGGTCGCGCGGCGGAGGGCGGCGTGATCGCCGCGGAGTTCGCCCGACTCGGTCTCACGGCCACACCCATCGTCCTGGAAGCGGGACGCGGCTTTTTCCGGGCGGCGGGGGGCGGCTACGACGAGTCGGCTATCCTGGGCAAGCTGGGGAAACCGTGGACATTCGCCGATCCCGGTGTGTCCATCAAACCCCATCCCTCCGGGTCGCTGACGCATCCGGGCATGACCACGATGCTGGAGCTGATCCGGAAGCACGACATCAAGCCGGACCAGGTGGTGTCCGTGAAGGTCGGGACGAATCAAAACATGCCCAATGCGTTGATCCATCATCGTCCCACCACGGCGCTGCAGGCCAAGTTCAGCATGGAGTTTTGCATGGCCATCCTGCTCCTGGAGCGCAGGGGCGGCCTGACCGAGTTCACCGACGAGACCGTGAACCGCCCCGATGTCCAGGCCATGATGCGGAAGGTGGAATTCGGCGTCCATCCCGAGGCGGAGGCGGCGGGTTACGACAAGATGACCACGTTCCTGGAAATCGCCCTGACCGACGGCCGGGCGATCCGCGACCGGGCCGATTTCGGGAAGGGGAGCCCCGCAAACCCGATGAGTTATGACGAGGTGGCCGACAAGTTCCGTGAGTGCGCCGCCTACAGCCGGTGGCCGAAGAAAAAGGCCGAGCCGGTCGTCGAACTCGTCAGGAATCTCGAATCGCTGACGAATGTGCGGGAGCTGACGGGACTGCTCTCCCGCGACGCCGGCACGGTGGGGTCCGCCGGCCGCGCCGCGCCGCGCGCGACGCGGACCGTCGCGCCCGGGCGGGCGCCCCGGCCGGCGACCCGCACGACGGGGGCGGGGACGGCACCGAAGCGGAGTCGGTGAGCGCCGGTCCGTTGGCGCTCTGGCGGGCCCTTGTGGCGGAGGCCGCGCACGACGGCGAGCGTCTCATTTTTCATGATCCGGTGGTGTAGAGGAGGAACGTCATGCGAACACGGAAAACGTTGGCTCTGGCCTCGCTGGTTGCCGTCGCCCTTTCGCTTGCGCCGTCGGGTACCGGTCAGGCCGCCAAGTTCCCCGAGAAGCCGATCCAGTTGATCGTCCACGCGGGGGCGGGCGGCGGGAGCGACATCTTTTCCCGCACCCTGGCGGCGGCCAACGACAAGGAGAAATATCTGCCGCAGCCCATCGTGGTGGAGAACAAGCCCGGAGGAAGCGGAGCCATCGCCTTTGCCTATGTGGCGGGCAAGAAAGGCGACCCGTACTTTATGCTCACCGCGGTGACCAGCTTCCTTACCACCCCCATCCTGCGGAAATCCACCAGCAACTACAAGGACTTCACGCCGCTCGCCAACTTCGCCTTCGACGAGTACATGCTCATGGTGAAGGGCGATTCGAAGTTCCAGACGGTGAAGGACCTGGTGGCCTTTGCCAAGGCGAACCCCAAGAAGATCACGGTGGGCGGGACGCAGCTCGGATCCTCGGACTCCGTTTGCTCCTACCTGCTGGAGAAGGCGGCAGGCATCCAGCTCAACTATATCGTCTTCAACAGCGGGGGAGAGGTGAACGCAGCCTTGATGGGCGGCCACGTCGACGCCGCCGTCTCCAATCCGGGCGAAGCGCTGGAGCTGGCCAAGGCCAAGAAGGTCCGGTTGCTGGGGGTCTACGCGGAGAAACGTTTGGCGGGCGCGCCGGACGTTCCGACCCTGAAGGAACAAGGAATCGACGCTCTGTACGTCCAAAACCGCGGCCTGGTGGCGCCTGGCGGGATCCCGGAAGACGCCCGGAAGACCCTGGAGGAGGCGCTCCTCAAATACATGAAGTCGGACACGTTCAACAAGTATGTCGGCGAGAACATGCTCTCCGAAGCGTGGATGGATGGGCCGACCTTTGGGACGTGGCTGGCCAAGGAGCACGACCGGTACACCGTGCTGCTGAAGGAGATGGGCCTGCTCAAATGAACGGCGATCGCGTGCGATTGGGGCGGGCGGGGCCAGGGCACCGTCCGCCCGGGATGTGGGCCGTCACGTCGTAGCCCGTGGGGATCGGCACATGCGCAGGGCGGATCAGGTAACCGGAATCGTGATGCTCGTCTTTTCTCTGGCGGTCATGGAAGGGGCGCGGCGGATGCCGCCCAGCGGCACCTTTGGACCGGGCGCGGGCTTCCTCCCGTTCTGGCTCGGGGTCGCCATGGCCATCTTATCCATCGCCCTGCTGATCAACGCGACGCGGGGGCCCGTTCAGGTCTCGGAGGCTTCGCCGTTCCCGCGGGGTCACGCCATCGTCGCCATCTTGAAAACCGCGGGCGCCTTGGCCGCCTTCATCCTGCTGCTGGAGACGCTCGGTTTCCTGCTGTCGATCGCGCTGCTCACCGCCTTCCTCTTGCGAATCGTCGAGCGGATGGGCTGGCCGACGACCGTCACGGTTGCCATCGCCAACGCCGCGGGATTATACGTCGTCTTCCAGATGCTGCTCGGGGTGAGCCTTCCGAAGAACATCCTCGGTTTCTGAGGGCCGCGGGAGGGCGCGGCCTCCGCCCGACGCTCAGGAAGGGATGGTATGGGCATTTTCGACAACATTCTCATGGGCTTCCAGATCGCGCTGTCGTGGCAGAATCTTCTTTTCTGTCTCATCGGGACGACCTACGGCACGCTGATCGGCGTCCTGCCGGGAATCGGCCCCGTCGTCGGCGTCGCCATCCTGATCCCGGTCACTTTCGGGCTGAATGCCACCACCGCCATCATCACGATGGCCGGCGTCTACTACGGCGCCATGTACGGTGGATCGACGACCTCGATCCTCATCAACGTGCCCGGCGAGTCCGCCTCGGTCGTCACCTGTCTGGACGGATACGCCTTGGCCAGAAAAGGGCGCGCGGCGCCCGCGCTGGGCATGGCCGCCCTGGCATCCTACTTCGCCGGCACGCTGGCCGTCGTCCTGCTCACGTTCATCGCGCCGCCGCTTTCCGGTTTTGCGCTCTCGTTCGGCCCGCCGGAATACTTCGCCCTGGCCTTCATGGGTCTCACGCTGGTGACCAGCCTGGCGGGCGAGTCCATGGTGAAAGGGCTGATGAGCGGCGTCTTCGGCCTCATCGTGGCTTGCGTCGGGGTGGACGCCATCAGCGGTGAGGAGCGATTCACCTTCGGCTTCCTCTCGCTGCTGGACGGGGCAGGCTTCATCGGCGTGGCGGTGGGGCTCTTTGCCGTGGCCGAGGTGTTCTGCAACCTCGAGGAGTCGATGGAGCAGGTGTTCCTCCACGCAAAGTTCACCCTCCGCAGCCTCTTCCCGAACCGGCAGGACTGGAAGGATTCTCTGCTGCCCATCACCCGCTCCTCGTTCATGGCGTTCTTTCTGGGGAACCTTCCGGGCGCCGGGGCCACGATCGCATCGTTCCTGGCGTACGCCATGGAGAAGAAGCTGAGCAAGCACCCCGAGAAATTCGGTACCGGCGTCATGGAGGGAGTGGCGGCGCCCGAGGCGGCCAACAACGCCGCTGCCGGCGGGTCCATGGTGCCGCTCCTGGCCCTGGGCATCCCGTCCTCCGCGACGTCGGCGGTCCTCCTGGGGGCGCTGATGGTTCACGGGCTCAAACCCGGCCCGCTGCTTTTCCAGACCAGCCCGGAATTCGTCTGGGGTCTCATCGCCAGCATGTACATCGCCAACATCATGCTGCTGATCCTGAATTTGCCGCTGGTCGGCTTTTGGGCCAGCCTGCTGCGCATGCCGTACAAGATTCTTATGCCGCTCATCGTGACCATCTCCGCCGTCGGCGTCTTCACCACGGACAACAACGTTTTCGACATGTGGGTGATGTTTGTGTTCGGAGTCATCGGCTACCTGATGCGCAAGCTGAAATTCCCCGCCGCCCCTGTCGTCTTGGCGCTCGTCCTCGGGCCCATGGTGGAGCGGACGCTCCGGCAGTCGCTGACGATCTCGCACGGCGACATCACGATCTTCTTCACGCGACCGATCTCCGCGGTCCTGATCGCCATTGCGCTGATCTCCGTCTTCGCGCCCTTGCTGCGTGGCGTCATGGACTGGCGGAAGAAGGTGGTGGAGATCTCATAGCGATTTTTCGTCAACGGGTGTGCGAAAAACGACAGGAATGACCACGCCCCAACAGGTTGAAGCACACGGGAGGTCGCGGTCCATGCAGATTTCGGGGATCATCGCGGGCGCGCGGAAGGTCGTGCGCATCCTGGCGCGGGTCAAGCCGGGCGAAAGGGTGGCCATCGTCGCGGATACGGACACGATGGCGGTTGCGGAGGCGTTGGCGGTGGCGGCCCTGGAGATCACGCCGGAAGTCGTCACCACGGTGATGCGGCCGGTCGCGAACGACGGCGCAGAGCCGCCCGCCATCGTGGGTGCGGCGATGCGTTCCGCCGACGTCGCCCTGCTCCCCGTGAGCTATTCCATCAGCCACTCCACGGCGACACGCAAGGCGCTGGAACAGGGGACGCGGGTCCTGTCGCTTCCGGCCACGACGCCCGACCAGCTCGTACGCGGGGGGGCGGAGGCGGACTTCGAGGCGGCCTCACCGAAGGTACGACAGATGGCCGAACTGCTGGGCAAGGCGTCATCGGCGCATCTGACCACGCCCAAGGGGACCGATTGTCGGTTCCAGCTCAGCGGGCGGCCCGGCAACGCGCATGACTGCATCCTGGACCGCCCGGGGAAGTTCTCGGCGTTTCCCAACATCGAGGCCAACACCTCGCCGGTGGACGGCACCGCGGAGGGGACCATCGTCTTCGACGGCAGTATCCCCAACCTCCGGATCGGACCGATGCGGACGCCCGTGGTGTGTACGGTGAAACGGGGGACCATCGTCAAAGTCGAGGGCGGACCCGAGGCCGACATGATCAGGAAAGTCTGGGCCGAGATGGGGGATGCGGCCGTCTACAACATCGCGCAGTTGGCCATCGGCATGAATCCCGCGATCTACATGTTGACGGGCGTCTGGGCCCAGGATCACGGGGCCTTCGGGACGGTACACATCGGCATCGGCACCAGCGCCAACCTCGGAGGCACCACCAAAGCGGCGTGCCACTTCGACGGCATGATGTACCGGCCGACGCTCACGCTTGACGACACGGTCGCCCTGGAAGGCGGGGAGTTCCGCATCTAGTCGTCCCACTCGGTATGCGTTTGCCAGCGCCTCGGGTCTGTCGTAAAGTCTTGACCCGGGGCGCTCCTTTTTGGGCCGTCCGAACGGATGGGGGCCCGTCAGGCGGGGGCGCGGAGTTTCGCGGTATAGGAGTACCGGACCCATGTTCATCGTTCCCCGTTCCTCGGTTGAGCCGGCGGACCTTCCGCCGCCGATCCGCACCTCGGACGCGGGCTCGTTCGCCCGATACACGTTTGTGGAGCGCGTACCCGAGATCCTGCGCGACGTGCTCGCCCAGGACGATTTGCCTGACGATACACGCGGCGCGCTCCGGGCGCTGCACGCGGAGATCACTCGGGGGCGAGTGCGCAAGCTGCAAGAGGAGGCGCCGGACACGACGTTCTGGAACGTGGTGTCCTCCCCGCACGTCGGGAGAAGCTGGCTGGACATCCCCTGGTATTGGGGCGAGGCGTTCTTTTATCGACGGCTGCTGGAAGCGACCGGATATTTCCAGCCGGGTCCGGGATGTCAGGCGGATCCCTTCGCCTTAAAGAAGGCGACCGAGCTAGCGCCCGACGCCGCCCCGCACGCGGTGAGCGCGCTCCTCGGGCGACTGCCCGAAGACCCGCGCGCGCGGTTCGAGATGCTGCTGCTGGCCAGCCTGTGGGGAAATCGGAGCGATCTCAGCTACGAGGTCGCGCGACGCCTGGGCCGCCCCACCGGCGCCCCGGAGGAGCGCGCCAACCTGCTCGTGGACGACTCGGGCCGGTTGTGGGATCTGCTGCGGACCAAGGGATGCTCGCGGCTTGCGGTGTTGGTCGACAACGCCGGGACCGAACTTCTGATGGATTTGGCCCTCGCGGATTACCTGCTCTGCCAGGACCTGGTCGAGGAGGTGCAGCTGCACCTGAAGCCGCACCCGTTTTTCGTGTCGGACGCGATGGCGGCGGATGTGTGGGCGGGCCTGACGGCGCTGGAAGCGGCCGGCGGGCCGGCGCAAGAGATGGCCGAGCGGGTCCGAGCGCAGGTCCGCAGAGGCGACCTCCAACTTCGCAGTCACTGGTACTACGGCACGAGCCTGTTCTACTTTCAATTACCCGACGACCTACGGGAACTGCTGGCCGGAGCGGATCTCGTCATCGCCAAAGGGGACGTGAATTACCGCCGGCTGCTCGGCGACGCGCACTGGCCACCGCCCACGCCCTTCGCACAGGCCGCCGGGTATTTTCCCGCCCCCCTGGTCGCGCTGCGCACGTTGAAGGCGGAGATCATCGTGGGTCTGGGACCCGGCGAAGCGGAGCGGCTCGACGCCGAGGATCCCACCTGGCTGATCAACGGCAGACGCGGCGTGGTCCAGGCGCGGCTCTGAATCCCCGCCCGGCATCTCACCACCACGCCCCGGCGCTGTTCAGCGCGCGATATCCAGCGGCACCTCCGATCGCGGCGTCGACGGTCGCTCCACGATCCGCCAGGCATCGGGGATCCGGGTGGGCAAGAGAAGGTACGGCCCCCTCGGGCGCATCCGAGAAGAAGCCGGCCGACCGAGGGGGCGGTGGCTCGTTGGGGGCCTAGCGAGCCTTGATGGCGTCCCGGATCTCGCCGAGGAGTTTCTCGGTCGGCGTGGGGCCGGGCGGCGGGGGCGGCGGGGGCGCCATAAACTTGGCGGCGAACCGGTTGAACGGGATCACGATGAAATAGTAGAGGGCGGCCGCCTTCATCAGGAAGGCGATGACGCTGTTGAGGAAACTGCCGATCCCGATGCCCGCGGGCTTGATGGCAGAGAAATCGGGCTGGCCGCCGATCAGGCCGATGATCGGGGTGAGGATGTCCTTCACCAGCGAGTCCACGATGGCGCCAAAGGCCGCGCCGATGATGACGCCGACCGCCAGGTCCATGACGTTGCCGCGGGCGATAAACTTCTTAAAGCCTTCGAACATAGCGAACCTCCTTTTCGAGCTCCAAGGTCTGTTGAGAGCGCGGTGACCGCCGTGATTCGCACCCGCGCGCCTACCGTCCGACGAAACAATATCCATGTGCACTTCCGATGTCAAGCAAGGGCTCGCCCGTGGGGCACGTCTGTCTTGACACGCTGTTGAGAGTGCGCGAAGATTCCGCGGTACGAGGCGGGCCGCCGCGCGGAAAACGGCGCCCGCACGACGCGTCCATGTTGCGCCCCATGGGGTAGACGGCGAATAAGACGGGCGGCGACGCCTTGACGATGAGAGGGAGGACGAACATGACCGGCACGGTGAGGACCTTCAGAGTTCCCGCGCAGATCTCCTACGGATGCGGTGCGATCGAGACGGTAGGGGTGGAGGCGAAACGACTGGGCGGGTCCCGGGCATTCGTCGTCGCCGACCCGAACCTGCAGAAGGCCGGTATTCCCGACCGGCTCATGGCTTCCCTGCAGGGCCAGGGGATCGAGGCGAGGCTGTTTGTCGATGTCGAGCCGGAGCCGTCGGTGCAGAGCGTAACCGCCGCCGCGGCGGCGGCCAAGGAATACCGCGGCGATGTCCTGGTGGGGATCGGCGGCGGGAGCGCCCTGGACACCGCGAAGGCGGCCGTCGTGCTCACGAAAAATCCGGGATCGCTGGAGGATTACTTCGGCATCGGCCTGGTCAAGCAGCGCGGCGTTCCGGCCATCCTCGTTCCCACGACGTCGGGCACCGGCGCCGAGATCACGCCCAACTCCCTGTTTTACGTTCCGGCGCTCAAGGAGAAGAAGGCCGTGGTCAGCCCGCACACGATTCCCGACGTGGCCATCATCGATCCGCTGCTGACGCTCAGCGTCCCGCCGGGCGTGACGGCGGCCACGGGGATGGACGCGCTGAGTCACGCGGTGGAGGCCTACACATCGCAGAACGCGTCGCCCATGACCGATCTGTACGCGCTGGAGGCCGTCCGGCTGATCGGCACCCATCTCCGGACCGCCGTGGCCAACGGGAACGACCTTGCTGCGCGGGAGGGCATGGCCAAGGCCAGCTTCTACGCCGGCATCGCCATCGGCAACGCGGGGACCAACATCGTGCACGCGTTGGCCTATCCGCTGCAGGGGCAGCACCGGATCACCCACGGGGTCGCAAACTCCTTGCTCCTGCCGTACGGGATGGAATTCAATGCGCTGAGCAATCTCCGCAAGTTTGGCGCCATCGCCGAAGCGTTGGGTGAGCCCGTCGTTGGGCTGTCGCCGCGCGCGGCCGCCGCCAAGAGTGCGGAGGCCTGCCGGCTGCTCTCGCTGGACGTCGGCATCCCCCAACGGATGAGCGAGGTGGGCATCCGCCCCGAGCATATCGGCGTCTTGGTGGAGGAGGCCATGAAGCAGACGCGCCTGTGGGCCAACAACCCGCGGCAGGTGCGGTCCGAGGACGCCCGCGCCATCCTGGAGAAAGCATTGTAGCGCCGGACAAACGGGCAAGGCGCCCCGCGCCGGCCGGTCGAGATTTCGCGATCTGTCATCACAATTCGACCTGGACCAGGAGAACGAAAAGGGAGGGTGGCGCGGCCCCGGTCCGCGGGAAATTCGCCGCGGTCTGCACGCCGCTGGCGAACCGAGCGACCGCCTTCCCGCGGCGGAGACGCTGGCCGTTCGCACCGATCAGATCGCCCGCTTGGACGGCTTCTCCGGCGTTCGGGGCCCCGGACTCCCGGCCCCCGTGTGCTCTCGACCCCAGACCGAGCCTGACGCCGACCTCATCGACGAGGCCGCCGCGCTCTGGGGAAACCTTTCGCACATCCGGCCGCTCCTCGACGGGAACACGCCGACGGCATTCGTCGCCGTGGTGACGATTCTCGGTATCCACCGCGCGCGCCTCACGGCCGACGCCGGGGGGGTTCTGCGCCTTCACCCCGGCCTTCTCCGGGGCCGATCGGTTTTGTCTCGATACGCGTGTCCCCCCGGCCGCGCGGTCATGTGCGCCCCGACCCGCGGTTGGATCCCGCGCACGACAGCGGCCGACCGGGTCCGGAAAGCTGAGGCCGCCCGCCACGTCGTCCAAGACCGGCACCGTCGGGCGCCGATGGCCGTCCGGCAGAGGTCTTCCCCCGGGGACCTCAGCGTGGTCACGGGATACGGCGGGGCGGCCGCCGAGGTGTCGGCCGCGGGGTTCCGGCACGCCGACCGGCGGATCATCCCGCCCGGCAACGGGATACCGCCCGAACCCCGAGGCGGGGTTCGTGGGCGGCTCGAAACGGGGTGGTTTTTGGCAGGATTTCCGCGGTCGCGATGGCCCCCAAGACCGCGCCGAAATGATCAGGCGTCACGGCCAGCGTGCGCCCGCCGCTCGTCGTAATATTTCTACGACAAGGCTCCTCTTTTGCGCGTTGGGGCGGTAGAATGCCATGCGCACGCTGCCGCGGCCGGCGGCGGGGCGGCGGCAACGATGCGCACTGCTCTCAAGCGACCTTCTTGGGGTGGAGGACGGCGTCAATGGAGCGGATGGTTCGAACTGTCTGGGCAACCCTTCTTGCGTTGATCTTGGTCACGGCGGCCACGGCCGGGTCGGCGGTCACGAACGTGACGGTCGGGAAGGCCCAAGCGTTGATCAAGGAGCGAGCCGGCAATGCCGAGTTCGTCATCCTGGATGTGCGGACGCCCGAAGAGTTTGCCGAGGGCCATATCGACGGCGCGGTGAACCTGGACGTCCGGGCCAAAGATTTCGAGAAGAGGCTTCGCGCCTTGGACCGGAACAAGAGCTATCTCGTCTACTGCCGGACAGGAAACCGGTCCCGCATGGCCACCATCGCCATGGAGGCGCTTGGCTTCCGCTCGATCCTGCACATGAACGAAGGTATCGTGAAGTGGAAGCAGCAGAACCGTCCGCTTGCCCGGGCCGCGTAATGGACACGCATCCGTAGTCGCCGGGGGATTCGCCTCGAGCGCGTCGATTTTGCCCGAGCACGTGGCGCCACGGACCAAACGGCCTCGGGACGGTACAAGCCGCCCCGAGGCCGTCGTGCGTCGGTGGTGCCCAATCGGTTTTCCAAGTCCTCGCCGCTTCCCGGGCTGCCCAGAAAGATCGGATGTCCTTCGCCGGGCTCAGGACCCCCGGCGAAGTCGAGGCGCGCGGCGGCGGGCCGCACGCCGGGACACCCACCCAGAGGGATGGGCGCCCGCAGATGGGCCCGTACCCACCCCTGGGCTGGGTACGCGGCAGCCTGCTACTGCCGGACAAACTTCTGAAACGTATGCGCATCCTCGCGGACGCCGCCGCGCGAGACGCCGAAGGTCCAGGTCACCTCGCCCACGTACAGGTCGCCGCGGGAATCCAGGCATAGCGTGTGGGGCGCCACGAAGTAGCCCGGCGCCTCGCGATCGGCGCCGCCCCACCGGGTGATGACGTTTCCCTGGAGATCGAAGATGCTGACGCGACCCGGCAGGTCCCACTTGATCTTGCCGTGGACGAACGACGACTGGCCCACGCGCCACCAGAGCTCCGACACGTAGACGTAGCCGTCCTTGCCGAAAGCGATGTCGGTCGGGCGCTGCACGTGGGTCCACAGGTCGAGGAGCTGGCCGTCGCGGGTGTAGATGTGGATCCGATCGTTCTCCCGGTCGGTCACGAAGACGCGGTTGTCGGGCGCGATCCCGATGCCGTGCGGGAGGCGGAACTGGCCGGGCCCGCTGCCCGGCTCGCCCCAGGACTGGATCAGGGTGCCGTCGGCCCGGAAGCGGTGGACGCGGGCGTTGCCGTAGCCGTCGCACACGTACAGTTCTCCGTCGGCCGCCACGGCCGCATCGGTCGGCCGGTTGAAGGGCGGACCGCCGCGCTGGACACTGCCGTGGGTCTTGCCGTCGTAGCCGGTATCCGAGGCCGTCCCGGGCGTGCCGAGCACCATGAGCTGCTTGCCGTCCGGGGTGAACTTCCGGACCGTGTGATCGCCGTCGTCCACGGTGTACACCATGTCGTCCGGGCCGATGGCGATCCCGTGGGTCCGGGGCGTGAAGAGACCCTCCCCCCACGAGCGGAGGAAATTGCCCTCGCGGTCGTACACGATGAGCCGGGCGTCCATCCGGGTCATCAGGTAGACGTTATCCTTGGAGTCGGTCGCCACGCCGTCCACGTCCTTGTGGACGTACCCCGGGGGCAGCTTCTCCCACCCTTCGAGCACCTTGAACTTCGGAACCACCGCCATCGCCGTGTGCCTCCTGTCGTCATGCGGGAAATAAAAGCCGTCGCCGCCGCCTCGGCAGCGGACCGCGGTAACGCATTATACGCGGGTTCTCCAGCCAGGCAAGAACATGACACCGAGACCGGCGGCTATCGTCCGGTTGTCGAGGCAACGTCGGTCGTCGGACGCGACGGCCGCGGGTGACGCCAGGCGGATCAGCGCGCTCGGGCCATGGCTCGAGCGCAGCGGACCAGGATGGACAGCGCGATAAAGGGATACTCGATCTCGGAGAAGGTCGGCATGCCCCGCGGCTCGAGGTACGCCTTGCACTGCTCCATGCAGTCCTTGTCTCCGCTGAAGCCGACGAGGATCGGCTTCTGAGGATACCGGGCGCGAAGGTCGAGAAGGAAATCGAACGACGGCACCCCGATCTCTTTGGTCAGCATCAACACGGGAACGACGGCGTCGATGTTGGGATCGCGGAGGACGGCCTCCGTACCTTCCCGGTAGCCGAACTCGACGCCGCGGACCGTGGCGGCGGCCCAGATGTCCACGGGGTTCCGCATCCGGATGTACGGCGGGCTGATGTCCTGCAAGCGCCGCACGTTCTCGGGGAGGAGCGGCGGGACCTCCAGCCCGAGTCGCACGCACAGGTCGGACAGGACGACGAGCAGGGCGCCCGAGGGCGCCAGGAAGCTCAGGCGATTGCCGGCCGGCAGCGGGAGCATGGACAACGCCTTCAGGGCGATGAGGAGGTGCGTATAGTCGGCGACCCGCACGATCCCCGCCTGGCGCAACAGGCCGTCCACCACGCGGTCCTCGGAAGCCAGGGCCGCGGTGTGGGCGACGGCCGCCTGCCGGCCCGCCTCGGTGGCGCCGCTCTTCAAGGCCACGACGGGCTTTCGTCTGGTCACGGCGCGGGCGACCTCGAGAAACCGCGCCGGCCGCTTGAAGCTCTCCAGGTAGAGCAGGATGGCGGCCGTCTCGGGGTCGTCCGCCAGGTACTCCAGCGCATCGGTCTCGTCGATGTCCACTTTGTTTCCGAGACCGATCACCCGGCAAACGCCGTAGTGCTCCGCGCTCAGGATGTACTTCATCGTGTGCGTGGCGAAGTTTCCGGTTTGCGCCACGATGGACACCGTCCCGCGCCGGATCCTCCCCAGCGGGAAGAAGGCCGAGGTGAACGCAGCCGGCGTCGAGGTATGGCCCGAGATGTTAGGGCCCATGAGGCGCACCCCGGTCTCGCGCACGATCTCGATCAGTTCGTGCTGGATGCGTGTTCCCGCGTCGTCGACCTCCGCAAAGCCGCCGGCCATGAGGACGATGTGACGGATGCCCCTGGCCGCGCATTGGCGAACGGCCGCCGGCGTGCCCTCGGCCGGCAGGACCACCAGCGCCAGGTCCACCCCGTCGGGGAGGCCCGCGATGGACGCCGAGACGGGAAGGCCGAGAATTTCCCCGCCCTTCGGATTCACGGGGTGGAGGCGTCCGGGATAGCCGTTGGCCTGGATGTTCCGGATCAATTCATGGCCGGCCTTCCCCGGCACGGCGGACGCCCCGACGATCGCCACGCTCCTCGGCTCGAAGAACGGGGTCAGGCCGCCCTGGGTGTCGACCATCTCGAGCCTCCTCGAACGGTCACGGTTCTCCAACGCGCCGTCACCCGCACCGCGGTGCGAGGCCGATGAGCGCGTCCACGGCGACGGGGGCGCCGTCCGGCCGGATCTTGACGGGGTTCAGGTCGATCTCGCGAATCTCGGGGTGGCGCAGGCCGATCTCGCCCAGCGCGATCAGGATGGCGGCCAGCGCCTCGCGGTCCGCGGCGGCCTCTCCGCGAAAAGGCCCGAGGAGTTTTGCCGCACGGATCTCCCGGAGCATCTCCTGGGCGTCCGGCGGGGTGAGCGGAGCCACACGAAATACCGCGTCCGCCAGCGCCTCGGTGAGGACCCCCCCCACGCCGACCATCACGCACGGTCCGAACTGCGGGTCGCGGGTCAGCCCGCAGGCCAGCTCGCGATCCCCCCGCACCATCTCCGCGACGAGCAAACCCTCGCACCCGGGGAGCGCCGCCAGGCGGCGGCTCTCCCGGAGAACCTCCTCCGCGCTCCGCAGGTGCAGCGCGATGCCCCCCACCTCGGTCTTGTGCTGCAAGCGCGCCCCCGAGGCTTTCACGACCACCGGAAAACCGATGCGGGCGGCGGCGTCCGCGGCCGCCTCCGCACCGGAGACGAGCGCTTCCCGGGGGATCGGGATGCCGTAGCCCGCCAGAAACCGTTTCGCGGCGTGCTCGGTCAGGGACGCCTGCCCCTCGGCGATGGCCTCCTCCAGCGCTGTCATGTCCGCTCCTCGGCTCGTCAAAAGCGCTTGTACTCCAGCCACTTCCCGTTCAGCGTGATCTTGCAGCGATCCTCGCCGTGGTCGCCGGTCACTTTCTCCATATCGACGGTGAAGTCGATGGCGCTCATGATGCCGTCGCCGAACATCTCGTTGGCCATCTCGCGCAGAGCGTCGCCGTAGACGCCGATGATCTCCAGGAGCCGGTACTTGAACGGGTCGGTCGTGATGGGGAAATCCGTCCGGACCGGGAACCTGGTGAGCGCGCCGACGGTCTCTGCGTCCAGTTCGAGCAGCTCCCCCGTTTTCTTCGCCTCGTCGACGGTCAGGCGGTGATTGCCGGTCAGCGCCGCGGCCACGTACGTCGGGCTTTTCCCCACGGCCTTGGCGACCTCGGCGAGCGTCACCTTCTTGGCGAGCCTCTTCGTCTTGATCGTCTCCGACATCTTCTTCGCGTCCATTCCGTCTCCTTTCCGTCGCACGTGTGCGGACCCGCCCGAATCGGTTACCGGCGGACCCACGTTTCCGAGAAAGCCAGGAACGCCGTGCTGGTCTGCTTGCCGACCATGTCGCGGGGCACGGGACGGCCCGCCACACCCTTGCCGTCGATGGTCGCCCGGGCGCCCCCGGCGGTGACGAACAGCGAGAACATCTCGTGCCGTCCGGTGGCGGATTTTTCCTTGGGCAGCTCCACCATGAACGCCTCCGTCAACGGCTCCCAGGTCAGGACGACCTCTCCGCTCGAGCCGCGGAAGCGCTCGGTATAGGTCGTGCGCGCGTCCCCGGATGCGGCGAACTGCGACCCCGTCTCGAACCGGCATCCCGCCAGTCCGCGGGCGTCCCGGAACGCGCCGAAGTGGGGGACGAAGTCGTTCTGCAGATACCGCGCCAGCGGTTCGTTGTCCGTGATGCACAGGTTGGGCTTGCCGGCGGCCGTGCCGTCCCCGTACGGGTCCAGAAGGAGAAACGCCGCGTGGCCTCGGCCGTGCGGCGACAGCACCACCCGGAAAAAGCTGATCAACGTCACGAACGGTCCGTCCGGGGCTTCCTTGAGGTACATGCCGGGGTTTTCTCCGGACCAGTCCACGCGACCCGGGTTGATGGGGATACGTTCCATGGCTGTTCCCTCCTTTGGGGTTACGGCGGGTTGGATTCGGCAATGACGCACGGAGCCGTGGCCGATCCGCGGTTACGGCGCGGGCGTCAGCACCTGGCCGACGAGTCGGTCGGACAGGAGGCCGCGATCCAGCGCGATGTGGCCGTCCACGATGACCCAGCGGACGCCCTCGGCAAACTGATGCGGATTCTCGAACGTCGCGCGGTCCCGGATCGCGGCCGGATCGAAGACCACCACGTCGGCGAAAAAGCCTTCCCGCAGCTCGCCCCGGCGGGCCAGCCGGAGCTTCCGTGCCGGTTTCCCCGTCATCTTGTGGACGGCTTGCTCCAGGGACAGGAGGCGATCCTCGCGGACGTACTTCCCCAGGACGCGCGCGAAGGCGCCGTACGAACGCGGGTGCGGCCGGCCTTCCGCCGTCGGGCCGCCCGGACTGATGGACCAACCGTCGGAGCCGATGATGGATTCCGGCTTGGGCAAGAGGAAGTTCACGTCCTCCTCGGCCATGACGAAGTTCACCATGGTCGTCCGGTTCCCATCCTCGACGATGAGATCCAGGGCGAGATCCACCGGCTCGCGGCCGAGCTTCTCGGCCGCCGCATGCACCGAGAGCCCCGTCATCCATCGGTGGGGTTCGGTGTGGATGTAGGCCAACCGGATGTCCCGCCAGTCGATGACAAAGAAGTTGTTCCACTCCGGCGTCCCGTGGATCACGTCGTGGTGGATCTTCGGCCGGACCCCGGGATCGCGCAGGCGGGCCAGCATCGCTTCGGCTCCCCCCGCGTGGGCCCAAGGCGGCACGAGCTGGCTGAGAGCGGCGCTGCCCGCGGTGTACGGGTAGATATCGTAGGTCACGTCCCGGGTCCGGGCCGCCTCTGCAATCATGGCATAAGTGGTCCGCACCTTGCCCCAGTTTTCGCGTCCCGCCGCCTTGTGGTGCGAGATCTCCACCGGCACGTCCGCCTCGCGCGCGATCCGCAGCGCCTCCCGCACCGACTCCACCACCGGGTTCGCCTCGCCGCGAACGTGGGAAGCGTAGATGCCATCGTGCCGCGCCACGACGCGGCACAGGTCCACCAGCTCGTCGGTTGCGCAGTAGAGCCCCGGCGGATAGACCAGACCCGACGACATACCGAAGGCGCCCGCCTCCATGGCCTCGACGGCCAGGCGCCGCATGACGTCCTGTTCGCCTCGGGTGGGCGCGCGATCGGCGAAGCCCATGGCACACGCGCGGATGGCGCCGTGCCCGACCAGCGGGGCCACGTGCGTCGCTTTCGGCGCCGCGCGCAGCGCCTGCAGGAACTGGCCGAAGCTGTTCCAGGGCCAGGGTTGCCCGTACTCCAGACCGGCCAGCGTGCGCACGAGGTCCGTGCGGACGCCGTCGTGGACCGGCGCCGCCGTCAGGCCGCAGTTGCCGGTCACCTGGGTGGTGACGCCTTGACGGATCATGCTCTCCGCCCGCCCGTCGGCGAGGAGCGCGATGTCGGAGTGATTGTGGATGTCGATGAAGCCCGGACTGACGACGCACCCCGAGGCGTCCAGCCGTGCGGCGGCCGCGGCCGACGTGAGGTCGGCGATGGCGGCGATCCGCCCGCCGCTGATCCCGACATCCGCCGGACGCGGGGGCTGCCCCGTTCCATCTACCAGCGCGCCGTTGGCGATGATCAGGTCGAAGTCCATGCACCGCACCTCAAGATGGTTTCAATGACCAATTTCCAATGACCGATCGCGGCAGGGGCACACGCTGCTCCGCGTTCTTTGGTCGTTCTCGCCGGATTCGCGACGCGTCGTCGCGAATCCGGCGGGCTACACCAGCCGCCGCAGGCGGGGGTCCAGGATATCGCGCAAGCCGTCGCCCAGCAGATTGATCCCCAGGACGGTCACCACGATCGCCAAACCGGGGAACATGGTCACCCACGGCGCCTCGACCATGAACTGGCGGCCGCCCGCCAGGATGTTGCCCCAGCTCGGGATGTACGGCGGCACGCCGACCCCCAGGAAGCTGAGCGCCGCCTCGCCCAGGATCGAGAACGCGAACACGAAGGTGGCCTGGACGATAAGCGGCGAGAGACTGCTGGGCAACACGTGCCGGAACATCGTCCGCGGCGCCGCGGCCCCCAGCGCCCGCGCGGACTGGACGTATTCCATCTCCCGGACGACCAGGACGGATCCCCGCACGAGGCGGGCGATCCGCGGCGTGTACACCATCCCCAGCGCCAGAATCACGTTGGCCACGTTGGGGCCCAGCGCGGCCATGAGGGCGATGGCGAGGAGGAGGTCCGGCAACGCCAGGAGGCCGTCCATGGTGCGCATCAGCAGCGCGTCCAGGTTCCGCAGATAGCCCGCCGACAAGCCGAACGCCGTTCCCAGAACCGTCGCGATCGCGACGACCAGCGAGCCCACGAGGAGCGAGAGGCGCCCGCCGTAGATGACCTGTGTGAGCAGGTCGCGGCCGAGCTCATCGGTGCCGAAGACGTGCTCGGCGCTCGGCGCCGAGAGGCGCCGCATGGGGTCGAGCCGCGCCGGGGAATCCGGCGCGACCCACGGCGCCAGGACGCCCGTCAGGAGGGGAACGATGGTGAGGACCGCCCCGAGGATGATCAGGCGCCCCTTCCGCACGAGGCGGGAGAGGCGCGAGCGCCGCCCGCCGCGGCCCGGGTTCCCCTGACCGCGCGGTCCGGGCGGATCCTTGGGAGTCGGCGTGTCGGCGCTCATGCCGGTTTGACCTGCATCTTCTCTTCCAGGTAGCGGATGCGCGGATCCACCCAGGCGTAGATCAGGTCCACGACCAGGTTCACCACGACGTAGATGGCGGCGACCAGCAAGATGGCCGCCTGGATCACCGGATAGTCGCGCCGGAGGACCGACTGGACCACCAGCCGGCCGACGCCGGGGATGCTGAACACCGTCTCGGTCACCACGGCGCCCCCCATGAGGGAGGCGATGGTGAGTCCCACCACGGTGATGATGGGCACCAGGGCGTTCCGCAACGCGTGCCGGACGATGACGCGCAGGGACGACAGGCCCTTGCTGGCCGCCGTCCGGACGTAATCCTGCTGCAGCACGTCCAGCATGCTCGATCGGGTGATGCGTGTGATGAGGGCCGAGTTGGGGAACCCCAGCGCCAGAGCGGGAAGCACGTAGTAGCGCAGGCTCTCCAGCCCGCCGCTTGCCAGCGGCACGATGCCCGAGGACGGGAACCAGCCGAGCCGGACCGCAAAATAGAGGATCAGGCTGAGCCCCAGCCAGAAGGAGGGCACGGACGCCCCCAGCAAGGCCAGGGCCAGGGCGGCCTGGTCCACGATGGTTCCCCGCCGGATGGCGGCGACGATCCCGATCGGCACGCCGATGATCACGGCGACGAGAATGGACATGGCCGCCAGGACGAGGGTCGGCTCGGCCCGCTGGGCGAGGACCTGCAAGACCGGCTTCTGCGCAAAATGGGAGATGCCCAGATCGCCCCGGATGACCCTGGAGGACCAGGCGGCGAACTGGACCGGCAGCGGCCGGTCGAGGGCCAGCTGCTCGCGCAGGCGGTCCACCTGGTCCTGCGTCGCGTTGGAGCCCAGCATCACCGCGGCGGGGTCGCCCGGCGCCAGGTGGATGAGCAGAAACGCCACGACGCCGACAACCACGAGGACCAGCACGAGCTGGATCAACCGTCGCAGGATGTACGCGAGCATGGCCTTCGACAGCTTCGCGGCTCTCGGAAGCGCCGGGCTACTTGGCCAGCCCGACGTTCCAGAAGTTCGGCCAGACGGACGGCCAGTAGTTCACGAGTTTGGCGGTGGCGACGTCGAAGAGCTTCTCCTGACCGATCCGGATGGCCGGGACCTGCGTGTAGATCAGCTCCTGCATCTTGTCCCAGACCTGCTTCCGGGCCGCGGTCTGCGTGGTGCTGTTGAGCTTCGCCACGAGTGCGTTCTTCTCGGGGCTGTCCCACCACCCGGGGTACTGCGAGCTCAGGATGGTGATGAGGGACGGATCCGGGACGAAGCCGTGGCCCGTGACGAAGGCGTCGTACATGTCGGGCTTTCCGCGGCGGTCGAGGACGGTCGCCCAGTCGAAGACCTGGAGATCCACGTTCAAGCCCGCCTCCTTCAGCTGGGCCGCGGCGGTCACGCCGATGTTGTACATGTACTCGTATTCCTTGGTGCAGATGATGCGGAGCGGCTCGTTCTTGTAGCCGGCCTTGGCCAGCAGCTGCTTGGCGAGTGCGGGGTTCTTCTGGTTGTAGTACGTGGCGCCGCCCGTCGAGTACCAGGCCGTGCCCTTGGGGTAGTAGCTCGGCTCCATCTGGTAGAAATCGGTGAGGCCGTACGCCGCGCGGAGGATCGGCTCCATGTTCAGCGCCGCGAGGGCGGCCTGCCGCACGCCCTGGTTCGCCGCAATGCCCTGCTTGTTGTTGAAGATGATCCAGCCCCACTGCCCCGGGCTGATGACCAGCGTCATCAAATTGGCGTTCTTGGAGAGCCGCGGGTACGCCTCCTTGCTCACCGTGTAGGCGTACTGGTAGTCGCCCGCCTCCACGCCCGCGATGCGGGCCCCGGCCTCGGTGACGGGGTAAAACTCGAGAGCGTCGAGATAGGCGGTCTTCTTGCCCGCGAAGCCGCTGGGGGCGTCCGTCCGCGCCGCATACTCGGTGTAACGGGTCAGCCGGATGCGAAAATCGGGCCGCCAGTCCTCGAACCGGTACGGGCCCGTCCCCACGTACTCGGTCACGACCTTGTCGCCAAACTTATCCACGATCGCCTTGGGCATGACGGCCGCCGCGGTGTTCTGGAAGGCCAGGAACGAGAGCAGCGGGGCGAACGGCGTCTTCAGCTTGATGACCACGGTGGACGCGTCGGGGGCGGCGACACTCTCGACCGAGTTGAAGGCGATCTTGCCGCGGCTGGAGACCTTACCCCACCGGTTGATGGACGCCAGCGCGTCCGTCGAGGTCATCTCCTGGCCGTTGTGGAACTTGACGCCTTTTCGGAGCTTGATGGTGTACGTCTTGCCGTCGGGGCTGACGGTGTAGGATTCCGCCAGCATGGGCTTGACATCGTACGCCTCGTCGAACGCGAACATCTGCTCGAAGATGTGCTGACCGATCATGGTCACGAGGTCGGCGGGCAAGGTCATGACGTCCAGGTTCGGCGGCTCGCCGATGGTGGCCACCTTGAGCGTGCCGCCCTGGGGGACGGCGGCCACCGCCTGCCCCGCGGGCGCGGGAGAATTCACCGCAAGCATGCCGAGCACGAGCAGGGCAACAACCAGGCTGGCTTTCGTGTTCCGTCGCATGATCCGCCTCCTCCTTGGATACCGTCTCGAGACACGAACCGTTACGGCGCGTTCCCTCGACGGGGCTCCGCGGGTCCGTGCGGGCTGTGGTTTCACAGCATCTCCCGTCCCCCCGGTCCGTGTCAAGGAGAAAGCCCGGCGGGACGGCGCGGCGGCGGCGCGAGGATCGAGCGGAGACGGAGGGGGCGCGGAGGAGGCGTGCGCGGGTCGGAGGGGCGGGGCGGCTACGGCAGCGCGTCGCCGGGCTCGTCGGTTGACCGGGTCAGGTCGCGGATGGCGGAGAGAAGCTCGTCGAGGCGGACCGGCTTGCCCAGGATCCGATCGACCAGGCCCGCGTGCTCCGAATGACTCGCCGGATGCTCGCCCCAGCCGGTCAGCAGCATTACCGGCGGATGTGAGGTGACCAGCTTGACGGCGCGCGCCACCTCCCATCCCGTCATCCCCGGCATGCCGAGGTCGGTGATCACAAGATCCACGCGGCTCTGGCCAAGATGCGCCAACCCCTCGGCGCCTCCTTCGGCGACAACCACGCTGTGCCCAACCTCCTGCAGCAGCTCCGCCATGGCCTGGCGGACCGTGGGGTCGTCGTCGATCAAGAGAATCCGGCGCGGCCGCAGCGCGCGGCCGCCGGCGGACGGCGATGGGGCCACGACCGGCCCCGCGGCGACGCGGAATCGCAGCGTGAACGTGGTTCCCCGGTCGCGGCGGGACGCCACGTCGATGGCGCCGCCGTGGCGCTGCATGATGCCGTAAACCACGGAGAGGCCCAGCCCGCTGCCCTTGGCCCCCTTGGTGGTGAAGAAGGGGTCGAAAATCCGTTGGCGCACCTCCGCCGTCATGCCCACGCCCGTGTCCGCCACCGTGAGCTCCACGGCGCGGCCCTCTACGGCGCCCCCCTGCGGGTCACCGGGCGTCGCGCGGCGCGTTTTGGGCGGTCCGCTCGGTGCGGCCCGCTCGCACGCGCCGATGGCGAGGATGCCCCCCTCGGGCATGGCGTCCAACGCGTTCAGGATGAGATTCGTCAGGGCCTCCCGAATCTCGTGGGCGTGTCCGAGGACAGGGGGAAGCTCCGGCAGGGCAAGGCGGACCTCGATTGCCACCCCTCGCCGTTGCGGATCGTTTTCCCAGCGCGGCCGGGTGATCTCCAGGACGTCCCGGACCGTGGCGGCCAGATCCACAGGGACAAGGGGTTGGCTGGCCTGCTGTCGGGAGAAATCCTGAAGCCGCCGGACGATCTCGGCGGCGTCGGTGGCCGCCAGTTCCAGCCTGTTCAGCGCGTCGTGAACCGGGAGGCCGGCCGCGCGCAGACGGAGGAGATCGGTCTGACCCAGGATGGCGGCCAGGATGTTGTTCAGGTCGTGGGCGATGCTGGCCGCCATCTGGCCGAGGGCGCGAAGCTTCTCCGAGCGGACGAGCTCATCCTGCGCGCGACTCAATTCCTCGTAGGCGCGTTTCAGCTCGGCGAACAGCCGGGCGTTCTCGAGGGCGGTGGCGGCCTGCGCGGCAAAGGACCAGAGAAGCTCGACCGCCTCCGCGTCGAACGCGTGGCGGACCCGGGTCGACACCGCCAGGACGCCGTGGACCTGGTCGCCGCAGATCAGCGGAAGGGTGACCGACGAGCGCAGACCCTCCGCCTCGGCCCAGGATTTGTGGACGACGCGGGGGTCGGTGGCCAGGTCCGAGCTGGCCACGGCTTGCCGGGTGGTGAGGGCGAGGCCCACCAGTCCTTCCGTGGGTCGAACCACCAGCGCCCGGGCCGCCGCCTGGTCTCGCAGGCCGGCGCTGGCCGCCAGGCGGAGGGCGTCGGGCTGTCTGGAATCCCACAGCCAGAGCCGCGCCGCTGCCCCCGGGATCAGGACCTCGAGCGCCGCCAGGATCTGCTGTGCGACCTGCGCGGGCTCCGTGGTCGTGGTGAGGGTGCGGTTCAGCGTGTTCAGCGTCGCCAAGCGCTCGGCCCGGCGATTGGCGGCCTCGTGGAGTCTGGCGCTCTCGATGGCCAGGGCGGCCTGGTCGGCGAAGGAGGCGAGATACGCAAGCTCGTCCGCGGCGTATTGGCGAGGCTCCGACGTGTTGAAGGTGAGCACGCCGAGGATTTCGTCCCGCACCTTGATGGGGAGACCCAGGTAGGTACGCAGGCCGAGCGCCCGGTCGAAGGCGGCCAGGAGACTGCGCGGGTCGTTCTGCGTGTCGGCGATGTAGAGCGGCTGCCCGCTCTGCGCCACGATCCCCGACAGGCCGGTCCCGAGGGGGAGCGGGAATCCGTCCGGGGCCTCCAAGCCGCGGAGCACCCCGATCCGCAGCAGCCGCGCATCCCGGTCCACCAGCAAGAGCTTGACGTGTTCGCAGTGGGCAATCCGGGCCGCCTCGCTGGCGATCACCTCCAGCGTGTGCTGGAGGCCCATACCCGCCATGACCGAGTGGGTGGCCCTGAGGAGTGCGCCCAGCTCTTCCCCCTTGTGCTCCGCGGTCTGGTGGAGCTGGGCGTTCTCGACGGCGATGGCCGCATGGGACGCCAGGAGGGACAGCGCGTCGAGGTCCTCCCCGTCGAAGCGGCACCCGGTCTGCTCCGTGTCGACGAGGAGCACACCGACGAGACTCTCGCGACACACGAGGGGTTCGGCGATGACCGCGGTGATACGGGTGCGCTCCAGGACGTGGCGGCTGGCCGCCGGCCAATGGCGGTAGTCGTTGACGATGAGCCCTTCCCGCCGGGCGGCCACCGTGCCGGCCAGGCGCTCGTCGAACCCCAGCCGATGCCGCGGGATCCGATCCCCACTGTCAGTCCAGGCCCGCGGGATGAGGCACCGATCCGCGTCGCTCCACAGGTACAGACAGCTCCCGGCGCCCCCCACCAGCGTCACCGCCCCGCGCGCGACGAGGTCGAGGAGCCGCGAGAGGTCCCGCTCGTGCGCCATCCCGTCGGCAATGGCGCGGAGCGTTGCGATTTGCCGGGCGTGTCGTTGGGGCGGGCGCGCGGGTTGCGCCGGACCGGGGGTTTCGTGTAGACGGGGCGAGAGGCGGCCGGCGTCGCACGGGAGCAGGCTGGCGTCGATGTCGAGGCCGAGCGGTCCGCCGTCCGTCGGCGTTCGAGGCCGAAGCCGGTTCCGCCCGGCGGCTCGTGGGCGCACTCCAGTGTCCGCCTCTGCAGCGTCTTCCGTCGTCGTGAGGGGGCGGTCCGGTCGTTTCGGCGCAGCAAGATCTCCCTGGCGAGTCGTCACCGTCCGTCTTCTCCGAGGCTGCGCCAGCCGTCCAAGGGCCGGCGGGTGGCATCGTCCGGGCAAGGCCCGAACGTTTTGGACGCCCCCGGCAACGGCGTTCAGAGCAGACCGCAGGCTAGCGAACGGGATTCCGCGTGTCAAGCGGGTCCGCCGGATGACCGGCTTCCGTGCCATCCCCCTCCGACCCGTGTCGGGCCTCGCGGGATACCGGTGGAACCGTTCCGGATGAATGGATGTTCCTACCCGACGTACCTATGGGTCTCGCACGCCGCAAAAGGACGTAGCCGCACCCGCGAGGGTGCCGGCCAGCGTTTCGAGCGATGGCAGGTCCACCCACTCCTGGGAGGTGTGGGCGCCGGCGCCGGCGGGGCCGATGACGACGGTCTCCACGCCGGCGTCGGCCAGGATGGCCGAGTCCATCCAGAACGGTTTCCCGATCAGGGCCGGCGGGCGGCCCAGGCGGCGGGTCGCGGCCACCCGGACGGCGCGCACGATGGCGGCCTCCGGCGAGACCTCGAAGGCGCTGCGGGCCAAGAGGCAGCGCGCGGTGGCCGTGAAGGTGGGATCGGCGGCCCGCGTCTCTTCGATAAGCGCCTCGATCTCGGCCCGGACGCCCGCCTGGGTCTCGCCCGGCACGGTCCGGCGTTCGATCCCCAGGCGGCAGGACGCGGCGTAGGTGCTCAGCTCGGTGCCGCCGCGAAGGAGCGGGGCGTGGAGGGACGGCGGGCCGACCAGCGGGTGGGGCGGCCGGGCGCGAAGCTGCTGCTCCAGTCGGTCGAGCCGGGCGAGGAACCGGCCCATGCGCATGTTGGCGTCGAGTCCATCGAAGAAGCGGCTCCCGTGGGCCGCGCGCCCCACCGTCTCGACTTCGAGCCACACGAAGCCCTTGTGCGCGACGCAGATGTCCAGCTCCGTGGGCTCGGTTACGATGGCGGCGCTCACGGGGATCCGGCGGACGACTTCCGCCGTGCCGATGCTGGCGTATTCCTCGTCGGCGACCGCCGCGAGAACGACGTCGCCCGACAGGGCCGTCTTGGCGTCCACCAGCGCCTTGACCGCGGCGAGGCAGGCCGCGAGGCTTCCCTTCATATCGTAGGCGCCGCGGCCGTAAAGGCGGCCGTCCCGGATCGCGGGCGCCAGCGCATCGGTCATCCCCTCGATCCCCACGGTATCCAGGTGCGCGTTGAGCATCAGCGCGCGGCCGCCCCCCGATCCCTTGAGCCTCCCGACAACGCTCGGCCGTCCGGGCACGGCCTCCAGCGTTGTGACCGTCAACCCCAGCCTCCGCATCTTCGCGGCGACCTGGGCGGCGATCCTCGCCTCGCCGGCGCCCCCCGAGACCAGGCTGGGATTCACCGAATCGATCCGCACGAGATCGCTCAGGGCGGAAACCAAGTAGTCGCGGTCGATCGGGAACTCCGCCATCATCTTCTCCCTAGGGACGCACGGGTACCACAGAGTGCACAGATTCTTCGAAACCGACCGTCGCTCCTGTTGGTTGATCTTGAACTCGGCCAAACGGTGCAATCCGCGGCTTCCCTACCGGCTTTTCATGGCGGCGGCGAGACCTGGCACCTCGTCCGCGCCGCTCGGGACCGTGATGGTGGAACCGCGGAAATCGTCGCCCACCGGCTCGATCCGCCCGCCGAGGTGCTGGCTCAGGAACGCCTCCACGACGGCATAAAACGCGAGGCGATTTTCGGGGCGCACGAATCCGTGGCCCTCGTCGGGGTACAGGACATAGGTGACGGGGATGCCCTTCTTCCGCATGGCGGCCACGATCTGATCCGACTCGCTCTGCTTGACGCGGGGATCGTTGGCCCCTTGGCCGATGAGCAGCGGCCGCTGGATGCGGTCCGCGAAGGTGAGCGGCGAGCGGCTCTCCAGGAAGTTCCGCCCCTCGTCGGTGCGGTGGTCCCCCACGCGGCTGGTGAATTGCGCGATGCCGGGCTCCCAGTACGGCGGGATGGTGCTGAGCAGCGTGATCAGGTTGGACGGGCCGACGATGTCCACGCCGCACGCGAAAGCGGTGGGGGTGAAGGTCAGGCCGACGAGGGTGGCGTATCCGCCGTACGAGCCGCCCATGATGCACACGCGATCGCGCCGGGCGACCCCCTCGCGGACCGCCCACTCCACCGCGTCCAGCAGATCGTCGTGCATCTTCGCCGCCCACTCCCGGTTGCCGGCGTTGACGAACGCCTTGCCGAAACCGGTGGAGCCGCGAAAGTTGACGCTCAGGACGGCGTAGCCGCGGTTGGCGAGCCACTGGTGCTCCGGGTCCAGCCCCCATCCGTCGCGCGCCCACGGACCGCCGTGGACGGAGAGGACCAGCGGCGCCGGCCGACGCGGCCGCCCCTGCCCGTCCGGATCGGCCTCGCGCGGCAGGGTGAGGTACGAGACCAGGTTCAGCCCATCGCGGCTGCGGATGATGACGGGGTGCATCCGGGCCAGCGGCAGGCCCTCCAGGGCCTTGCGGTTGGTGAAGAGGAAGGTGGCCCGTCTCGTGACGCGATCGTACAGGTACGACCGCGCGGGACCGTTGTCCAGGAGAAACGCCACCGTCCAGACCCGGTCGTCGAGCGTCCGGCTGGTGACGGCCACGTCCCCCGGGGCCACGGTCTTCAGATAGTCGAGGTCGGCCTGGACGGCGGGATCCACGACGGTCCACTCGGTGCGGGTGTAGTCGAACGACACGGCCTGGACGGTGCCCTCGGTGGGGTGGACCAGGACACCCGAGGCGTCGGCGCGGGGGTCGGCGGCCAGGACCTGCGTGGAGCCGGTGTCGAGGTTCACGGCGGTCACGGCGGCGGTGTCGCGGCCGCGGCTGTCCTTCATGTAGAGCACCCGGCCCGACCGATCGAACCCGAGCGGATAGGTGGTGAGGGCGTCCTCCATGCTGACGGTTGCGTACGGCTGCCACTCGCGGATCCCGTCCGGACCGGCGGGCGGCCCGGCGGCCTTGAGGATCTCGGTGCCCCCGTCCTTCGTCACGCGGGTGGCGAAGCGAACGCGGTACTCGTCGTCCGTGACGAAGCCCGCAAAATCGGGGTTGCGCTGTACCAGGGTGAGGGCGCCGGTCGGGATGTGGAGCCGGTAGAGGTCGTGATAGCGCGGATCACGGGTATTCAGGCCGACGAGGACGGTGTCGGGAAAATGATGGCTGACATTCTCGATCTGGGCCGTCGGGCGCAGGGGCTTACCGTTGGGAAGGCGGATCGGCTGGCCGTCGGGTCCCGGGATCGTGTCAAAGGGCGTGACGTCGCGCGACGTCTCCGTGGCCAAATCCACGACGTGGACCTTCCAGTTCTCGTCTCCGCCCTCGTCTTGCAGGTACAGCACGTGTTGGTTGGTGTACGCCCAGAAATACATCTGGATCCCGCGTCCTGTGTCGCGTGTGACCGGTCTGGCCGCCTCGGGTCTGTCGGCCGGTGCCACCCACACGTTCAAGACGTTGTCGCGGGGGGCCAGGTACGCGATGCGCGTGCCGTCCGGGCTCACCCGCAAGGCCGCCTTGTCCGGATTGCCGAAGAGCGTTTCGCGGGGGATGAGGGGGGGCAATACAGGCATCGTCGATTTCTCCTCGTGCAGCGGGTCCGAGCCGCCGAACCGGCCGCAACCGCCGCCCACGAGCCACGCCAAGGTCAACAGCAGCGCGCGTCGCAACGTGGTGCGGTCCATGTCGGATTCCCGCGATCCTCTCCGGGTCCAGGCACCGGGCGACGACTGGCGAGCCCGGCAAACCACGGGATCCGTCCCCAGGATAACCGGTCCGTCCGCCGCCGGGCGTAGACCGCGGCAAACGGCGGCGCCCCCGCCGCGACGGGAGAATTCGAACCTGGACAAAAGCCGGGGGCGCGGACGCCTCCCCGAGGGTACGGCGACCCCGCGGAGACGGCGGCCAGGCCGATCCGTCCCGCGGCTGGGGCATCCGCTTGGGGACCGGCCAGATCGTGTGCCGGAGTGCCCGCGGTCCTGCGCCCCCCGGCACCTGCGGCTACTGGGACGGCTTCTTTTGGAGCAGATTCTCGACGAATTCGGTGATGAGGTTGGCCGCCTCTTTCTTCAACCCCACGAATTCCAGTCCGGTGCGATAGACCACCTGCCGCTCACCCCCGGCCACGGTGACTCGGTGGCTCGCGAACACGCGCATGGCCCGCGCGAGGACCTGCACGTTCTGGCCGTCGAGGGTCAGAGCCAGACGGTAGATCTCACCCGGCCGGACTGGCTCGATGTGTTCCACGAGCGCTCCCGCCAGGCTGAGGTCGATCAGGTTCACATCCCGGAGCTGCAGCTGCGCGGGTGTTCGCGCGCGCAGGCGGGCGCGGGGCCCACGCCGGCGCTCGGTGGCCGGATCACGAGGCGGGGGAGGGGGCAGCCTGGCGATTCGCCCCTTATTGAGGGCGCGGTGGACACACAGCGCCAGCTCATCCAGGTCCACCGGCTTTCTGACGAAGTCGTCGGCGCCTTCGCGCAGGGCGGCGATGACATGGTCGATCGTCGAGGTCGCGGTCACCATGATCACCGGCAGCGCCGGACGCCGATCCTTGATCCGCCGGAGGGCCTCCAGACCGTCCATGCCGGGCATGAGGATGTCCAGGAGCACGAGGTCGATCGGCTCCGTGTCCAGCAGCCCGAGGGCGCTCGTGGCGTCTTGAACGAGCACGGGGCGCATGCCGAGATGCTGCGCGATGAAGTCGCCGAGGATGGTGAGGAAAAAACGCTCGTCGTCCACCACCAGCGCCGTCCCCGTGGATTCCGTGGCTTCGAAGCGAGCGCGGGCCGGCGGCCTGGCTTCCAGATCATCGGGGGACTTCGGCGCGACCGACACGACCGTTCCTCCCGCAAGAGCGATGGGGACACGCGTTCAGGGCTGGTTCCCTGGCGGCGAAACTAGCGCACGGGTCAGGGGCCTGTCAAGTGGCGGAGCCCATCCAGACCTGCGGCTCCGCGCGAGGTCTACGGAAAAAGCACGACGGCCGGGACCTTGTGGCGGGGAGGGGGAGGGTTTCCACAAATTCCCGACCGTCGCGACGCGGGCAAGGATACACAGGAGGATCAGGACTCGCCCGCGATGGCGCCAATATAGCGCCAGCCGCGGCGCCTGCCAAGTCGCCGGGTGCAAATGTATCGCTGACGGAACAAATGCCGGTCTCGACCGCAAATCGTCGTGCCGGGAGAAAACGCTGGACAGAGGTCGATCTTTCCTGGTATGTGCAAGACCTCGGGCCCGGTCCTGGGCTCATCACACGGAGGACGGCAGATGGTCGCAAATCCATTCGATCTGAGCGGAAAGGTGGCGGTGGTCACCGGGGGCGGCACAGGGCTGGGGAAGGGTATGGCCGCGGGGCTGGCCGGCGCCGGCGCCATGGTCGTCCTGGCCGGCCGTCGCCGGGACGTTGTGGAGAGCGCGGCCGCGGACATCCGGGCGACCGGGGGGACGGCGGAAGGCGTGTTCGTGGACGTCACGCGGATCCAGGGGCTTCCCGCGTTTTTCGACGGCATCCTCGACCGCCACGGCGGGTTGGACATCCTCGTCAACAACGCGGGGACCAACCGCCGAAACCCGGCCCTGGAGTACACCGAGCAGGACTGGGACACCGTGGTAAATCTGAATCTCAAGGCGGTGTTCTTCTGCTGCCAGGCGGCGGCGCGCATCATGAAAGAGCGCGGCGGGGGCAAGATCATCAACACAGCCTCGCTCTCGAGTGCCATCGCGTCGACAAATCAGTCCGCCTATTCGCCGAGCAAGGCCGGCGTGCGGATGCTGACCATGCAACTGGCCTTGGAACTGGCGCCGTACCGGATCAACGTCAACGCCATCGGGCCGGGGTGGTTCCGGACTCCGCTCAACGACGACCTGTTCCGCAACGAGGCCTGGGCTCGCGGCGCGACGGCGTTGATTCCTTGGGGCCGCACGGGGACCCCCGAGGACCTGGCGGGCGCCGCGGTGTTCCTGGCCTCGCGCGCGTCGGACTACGTGACCGGCCAGGTGATCTACGTGGACGGCGGAATGCTGGCGGGGTACAAGGTTCGACCTATTGCCGCAGACGAAACCTGACCGGGCAACTGGGCAATTTGGCGACTCGGATCAGCGCGGACCTCCCCGGTCTTCCGAATCGCCGAATTGCCGAGTCGCCCGTGTGCCGAATGGCCGGCTTTTAGGCGATGCGACTTTTCGATATCACCCGGCCCATCTATGGCGGGATGGATGTCTATGACGGCGATCCCCGTGTGGTTGTCCGGAGGGTCGCGTCGGTCGTGGATGGCGCGGTCGCGAATGTATCCGAGGTGTGCGTGGGCACGCACACCGGGACGCACGTGGACGCCCCGCTGCATTTCCGCGAGGGAGGTCCGGGAGTGGACGAGATACCCTTGGACATCCTCATCGGTCCGGCCCGCGTGCATGAGTTTGTCGCCGTCCGTGAGGGTATCGATGCCGTCGCGCTGAGCGGACTGGACCTCGGCGCATGCCCCCGGGTCCTCTTCAAGACGCGGGGCGCCGAGGGCCGGGACGGTCGCCGTTTTTGGGCGGCGTCCGCGGGACTGACCGCCGAGGCGGCGCGGGCGCTGGTCGACGCCGGCGTCCGTCTGGTCGGGGTCGATGGCGCATCGATCGATCCGCCCGGTGCGGTGGATTTTGCGGCGCATCGAACGCTGCTCGACGCCGGTGTCATCGTGTTGGAGGGCCTGGATCTCTCCGCGGTGCCGCCGGGGACGTACGAGCTGCTGTGCCTGCCCTTGAAGCTCCTGGGCGGAGACGGCGCGCCGGCACGGGTCGCGCTGCGATCCCTCTAGGAGTCGGACCGGGAGAAGCGTATGCGGCGGACCAAGATCGTGTGCACCATCGGCCCGGCATCGTCATCGTCCGACACCCTGCGGCGACTCATCCGTACGGGGATGAACGTCGCCCGGCTCAATTTCTCGCACGGGACGCACGAGGAACACGGCCGGGTGCTTGCCAGCATCAGGGAGATCGCCGGGGAGATGGGGGTTCCCGTGGCGATCCTCCAGGATCTGCAAGGGCCGAAAATCCGGCTCGGCACCTTCCGCGGGGGCCGCGCACATCTGGCGGCGGGCTCGGAATTCGCGTTGACCACGCGTCCGGTGGAGGGGACGGAGGCGCTGGCCAGCACCACGTATGACCGCCTGGCCTCCGATGTCAAGCCCGGCGATCGCATTCTGCTGGTGGACGGGCTGATCGAGTTGCGGGTGCTGCAGATCGTCGGGGGCACGGTCCGGTGTCGCGTCGTGACGGGAGGCGACATCGGAGATCACAAGGGGATCAATCTTCCCGGCGTGGCGGTGAGCGCCGGACCCATCACCCCCAAAGATCGGGAGGATCTGCGGTTCGGCATCGCCCACGGCGTGGATGCCGTCGCGGTCTCGTTCATCAGGGGCCCTGAGAACGTCCTCGAGGTGAAGGAGTTGATCGCCGACCTGGGCGGGGATCTCCCCGTCGTGGCCAAGATGGAGAAGCCGGAGGCCGTGCAGCGGCTGGAGGCCATCCTGGACGTGACGGACGGTGTGATGGTGGCGCGCGGGGACCTGGGCGTGGAGCTGCCCCTGGAGGAGGTTCCGCTGGTCCAGAAGGAGATCATCCGCCAGGCGCGCCTGCGCGCCATCCCCGTCATCACCGCCACCCAGATGCTCGAATCCATGGTGAACAGTCCCCGGCCGACGCGCGCCGAGGCGTCGGATGTGGCCAACGCCATCCTGGACGGGACCGACGCGGTAATGCTGTCGGCCGAAACCGCCGCGGGCAAATACCCGGTCGAGACGGTGGAGGTGATGGCGCGAATCGCCGAAAACGCCGAGACCGCTCTGCCGGATCACGAAACGTCGATTCCGAGCGCCGCGACCTTTCCGGACGTGATCAGCGAGGCCGCCTGCCGCGCCGCCAGCGAGGTGAAAGCCCGCGCCATCGTCGCCTTCACACGGACCGGATTTATGGCGCGGCTGCTGTCGAAATACCGACCGCGGGCGCCGATCTTTGCCTTCTCGCCGTCCGAGGCGGTGCGGCGCCGCTTGAGCCTGCACTCGGGGGTCATACCCAAGCTCATTCGATGCGCCGAGAATACCGACCAGGTGGTCGAGGACATGGAAGACGTCCTGGTCTCCGAGGGCGCCGTTGCGGAAGGAGACACCCTGGTGTTCGCCGCCGGCTCGCCGCTGTTTGTTCGGGGAACGACAAACCTACTTCACGTCCGCCGGGTCAAAGGGGGCACGTAGTTTGGTCGAACAACGGCCCCGATCGTGTTTTCCGGTTGCGGGAGTGGCCCGGTCCGGTATACTACCTCGGGCCGAAACCGGATGGCGCAGCGGAAATGCCGAGCGCAATGGGCGATACAAAGCAGACGTCGGTTGACAAACGGCCGGGGCGGTGGGTTGCCGTCCTGGCGTGCCTCGGGGTCCTCGGGTCTCTGCTGATCGCCACGGCACTGTATGTCTGTTTCTCCGCCAACCCCGTCGTGGCCAAGTACCGCGACTTCGTGCGGTTCTACTCCAGCCGAAAAGAGGTCAAGCTCTTTCTGGCGAGCTTCGGCCCGTATGCCCCGATTCCGTTCGTGGTGCTGCAGGCCCTACAGGTCGTGTTCGCGCCGATTCCGGGGGAGGTGACGGGGTTCTTGGGCGGGTACGTGTTCGGGACCTGGCTGGGCTTTCTGTACTCCTCGATCGGGCTGACGCTCGGCTCCGCCGCCGCCTTCGGGCTGGGGCGATGGCTGGGGTCGCACGTGGTGCGCCGATTGATCTCCGATGGCGTCTATCACAAGTTCGACTTCGTCGCCCGTACCAGCGGCGCCTTGGTGGCTCTGCTGTTTTTTCTCATCCCGGGTTTTCCAAAGGACTATCTCTGCTTTCTTCTGGGTGTCAGCCCCATACCGTTCGGAACGTTCCTGATCATCTCGACCTTTGGGAGATTGCCGGGGACGTGGCTCCTCTCGATCCAGGGCGCCAAGGTGCGGGGTGCCCACTACGGAGAATTCGTGATCTTCCTCGCCGTCGCGGCGACGGCCGCCCTTCTGGCGTACATCTACCGCGAGAGTATTTTCCAATGGCTTCGCCGACGTCACACCGCCGGTGCCGGGCAGGACGCGCCGCGGACGACGCGGCACAGGCCGTGAGACGCGACGCCGGCGCCACCGCGCGACGCTCTCCCCCGGCGCCAGCGGCGTGGGTAGCCCGCGGAACGTGGGGCCGCGGGGGTTCGTCGATGTGCGCCGGGCGAAAATAGGATACCGGATGGCATCGCCTCGCACCACCTTCACATCGCACGGCGGAACGTACCGCATCGAGCAGGAGGGGACCTTCCTCGACCTGGCCCGCGGGGTCGGCCTCTATCTGCCGTCGCTGTGCGGCGGCCGCGGCAAGTGCGCAAAGTGCCGCTGCCACCCTCGTGGCCCCGTCACCGAGCCGACCCCGCTCGAGGCAGAGCTGCTGTCGCCCGACGAGCTCGACGGCGGGGTCAGGCTGGCCTGCCAGGCGCGCCCCCTGGGAGAGGTCGAGGTTGCCATCGAGGAGGAAGTTCTGGAGAAGGGGGGCTACACCGAGATCCGCGTGGCCCCGGAGCCGCTCGTGCGGAAGGCCTTCGTCGACCTGCCGGTGCCGGCCCCGCACGACGACCTCGCGGATGTCGAGCGACTCCGCAAGAGGCTCGGCGTCCCGGTGTGGGCCGCACCTCCCGTGCTGCGCGCCCTTCCCGCCGCCCTGCGCAATGCGGGGTTTCACGCCACGGCGACGGTCTGGGATCACGGGGCGGCTGGCGAAGAGCTCCTGGCGGTGGAGGCCGGCGACACGCGGGAGCGGGCTTTTGGCGTTGCCTTCGACATCGGGACGACCAGCGTCGTGGGCTATCTCATCGACCTCTTCACGGGGCGGGAGGTTGCACGCTCCTCGCGCCTGAACGGCCAGCAGCCGTGGGGCGCCGACGTCATCTCGCGGGCGACCCACGCGCTGGAGGCGCCGCGCGGGCTGGAGGAGCTGCAAGCGGCCGTGATCGGGACCCTAAACCAGATCCTGGCCGACTGCTGCGCCGACGTCGATCCCGGCGAGATCTACTACGCGACCGTGGTCGGCAACTCGCTCATGCACCACCTGGCGCTCGGGATCACGCCCGCCACCATCACGGCGAGCCCCTATGTCGCGGTCAGCCGCGACCCTTTGCAGGTGAAGGCGACGGATCTGGGGATCGGGCTGCCTAACGCGTGGGTCTATTTTCTTCCTCCCATCGGTGCGTACGTGGGGGCGGACACCCTGGCGGTGATCATGGCGACCGGGCTCGACGAATCCGAGGATATCCGTCTGGCGGTGGACATCGGGACCAACGGGGAGATGGCCCTGGGCTCGCGCGAACGGATCTTGGCATGTTCGGCCCCCGCGGGCCCGGCGTTCGAGGGGGCGGAGATCCGTCACGGCATGCGGGCGACGGCGGGGGCGATCGACCGGGTTCGGATCCGGGAGGACGTCCGGGTCTGGACCGTCGGCGATATGCCGCCGCGCGGGGTCTGCGGTTCGGGTCTGGTCGACGCCTTGGATCAGCTGGTGCGACAGGGCATCGTCGATCCCGGCGGGCGACTGCTGCCCCGCCCGAGGCTGGCGGGGAAGATCCCGGCCCGGGTCCTGGAACGGGTGGTCGGGCAGGATCACACGTGGGAATTCGTCCTGACGTGGGAGCCGCGCATCGTCATCACGCAGGACGACGTGCGCCAGCTGCAGCTGGCCAAGGGGACGATCCTGTGCGGGGTGCGCATCCTCATGGACGAGCTGGGGATCGACGGCTCGCAGATTGCCGCGGTGGCGCTGGCGGGCGCCTTCGGGAACTACATCGACAAGCGGAGCGCCCTCGGGATCGGGATGCTGCCCGCGACCATTCCGATGGGCCGCATCCAAGGCGTCGGCAACGCCGCCGGACAGGGCTCTCGCATGACTCTTCTTTCGCGATCGATTCGCCGGCGCGCCGAGACCCTGGCCCGCAGGGTCGATTACTTCGAGTTGTCCAAGCACCCCAGCTTCGAGGACATCTTCGTGGAGTCGCTGGCGTTCCCGTCCCCACGACCGTGACGGCCCCGGCAGGGGCGGCCGGCGCGATACGGAGCGGAGGTGTCGGAGCCCGCCCGCCGCGGCCGCATCGAGCCCGGTCCTCCGTCGGCGCGCGGAGCCGGCCGGTCAGATCGAGAAGAACAGGAAGAGGCCGAGCGCGATGACGGTCACGCCGGAACCGATGAGGATGAGCGGCACCGGATCGCCGCCCACGCCGAAGAGGAACGGCATCGACGTAATCACGCATCCGATAAGCGCGACGAAGAGGGACAGGGTCCGCGGGAGACTGTTTTTGGTTTTTGCCTCGGCCATTCCTACCTCCTTTGTTCCGCCCGCCGTGAACGGGTCCGGGCCGACACCGCGGTGTGCCTGCGGGTAGCCTAGCGACACGATTTCCGTTGTCAAGCGTATCCCCACGGTCCTCCCGACCCGGCCGCGCTATCCCCCGGGGCCCGGGAGAGGCTGTCCTCCAGCCGCGCGATCGTCGCGAGCAGACCGTCGAACGCGCCCATGACCGGATCCCAGTCGTCCGACTGCATCCCGGCCGTGATGGTGCGGACGAGCTCGTCCCGTCGTACCAGCAATTCGCGAAGAAGATCCGAGTCCACGCTCACCGTAGGCATGCCCCCTCCGCAAGTCCCGGTGCGGTTCACCGCACCACGAGGAAGCGGGACACCGGCTGCGCCTCGCCCCGGAGATCGCCGGCGCGCTCCAGGATCGCCAGGGTCGCGCCGGGCGTCGGCCCGGGAACGCCGGCGGTGACCTAGCGTCCCTCGGTCGTCTCGGGCAAGTGCGGGAGGGCGCGCAGATGGCGCTCCAGGTCCAGCGCCCAGGCGGACGTGGCCGCCACGCGGTCCAGCAGGGTCTCCAGGCGTCTGGCGGTGCTCCCCAGAAGGTTGCGAAGGAGCTTGACGGTGAGAGCCGCCTCCGCGGTTCCGAGCGCCTGCATTTCCCGCCGCCCGATCTCGAAGACAGTCGTCCGCCCCGCGCTGCGAACCGTGACCGGCGATGGATCGTCGTTCAAGAAGGTCAGAAATCCACCCACCTCGCCGGGCCGCAACACCATCACGACCCGGGCACACCCGGCACGGATGCGTTTTACGTAGTGGAGTTCGCCGTCCAGAACCACGTAGAGCACGCGTCGCTGCTTTCGCGTCCCCTCGGTCGCCAGAAGCTCCCCGTCGTCGTACGTGCGAGCGACCCCGACGTCGAGGAGACGACCAATTTCTTGGGGCGCGAATTCTCGGAAGAACGCCAATTGCCGGAGGCGATCCGGCCGAAGACGGGGAAGTGTGCCACGGGGACACATCGCGATTCCCTCTCTGTGGTCATTCCGACCGGGGCTGCAGGACCTGCTCGTTTTCCGCGATCACGACGGACCGACCGATCGAGCCCAGCCCCGTTTGCGCGCCGGCATGACAGGGCGATCAGCTTCCGGCTGTCTTTTTGTCAGTCGTTTAAAAAGAAAAACCGTTTAAAAATCAATAGTTATAGATGGTCCAGTTTGTGCATCATGCACGACACAATCGTGGAGCGCCCCGGAATCGGTCGTACCATCGTCGTTGGCGTTGACTTGGAGGGACCCCATGAAGACCCGCGAGTACCTGGCGATCAAACGACGCATCGACGACTTCGAGCTTGCCGAGTCGCTGACCCGAACAAAACTCATTCAGAACGCCCGGGCCGGGAACGTGACGGCGCTCAACATGCTGTACGAGCGCTACAACCTGAGACTGCCCCTCGTCGAGGATGCCCTCAAGGTGCAGGTACAGGTCCTCAAGAGACAAGCGATCCGAAGCTGACCCCGAAGTATCGCCTGTCTGGAGGTCTGTAACGTCCGATGCGTCGGAGGGGCCGGGGAACCCTCTTAGAGCGCCCTGGACGCGCCCGCGGTGATCAAACGGGCGCCGAGGAACTTGGGGCGCCCGGCTCACCCGCCTCACCCGACGATCGGCCCCGCCCGGAGTTCACTCTCTGACCGCCACCACAAGCCGGGTCGACGCCAGCCGGTAAAACCACGGCAGCCTCGCCACCACCGCGTCCAACCCCCGCAGGGCGGTCGAGATCGCCCGCCAGCCCGCGCCCACGCTATGCGGCAGCCCCATCAGCACCGATGGGGGGAGTAGGCAGTGCAGGATGTTCACGCCCCGCATGCTGACGGGGCGCAGTCCGGCCGCCGCCAGGTCGCCCCGGAGCTCGCGATCCGTGAAGGTCTTGCACGGGATGTCTCGCCACACGCGCAGATGGCCTACTCCGCGGGCCGCCCGCGCCCGCGCCCGCTCCTGTGGGTCGTGCAGAAGCATGTCCAGTTCCCATTTCCCGTCGACCTCGCAGGCCAGGAAACCGCCGGGTCGAAGGACGCGGGCGCTTTCGCGAAACACCTGTCGGTAGGCGTCGTGAACGTGCGAGATCACGTCACCGTAGGAGAAGATTCCATCCACGGATCCCGATTCGAGCGAGAGGGCGACGATGCTTTCGTGGAGGAAGCGGACGTTCCGGACATTGGCGCCGGCGCAGCGCGCCTCGGCCTGCTGGAGCGAGGACGGGGAGATATCGACGGCCACGACCTCGTCGGCCAGGGGCGCCAGCATGACCGTCTGCTTTCCGGTCCCGCAGCCCAGGTCCACCAGCCGTCGGAATCGCCGTCCCGCCGAAAGTCGTCGTATCTCGGAGCGGTAGGGGGCTTCGCACGCGAGGAAGTAGAGGGACTGATCGTAGGTATTGCCCACCACATCGTAAAATGCGGCGACCTTGCGCTCGTCCATGAGTTGTCCACCGTCCGGAGGGCCGGCCCCCACAGCGCTTCCCGCGCGCACGTCTCCTCTGGCGTCTAACCGGTGCAGCGGCACGCGGAACAGCGGCGGGGAGTCGGGCCCCTCGGGCGGCTCCCCGTGCTTACCTTTCTGGCCGCGGTGAGGACTTCTTGCCGCTGGACCGCGAGAATCTACCGATAGGGGGGCTTCGCAACCCCCGGTCCGCGCCGAACCGGTACGCGATGGCGCCCCCGTCAGGACGGCAACCCCTCCGCGAGGCAGCGGTGGCAACCCCGGGCGACACCCGGCGGCCGACCGATCCGCCAGGCGTCCGGTCCCGCCGTCCGCTGCCGCCATGACCTGGAACCGGGTGCCGGGCCCGCCGCGGGGTCGCCGCCGGTTGCGTCAGCGCTTGTCCGCGAGGAGCTGTCCGCCGTTTCCGATGTTCGTGGCCGGCTCGTCGTGCACCACGATGTGGACCGCCTCCGGCTTGGCGTTGGTCGTGCGCACGATGGCCTCGGTGACCGCCTTGACCATTTCGCGCTTCTGCTCCACAGTCCGGCCTTCCCGCAAAACGATGGTGACGATGGGCATCAGGTCCTCCTGTTCGCGCCGGCCCGCAGGCCGCGCCCGGTCCGAGCAACCGCCCAGGCGATACAAAAAAACCGCCGTGGGGGCATAGCCGTTTGTACCCTCGAGGGTGATCCGGAACCGGGTGGCCGCAGCAGACGCACTGCGGATCCGCTTCCACCCGTACGGAAAGATCTTGGGGATGCCGGTCCGGGGTTTTCCCCGCGCCCGCACCGCCGTGCTGCACCTCTCGGGCACGCCTTATATAGCGCGCCCGGGTCCTCGATGCAAGAGCGACATCGCGGCATCGCCGCCGGGGCGCCTCGGCCCGAGTTTTTCACCGAGGGCCGCACGGGGCGGCGATCTCCGGCGCGTCGGCGGCGGGTTCGCGGTGGGTTGGCTCGGGCGAGGATGGGACGCCTGGAGGCGGAGGCTGTTCGGGCGGACCCAGGTTTCCGGCCAGGACCACGACGACGATCGCCGCCAGGACGACCAGCGTCACGAGGGAGAGAACGGACGTGCGAACGCCCCCTCGGGACCGGCGCGCGCCATCCTCGCTCCCGGCACGTCCCGGCGCACCGCCTGCGTCGCACGCCCGCGCCGAGGCCCGTGGTGCGAAAACCCACGGCGCCCACGCCCCGGGTTTCGAGCCTGTGTCCTCGACTGTTTCTGAAGAGGCTGGGTGCGCGCGCACGAACAAAAAATCCCGGTGTTCAGCGCGGGCGCAGGAGGCGTTCCAGGGCCAGCTCGACGATTTTGGACGGTGTCACACCGTCGCGCTTGGCCCGCTCGCGCAGGCGGTCGAGGAGTGCGGCCGGCAGCCGAACCGTCGTCCGTCGCGAGGCGGGAGCGGCGGACGGTACCGCGGCGTGAATGGTCTCTGTCCGGCGCAGATGCGCCTGCAAACGGGCCAACGCGATGTCCTCGGCGTCCAAAGAGGCGGCGGCCCCCCGGAGGCGGGCATCACCCGCAACCCGGCGCGCAGCCGTCGAGGCGGGTCGCCCGCGTGCGCGGCGCTTACGGACTTTGCCGACGCTTTTCATGTTCCCGTCCCGACCCCTGCGCGCGCGAGCGTCCGCGCGGTGCGCGGGGGCCAGCTGTCGCGCGGCTCGCTCGAATGCCTTTCACGCGCGACCCGACGGCCGCGCCCGTGTCCGCGCGAAACTACAGCCTACTTCGCAGGCGGATTGTAGTCCGCGATGTTGGCCTTGTACCAGTGCGCCCATGTATCCTGGCGATCTCGAAGGTGCTGCTGCTCCTCCAGGCTGAGGCCCACGAAGTCCGGCATCGTGTTCATCAGGAAGTAGAAAGGCTCCACCAGGCCGTAGCGGAGGATGTTCCCGGTCGCGTGGAGAGGAAGCGCCACCAACCGGAAAGGGTGGCCCAGATACTCCGGGTTCTCCGCCGTCGGGAGGCCCACGCTTTCCTGGCGACCAACGGTCGTCGCGCAGCCGCTCAGGAGGCCGGCCAGCAGCAAGCCAACAACCAGAGCATGTCCGCACCCCGTTCGCATGTGTGTCTCCTTTCGGTTTTCGTCCCGCTCCACGTGGACGGCGGGCAGCCGGCGCTCCGCCCGGATGGCCGCGGTCACCGCTTCGCCCACCGCCGAAGCAGGGTCAGCGTGTGCGCGATCAAGGACACCGAGGCGCCGGCCAGCGCAACGACCACGTAATCGGTCCGGAGCCGACGTCCCAGAAGGGCCGCCACGCTTATGGCAACCACCCCTCCCAGGAGGACGACGGACAGACCGCCGAGCGCCATCAACAGGATGCGTTGGCCGTCGGCGCCGCCGGACCGTCGAACCGGCCAAACGGCGTCCGGCGTGACGGGCGCACCGGCCACCGCGGCATCTCTGGAGCGAACCCTCTCGCTCGAACTCGAATCCGGTCCCTCGTACGAGGGGCACTCGCGCTGGCGCCCCCAGTAAGCACAGGCGATCTTCTGCGAGTCCGCCGCGCGCTCTGTCTCTTTGACCAGCAAGCGACACGCAGCGAAGATGGGTCGGGTTACCTCTCCGGCGGCCACCTGCCGGTGCCAGTCCGGCACCGTGTGCCGACAACGCATCCCATCGCCTCGTCGTCGGGGATGCTACCCCCTTTCGAAATCCTTCGAAGCGTCACGACCCCGGGCGCACCCCCGAACGCCGTCGCCTCATCGCAGGCGCGCCGGAAAGGTACGGCCCGCATCTCGGCGGTTGCCGATCCCGGCGGCCCCGGTGTGAGACCCGTGACAAGATTAGCGGTGAAACGATCCGTTCGGCTCAGGGCCGATCTCTCCGCCGACGATCGGGACTTACCCTAGTGTCCAATTCATTCGGCGTCAACGGAAATATTCGGTGCCGGGCGGCCTGCCCCTACGGCGGCAGGAGAAAGCGGGTCGCGCTTGGCACCGGGCGTCTTCTGTGTTATAAAAAACCGTCCGATCCGCCAATGGCTCCTCATGGTTCGAGAGATTTCGTGTCCCCATCGTCTAGCCCGGCCTAGGACGTCGGCCCTTCAAGCCGATAACGCGGGTTCGAATCCCGCTGGGGACACCATTTCATACCAACGTTGGGCAGCAGCTTGGGCTTAGGCACCCGGTCCGATCGCCTCCCCGATCGGCGCGGCCATCGCGGCGCCGGGGCTGGTCTCGGAAATCGTAAAAAGCGGCCTGCGGCCGAGCGCCAGCCAGATGGCGCGGAGTGCGCGACCGAGGGCGAGACGGGGCGATGGCAGATCGCAAGTACCGACAGCGCGGATATCAGGACGACGACCGAAACACGCCGCGGGCGCCCCGTCGGCGTCCGCCTACCGACCAGCCCGAGGGGCCTCGCGCCGTGAACCTGATGCAGTGGCGAGAGGTCATCCGGTGTGCGCGCTGCGCGGGCGAACTGGCCACCGCGGACGTGCGCACCGCGCGGTGCAGCAAGTGCGGCGCCGACCTCCACGCCTGCACGCAGTGCACGTTCTTCGATCCGGGTGCCCGGCTGCAGTGCCGGCAGCCGATTGCGGTGAGGATTGCCGTGAAGGATGCGCGTAACGACTGCCCGCTCTGGAAGCCGCGCACGACCGTGGAGCGCGAGACGCAGGCCGCCGCCCCCCGGTCCGGTCGGCAGGCCTTCGATGATCTTTTCAAGTAGCCGCGCTTAACACGCGAACCCAAGCCTATCGCCAACCTCGCCCGTCCGACAGGACTTGATAAGCCCCAGATTCGCTCAGCGCATTTCCGCCCGGCCCGTGATTAGTCTCCCTCTCAGGGATGGGGGATACCCCTCGCCGGCAGGCGAGTGCCCCGGGGTGGGGTCGACTGGGCGCGTGCGAATCTTCCGGACCGGACCGCACGGCCCATGTGATCTCACGAGCTCCCGGGGCTGGAGCCCGAAGGTCCCGCACGGAGGGGCCGCGGCGGACCGGTGGCCCGCCGGGTCGGCGACCTCCGCCGCGAGAGCGCGAGGGGGCCGGAATGCGACCTTCGCTCCGGGCAGGGCGCACGCGACCAGGTCCACCTCCTGCGCGCCCACCGCCCGCACCAGAGTATCAGCCAGATCGTCCAGTGGCGGAGGGGCATCAGCTCCCGGAGTGCGCGCACCTCCGCAACCCGGGCTGGGGCCGCGGCTCCGTCGCCGTCGCCTCGGGGCCCCGCACGGAGACGCGGATCACACACTCCATCGCCGCGCAAGACGGGGAACCGGGTCCGGACGACCGTCGATGTCGAATCGCCGACCGTCCGAACCTACCGCTTTCCAGGCGGTAGGTGTGCAGTGCGGGGTCAATCGTCTCATCGAACTCCGAGGGCAAGCGGGGCGTCTGCTACAGCATCGCGTTCCTTCAGTTGACGTAGGGGACGTTGGTGCGGAAGCAACTTGCGGGAGGACGTTGGTGGAGTGTCGGCAGGAACTCGCGGGTGCCGCCCGACGAAGCGCGATTGAAGGGCCGTTGTTCTGTCCACGATCCGTCGAGACAACCGGGTTCAGAAATGAACCAGTGCGACCTTGGGTGGTTCAGGCTGTGGTCGGGGCCGTGGCGGCGTGCACCTCCCAAGCCTCCCGGCGGGGCAGGCGAGCCTGCGGGAGTTGGGGCCGGCGGGTGGTACGACGCTGCGTTGGGTCGCCGTGGTAATAGGCCCACAAGGTGAGTGCTGCAAGGGCACTGTGGAGGCGGATCGTGTTGGAGGTCTGCACCCACTCGCTGATGAGCGCCAGCGCCGCAGGGTAATCGGCAGATTGCTGGGCGGCCCGGCCCGCCTCCCGGAAGGGCCAGTGGTAGCGCTCCAGGGTCTCGAAGGACTGGGGGCGGTAGATCCGGGTGCGAATACGTTTCAGGCGCTCGGCCTCGCACGCCAGAAAGAAGTCCCGGTCGATGAACCCGGGGGCGGCCTCCGTGACGATTTCCAGGGTGGCCCCGGGGGTGCGATCCAAGGTGGTGCGGAGGACCAGGGCCATGGCATCATCCGTGGGCCGGCGGCAGAGATCCCAAGGCCATGATCCACCGACTGTCAGCGTTGATGACGGTTACGACGAAATAGCAACGACCGTAGACCTACCGGCAGAACACGGCAAGATACCAGCGCGGATTGGGCCGGGTGCCCAGCGAGGCCCGGCATCAGGCGCTGTCCTCCCGGAAGGGACGGTCCAGCGTCCCGGCGGCCCCGGCCTTCGACGGGCCTTTGCGCCCTGGGGCTGACGTGAAGCCTGTTTCGCCGCCAGCGGATCTGCCCGCGCAAAGGGTATGTCGCAGGTGGCACGTGACGCCGGGCTAAGCCGGGAGAGTCTCTACAAGGCGCTCAGTGAGAACGGCAACCCAAGCTTCGCCACCGTCCTCAAGGTCGCCCGCGCCCTAGGCGTCCGACTCCATGCGGAGGCGGCCTGAGGTGGGGCTTCCTTGTGGGTCGATGGAACCGAACGCGTTCAGTATTCCCGGGGACACCATACTGATTTTCAAGAGGGACGGGGAGGGCTGCTGAAGCCATCGCGCGCATCGCGGCCGGCATCCCGCACCAGATCACCCAGCGGGAAAACCGGCGGCACGGCCGCGGAAATGAGTAGGGTGTCCTCGGAGTTCCGAGATGGTGATTGGCGTGAGGTCCCCCGATTGGAACAAGTGCCCAAGCTTGCACACATCGCACCGATCGATCTTGATGCGATCGCCGGGCATGCGGGGCGTGCGCGAGAAGGCCATCCCCTGGCACGCCACCCCCAGGGCCGTACACTGCCGATAGCCGTCATAGCCGGACGGCCCAGCCTCGTAGCACATCCAGACGTCGCCGTCGCGTTGGAGCCGGGGGGAGGCGACGCCGGAGATAACGCGGCTCGTTGGGACTCGCGCGGACCGCCGGGTCCTGACTGCCCGGCCGCGGGCTTCCGATCACCAGGGGACGCGTGCGGTCGTCCATGGCCCCAACGATGCTTTCCTGGTTCACGACCGGCCTCCTTTCGCCTGTGGCGCTGTTCCTCCTGAAACGCCCCACGGCATTCTGCGATCGATCGGTCTTTCCATCGGGGCTAATGTTCAGTTCTCTCTGAGAAGCCGTCGTTTCATCTTGACACTCACCATCCTTGGCCTGTTATCCTGTCCCCGACTCTCGCAACCGTATCCTGGCCACACTGCATCTGGCACGGAGGAGGACGATATGGACGGGCGCGACATGACCGAGGGAAAGCTCCGCAACTTGCAGGAGCGATTTCACTCCGGGGCTTTAAGCCGCCGCCAGTTCGTCGAGGCTGCGGGGCTGCTTCTGGGCGCTACGGGTCTCGCGACGCTCGGCGACGTGGGTATCCTGCCACGCGTGGTACACGCGGCGGCGCCCACGAGGACGCCGCTCCTTAAGGTCGGCTTTTGGTCAGAGCCGGGGGTGTTGGACCCGGTATTCACGACCCGCTACCAGACGCTGGACGTGGTTTGCAACTTCTTCGAGGGCCTGTTCGCGGACGGCGCAAAGTACAGTCCGCAGCCCATGCTCGCCGCGAGCTACGAGGCGAGTAAGGACGGCAAGCTTGTCACTATCGGGCTGCGCAAGGGCGTCACGTTCCACAACGGCAAGGAGATGACCTCCGCCGACGTCCTCGCCTCGCTGAAACGTTGGGCGGCGATCGGGGCCAACGGCACCATTGCTGCGAAGCGCATTGACGAGATCAAGGCCAGGGACAAGCACACCATCACCGTAGCCTTCAACAAGGCGACCGGCCTGTTCCCGACCTATCTGGCCCTGCCAGATGCCTCGATTATGCCCGAGGAGGTCGCCAATGCCGCGGGCAAGCAAGCCATGAAGGACATGATCGGAACAGGCCCGTTCAAGTTCGTGGAACACCTCCCCGACCGGCACATCAAGGGTGTGCGCTTCGAGAACTACGCCGCCCGCTCGGACGAGCCTGACGGCATGGCGGGGAAGAAGACTGCGTGGTTCGACGAGGTCCGCTGGCTCATCACCAACGAGGCTGCCGTGCGAGCCGATGGCCTGGCGACCGGCGAGTACGACTTCGCCGGGATTCTCAGCTGGAGCTCCTACCCTCGCCTGAAAGCGGATCCGAACCTAGCCTTGCACCTCACCAAGCCCTACGAGTGGCTGGCTATCCACCTGAACAAAAAACAGGGGATGTTCACCAACCTCAAGATGCGGAAGGCCATCCAGAAGATTGTGAACCTGGAGCCGGCGAACCGGGCCGCTTTCCAGTCACCTGAGTTCTACCGGCTTGACCCCGGGATCACCAGTCGCGAGACGGCCATGTATTCTGAGGCCGGCAAAGAACTGTTCAACCGGCCGAACCCGGACGAGGCCAAAGCGCTGTTGAAGGAGGCGGGCTACAAGGGCGAGCCGGTGGTCTGGATGACAAACAAGGAATCCCAGGCGAATTACGACCTCGCGCTGACGTTCAAGGGCCAATTGGAGGCGGCGGGGATGACGGTGGACCTCCAAGTGATGGATACCCCCACGCTGCGGTCGCGCCGCGAGAAGCCGGAGCTGTGGAACGCCTTCATCACCGGCCACCCGGCTCAGCAGCACCCCGTCATGCACGTCTTCCTGAACGAGCGTTGGCCGGGGTGGTGGGTGAACGAGCGGAAAGACAAACTGGTGGACGCGATCCTATCGGAAGGGGATCCGAAGAAGGCGTACGCTCTGGTCGAGGAGTTGCAGCGCTTGGTCTACGATGACGTGGCTCTGGTGAAGACCGGCGAGTACTTCATCCTGCATGGCGCGCGTAAGGGCCTGAAGGGCTACGCAAGTATGCTGCGGCCTTTTTTCTACAACGTCTGGATGGAGTAAACAGGGGAAGGGGTGACCGGTGGCCGCCCCCGCACCGCCGGGCTCTTTTGCCGATACACCGACGACTCGAGGTAAGCTCCGTGTACGGATACATCGCGCGGCGGATCCTGCAGGCGGTCCCGGTCATGATGCTGGTGGCCACGGCCGTGTTCCTTCTGCTCCGTTTGACCCCGGGTGACCCGACGGACATGCTGCTCGGACCCGAGGCCACGCCTGAGCGGGCGGCCGAGCTACGCCGGGATCTCGGGCTGGACCGACCGCTGCCCGTGCAGTGGGCGGTCTGGTTCGGTCATGTGCTGCGGGGTGACCTGGGGGAGTCGATCTTCCTGCGCCGTCCAGTCGTACAGGCGATCTGGGAGCGGGCGGAGCCGACTCTCATGTTGACGCTGCTGTCGCTCAGCGTCGCCGTGCTCCTCGGCTTGAGTCTCGGCGTCCTAGCCGCCGTCCGGCACGGGACATGGGCCGACCTTCTGGCCATGTTCATCTCCATGGCCGGGATCTCCATGCCCACGTTCTGGATCGGTCTCAACCTGATCCTGGTCTTCGCCGTGTTCCTCGGTCTGCTCCCCGTCGCCGGCTACAAGCCGCTCAGCGACGGGCTGTGGGAGAACGTGCGTTACCTTCTGCTCCCGGCGATCACCCTCGGCTTTTACGACTCGGCCCTACTTGCCCGCATGACGCGGTCCATGATGCTGGGTGTGCTGAAAGAGAACTACGTGCGCACGGCACGGTCGATCGGCCTTCCCGAGCGGCGCGTCGTGCTTCGGCACGCGCTCCGCAACGCACTTATTCCCCTTTTGACTATCGTGGGGCTGATGTTCGCGGGGCTAATGGGTGGAGCGCTGGTTACCGAGACCGTCTTCAACATCCCGGGCGTAGGCCGCCTGCTGATCCAGGCTGTGGTGCGTCGCGACTACGCTTTGGTGCAGGGCATCGTGCTGGTGATCGCCGGGCTGTACGTCGCGATCAATCTGTGTGTCGACATCCTGTACGGCGTGTTGGATCCACGGATCAGTCGGTCCGAGTCCCGCACCACCTAGAACGGGTATGAATCCTCCGGCCGCACCCGTGGACCTGGCGAGCTGTTCCGACGCTCCCATGCGCAGTCTCTGGTATACGGGAATCGTGCAGCGGAACGCCATCCTCATCGGTGGCGCGACGCTCCTCGTCGTGCTGGTGGCGGCCGCTTTGGCGCCCGTTCTTACGCCGTTCGATCCGAACATGGTGAAGCCGGAGATCCAGTTCATCCGGCCCAACGCGGTCCACCTGTTCGGCACGGACAACTTCGGTCGCGACCTCTTCAGCCGCACGGTCTATGGTGCGCGTAACTCGTTCCTTGTCGGCTCCTCCGTCGTGCTCATGAGCTGCTTGCTCGGCACGTTCATCGGGCTCATCGCCGGTTTCTACCGCCGCCTGGACACGCTGTGCATGGGCGTCATGGACAGCCTCATGGCCTTCCCGGGCATCGTCCTCGCGGTGGCGATCATGGCGGCCATCGGACCCCGTCTGCAGAATGTCATCATCGCCCTCGGCGTCGTACAGATTCCCCGCGTGACCCGCCTGGTCCGCAGCGTGGTCCTCAACATCGTGCACACCCAGTATATCGAGGCCGGACGGGCCATCGGCGTCTCCGACACCCGGATCCTGCTGCGTCACATTCTTCCGAACTGCATCTCCCCGCTGATCGTGCAGGGCACGTTTATCTTCGGCCTGGCGGTGCTAGGCGAGGCCTCGCTTTCGTTCCTGGGCGTCGGCGCCCCGCCGTACATCCCAAGTTGGGGCAACATCCTCGGTGAGGCTCGGGTTTACATCCGCGATGCACCCTACATGATGTTGCTGCCCGGTTTGGCGCTCTCGATCACGATCCTTGGTTTGAACCTCATCGGCGACGGGATCCGCGACTGGTTGGATCCCACCTCCGTGGCGCGGCGTCTGGAGGCGCAGCAACGCGCGCAGTGACGTTTCGCCCTCGAAAGGAGGAGCATGGACGCCCTGGAGCTCTGTCGTCAAGCGCTCTACATCGACTGCCACAACGACACCATCGTGGCCCACATCCGCCGCGGTAACTACAGCCTGGAGCGGGAAGGGGAAGGCGCCGAAGCCCGGGCCGACGGCATGATCGCTTTCCTACGCGGCCCGGAGGCCCCGCGACCGGGCGCAGACCTTATTCAGATTAACTTTCCCAAGATGCGTACCGCAGGCATCGACGCTGGATTTTTCGCCGTTGACGTCACGTTGTCCTTGAAGAACCACCTTGGCTACGCACTGGATGGTCTCGGCTACCTGCTGAACGATTTGGAGGAGAGCCGAGCTCAGGCCCTGATCGTGCGTCGCGCCCAAGACATCCTGGACGCTAAGGCCGCAGGCAAGATAGCACTTCTCCTCGCCATCGAGCACGCCGACTGCACCGAACGGAGCGTGCACGTGCTGCGTGCGCTCTACGAATTGGGCGTGCGCTCCATCGGCTTCACCCACAACGTGTCGAGTTGCGCTGCCGACGGCTGCCTTGAGCCCCGGGACGGCGTGGGCCTCACCCGGTTCGGGCGCGAACTCGTACTCGAGATGAACCGGTTGGGCATGCTGGTGGACTTGGCCCACATCAGCCCCGCCGGTTTCTTCGACGCCCTGGCCGTGACGCGAAAGCCGGTGATCTTCTCGCACGGAAACGCGAAGGCGCTCTGTCCCCACTTTCGGAATCTGGCGGACGACCAGCTGCGGGCGCTGGCAAAGAACGGTGGGGTCATCGGGATAAGCTACGTCCCCATGTTCGTGGACGAAAAAGCGCCGACTGTTTCACGGCTGCTCGATCACATTGACCACGTGGTCAAGGTGGCGGGGATCGACACGGTCGGCCTCGGCTCCGATTTCGACGGGGGCGGCACGCTGCTGAAGGACGCGGCCGAGACCCCGCAGATCGTGGATGGCCTGATCCAGAGGGGTTACAGCGAGGGCGACATCCGCAAGATCCTGGGCGAGAATACGCTCAGGGTGCTGCGTGCCGCTATCGGATAGACCGCCGCGTCCAGTGTCGGGTATCCACCCCGGGGTGCGGGAAAGGGCGCGCTCGACGGTGAGCGGTGGCCCCACAGAGCTGGAGAAGGACCGGGGCGCGCGAATAAAAGGGGACGTAGGTGCGGAAACAACTTGCCGGAGGACGGTGATGGAGCGCACACAAGGACTCGCGTGAATGCCGCCCGACGAATTGCGATTGAAGGGCCGTGTCCGTAGTCCGTACGGACTCAAGGGGGATGACGTATCTACCGCACGCAAAGCTCCAGATCCCCCGAAGTAACTCGGCGCACATGCGTCTGGCGTGGCACCGAGCGCAGATCCGGGAACTCGAACAGACCGATCGGGTGGGCAGCCTGACGGTCAGCCGGGTGGCTGCGCCTGCCTGGACGGCACCCGGCGGTCCGCTCTGGCCCGGCTGGACAATCCGCACGCAGCAGATCGAAAGCGAAGCGACGGGCCAAAAAAGATCGCATCGACCCGATGGCATAACGACTGCCGATGCATTGACACGGGCCCCTTTGCCGCGGAGAATACGCGGACACCACGTCTCTCTTGCATCACGTCAGCATCCGGGCAAGAGGAAGGGGCGGCAATGGACGAGCCATGGGATGAGACGGACCGGGACTTTGCGCAGGCGCAGCAGTACTTCGGAATCGGCCTGCTTCGGCAGGCCAGAAAGCAGGCCACGGAGTTGACGCCCGGCACGGAAGGCCAGCACCCCGAGGCGCGGCTGACCGCTGCCGCCAACGACGCCTTCGATGGGTTGCTCGAACACGTCGCGGCGCTACCCGAAGCCAAACAGGGTGAAGCGTTGACGCTGATCGCGTACGGCATGCTCCTCGAGCATCTGCGCCTGGCCACGTGGACCCCCCGACTCTGGCAACGTCCCTGACCGCCGGCATTGGCGGCCGTCGAAGCCGCCGTTGTCATTCAATCGGGGTACCGGGCGCCGGTGCGGTCGACGCCGATCCGCGTCTGGCGCCGCGTCAGCGTCCATATCCCGCCACCTCTTATCCCCGCGCACAAGGTGGGCAACACTGCGGACGTGCGGACGAGACTGAGGACCATGAAGACGGGCAGCGCCAAGGAGGAAACTCGTGCGCCCGTCCACGCGCGTCTGCGCCCATCCGGGGAATCGGAGCCGGTCGAAGGCTCGTCCTGCTATTTGGTCCGTCCAGCGGGGTCGCCCCATAGTTCCCCCAGCCGCTGATCGCGCTCGCAGGCCGCCCGATAAAACTTGTAACGGATGGGGTTCTTCTTGTAATAGTCCTGATGATACTCCTCGGCCGGGTAGAAGGTTCCCGCGGCGACGATCTCGGTGACAATCGGCGATTTGAACCGCCCGGAGGACTCCAGCGCCCGCTTGGACTCCTCGGCAAGCTTCCGTTGCTCCGCGTCGTGGTAAAAGATGGCCGATCTGTACTGCGTGCCGTGATCGCAGAATTGGGCGTTCGGAGCCAGGGGATCGATGTTACGCCAGAACACCTCCAGCAGCCGCTCATAGCTGATCCGTTTCGGATCGTACACCACCTGGACGGCTTCAGTATGGCCGGTGGTGCCGCTGGATACCTCCTCATAAGTCGGATTCGGCTTGTGGCCTCCCGTGTACCCGGCGGTGGTCGAGATCACGCCATCCAGCACATCATACGGGGGCTCCATGCACCAGAAGCAGCCTCCCGCGAAGGTGGCGATGGCCCGCCCGCCCGTTGGTGTCGCGGCATCCGCGGTTCCGGCGGCGAGCGCTGCCGCGACGACAATCGCCCCCAGCATCACCATCGTCCGCATAGCTTTCCTTTCCACGTCGGGTCAAGCCGGGAGGAACTTCAGGCTGACCCCGTTGATGCAGTATCGGAGCCCCGTGGGCTTGGGGCCGTCGTCGAACAGGTGGCCGAGGTGCCCGCCGCATCGCCGGCAATGCACCTCCGTACGCTTCATAAAAAACGACGTGTCCACCGAGATGCCGATCGCCCCCTCGATCGGCGCCCAGAAGCTGGGCCAGCCGGTGCCGCTGTCGAACTTGGCCTCCGACGAGAACAGGGGCAGCTCGCAGCCGGCGCACACGTAGGTCCCCCGTCTGTACTCTTTGTTGAGCGGGCTTGTCCATGGCCGTTCCGTGCCGTGCTGCCTGAGGACATGGAATTGCTCAGGGCTGAGAAGCGCCCGCCACTCGGCCTCCGGGCGTGTAATCTCGAAGCTCCCCCCGGCCGCGCGTGCGTCCGTCGGGCTGAACGCCCACCGCGACCCGGCAGCCAGGCCCGAGAGCCCGCCAATCCGGGCGAAAAAATGTCGCCGTGTCATCGCCGCCACCTCCACTCGGTTCCTCGCCACGCCGAAGGGCGCGGCCCGACAGGGTCCCGCCCGCCTCTGAAGCGTCGGCGGCCGTATCGAGCCCGCCGCACGTCGATCACCGTCGTGTTCGTTTCGACACTATAGCACGTCAAGACGGCAAGGCGATCCCCTTGTGTCCCCACCGCGTCGAACCACCCAAAGACCGCAACCGCGCCATCGTCGGGGCGGAACCAACGCCGGGAGCCCGGTCGCCACACTCATGGCCCGTCCGGACGATTCCAGGCGCGGCGACCCACCGGCATGCGCGTCACCGCCCCTGGCCGCGGGGCTGTCTGTGGTTGCGGATCTCTTCCGTGACCTCCGCCTGCGTGATCAGCCCCTTGTGTTCCAACACGGCGATCAGAGCATTCACAGTCCTCGACGGCTCGGCGGAGCGGGACGTGCGGCGCGCGTGCAGATACTGCAGGAAAAAGCCCCCGATCAGGAGAAGCCACCCCACCAGATTCGCGAGTCGCCAGCCGGGGTGTGGCCAGACGGTGGTCCCGATGAAACCGGTCACGACGCCCCGGACGCTGGACAGCGCCAGGAGCACCGTGCCGGCACCAGCAACCAACAACCCGGCTTGCAGCATCGGAGAATCCTCCCTCGGTTATCCGCGGCCGTTTCTCCCGTGTTACCGCGCACGCTTACCCTGCCACACGACCGCCGGGACGTCTCTAGAACCTCGAAGCGAAGATCTCGAAGCGCCAAGCGCACCTCCGTTCCCTTCGGCTTTCGGGACGGGGCGCAAGCCCCATCGGGCGCCGGCCGCCCGCACGGGTTTTCCGTGGGAGAGTCCACCCGGCATGACATCGCGGCTTTCCGCTGTGGCCGCGGAAATCTTCCTCCGCCCCTTCCAGAAAGTCACGTCCAGACGGGTGCGTTGGCTCCGCCGCCAGGGATGCCGCCACGACCACCGCCATCGCCCCGACTTGCCCTTCGGGGTGCGCCTCCGTGATCGCCGCCGACCGTTGGGCTCGGTGGGTTGCCCGGCCCATGTCATCAGGAGAGAAATCACCGATGGGCGCCACCCGCACCGCCCGCGGAGAGCCCGTCGAAGCCTTGTCCGGCTTTGGCTACGCGGTCCACCGTGTAGGGCCTGCGCGGTTTTAGGCGGGCGCGGGCGATCTGCAGGCCTTGCCGCTGGCTGAGGGGCACCGTACGCTGCGGCGTCCGTATATATCAAACCGCCGGGGAGTGCGCAAGGCGCGGGGAGCGGCTCAACTGCGGGGCGGCCACAGGGGCTATTGCGTGAGGTCCGACGGACAGGATGCGCGTCGCCGTTGACATGGGAGGCTGCCCGCGATACCTTATTCTTCACGCACCGCATCGCACCTCCTCCGGATCCGCCTGGCGAGCGCGCGGATGGTGATACTGCCCAAGAGGAGTCGGATCCCACCGCTGCAACCTGCGAGGCCCCTGCTGATCGTGGCGCGGGACCAAGGGGAGTTATATCGGGTCCTCCAGCGCGCGTACCGCGAGACGGACGAGATCATCGTCCTCCGCGATCGGCGGCAGGGGGAACGGCGGCGGGCCAGCGAGTCGGTGGCGCGGGAGCGGCGTCACGGAGACCGGCGTCGCGCCCCCTCCCTGGCACCCGAGCTCAGTTCCCAGCGGTTCGCGCTGGTCTACCCGCCGGACGCCGCGGCGACGGCGTCGTACCGCAACGCGTCGCGCTGGCGCACGAGTGTTCTCCGCATCCTCCGTGATCGTCGCGGCCGACGCGGCGGTACCCCGACCGACCCGCCGCCGTCGGCCCCGCACGGCGACCCTCGCGAGTAGGCCCGGGACGGCCCCTGCAGACGCGCGGCAGCGCGCGTCCAGCGTCGACGGGTCTCGGCGGCGCTCGTGCGGTTCTGGGCGCCAAAACGGCACCCCCCATCGCGTCCACCCGGACCCGCCCCTGTCCCTTCCCGCACCGAGCGTCATCGCGATGGCTCGCAGCGCCCACCGCAGGATGCGTCGTGCGCATTGTGGACCCCCAAAAACCGTCGGAACCTCGGCCGGGAATTGTCTCGGCGGTTCGCGATGTTCGATTCGAGCCGAATTGGGCTTGACATGGCGGCTCGGTTCGCCAAGCTGTGGGCCTGCGTCTTGCCGGTCACCCGCCGTTTTCCGCCGCGCACCCGCGGCGCCGGTGAGGGCTGGCCGGTATGCGCGAAGCTGCGGCGCTGGGTGGGGGATGCGGACATGGTGCACGGACTCATCATCGTCTCGCGGGATCGGCCGGAACTTTTTCAGACTCTGGTCGACACTTGTAGTCGGAACGGCATCGTCGAGATCCTGCTCGACCGTCGGCAGGGGAAGCCCTGGACCGGTCGTGGGGACCGACCCCAGCGTCGCGCTCGGTCGAACCGTGATCGGATCCTCCGGGAGCGGGGGTTCATCGTGGTCCCGCAGCCCAACTCGGGGGATACGTCCCACTGACGCGATTCCCGGGGCAGACCGCGGACGCGTGGGGGGTCCCCCGGGCACACATCGGGCGCAGGATCGCCTTGGATACCGCGTCGCGATCGGGCCCATTGCCAGGCCCAGGGCGCACATCGTTGCGGCAAACGGGTTGGAATTGGCTGTCGTCCGCCACGGTCGCCGGAATATGCCGGCTGTCAAGTTCACACTCGATCGGACCGGAGGAAACCCCGCATGACGTTCTTTCTCGTGGCGAGCGGAGCCACCTTGACCATCGGGATAGGCTTGGGGTGCCTGATCATGAGCCTGCACGACGCCTTTGCCTGTGAGACACAGGCCGAATCCACGCCCCCGGTTTCCCGCACGATGCGCGCGGGTCGCGAGGCGCACACGCGCCACTGACCGCCGTTCGAGTCTTTCACGCAGAGCCGCCGAGCGCGCACCGGGACGCCAGGGCCTATTCGGGGAGCACGAGTTTCGCCGTCACCCCGCGCTGCTTCGCTTTGGGGGTGGCAGGGTCGAGGAGCGGCCCCGGCCCGACCGGGTGTATCCGCGGTGGCTCCACGCTCTGCTTCATGAGGAAACCCCGCACGGTCTCGACTCTCCGTTGATTGAGCTGGACGTTGTATTTCGGCGCGACTGGCGTCGGGGTTGCAGCACTGTGAACGTTCTCGTCAATTCGGGCCGGGAGACTGGATACCTCCAGGGGCCGGAGACGAGTTCAGTGGCTGCGGGAGCAAAAGCCGAACGCCGTCGTCCGGCGGCGCGCATCTCTTCCCAGGGAATCCTCGCATCGTCGGCTTGGGTGTACACGCGGGTTTCCGGAGGAGCGTGGTGCCCTAACGGAGCCGGGCCAACAGACGAGCTGCCCCGCGACACCCCGCGGGCGCGCGCGGCGCAGCGGTGCCGGGGCAGGTCACATGATCGGGCCCGGGTAGACCCGCGGGATCTCCACCGTCTCGCAGGAGACGCTGACGACTCCCGGGACGCGCCTGGCCACGTCGGCTGCGGTGTCCAGCACGGCCGGGCTGAACACGATGCCCGTCAGCACCACGCGGCCCTCCTGGGCGGTGACCTCGACATTCAGACGCTGGGTCCCCGGGTCCGTGGCGATGGCGGCGCGGACCTGCGCCGCGAGGCGGAGGTCGCGGACCTTCTGGAGGGACGCCGGCGTGGGTTGGTATCGGGGGTGGCGCGCCGCCGCCACCAAAAGGTCCGTGTAGTAGTCCCACGAGTCGTCGCTGGTATTGAGCACGAAGTCGTAGTTCTCGGGCAACGTCCAATCGACCCCGAAGAGGTAATCGATACGGCCGGACATCTCCCGGTCGTAGGCCCGGACCTTGGCCGCGGCGGCCTTTTGGTCCAGCGACTCCTGCGCCATGACCCGGCGTACGCGTACCTCGACGGGGGCCATGATCCGCACCTTCAGGGCGTGCCGCACGTCCCGGACGAAGAAGGGGCCGCTGCGGCTGGCGGTGACCAGATTCCCCCGCTCGGCGAAGGTGTAGTAGGCCGCCTCCAGGAACGTGAGATAGCGTCGGCGCTCCGCATCGAAGCGCTCCCAGAGGGACGGGCGGCGTTCCACCACATCCAAGAGCGTCGCCTCCGGCACGCCGTGGGCGTGCGCGGCCTCGAGGAGGATCTGGCGATTCACGTACTCGAAGTTCAGCGCCCTGGCCACCGCGGCGCCGATCTCGTAGCCCCCGCTCCCCATCTCCCGGGAAATCGCCACGATGGTCATGCTCCGCCTCCTTGCTCGTCTGCTGCCCGTTCCGCACCCACGCCTATTTCGTAACACGCGCGCGCAACGCCGTCAACGCTCAAGGCAGGCGGCGGGCGCGGCCGGGTGCCCGCGGCGAGCTCGACGAACGGGCGACCAGCTCCGCCGACCCCGACCGCGGTCTACGTCGCCGCGTACTTTGCCCTTGACTCCCGCGGTCGGGGTCGTAGCATTCGGACTCCTGGCAGTCCGCCCGGCAAATCGCCACGCCAACGGAAGAAAGGCCGACGGAGAAGGGCCGGCGTCATGCGCGGTGTCGAGGCTCGCATCTCGGGGGCAGACACGATACGTCACAAGGCTGGCGCCTTTCTGGCTCGCGGATGGCCGTCCCGGTTCCCGCGCAAGTTACCCATCGCCTACAAGCTGGCGCTGGCTTTCACGCTTGTCATCGGCTCGGGCATGGGGGTGCTCGGATGGGTCGTGGCGAGAGATCAAAGCGTTCTTCTCGAGCGCCAAATGGTCGAGTCCAGCCGCACCGTCGTCCAACAGTTTGCCCAGGTCGCCAAGGAACCCGTGCTGGCCGAAGACAGCCTGACGCTCGAGGTGATCGTCAATCATTTGACCGAGCAGCGCGGCGTCCTGGCCGCGGCGGTTTACTCTGATGAACTCCAACCCATCGTGCAAGCCGGAATCGTCCCCGACGCCGCGAGGGTAGCCGATCATTCCACGCAACACGGCATGTTCCTCTATACCAAGAACAGGCACGAAGACGGCGAACGCGTCACGGTGATGGCCGCAGTGAGTCCGATGAACGTCGATGGCCTGACGGTAGGTTATGCGTTGATCGGCTTTGACCGCTCGATCGTCGATTCGGCCAAACAGCAGACGATTCGAACGGTGGGTCTGGCAACCCTGGTGTTTGTCCTCATCGGCTGCCTGATCTCGATCGGCCTGGGAAAGCGCCTGGCGCGGCCGATACACGAAATCATCAAGGTGAGCAGCGCGGTGTCCGCTGGGAATTACGACATCCGGTTCACCCAGCCGCGCAACGACGAGCTGGGCGACTTGATGCGGGCCATGAACGACATGACCGAGGGGTTGGCGCAGAAAGAGCGTGTGGAGCAAACCTTCTCCCGCTATGTCGCCCCCCAAGTGGCCAAGGAAGTTTTGAGAGATACCGCGCCGTCCGGCGCGGTTGGCCGCAACGTCGTCGCCAGCGTCTTGTTCGCCGATATCTTCGGTTTCAGCGCGTTGGCGGAACGCATGTCCGCCAAGGAAGTCAATGCCGTTCTGAACGAATACTTCGGCTACATTGCCCGCATCGTGGATGCCTGTCACGGCCACATCGACAAATACATCGGCGACTGCGTCATGGCGGTCTTCGGCGTCCCGGAACCCGATCCGCTGCACGCGCGGCACGCGCTGGAGTGCGCCGCGCTGATCCAGTATCTGGTCGTCACCCTGAACACCCGGCGAAAAGCGCAAGGCCAGGCCGTGTTGATGTTTCATGTGGGCATCAACAGCGGCGCCATGTTGGCAGGCAACATCGGGGCGGCGGACCGGATGGAGTATACCGTCATGGGCCGGGAGGTCAACGTCGCCGCACGGCTGTCGTCTTCCGCAAAGCCCGGCCAGATCCTGCTGAGCGATGCCACGTACGACGCGCTCCGCGGCACGGGACCGATTCAATGCCAACCGCACGGCCGAATCGTCCTGCGCGGCACGACACAGCCCGTGATGACGTATTCCGCATTGTTGGATGCGGCCGGACACGAGGACTTCATCAGAGCCAGGCTCGAACCGCTCTTGAGGCCGCAGGAAGCTGTCCCATGAAACGATTGGCATGGGTGTTCTGCGTCATGGTTCTCAGCCACATCACCGGGTGTGCCGGCCTGCCCCCGTCGGGCAGCAACGTCAACGAGCAGATCGATCACTGGCTCAGTCGACAGGAGTACGGCAAAGCACTGGCGACCCTGGCGGACGCGCGGGAAGCGGCCTCCCCCTCGATCGGCAACTTTTCGGAGCTGCAAGCGCGAGTCGACGCCCAGATCGCCAGCTTCGAGCGCCACGCGATCGCAGAGGCCGACCGTGCCGCGGCCGCCGGGGATTGGGAGACGGCGTTCGAGAAGTATCGCGACGCCCTAGCGCGGCTGCCGGACAGCACAGCCCTGCGGTCCGGGGAACAGCAGCTTGCTCGGCGCCACGCCCAACATCTCGAAAGGGTGGAGCTTGATCGGTTGGTCGCGCAAGGGGAACTGGCGCTCAAGGATCTGGAGCTGAGCAGACTGGTCGAGGCGCGAAACCCGCCCAACTGGCTTGAGCAGTATTCGTCAAATAGAAGACTCGCCAGCGCCCATGCGCTGGCGGCGGCGCTGGCGGAACGCGGGCGACGTGCCCTCGAACACAACGACTTGACCGTCGCAAAGCGGGTACTCCCGCTGGCGTCGCGCCTATCCGACGCCATGGACATCGAGGCGCTGAATGCCAGGCTCCAGGAAAGGCTCAAGGACGAGGAGTTGCGCGCGTCGAGGGAGCGGGAACGAGCTGCCGAGGCAGCGCGGGCTTCACAAAGAGCGGCTGCCGACCGGCAGGACAAAAACCGGCGGCCGGGGATCGATCCTCAGCGCCAGGAACAGACAGCGCTCTTGCTGGCGGATTTCAAGCGAGCGTGCCATGAGAAGGACTTCCTGGAGGCCCAGCGCCTCATGGCAAAACTGGAGAAACAGCGTGTGGACGACCCGGAGTTCGAGGTCCTCAGCAAGGAACTCGCCAATGAGATCGCGACGCACGTAAAACACCTGACCAAGATCGGCGTCATCCACTACAGCCGGCAACAGTACGACGAGGCCCTGAAGGTCTGGAAGCGGGCGCTGGCCCTGGACCCCAAGAACGAACAACTGATGGCGCGCATCAAGCGCGTGAAGCGCGTCATCGGAAATCTGCAGAATCTGCGAACCAAGAGCGGCGCGGCGCAATAACGCGCGCACAACCCGACCGGCGGTTTCTTCTCCCGGACGCGCGATGACGGATTTGACAACCCCGATTCCGTTCGCTAGCCTCCGTTCATGCATGGACGAGTCATCGTGAATTCTCTCGCATTGGACACTCAACGGAAGGAGGCGGCAGATGGCGCAGGCGGCGACAGCGAAAAAAGCTCGGCTTGGCACGTTGCTTCTGGCCCTGGTCGGGTGCGTGGTGGTGGCGGTGCCGATGGTCTACAATCTGGCCGAGCCGGTTCCGATGACACTCATCGGGTGCGGCGTGAGCACCATCGCCCTGGCGCTTTTCCTGTTCTTCTCTCTGTGAGGCCGCAGACGGTGTAGGGTAGGTTGCTCTCGGCCTTCGGTCCCCGATGGGTGCTTACCGCTCGCCTTGCCTCGCGGATTTCCCACCGGCAACCACCACATCGGCGGTCTGGTGTGTCGGCCGCCGGGGAAAGCGTCTGGGGTGGGATCGGTGCAGCCCGCGGGCATCCGGAGCGGTGACCCCGGCGCGTTCCCGATCGGCATGACGCTCTTCACAAAAAAGCCCGAACGGCGGCCTCCAAGGCCGCCGTTTGTGTTCAGGGGCCTGCCGGTGACGCGTTTACGCCTGGGGTTTCGAATGTGCCGGAGATGGCGTGCCGGCGTCGCCGCCATCAGCTCCGCCGTTCGCGAGGACACGACCCGCCACACCCGGAAGCAATCCACGCGTCAGCATCAGGACAGCAGCTCTCGCATCTCGACCGTCCTCCCCTGACGGTCCCAGACAACGAATGTGGGGTTCCGTCCAGGAGGGATGGAGTAATATCGGCCTGCCGAAAAACCCCGTCCCGCCCGCCCCCGCTTTCATCGTGACGGGGCAGTCGGCGTGGGACTCCAGCTGAAGCCGGGCAGGTCAGCGGCACGCGCGACGCTCCTCGTGGATCGCGTCGACGGCCTCGGTCGGGGAGAGCGGCCGGCCGGCGAGGAGCGCCTCGACGAGCCGCCGGGTCTTGGACCGGAAAAACCGCTTGTCGGTTTCGGTCCAGGTCCACGGCTCCGCCCGATTCGGGAATCCTCGCTGTACGAGCGCGGCCAGGCTGTGGAAATCCTCGGGGTCCTTTATGCGGAAGAGCTTGACGCCGGCGGTCCGCGCGTACTCCAGATCGCGACTCGCGTCGCCGACGAAGAGCACGTCGCGGTAGCCGCGGGCTTTGATCCGACCCAGAAGTTCCGCCTTGTCGGCGCCCCCCTGCCGGTCGGCTCCCCAGATGCCCTGAAACAGCCGACGGTCGTACCCGTGTCGCGCGAGATCGTCTTCGAGCATGTCCTGCGGCACGCCCGACGCAATGAAGAGGTCGAAATCGACGGCCAGCCTCGGGACGATTTCCAGGGCCGCCGGATATGCCTTCCAGTACTTGCGCGCCGCCGCGTCGTTGAGCGCCGTGTAGGTCACGTCGTACGTGCGCCGCACGCAGTCGTACTCGGCGGCGAGGTCGGGGTCGACCTCGAGCCCGTGCGGCGCCTCGACCACCACCGGTCGATCGTGGATCAGGGAGTTCAGGAGAGCGGCGAGCTGCTGGAAGCGGGGGGCGCCGGTGTGCTGCAGGAGGCCGCGCAAGAGGCGCTCCAGGTCGCCGCGGGGGTCGTGCGGGTGGAGGAAACGCCGAAACCGAGTGGCCGCGCAGGCGGCGTAGACGGCGTACATGATGTGGACCCCCTTGTCGAAACCGCTATGGACCAGGGTCCCGTCGAAATCGAAGGCGATGGCGCGGTCCTTCATGATGGTGGTTCCCCCCTGCCGCCCTCGACGCACGCGGCGCCGGTCGAGCCGTCGGCTGCGCCGGACGGAGGCGCCGTTCCCCGTGCCGCATCCGTCCGTATTCTCGGGTCGGCCCTGCCCGCACCGTCGGCAAGAACGGCGGGAACGCAGCGTTGTTTCACGTCGCCATCCCGCATGCGCGCCCTGCCCTCTTTCGATTTGACAGCCGTCGAACCGTTCGCTAGCGTCCTGCTGTGCACGCAATCGGCGGCTCGCCGGACGCGCCGCCGTGCCGCCACGGGGGCAACCTGTGCCCCTCCGACAAGCGGCCAATCCCAGAGGAAGAGGCCACCCGATGGCGCTACCGAAAATCACCTACACCTGCTTGCCGTGCCGCGACGAGGATGGCAAGGAGGGTGTTCCTGCCACCCACCGGCTGCTGGTGCGCGAGGTCGGAAAGACCGAGGGAGACGAAGTGTGGGGGTGCAACGTTCACATCTCGGAATTGTATCTGCATATCATCGGGTTGGGGAAGCCGCTGGATGTGATCGTGCACAACATGGAGACGGGTGTGTGCGTGATCGAGGCGCACCCGCGACAGATGGGGTGAAGCATGCGTCGCGCACCCCGGGCCACATCGCGGTCTAGCCTTTCTCCAAGTCAAATTCCTTTATGCCGAACCAGAAGCCAAAGCCGCTCACGGCGTCCAGTTCGGCCTCGACGATGGCGACATGGCCCTCCTCGATTTCCAGAAACCGCGCAAAGAGCTGCCGTCTTTCCTCGGCAAGCTCGGAAACCATCTGACGGTAGAACGCCGACGTCTCCTTCTCCGCCGCCAAGGCCCGCTTCAGGTGTTCCACTTCCGTCGGGGCGGCCAGTTTTCCACGCATGGGCTTGGTGAGACGCTTTCGTCCTTCCATGATCCGCTCTTTATCCGGCAGGGCCGTCCGCAGCTCCGCCAGGGCGATGTGCCCGGTCTTCTGCCACTCGGTCAGCCGGCTCTCGAGATAGGTCACGTGCGCCGCCTCTTCCTTGGCCAACTGGGAGAACACCTTCCGACCCACGGGGTCCACCGCATGCTTTTCGGCATCCTGGTAGACCTTCAACACTTTGTTCTCGAATTCGATGGCGGTCTTGATCGCTTCGTCCAGTCGGATCGTCATCCCCGGACCCTCCATGCGGCAACCAGGCGCTCGTCGATTTGCGGACCACGGTCTCGCCAGCGCAGAAACCGACGTTTCCCTTCTACCCTTGGCGAGACGAGGGAGTCAAGCAAAGATTTGCGAGGGTGCGGCGATGGGTGAAGGGATTTGACAAACGCAAATTCGGCAGGCAGGCTCTTGACCGCATCGGGTAAATCTCCGCGCGTGAACCAATGACGCGGTTGCCCGACCGCCGAATCGAATTGCGATCCCCTTGTGCGCCAAGCGGGGATCAGGGGTCCGTCGGTGTCCGAATCTGAGGCGAACGCGAGCGACCAGGATCTGCGGGCTTCGCAGCCCCACGAGCCGTCGCACGACAAGGTCCTCGTAGACGCCATCGGCTACACGAAGGGTCTCGTCGCGCTTCTCGACTCCTTGACCGAGGGTTTCCAACGCCGGGGTCGAGAGCTCGAGGACCAGCGTACGCGCCTCGCCATCCTCCAGAGCGAGCGCCGCACGATCCTCCAGGAACGCGCCGACTTCGACGCCCGGATCACGGCTCTCACCGCCGAGCGGGACAACCTCCGGACGAGGCTCGACACCCGCCAGCGGGAGCTCGAGGAGCTCCAGCAGGGGACGACGCAAATACAGGCCGCGCTGCACGCGCAAACGCGCGAGCTGGAGACGCTGCGCGCCGACTTCGACGCCCGGATCACGGCTCTCACCGCCGAGCGGGACGGGCTCCGCGCCACGCTTGACACCCGCCAGCGGGAGCTCGAGGACCAGCGTACGCGCCTCGCCGGCCTCGAGGAGGATCGTCGCACCAGTCTCCAGGAACGCGCCGACTTCGACGCCCGGATCACGGCTCTCACCGCCGAGCGGGACGGGCTCCGCGCCACGCTCGACACCCGCCAGCGGGAGCTCGAGGAGCTCCAGCAGGGGACGACGCAAATACAGGCCGCGCTGCACGCGCAAACGCGCGAGATCCAGACGCTCCGGAGCGGGATGGGGGAGCCGACGCGGCAGGCGGAGGAGCTTCGGGAAATTGTGCGCACGCTGGAGCGGCAACTGCAGCGAAGCGGTCAGCTGTCTGCGCGCGTTCCCGTAACGCCGCTGTCCGGAGAGTCCGCGGCCGCCACCCGCGTCCGGGCCACGCCGCAGCCGGATGCGGCCGCATTCGATGGGCTGTCCACAAACCGGGAACGGACGGAACAGGTTCGAATCGATGCTCTGACGACGGAGCGCGACGGCCTTCGGGGGGCGCTGAAAGACCACGAGCGGGAGATCGATCGGCTCCGTCAAGACGTGGCGCGAGGGCAGGCTTCCCTCGGGGAGCAGACGCGCGAGATCGACGCCCTTCGGCTCGGCATGGCGGAGACCGTGCGCCAGGCGGAGGAGATTCGGAAAGTGCTCCAGGCGCTGGAGGAGGAAATCGAGAGTGCAGGGCGGCGCGAAGCCGTTTTGGAGCAGGCGCTCGAAGAGGAGCGCCAGAAGGCCCGGGACGCCGCCGGGCGGGCCGGTCAAGAGCAGCAGGCGCTGCGCGAGGACCTGGCCGACGCCGAGAACCTGCTGGCCGAAGCGCGCAAGGACATCGGCGCCGGTCAAGGCTCGATCGCCAGGCTTCAACGAGCTGTGGACGAGGAGCGGGCAAGAAGCGCCGCGCTTCACGAACAGATGGAGCAGCAGACGACGGAACTCGCGCGTCTCCACACGGCCATACACGCGGTACCGACACTGCTCGACGAGTTGGTGACCGTTTTCCGCGGAGAGACGGAACCGCCGAGCGAGACTTCCGGCGCCGAGCGGCAGGAATCCCGCTGGCTGGAGGCGCTGGTGCCGGGTCCCGCCGCAGGCGGTCCCGGTGCCGAGGCGCTGGCGATCCTGCGGGGGATCCGGGAGGCGCTCGGAGACCTGCTGCCGCCGGCCTTGGGTCCGAAGGTCCACCCTCCGGACGTTGCCACGGATCCTGCAGGACTGCAGCGCCGCGCCCGGCACATCGCCGACGGATGGCGCCGGATGGTGTCCGAGCGCACCGGGCCGGCCCGCCCGGCACACGCGCCTCTGCCGGAACAGGGTGGACCGAAAAGCGGGGATCGCGAACCCCCCCGCATAGACGAGGCGCCGCCGATTGCACAGCCAGAGCCCGCGCCCGCCGCCGCAGTCGCGCCGGGCGCGAGTCCGAAGGTCGCGAGGCGGCCTGCAGCCCCATCCGGCACGACGGTCGAGTGCACCCTCCCGCCGTCGGGGACGGGGCCGGCCAGCGTCCTCCGCGGGGAGATCACACGCGTCAACGACATGGGACTATTGGCGGTCTTCGAGGAGCGACTTCCTGAAGGGGCGCCCATGGTGGTCAGATTTGTTCGGAGCGGCGAGCTGGTATCTTGCCTCGGGCGCGTGGTTCGGATACAGGAATCGGCCGGAACGGCCGAGACTCATGCGAGTCTCCACCATTTGATCCGATTCGAATCGCCGGCCTCGACCACCGGAGAAGGTGTCCGGCCCTCCGTCGGCTGATCCGCCACCGCCTCCCTTTCTCCGCAGGCAGACGGACTCGCTGGCCCCGCGGCCTTGACGCGGGGCAGACTTCCCTGTCCTCAACCGATCCGTATGCTTCCAGGGCGGGTCCGCCCGCCTCGTCGAATCCGTGGCTGCGATGTGTCATTATCGCCACGCGCACAACCGCGACGGCGCTCGCCCCTGGAGTCCAGCGGGCGAAACGTGGGCCGGATGGGGGAGAAAAATTCAGGGGCGCCCCGCCAGAAGAAAGCCCAGGGCCAGCGAGACAGACCAGGTGGACGAGGTGAAACGCACGCCGTGGTCGATCAAGTCTCCCGGCGTCAAGTCTTCGGATGCTTGACTCCACACCACGGCACCCTCCAGAGCCAGCGGCCCATTGGTCGAGTGAAGCGTGAGAGCCAGCACCGTGCCGGGGGGGACCGCTCGGGGCAGGCGAAGCAGCATACCGCCACGACTCATCTCGCCGGTCTGGCCCTTGAGCGGCGGTCCGCCCGCGTTCTTCGGCCGACAGGTGACCGAAAGGTCCATGGCGAGGCGCATCCCGGCGTGCGCGACCATCGAGAGCGGGAGAGTCAAGTTGCGGAGTGCCTGGAGGTGTTCGGGGGCGATGTCCGTGTAGGTGAGACCGTAGTAATTCTCGGCGCCCGCGGGCGTCGACGCGCCTATCCAGACTATCTTGGCCTCGGTCTCGATGGGGCCGCGGTCCGTCTGAATCCGAACGCGGAGCAGCGTTTCCACCTCGAAGCGATCGGCCAGCTCGGCGGTGAAGCCCCGCTCGCCGAGTTCGCGTGTCCAGCCCGCCCCGACTCGTGTGCGAGTCCCGGTTTTCCTCCAATACAGCAGAGGGAGCTGTATCGGGTAACGATCGGATCGAGCTCGCCCGGATGTGGAGGTCATGGTGGTTCCCCTGTCCGTTCGTAGTGCAGCATACGACGACCGAGACGCGCTTCGCAAGAAAGATCTTGAGAAAGATCTTGAGAATGTGGGAAGGGCCGCCCACGGATACGTTTCCCGCCGGTCCGCAGGGACGGAGCGGGCGACTACCCCCCCTGGCGATCCGTCCCCGTCGGGTCCCGCGGGCCGGTGAAAACCATGCATGCACCGTCGGGGGACCTAACACTATTGCACGCCGCCAGAATTTCGGCTGTTCTTTCCGGCGGGACCGCTCTCCAATCCTAATTACCTGGAATGCCGGGTGGTTTTGCAACTGGAGATTTTCCATCCCATATTCATTTGAGCAGTAGGAACGTTCTATGCAACGGATAGGGCCAAAGTCCCGGCATACGAAAATGGCCGGCAACCATTTCGTTGGGGCGCCGGGTTGGGATAGGCGGCTCCTCCGCTCGCGGGTTTCGCGGGCAACGCTTCTTGTATCGACGACCGGACGAATGGTTGCGCATCCTCCGGCCTGACTGTATACTGCGCGACCATCAAGAGGTGGGCGCGCGCGTCGGTTCTTCATGCTTTTCCTAATTTCAGGGAAGGGCCAACGCCATCTTTCCTTCATTAGGTGAAGGCGCTCAAACGAGTGACGCGGCGCTCCAGCGACGGCTCCAAGAGCTGGAGCTTTTCGTCAAGAGCCAGGCGCGGGAAATCCGCGCCCTGGAAAAGATCGAGGGTCTGCTCGATCACAGCCGAGAGCTCGAGACGGAGAACCGCGCCCTCCGCGAGAAGGTCGACGAGCTTCGCACCTTCTGGACGTTGAGCAAGATTCTTTCCTCCACGCTGAACATGGAGGAAGTGTTCCGCCTGGCCCTCCATCTCATCGGCCGCTCGCTACAGGTCGACGCCTATTCCTTGCTCCTGCTGGACGAGACGAGTGGTCGGCTCGTGATCAGGGCGGCCTTCGGCTTACCCGAGGAGCGCACCCACGCGTTTTCCCTCGCCCTGGGCGAGGGGATCTCGGGGCTGGTCGCGGAGAGCGGCCACCCCATGCTGGTGCCGGACGTCAGCGTCGAGACGCGCTTCGCGGAACGGGTCTGCTTCTCGCCGCACGGAGCGTTCCTCTGCGTCCCGCTGCAGATCAAGAGGGGTCCGGTCATCGGCGTGCTCAACGCGCACAAGCCGGAGCCTCAGGCGTTCACGCGCGCCGATATCGATCAATTTCAGGCGGTGGCCAACCAGGTGGCGATGGCCCTGGAGAACGCGCAGCTCTACCAGCGGACCAAAGAGCTGAGCTCGCGCGACGAGCTGACCGGGCTTTTCAACCGGCGCTATTTCTTCGAAAACCTCGAGACGGAAGTCCAGCGGGCTCGGCGCTACCGCCGCGCCTTCACCATCCTCATGTTGGACCTCGATCATTTCAAGCACTACAACGACACCCACGGCCATCTTTTTGGGGACCGGGCGTTGAGACAGGGGGGCGAGATCCTGTTGGCCAACACTCGCCGGGCGGATGTGGTCGCCCGATTCGGCGGCGAGGAGTTCGTGATTTTGCTTCCCGAGATCGACAAGGAGGCCGGAGCGCGCGTCGCGGAGAAGATCCGCATCAAGATCGCGGAACACCCCTTCCACGGCCGCGAACGGCAACCCGGCGGCCAGCTCACGGTGACCATCGGCGTTGCCACGTATCCCGTCGATTCCGACAACGGGTTGGAGTTGGTCGATATGGCGGACCGGGCGCTGTACGTCGGGAAGCGCCAGGGGGGAAATCGCGTCGTGCTCTCCTCCGGCCAAGATCGGCCGGCCCCGCAGCTTGTCTGACCGAACAGGATCCGGGCGCGTCTCGGACCGCCGCTTCAAGGGCGTCGCACCCACGGGATCGCCGACCCTCGGTTGTTTCCCAGTCGATCTACGCGCCGCCGACTCGGGCCTCGGCGGACCGACCTCGTCCCCGCGCGCCCCACGGCCGGAGTTGACCGGCCTCTCGCGACCAGATCCCGCGGTATTGGTCGTCGGCCAGCGGGTTCGATCGACGGTCCGCACTCCCGGAGATCGGCTGGAGATCGGTGGGCAGGTCGCAGCAGCGGAGTCCGCCGCGGACCACGGGGGTCCGTGCGGCCGAAGATGGCGTTCGACCGGCCCCGGGGATCGTGCAGCGACACCGGAAGGTCTCAACCTGGCGCAACGGATACCCAGACGACACTCGACGTGCACGGCGGGGGATCAACCCTGCCGGGGCGGCTTGACGTGCGATGGGCCACATGGTAGAACCGGGCCCGTTGCAGCCCGCGGGGATGTATGTCGAAGAGGGCGGCGCCGGTGGCGGTGTCCGGCGGGAAAAAACAATCCGGGCTCACAGGGAAGGAGTCGGACGATGGGCGTCATTCACCGGAAGCTTCCCGGCAAGTACGAGTGGGAGAATACCGACCTGGTGACCTACGACAAGCCGACCGTCAAGGGCGTGTCCAAGCGCGTCCTGATCGGCCCCAAGGATGGCGCCCAAGGCTTTGCGATGCGGTATTTCGAGGTCCAGCCGGGCGGGAGTTCGGCTTTCGAGCATCACCCCGAGATTCACCAGGTGTACGTGCTTTGGGGTCGAGGACGCGTGCTGCTCGGGGCGCAGTGGCACGACATCGTCGAGGGGGACGTCATCTACATCGAGCCGGAAGAGCAGCACCAGTTGCAGGCTGCGCCGGATGCGCCGCTGGGGTTCATCTGCGTGGCGCCCAAGCCCTGACCCCACCGAACCGCCACCGCGCCAAAGCCAAACGGCCCGTGACAGCGATCTCCCGTCACGGGCCGTTTTGTGTGATCCGGATCATCTGTGGGCTGCCCGCTCGGCGTTCAGCGTGACCTCGTCCAGGATCTCGCCTCGGATGCCGATCGTGACGTCGGTGAGGGGGACGTCGCCGGCGGCCGCCTGGAGTGCGTATTGGGCCACACGGGTGAAGCCGGAACAGCAGGGGACCTCCATGTGGAGAACCGAAAGACTCTTCGGCTTGGCCACGCGAACAATCTCGGTCAGTTTCTTGGCGTAGGCGTCCAGCTGGTCGAGCTTGGGGCACCCGATGATGACGGGCTTGTCTTTCAGGAATCTCCGGTGAAAATCCGCATATGCGAATGGGACACAGTCCGCGACCAAGAGGATGTCCGCCCCCTGAAGATAGGGCGCCATGGGCGGCACCAGCGTGAGCTGGATCGGCCAGTTTCGGAGTTCGGATGCCAGGCCGCCGACGGGCGCACGCACGGTCGGCATCGTCGCCGCGGTGGGGCGGTCCAGACTCCGCATCATCGAACCGGGACACTGGTGCGGCGTCTCACTGACGCGAAGCGCGGTCGCCGCCTGCGAGCGCTTGAGATCGGCCAGACGCTTCCGGACGGAGGCCTCGTCGAAGGCTGCTGCCTCACGCTCCTCGATGGTGATGGCGCCCTGGGGGCAGTGCCCGAGACAGGCCCCGAGACCGTCGCAGTAGATCTCGCTGACCAGTCGCGCTTTTCCGTCGATCACGGCGATAGCACCTTCCGCGCAGCTCGTGACGCAGTCGCCGCAGCCGTCGCACTTCGCCTCGTCGATCACGACCACCTTGCGCACCGCCATGATCGTCGCTCCTTCCGTGACACCCGGGAGTGCACCCGGGATGGTTTGTGTCCACCGTTTTGTGCCCTATAATGCCGTGAGGCGCAAAATCGGTCCTTGATCTAGATCAACCGCGCCGCGTCGGCGTGGAGGTGGACGGTGCCGTTGGAGAACGCCGAGATCCTGGCTGCCTGCGCATTCTTCTCCGAGGTGGACGGGGCGAGTCGGAAGCGCCTCGTCCGCATGGCCGTCCGCCGGGATTACAGGAAAGGCGAGACGATCTTCCGCGAGGGAGACCCCGCCCCCGGCGTTTTTGTCGTCGGCAGCGGCCTCGTCCGGGTGTTCAAGCTGGCCCCGAGCGGAAAGGAGCACGTCCTGCACCTCGCCGGTCCCGGAATGACCTTTGCCGAGGTTGCGGTGCTGGGGAACTTTCCCTGCCCGGCCTTCGCCGAGACGCTGGAGGAGACGGTCTGCCTGCTCCTGCCCGTCGAGCCTTTCATGCGGGCGCTTCGCGACGATCACCAGCTGAGCCTGCAGATCCTGTCGAGCATGGGGGTATGGGTCAAGTCACTGGTATCCCTGCTGGAGGACATCGTCCTGCGCGACGCGGCGGGCCGGGTGGCGGGGTATCTGCTGCAGACACAGGCGGAGCAGGGGGCCGCCATCTCGCTTCCCGGCTTGAAAAGACACATCGCCAGCCATCTCAACCTGACGAGCGAGACCCTTTCCCGCACGCTGCGCCGGCTGCGGGACGACCGGTTGATCCGCGAAGACGACAGCGGCCTGGTCATCCTGGATGCGCCGGGGCTGAGGCGGATCGCCGAGGGATACTTCCCCCGCATCTGAGGGTGGTGCGGATGCCCCGGCCGCGATGGCGATGTCGCCTCCGCGGACCGAGTCCCGGTCTGTGTTGAAACCCGCCGGAGGCTCTGCTACCCTCTGCGCGCCATGTCGCAAATTCCCCGTTTCCCGTCCGGCCACCGCATTCGGTTGCCATGATTCCCGACACGCAGCCCGCGGCTCACGCGCCATCCGAGCTTCGTTCGCACTGGGGTCTGGTCGCGGCGGGCGGGCTGTTGATGGCCACGTCGTCGGGCGTCTGGTACGCCGCCTCGGTCTTCTTCGTGGCTCTCATCCAGGAGTTCACCTCGGACTACGCGTCCACGGCCGGGGTCATCTCCGTCTTCATCGTGTTCTATGGGGTGTGGGGCATCCTGGCCGGTTCGCTTCTGGATCGCCTCGGGCCGCGGCGCGTGATCCTGGCGGGCGGGATCGTGTTGCCGCTGGCGCTAATCGGCAGTGGATCCATCACCGCCCTTTGGCAGCTCTACCTGACGCACGGCGTCCTCACACCCCTGGGGTTGTCGCTGATGAGCTACGTGCCGGTCTCGGTTCTCGTGACGAGGAACTTCAGCGCGCAGCGCGGCCTGGCCCTCGGAACGGCATCCGCCGGGGTGGGGATCGGGATTTCGGTCATTGTCCCCTTGACACAAATCCTCATCGATCAAACCGGGTGGCGGATCGCGTATTTCGGACTGGCCGGTGTCGCGGCCGGGGTGGTCCTACCCGTGGGGCTTTTCGCCCTGCGCAAGGCGGAGCGATGGTCCGCGCAGGCCGTCGTGGCGGAGGGCGGGAGCGGCGGCGGCACTCCGCGGGGGACCAGCGGGCGGGAATGGACGTTGGCGGCGGCGTTGTGCAGCCGGGAGTTCTGGCTCGTCACGGCCGCCTTCGCTTTTCTGAATTGCCCGATTCAGCTGGCGCTGACGCATCACGTGGCCCACCTCGTCGAGGTCGGGCACCCAAAACTGCTGGCCGCCGGTATCGTGGGCGTGATCGGTGTGGTCAGCATTCCCGGCAAGATCGGGTGGGGGTATCTTGCCGACCGGTGGATACCCGAGTGGATCTACGTGGTCGGGTGCGCGTTCGTGGTGGCCGGCATCTTTGTCCTGCTGGGGATCGGGCCGACGTCTCCCGTGCGGAGTCTGTATGCCTACGCTCTGCTGATGGGGGTGGGGTATTCGGTGTCACCCGCCATGACGCCGATCATGTGCGGCATCTTTTTCGGCGGCCCGCACTTCGGCGTCATTTTCGGATGCCTCAACCTGCTCTACCACGCCGGTGGTGCGGCCGGTGTCTGGTTTGCCGGATACGCCCACGATCTCACGGGCAACTATCGGTTGTCGTTCTCGGCGTCCGCGCTGAGTGCGGCGACCACCGTCGTGCTCGTCTGGCTCGCCGCACCCCGCCGGCTGCGGCCGCCCGGCGTCGTGCCGGACCCATAGCGACGCCGCCAGGGATGGCCAGGACGCAAGGACCGCAGGCATCTCCGATCGCGGCCCGCGACAATCCCCGGCGGATGTTCTGCCGGGGAGCCGCGCGGCCGGGCTCAGGCTGCCCCGGCCGGAAGCATCTCCCGCGCCCGGTCCGCCTTGGCGGCCAGGTAGAAGTCGCTTTCGGTGAGCCCGTCGATCTTGTGGGTCCAGATCTCGACCCTGCATTTTCCCCAGGCAATGTGCAGATCGGGGTGATGACCTTCTTCCTCGGCGATGGCCCCGACCTTGTCGGCAAACGCCAACGCCTGGGCGAAATCCGGGAACGCATAGACGCGTTCCAGATGGCCTTGGGAATTCACGTGCCATCCCGCCTGGAGTTGGTACAGTAGCTCCTGCACCTGCGACCACGCCATCGGCGGGACGCCGCCGCGGCACGGAACGCACTTCTTATCGGCAAGACTCATGGCGATGCCCCCTCTCGTCGGCGATCCGACGCGCCTTCCCTGTCATCATAACCGGTCAAGCGGTTCCAGTGAAGCGGCGGGCAGGGAAATACCACGTCCCTTCCCGCGTCGATCTGTCGTATAATGCGCGGTGCCGGCTCGACAGACAATCCGACGGCGCTCCGGTTTCGGCACGTGGCATCGAGGGAGGTTCGGCATGGCGCGTATTCCGGCACGTGAGGCTCAGCAGCAAGCGGTGAGACTGGCGGCGAGTCTGATGGCGACCGCGGCACGGACGGCCCCCAAGACGCGCGGTCTGGACTCCGTGGAGACGCTGATCCTGGACGGCGAGGATCTGGAGACACTGGCGCGGGCCATGGAGGCCAAGGCGGCGGAGAAGGGGGGAAAACTGCCGATCTTCGCGCGGGACGCCAAGAACGTCCGGGCATCCTCGGCGGTGCTGCTCGTCGGCGTCACCGGCGAGCCCAAGAACCCCAAAGTCCCGCTCGATTGCGGCGCCTGCGGGTACGCCGGTTGTGTGGATTTTACGGAGGGCAAGAAGGCGGAGGGCGAGGACTTCCGAGGCCCGCTATGTGTGTTCCAGGCTATCGATCTGGGCGTCGCCTTGGGATCGGCCGCCAAGACGGCCGGGGTGCTCAACATCGACAACCGGATCATGTATACGATCGGCGCGGCGGCGCGGAAGCTCAAGCTTTTGACTTCCGATGTGATCATCGGGTTTCCGCTCTCGGTGACGGGGAAGAGCCCGTACTTCGATCGGGGGTAAGCCGACCATGGCGGGGCGGGCCCAACCGCGGGGCCCCGAAAGGAATGTCTCGCCGGCCTGGCCAATCGGCCGGCGGGCGAGAATCGAATTGACGTCGGGGTCGCCGGTGTCCGACAATCGCCGCCGGTCCCGGCCGGACGCAACGGTCCGCCGCCGTCCGGATACCCGCAAAGGAGACGACGATGTGGATTCCGCGAGAGCGCATTGACTATTCCGCCATCATCGACCGGCCACCGCTCCGCCTGCCCGGCGACGCGCGACTGGTCGTCTGGACCATCGTCAACGTCGAGGAGTGGGAGATCGAGCGACCGATGGCGCGGCAAGTTCTACCCGCGCCCGGCGGTGTGAGCCCGATTCCGGACGTTCCCAACTGGGCCTGGCACGAATACGGGATGCGAGTGGGCTTCTGGCGCCTGAAGGGGGCCCTGGATCGGGCCGGCGTGACCCCCACGTTGTCTATCAACGCGGGGGTCTGCCTGCAGCACCCCCGGGTCGCGGGGGCGGCACGGGACGCGGGATGGGAGTTTATGGGGCACAGTTTCGTCCAGATGCCCATCCACCAGATCGAGGATCAGCCCGCGCTCATCCGGAAGTCGCTCGACACGCTGCGCCAGTTTACGGGCAAGCGCGTGCGGGGCTGGCTGGGGCCCGGACTCACGCAGACCTACGACACGGTGGATTACCTGGCGGCGGAGGGCGTCCAGTATATCGGCGACTGGGTCCTCGACGACCAGCCGTGCGAGATCCGCACGGCGCACGGCCCGATGTACACGCTGCCCTACACGCTCGAACTGAACGACATCCCCATGATGATGGTCCAGCACCACACGTCCGAGGTCTTTCTACGCCGCGTCATGGACCAGTTCGACCGCCTCTACGCGGAGGGGCGGGAATCCGCCCGGGTGCTCTCCATCGCCGTCCATCCCTATATCAGCGGCGTTCCGCACCGCATCAAGTACTTCGAGGCGGCTTTCGAATACATGCAGCGGCACGCCGGTGTGCTCTTCTGGACCGGCGAGCAGATCCTGGACTGGTACCTGGGCGCCCGCGCCGGCCGCTGAGGACGACGGGACGTGACGACCCAGGCCCTGGCATTTCAGCTGCTGAACGGCGCCACCTTCGCCGCGCTGCTCTTCGTGGTCGCCAGCGGGTTCACGCTGGTGTTCGGGCTGATGCGGATCGTGAACCTGGCGCACGGGGCGCTCTACCTCATGGGCGGGTATATCGGGTTGACCGCCGTGCAGCGCACGGGCAGCTTTGCCGTCGGACTGCTCGTCGCGTTCCTGGCGGCGGCGCTGCTGGGGTTTCTTACCGATCGGGTGTTCTTGCGTTTCGTGAAGGGCATCGTCCTGTCGCAGGTCTTGCTGACGCTGGGGCTGGCGCTGACGCTGGGAGACCTCGCCCTGGTCGTCTGGGGCGGCGACCCGTTGACGGTGCCGGTGCCGGATCTCCTGCGGGGCCCGTTCCGGTTCGGCGGCATGGCCTATCCGCGGTACCGCCTGTTCGTCCTGGCGGTCGGGGTCGTGCTCTTCGTGCTCCTCTGGGCGCTGCTGAACCACACGCGACTCGGGGCGCTCATCCGGGCGGGGGTGGACGACGCCGAGATGGTGGACGCCCTGGGGATCGACATCACGCGGATCTTCACCTGGACGTTCATGCTGGGGGCCTCGCTGGCCGGTCTCGGGGGGACTCTTGGCGGTGCCTTCCTCACCCTCTATCCGGGGGCGGACGGAGAGATCCTGGTCTTCAGCCTGGCCGTGGTGATCATCGGCGGTCTGGGGAGCCTCACCGGCGCCGCCGTGGGAAGTCTCCTGGTCGGGTATCTGGCCACCTTCGGTCAGGTGTTGTTTCCGGAGCTGGCATACTTCGTGATCTTCGGACCGGTGGCGGCGCTGCTGGCTTTCCGCCCCATGGGGCTGTTCGGACGGGCGCAATAGCCGCCGGCGTCGGGCCGGCGGCTGCGGCCCGCCCCGTGTGGCGCGCCGCATAAAGGGCGCGACGGGATGAACGCATGCTGAGGAGAGTGCGATGGGCGGTTGCGGCGGCGGCAGTTCCCGCCGTCCTGGCGACGCCATCGGTCCTGTCGCACTACTACGTCAATCTGTTGACCGAGGTCGCCATCTACGCGGTCTTCGCGATGACCATCGATATCCTAGCCGGCTACTCCGGACGCACGCCCCTGGGTCACGGCGCCATCTTCGGGGTCGGCGCCTATTTCGCCGCCTACACCGTGGCCGTGGCCAAGGCGCCGGCCTGGGCCGGAATCCTTTTGGGTATCGGGGCCGCGGCGGCCGTGAGTCTGGTCTTTGCGCTTCTGGCGATCCGCACGTCGGGCGTCTCGTTTCTCCTGCTGACTCTGGCCCAGGGGATGGTGGTCTGGGGCATCTGCGTCCGCTGGACCTCCGTCACGGGAGCCGAGAACGGGATCCGGGGCATCGTCCGGCCGGAGTGGGTGGCCGATCCCGCCCGCTTTTTCTATCTGGCCGTGGTCGTGGCGGCGCTGGCGGCCTGCACCCTGCACCGCTTCGTATCGTCTCCATTCGGCTTGACGCTCCTGGGCATCCGGGAGAGCGAGAGCCGGATGCGGACGCTGGGCTACAACGTCCCGCTCCACCTGGTCCTCGGCTTCGTCGTCTCGGGGACGTTCGCCGGGATCGCGGGAACGCTGTACGCGTTCTTCAACACATTCGTAAGCCCGACCAATGTCGCGCTGGCCACATCGGTCAAGGGTCTGCTGATGGCGATCATCGGCGGGGTCGGGACGTTGTTCGGGGCATTTGCGGGCGCAGCGGCGGTGATTCTGCTGGAGAACTTCGTCAGCATGTTCACGGACCGCTGGCCGATCGCGCTGGGGAGCATCTTCGTGCTCACCATGATCTTTGCGCGGGAGGGCATTCTCGGGAAGGCGCGCCTGCTCCTGGCCCGCGAGACCCCGCGCCTCACACAGGAGGGAGACGAGTCATGAAGCGTCGGACATTCCTCAGGATGACCGGGGCGAGCCTGGTGGGCAGCGCCCTCTGGGGGGCGGGGGCGATTCGGCCGGTGCGGGCGGCGGATGCGGGTCCGATTCGGATCGGGCTCATGGCCCCGCTCACCGGCGTGGCCGCCGCCGGCGGCCGCGAGATGGTGGACGGCTGGGACCTCTTCTGGAAACAGTACGGCAAGACGGTGGCGGGTCGGCCCATCGACGTGATCGTGGAGGACGACGCGGGCACACCCGACACCGCCCTCCAGAAGGCGCGGCGGCTGGTCCAGCAGCGCGATGTCCACATGCTGGTGGGCAATCTGCTGGCGAACACGGGTCTGGCCGTCGCCGAGTTCGTGCGAGGCACCGGGACGCCGTACTTCATGCCCATCGTGGCGGCCGACAACCTGACCCAGCGGGACCGCATCCCGAACGTCCTGCGGGTGGCCGGTTTCTCGGCCAGCCAGATGCCCCGGCCGCTGGCGGACTGGTGCCTGAAAAAAGGGTACCGGCGGGTGGTCACCATCGCGCAGGACTACGCGTTCGGGCACGAGCAGGCGGGCGGCTTTGCGCAGACATTCACGGAAGGCGGCGGCAAGGTCGCCGGGCAGCTCTGGAACCCCCTCAACACCTCGGACTTCAGCCCCTTTCTGGGAGAGATCCAGAATCAAAAACCCGACGTTGTCTTCGCCGTGCAGACGGGCGCCGATGCGTCGCGCCTGATCCTGCAGTGGTTCAACTTCGGGCTGAAGGGGCAGATCCCCTTCGTCAGCTCGCAGAACACGACGGATCAGTCGGTGATCCGCACGATGAAGGACGAGGCCCTGGGGATGATCTCGTCGGCGCACTTCGCCGAGGGACGGGACGACGCCGCCAACCGGAAATTCGTGGACGCCTTTCTGGCGGCCTACAACAAACTGCCGGCGATCTTCGCGGCGGAGCTGTACACCTGCGGGATGTGGGTGGCCGAGGGGATCAAGCGCGTGGACGGAAAGGTGGAGGACCGACCGGCGTTCCTGCAGGCCATGCGCGAGGTGGAGATCGCGGCCTCGCCGCTGGGCAGGACGCGGCTGGATGCCTACGGCAATCCGATCCTGGACATTCACATTCGCGAGGTGAAGCAGCGGCCGGACGGCAAACTGTGGAACACGGTGCTGGAAACCTACCCCAACGTGTCGCAGTTCTGGAAGTACAAGCCGGAAGAGTTCTTGAAGCAACCGGCGTACAGCCGGCAATTTCAGGGGATCAAATCGTAACGGAACGACGCCATGGCAGAGTCATCCGAGGTCATGCTGCAGCTCGACCGGGTGAGCCGCGCGTTCGGGGCGCTCCGCGCCGTGGACGGCGTCAGCCTGGTCGTGCGCCCCGGGGAGCGGCGGGCGATCATCGGGCCCAACGGCGCCGGCAAGACCACGCTCTTCAACGTCATCTCCGGGGAGCTGCCCGCCTCGGCGGGGCGGATCCGGCTGGCCGGTCGGGACATCACACGGATGAGCGCGCATCGCCGTGCCGCCGCCGGCCTGGGCCGCACCTACCAGATCACCAACCTGTTCCCGCGTCTGACGGTCGAGGAGAACCTGCTGCTGGCCGTGCGCGGGCTGGGGACGCGGAAGTTTTCGCTCTTCGGCGCCGCGCATCCCCGGTCGGAGGAGGCCGCGGCGGTGGAGCGGGCGCTCGGCGAGTCGGGTATGACGGCCCGGCGCCGTGCGCCCGCGAGCCTCCTCTCGTACGGGGAGCAGCGAGAGCTGGAACTGGCCGTCGCGCTGGCCACGAATCCCCGGCTGCTGCTCCTGGACGAGCCCGCCGCCGGTCTGTCGCCGGCGGAGCGGGGGAAGATCGCCCAGCGCATTCGCGGGCTTCCGTCTGACATGACCGTGGTGCTCATCGAGCACGATATGAATCTCGCCCTGGGGCTGGCCGAGGCGGTGACCTGTCTGTACTTCGGCCAGGTCCTGGTGGAGGGGCGGCCGGACGAGATCCGCGCCAACGCCAAGGTGCAAGAAGTCTACCTGGGGACGGCGCACCGTCATGCTTGAGGTTCGAGGAGTCCACAGCCTGTACGGCGACGCGCGGGTGCTGCACGGGGTGTCCATGACCGTCCCGGGGCGGCAGGTCGTGGCGCTCTTGGGCCGTAACGGGATGGGCAAGACGTCGCTGATCCGCTCCATCATGGGCTTCGCTCAACCCCGGGTGGAGCGGGGCGCGATCACCTACCGGGGGCGGGCCTTGACGGGACGCGCCTCGCACACCATCGCCCGGCTGGGGATCGGCCTTGTGCCCCAGGGGCGCCGCCTGTTCGCCTCGCTCAGTGTGGAGGAGCATCTCACGCTCCGGGCGTCCGATGGGGTCTGGACGCTGCCAAAAATCTTCGAGCTGTTCCCGGCGCTGGCGGAGCGGCGGCGCCACCGCGGCAGCCAGCTGTCGGGCGGCGAACGGCAGATGCTGGCCGTGGCGCGCGCCCTGGTGACCAACCCCTCGCTGCTTTTGATGGACGAGCCGTCGGAAGGCCTCTCCCCGGTAATGGTCGAGCATCTGGGGCGGATCATCGTCTCGCTGCGACAGACGGGCCTCGCCATCCTGCTGGTGGAGCAGAATCTGCACAGCGCGCTGGCCGTCGCGGACGAGGTCTACATTCTGGAGAACGGCCACATCGTGTATCACGGAACCCCGGATCAGCTGCGCGCGGACCGGACGACCCTGCAGCGATTCCTCGGGGTCTAGCGCCCGCCGGCGCGGGCGCGCCGCTTCGAGGTGCGGAAAGGACGCGACGGCCATGGCCACTTCGCCCGCGATGTACGCCGAGCTCAACCCGCTTCCGCGGTTGTTGATGGGCCCGGGCCCCGTGAACGCGGATCCCCGGGTCCTCCGTGCCATGTCGGCCCCGCTCCTGGGGCAGTTCGATCCGCAGTTCCGCGAGTATATGCGCGAGACCATGGCGCTCTACCGTCAGGTTTTCGAGACGAGGAACGAGTGGACGCTGGTGGTGGACGGCACCGCCCGATCGGCCATCGAGGCGGCGATGGTCAGCGTGGTGGAGCCGGGTGACCGGGTCCTCGTCGGGAACTTCGGGCGGTTCGGCCAGCTTCAGATCGAGATCGCGCGGCGCGTGGGGGCGGAGGTGCGGGTTGTCGAAGCGCCCTGGGGCGCCGTGTTGGCGCCGGAGCAGGTGGAGGCGGCGCTCCGGCAGCATCGACCGAAGCTCTTTGCCGTCTGTCAGGGCGAGACCTCGACGACCATGCTGCAGCCTCTCGCGGAGCTCGGCCGGCTCTGTGGACGGTACGATGCCCTGTTCCAGGTCGACGCCACGGCTTCGCTGGGCGGCGTGCCGCTTCCGGCGGAGGCGTGGGGCGTGGACTGCGTCACGGCCGGCCTGCAGAAGTGCCTCGCCGGCCCTCCCGGGGCCGCCCCGCTCACGATTTCGGACCGGATGGCCGACCTGGTCTTCAGGCGCCGGCACATCGAGGAAGGCCTCCGTCCGGCAGGCTACCGTCCGCCCGCGACCGTCAGGATCGGCTCCAACTATTTCGACCTGGCCATGGTCATGGATTACTGGGGGCCGCAGGGGATCAACCACCACACCGAGGCCACCACGATGCTGTACGCCGCCCGGGAGAGCGCGCGCATCTTTCTGGCCGAAGGGGCGACCAGCGTCTTCGCGCGGCACGCGCTGGCCGGGCGCGCCGTGGCCGCGGGGGTCGCGGCGCTGGGCCTCAAGGTTTTCGGCGACGCGGCCAACCGGATTCCGCACATCACCGGCGTGTGCGTTCCCGATGGAGTGGACGGGGAACGGGTACGCGCGCGCATGCTCTCCGATTTCGGCGTCGAGATCGGCAGCGCTTTCGGTCCGCTCAAGGGCAAGATCTGGCGCGTGGGGACCATGGGGTACAACGCGCGAAAGGATGCGGTGCTTGTCACGCTGGCCGCGCTGGAAGCCGCCTTGGCCGCGGAACGCGTCACGTGCCCGCGCGGCGCCGGCGTGGATGCCGCGGCGGCCGTGTATCGGGATGCGGAACGCGGCCCGTGAATCGCCCGGCGCTAGAGGCGCTTGCGGAAGGGGGCGGCGTAGCCGGTCATCTCCACGTAGCCGTGGGCGCGCGCCGGGCGGTCGGAGACCCTTCCCTCGGCCCGCACGGCGCCCTCCCAGTAGATGACCTGGGTGCTCCTCGCCGTGTCGAGTTCCTGGTCGGGGAAGGCGGGGGTCACGGTCAGATCGAGGCCGAGCGACGGGACGGCGAGGCGCCATTTCGCCGGGTAGGCGCCCTTCGAGCGCGGGCTGGTCCAGCGGTCGAGGACCTCGATGGCGAAATCCCGCTGCTCCAGCCGAACGACGCCGCCGTCGCGGCCGACCCAGGTTCCGGCGGAGTGCGGGTCGGGCCGTCCGTCGGCCTTCCGGATGATGTAGAGCATCAGGTCCGTCCCGTCATCGAACTGCAGGCTGAACCAGTCCCAGCCGACCTGGTCCGGGCCCAGCTCGGTCGAACCGAACTCGTGGTCCATCCAGCTCAACCCTGAGACCTCCCGGGTCTTCCCGCGCACGCGGAGCGTCCCGTCGGTTTTGAGGCGCGTCAACGAGTAATAGTGCGACGCGCGGCCGCGGCCCGCACCCTTCTGGCTGACGCCGCTCGCGCCGTGGATCACCGGCGGCTTCAGGGAGAGGAGGTTCAGGTCCACGGCCCACTCGCCGTCCGCGGCCCTGAGGCGCTGCCGTGTGCCGTCGCCGGCCACCTCCCAGTCGCCGACCCAGACACGAAACTCTCGCTCGCCGGCACCGGCCCGTCCCATGGCGGCGCGGTTGAGCCGCTCGAAATACCGGAATTCCTTGCGCGGTAGGTCGGACACGGCGAAGTGGGCCAGATACAGGTTCCGGGCGGCCCACCGGGAGGGGCTCGTCCGCGCCTCGGCGAGGCCGCTCCGGAAAAACGTGACCTGGTAGCCGTACCCGTCGCCGTTTTTCGCGCGGAGGTGGCCCGTGTAGTACCACCACTCGGTCCGGAAGTCTTCGTGGGCGTAGTGGTCGCGCGGGAAGGCAAAGACGTAACCCGGAAGCGCCAACCGAAACTCCCCCGCGGCGGCCTGCAGGGCAGACGGCCACCACCCGGACACCAGGACCGCCAAGCCCACGTACGCGAGACGCGTCGGCGGTTTCATTCCGGCGCCGGGGCCCGGTCGACGAATCGACCCGTGGGCCGATTGGTGTATTGACGGATCGTCGGCAGCCACATCACGCGTACCGCACGGCGTCGGCGATGGGCAGGCGCGAGGCGTGCCATGCGGGGAGCAGCCCCGCGAGAACGCTGGCCCCGACGGTGATCGCGGCGTACCCCAGAATCAACCGTCCGGGGAAGACGAACCGGATCGTCCAGCCGAAGGACTGCTTGTTGATGACGTGGATCAGGATCAGGGACAGCGCGAGGCCGGCCAGAGCGCCCGCGACGTTCGCGATGAGCCCGATCAGGCCCGCCTCGGCGAGCACGGTACGGCGAACGCCGCCCCGATCGACCCCGAGCGAGCGGAGGATGCCGATCTCGCGCGAGCGCTCCAACACCGAGGCGCCCAACGTGGTGACGACCCCCAGCGACGCCACGATGAGGGAGATCGCCTGCAGGGCGTACGTGACCGCGAACGTCTGGTCGAAGATGGCCAGGATACGGCGGCGGAGATCCCGGCTGGAGAAGATCACCAGATCCGCCCGTCCGGCGGCGGTGTGGACCGCCTGGCGGACGGTCTCGGCGTCGGCGCCGGGCGCCAAGTAGATCACGATGGAGTTGAGCCACGGATCCGACCAAAGCCGTTGAAAGAGGCGACGGTCCATCACGACAAGCCCGCCCTCCGTCGTGTAATCGTAATAGACGCCGGCGATGCGGAAGCGTGCCTCCCCTCCAGGCGGGCGGAGCCGGACCTCGTCCCCCTCGTTGAGATGGTAGCGCTCGGCATACGTCTCGGAGACGATGACCTCGTCTCGCGCCCGCGCCTGCCGGAGGATCCGGTCCGAGTCCCCCCGCCGGAAGAGCAGCCGGCCGCGCCGCGCCAGGAGGTCGAAGTCGCTGGCGCCCAGGGTGAATTGCCCGCCGCGCTCGTCCCGCAGGCGGAGTCCCCGGACCCCGTCCGCGTCCGCCACGCCGGCCGCGCCGCGGATGCGGAAAAGCAGGTCGCCCGGGAGGCGCGCATCCGCGCCCTTGATGAGACGCCCCGTCCGCGATACATACAGATCCGCCCGGATAGTCTGGTCGATCCAGACCTCGACCGTGTGCCGGAAGCTTGCGATCATGGTGGAGACGCTCACCAGCATGGAGAGCGCCACCGCCATGGCGGCGACCGTGACGCTGTTGCGGCGGAGCGCCCGGCCGAGATTGCCCACCGCCAGTCGTGCCGCAACCAGGCGCGAGCCGCGCAGCGCGGTCAGCAGGCCACCCTGGACCGCCTTCACGAGAGCGGGGCAGAGGAGGATGGCGCCCAGGAGCAGCGAGAACGCCGCCGCGTAGCCGAAGAGCGGCCGGCCACCGACCGGCCCCAGCCGCGCGAGGCCGAGCGTCCCGAGCAAGAACAGTACGCCCACGGCGGCCGGGTAGAGCGGCCGGTGGCGGCGCTCCAGGGCGGCCGGGGCGAGATCCTGGTGCGGAGGGACCCGGGTGGCGTCGAGCGCCGGCGCGAGAGAGGCGGCGAGCGCGACGCCGAGGCCCGACAAGACGGACCGGACGATCGTCGCCGGGGGCGTGGTCAGTGACCCGGGCACGATGAACGCGTAGAGCGACGACACCGTCAGACTGACGGCCTGGAGTGCCCGTTGGGCCAAGAGCACCCCGAGCCCTGCGCCGAGCAGCGACCCCAGAAGGCCGATGGCGGCCCCTTCGGCGACAACGGTGAGGAGAACACCCGCGCGGCTCATGCCCAGGCTCCGCAGGATCCCGATCTGTCGGCGCCGTCCGACCACCGAGACGGTCATGGTGTTGTACACCAGGAACGCGCCCACAAAGAGCGCGATGAGGCTGAGGACGAACAGATTGAGCTGAAAGGAGCCGAGCATCTGCTCGACCTGGGCGTTTCGCGCTTCGGGGCGCTCGACGTCGACCCCGGCCGGTAACCGACGGCGCAGGCCCGCGATGACCTGCTCCGGTGCGGCCCCCGGCTGGAGGAGCACGTCTACCCGGTCGAGCCGGCCCAGCTTTCCGAAGTGCACTTGGGCCGCGGCAATGTCGAGGACCGCGATGTGGCCGTCCATGGTTCGGGCGACGCCTTGGTCCGCGAGCAGCCCACGCACGGTGAAGGTTTTCGTCCCCGTCGGGGTGTTCAGCCGGACCGCGCCGCCCACGCGGACGCCGCGGGCGCGCGCGTAGCGCGCACCGAGAAGGATGGCGTCCGGATCGGTCAGGAGGCGGAGCGGCTCGGCGAGATCGGGGGACGGGCCGCGGTAGTCCCGAAACGCCGCGTCGCCCAGGACGTCCACACCGAGGACCAGCACCGCGTCTCCGGTCGCTCCGGGCACCGACAGGACAGCCTGCAGGACGGGGGCGACCGACGCCACGCCCGGGGTTTCCGCAATGACGGGGAGCAGGTTCTCGTCGAAACCCGGCTCGCCGGCGCTCACTTCCAGCTGGGTCCTGCCGGCCACGTGATCCAGGCCGTTCCGGAAAGCGGTCAGGACTCCCTCGTTGGCCAGGCTGATGGCGAGGGCGACCGCCACGCCAAGGGCCACGCCGAAGATCGTGACCACGCACCGGCCCGTATCGCGGCTCAGCGGGCGCCAAACAAGCCAGCGGGCAAGGCAGACAGGCCGTGAGCGGTTCATCGGGGGACGGGGGTGGCCGTCGAGGCCATGAAAGCGCCATCCTTGAGTTGGAGGACACGTCCGGCCGCGGTTGCCGCGTCCCCGCTGTGGGTGGCCAAGAGGATCGTGACCCGGCGCTCGATATTCAATTCGGCGAGCAGTCGGAGGAGGTCGCGGCCGGCGACGGAATCGAGGTTCCCGGTGGGCTCGTCGGCCAAAAGGACGGGCGGCCGGTTGACCAGGGCGCGCGCGACGGCGATCCGCTGCATCTCTCCCCCGGACAGCTCGTGCGGCCAGTGCTCGGCCCGCTGTGCAAGGTCTACCCGCCGGAGCCACTCCAGCGCACGCGCGCGGGCCTCGCCGGGTGAGCCGCCCGCCAGGATGGCGGGCAACGCCACGTTTTCCCAGGCCGAAAGGGTCGGGAGCAGGTTGTAGAACTGGTACACGATGCCGACCCTGTCCCGGCGGAAGCGGCTCAGGGCGGCGTCCGTGAGGCGCCCGAGGTGCTGTCCGTCCACCCAGACCTCGCCCGACGTGGGAAAATCCACGGCGGCGACGAGATGAAGCAGCGTGCTCTTGCCGCAACCGCTCGGCCCCATCAACGCGACGAATTCCCCGGCGGCCACCTCAAGCGAAACGCCCGCCAGCGCCACGACACGACCCGCGGCACTGTTGTAGACTTTGGACACGTTGACGAGGCGGATCATCGGTGCAGTCATGAGCTTTCCGCTCTCGGTGGTCGGCGGAATATCCCGGACGCGAGGACGGCACCCGGCCGGGCGGCGACGGCGGGGCCGGAGACGACGCTGTCGCCCGAACGCCGGCCCGCCGTTATTTCCCCATCGTCCTGTAATAGATGGTGCCCTGTCGACGGAGGAGCGTCAACAAAAAAGGCCTTCTCGTGGCCGCAGACATATCCCCGGGCGGTGTTCAGGCGGGACCCCGGAAGTGAGCGGCGGCCGTTTCCCGCTCTTTTCGCAAAGTGCAAACGGTAGGCAAGCTGAAATGCTTTCTTGACTTGTCTTTATTGCCATGGTAAGGAAGTGCTCACTATGCAAGCGAGTGGGGCTCCAAAGCCGATTCGACGTCGGATTCCGGGCGATGAGCGGCGACGGCTTATCATCGAGTTTGCGGCACGGCTTTTCTCCCGGCATGGATTTGGAGGCACCACCACGCGGGAAATCGCCCGCGCGGTCGGCGTCAGTGAAGCCACCATCTTCAAACACTTCGCGAGCAAGGAAGCGCTGTACACGGCGATCATCGAGATCAAGGCGCACGCGCAGCGGGAGCACGTCCTGGGCATCATCAAACCGCTGGCGGAGGCGCGAGACGACGCCGCGCTTCTCCGGAGACTGGCCATCGAGTTGATCGAGCGGACGCAGTCCGATCCCACGTTTATGCGGCTGCTGTTTTTCAGCGCGCTCGAGGGCCACGCGATGGCGGATCTCATCTTTCGCCAGCGTGTCCAGACCATTGACGTGATCCTCGGCCGGTACTTTGCCGAACGCATCGCCGCCGGAGAGTTCAGGCCGGCGGATCCGCTTCAGATGGCGTGGAATTTCATCGGCATGGTGACCTTCCACGTCCTCCGGCACGAACTCTTCGGCCAAGAGCCGCCGCCGCACCTCACGCGGGAGCTGGCAGTCGAGGAGATGGTCACCACATTTCTGCGGGGTGTCCGATCCGGACGCGGGGAGGTGTCCGGTCCCGTGCACGGACCGCCTTCGTGAAACGTCCTACCAGGATTTCCGGGCGCTGGGCTCCCCCGTGCCTTTCGAGCAAGTCGTCCCCGTGACGACCGGTATCGCCACCGGGCCTTCAGCCTTCGGATGGCTCGCGCGGATCGCCCCTTCGGCCCGGCCGTGGGCCCGACGCCGTGCCGCCGAGATCGCGTTTGTGAGCCTCGGCGGCGCGATGCAGAGGTGACGCATGCACCGATTCGACAATGTGAAGCGACGCGACAGCTTTCTGCTTGTGTCGGGAGCTTTGGCGTGCAGCCTGTGGCTCGGCGGCTGCAGCCCCTCGACGTCGGCACCGCCGCCGCCCGTGCCGGAGGTGGCCACGGTCACCGTACAAGCGGAACGGGTCGTGCTCACCACCGACCTGCCGGGCCGGACCTCCGCATACGCGATGGCGGACATCCGTCCCCAGGTGGGCGGGATCATCCAAAAACGACTGTTCGAGGAAGGCTCGGAGATCAAGGCCGGGCAGTTGCTCTACGAGATCGACCCCGCGCCGCTGCAGGCGGCCTACGACAACGCCACGGCGAACCTCGCCGCCGCCCGTCGGGGTGCCGAACGGGCGCGGGCCGCGCTGGCGGCCAGCCGCGCCGGTGTGATCCGGCAGCAAGCCGTCCTGGAGAACGCCCAGACGAACCGGAAACGGTTCGAGGATCTCGTCGCGGACGGGGCGGTCTCGGCCAGCCAGCGCGATCAGGCCGTGACCGAGGCCAACGTGGCCGAAGCCACGCTCCGCGCCACCGAGGCCCAGGTGGAGAGCGACCGCGAAGCCGTGGCGGCAGCCGAGGCGACCATCAAACAGGCGGAGGCGGCGGTGGAGACGGCCCGCATCACCCTGGGGTACTCGCGCGTCACCGCGCCCATCGCTGGACGCATCGGCAAGTCCAATGTGACGGTGGGCGCCCTGGCCATGGCGGGTCAGGCGACCCCGCTCGCCACCATCCAGCAACTGGATCCCATCTACGTGGACGTGACGCAGTCGAGCGCCAACCTGTTGCGCCTCCGGCAGAGCTTCGAGAGCGGCCGCCTCAAGGGGAACGGCGCCATGCAGGCCAGAGTCAAGCTGCTCCTGGAGGACGGGATGCCCTATCCTTTGGAGGGGACGCTGAAGTTTTCCGATGTGACCGTCGACCCCAGCACCGGGTCGTTCATCCTGCGTACCGTGTTTCCGAATCCCAAACATCTGCTCCTGCCCGGTATGTACGTGCGCGCCATCGTGCAGGAGGGGCTGGTAGAGCAGGCCATCCTGGTTCCGCAGCAGTCGGTTTCGCGCGACCCGAAGGGGAATCCCGTGGCCCTGGTCGTGGACGGCTCGGAAAAGGTCGTGCAACGAAAGATCGCTGTCGACCGCGCCGTCGGCGACAAGTGGCTCGTGAGCGACGGTCTGAAACCGGGCGATCGCCTGATTGTCGAGGGCGTGCAAAAGGCGCGGCCCGGTACCTCCGTGAAGGCTGTCCCCTTCACGGCCGACGGGAAGGGGACCCCGGACGCCGCGAAGAACGAACAACCGGCGGCGAAGGCGAACTAGGCGGAGGCCAGTCATGCTCTCGAAATTCTTCCTGGATCGCCCGGTTTTCGCCTGGGTGATAGCCATCGTCATCATGCTCCTGGGCGCACTCTCCATCCATAACCTCCCCGTCTCGCAGTATCCCCCCATCGCACCCCCGTCGATCTACATCCAGGCCTCGTACCCCGGCGCTTCGGCGGAGACGGTGGAGAACAGCGTCACCCAGATCATCGAACAGAAAATGACGGGCCTCGACCAGATGATCTACCTGTCCGCCACCAGCGACTCGGCCGGTGGCGCCCGCCTGGAGCTGACCTTTGCCCCGGGGACCGATCCGGACCTGGCCTGGGCCAAAGTGCAAAACAAGCTCCAGCTCGCCATGGCCAGCCTGCCCGATGTGGTCCAGAGCGCGGGCGTCACGGTAGGCAAGGCAACGCGAAACTATCTGATCATTGTGGGTCTGATCTCGGAAGACGGCAGCATGGACGGGTTCGACCTCCGGGACTACGCGCAGTCCAACCTGGAGAAAGTGCTGGCCCGAGTCCCCGGCGTGGGTGAGGTGGAGAACTTCGGCTCCCAGTACGCGATGCGCGTCTGGCTGAACCCAGACAAGCTGACCGATTACCGACTGACGATCGAGGATGTGCTGGTGGCGCTCAAGGCCTACAACGTCGAGGTTTCGGCCGGTCAGTTCGGAGGGGCGCCGGCGGTGAAGGGCCAGCGCCTGAATGCCTCCATCATCGTGCAGAGCATGCTGAAAACTCCCGAGGAGTTCGTGGCGATTCCCCTCCGCGTCAATCCGGACGGCTCCATCGTCCGGATCAAGGATGTGGGGCGCGCGGAGCTCGGAACCGACGCCTACGACATCGAATCCTTTTACAACGGCAAACCGTCCGCCGGCATGGCCATCCGCCAGGCGGCCGGCGCAAACGCGCTGGAGACCGCCGATGCGGTCAAAGCCAAGATGGCCGAGTTGAGCCGGTACTTTCCCCCGGGGATGAAGGTCGTCTATCCCTACGACACCACCCCCTTCGTCAAGGTGGCCATCAACGAGGTGGTGAAGACCCTCCTGGAGGCGGTTCTCCTCGTTTTCCTGGTCATGTGGCTGTTTATGGGGAACTTCCGCGCCACGCTCATCCCCACCATCGCGGTTCCCGTGGTGCTCTTGGGCACCTTCGCCGTCCTGGAGTTCTTCGGTTTCTCCATCAACATGCTCACCATGTTCGCCATGGTGCTGGCCATCGGCCTCTTGGTGGACGACGCCATCGTCGTCGTGGAGAACGTGGAACGGATCATGAGCGAGGAGGGTCTTCCGCCCAAGGAGGCCACCCGCAAGTCGATGGAACAGATCACCAGCGCCCTGATCGGCATCGGGCTGGTGCTGTCGGCGGTGTTTGGCCCCATGGCCTTCTTCGGTGGTTCGACCGGTGTCATCTATCGGCAGTTTTCCGTGACCATCATCTCCTCCATGCTCCTTTCGGTCCTGGTGGCTCTGATCTTGACGCCGGTCCTTTGCGCGTCGCTTCTCAGGCCGGTCCCCGCGGGGCATGAGCCCGCCGAGAACGCCATCTGGTTCCTGCGCCCCTTCTTCGCCTGGTTCGACCGGGTCTTCTTCGGGGTCCGGGACCGGTACGTGAGGATCGTGGGACGCTCCTTTTCGAGGAAGCTGCGGTACGCCATCGTCTACGTGGTGATCGTGGCCGCGGTAGGGACCATTTTCTATCGTCTGCCCACGTCCTATGTACCGGACGAAGACCAGGGGATCTTGGCCTCCCAGATCATGCTGCCGACCGGTTCCACGGTGGAGCAGACCAAGGAAGTCGTGGGTGACGTGCGGCGCTACTTCCTGGAGAAAGAGCCGGATGCGGTGGAAGCCGTCATGACCATCTCCGGCGTCGGCTTCTCCGGCCGCGCCCAGACCAACGGTCTGGTCTTCATCAAGCTCAAGGATTGGCATCTCCGCAACCGACCGGGCCTGCGGGTCAAGGCCATCGCTGAACGGGCCTCCAGGGCCTTCGCCGGGATCCGCAACGCTTTGGTGTTCGCCTTCCCCCCGCCTGCGGTGATCGAGCTGGGGACGGCGACCGGATTCGACTTCGAGCTTCTGGACCGAGCCGGGTTGGGTCACCACAAGCTGATGGACGCCCGCAACGAGCTGCTCCGGATGGCCTCGAAAGACCCGCGCTTGACCAAGGTCCGAGCCAACGGCATGGAGGACGTTCCGGAATATCGAGTGGACGTGGACTGGGAGCGAGCCGGCGTCCTCGGGGTGCCCATCGCCTCCATCCACAACACGTTGTCGGCGGCGTTCGGCAGCCGCTACGTGAACAATTTCATTCAGGGGGGGCGGGTCAAGCGCGTGTTTCTGCAGGCGGATGCCCCGTACCGGATGCTGCCCAAGGACATCGAAAAGCTCTACGTGCGCAATACCGCCGGAAAGATGGTCCCGTTCTCCGCCTTTGCCACCGCCCACTGGTCGGCAGGCTCGCCACGTCTCGAACGGTTCAACGGCTTCCCGTCGATGAACATTCAAGGCGAGCCCGCGCCGGGGAAAAGCTCCGGCGAGGCGATGCGGGCCATGGAGGAGATGGTCGCAAAGCTGCCGCAAGGGATCGGATATGAGTGGACCGGGCTTTCCTATCAGGAGCGCATGGGGGGCTCGCAGGCACCACTGTTGTATGCCTTTTCCGTCATTGTGATCTTCCTGTGCGTGGCCGCGTTGTACGAGAGCTGGCCGATTCCCATCGCCAACCTTCTGATGTTGCCGCTGGGGCTGTTTGGCGCGGCGCTGGCCACCTGGCTGCGGGGCATGCACAACGACGTCTACTTCCAGATCGGGCTTCTCACCACGCTCGGGTTGACGACCAAGAACGCCATTCTGATCATCCAGTTTGCGCAGCAACGGATGGCGAACGGCGAGGGACTGATGGAAGCCACGCTGGGGGCGGCCCGGGTGCGATTCCGACCGGTCATCATGACCTCGATGGCGTTTTTCTTTGGCGTCCTGCCGCTGGCCAAAGCAACGGGCGCAGGGGCCGGCGCCATGAACGCCATCGGGACTGCGGTGACGGGAGGCATGCTCTCCGCCACCTTCATCGATCTGCTCTATATTCCGCTGCTGTTTGTCGTCGTCTCCCGGCTCTTTGCGGCAAAGCAACCCGCCCGCATCGGCGGGCAGCGTGCCGCCGCTTTCGTCTCGCCGAATGTGGAGTGACCGGGATGGGGGCGAGCCGCGACGCGTGAGCCGCCCGTGGATTCCCCCTTTACGCTGGCGGGGCACATTGGCTATATTGAGGCCGACCGGGGGAGCACACCCCGGCCCGCACGATCTCGGTGGTCGTAAACCTGCGGCAGGAGGCCGGAGATGCCTACCACGTTGATCGATCGGACGGCTTGGAAAGCGCTCGAGGCGCACCATCGGCGCATCCGGGAGGCGCACCTCCGCCAGCTATTCGCCGAGGACCCGCACCGCGGCGAGCGATTCGTACTGGAGGCCGCGGGTCTTTATCTGGATTACTCGAAACATCGCATAACCGCGGAGACCATCCGTCTGCTCGTCGCACTGGCGGCCGAATGCGACCTCGCCGGGCGCAGAGACGCCATGTTTCGCGGGGAAAAGATCAATGCCACCGAAGGGCGGGCCGTTCTGCACGTGGCCCTGCGCGCCCCGCGGGAGGCGACGATCCTGCTGGACGGGGCGAACGTCGTCCCCGACGTGCACGCCGTGCTGGACCGCATGGCCGATTTCTGCCAACGCGTGCGCGGCGGCGCCTGGACGGGACACACCGGCAAACCCATCCGGAACGTCGTCAACATCGGCATCGGCGGATCCGATCTGGGACCCGTCATGGCCTACGAGGCCCTGCGGCACTACAGCCGGCGGGATATGGCGTTCCGTTTCGTGTCCAACGTGGACGGCACCGATTTCGGCGAATCCACGCGGGATCTCGACCCGGAAGAGACCCTGTTCGTCGTATCCTCCAAGACCTTCACGACGCTCGAGACGATGACCAACGCCCGGACGGCGCGCGCCTGGGCGCTGGCGCGGCTCGGGGACGAGCGCGCCGTCGCCAAGCATTTCGTGGCGGTCTCGACCAATGCCGCCGAGGTTGCCAAGTTCGGCATAGACACCGCCAACATGTTCGGGTTCTGGGACTGGGTGGGGGGCCGCTACTCCATGGACTCCGCCATCGGCCTCTCCACGATGCTGGCCATCGGTCCGGACGCCTTCCGGCAGATGCTGGTCGGGTTCCGTGCCATGGACGATCATTTCCGGACCGCGCCGCTCGAGCGGAACATGCCCGTCCTCATGGGGCTGCTCGCCGTCTGGTACAACGGTTTCTTCGGCGCCGAGACGGCCGCGGTCCTCCCCTACGACCAGTACCTGAAGCGGTTCCCGGCGTATCTGCAGCAACTCACCATGGAGTCGAACGGCAAGCGGGTGACGATGGCGGGTACGCCCGTCGGCTACCAGACGGGTCCAATATACTGGGGCGAGCCCGGCACGAACGGCCAGCATTCCTTCTACCAGTTGATCCATCAGGGGACGAAGCTGATCCCGTGCGACTTTATCGGATTTTGCCAGTCGCTGAACCCGTCCGGGCGGCACCACGACCTGTTGACCGCGAACCTGTTCGCCCAGGGTGAGGCGCTGGCCTTCGGCAAGACGGCGGATGAGGTGCGGGCCGAGGGGACCCCGGAGCGGCTGGTGCCGCACCGCACCTTCGAGGGGAATCGGCCATCCAGCACGATCCTGGCGGATCGCTTGACGCCCGCGACGCTGGGCGCCCTGGTCGCCCTGTACGAGCACAGCGTCTTCACGCAGGGGGTGATCTGGGACGTGAACTCCTTCGACCAATGGGGGGTGGAGCTAGGCAAAGTTCTGGCCACGCGGATCATCCCCGAACTCGAGACTGTGACCGACCTGCCGCCGACTCACGACAGCTCCACCAACGGCCTGATCCGGCGGTACCGATCGCGGCGCGGCTTCGCCTAGGCGCGGCCACCGGAATCGAACCGACACCCGCGTCTGCAACGGGTGTCTGCGGGAAATCTGCGACGGTGATTCGAAAGGAGGATCTCCGATGCGACAACGGACCGGGGTGCGAATCTTCTGCGTGATCGGGCTTCTGGCAGGGTCGCTGGCTCTGTTCGGATGCCCCAAGCGGCCGGAAGTGATCCAGGCCGCGCCGGCCCCCGCGGGTCCCGCGGCGGCGGCGGTGCCGGCCCCTCCGCCGCCCGCCACCCCTGCCACCCCCGCCCCGCCGGCTCCGGTGCCTCCGCGGATCGTGGAAACTCCAGTGGTGCCACCCCCCGTGCCTGCGCCCGCACCCGCCCCGGCCGCCGCGGCCCCGTCGGCTCCGCCGCCCGCGGCCCCCGCCCCGCCGCCGCTCAAGGACGTGTTTTTCGATTTCGACCGGTCCAACATTCGAAACGAGCAGAAGGTCGCCTTGGACGACAACGCGGGTTGGCTCAAGGCCAACACCGGGGCCAGGATCCTCGTCGAAGGCCATTGCGACGAGCGTGGAACGGCCGAGTACAATCTGGCCCTCGGGGAGCGCCGAGCCAAGGCGGTGAAGGACTACCTCCTCGGCGCGGGGATCACACCGGACCGGGTCTCGACGATCAGTTACGGGAAGGAGCGCCCCTTCGTCCTCGGCCACGACGAGAGCGCCTGGAAGTGGAATCGCCGGGCGCATTTCGTGGTCCAGGGAAAGTGAGAAAAACCGGCGGATCCAGAAGGCGCAGCTACAGCGCGCCGCCGGGCCGGAGAGGATGTGTCCGGGGTGAGCTGGCCAAAGCGGCCCGTCATCTATGAGATCAGCACCTGGGTGTGGCTCCACGAGCTTGGCCGCCGGCTCGGCCGGCCGGTCACGCTGGACAGTGTGCCCGACGAGACGTGGGATGCGATCGGCGGGCTGCATGTCGATGCCGTCTGGCTGATGGGGGTGTGGGAACGCAGCCCCGGGGGCCTCGACACGGCCCGCTCCGATCCACGTCTACAGGGGGAATTCCGCCGCACCCTGCCCGACTTCGCGGCGGACGACGTGGTGGGCTCGCCGTATTGCGTGCGGCGGTATGTCGTCGACCCGCATCTGGGAGGACCGGAGGCTCTGGCAGCGGCGCGAAAGGCGCTGGCCGCGCGGGGTCTGGGCCTGCTCCTGGACTTTGTCCCAAACCACGTCGCCCCGGACCACGCGTGGGTCTTTGCGCACCCGGACTATTTTATCCGCGGGACCGCCGCCGACCTTGCCCGCGCCCCCGGTGAGTTTTACGGGACGGACAGCAAGGTCTTTGCGCGCGGGCGCGATCCGTACTTCCCGCCTTGGCAAGACGTGCTGCAGCTCAACGCATTCCACCCGGGGCTGCGGCGCGCCGCCGTCCAGACGCTTCGCGAGATCGCCGGCCAGTGCGACGGCGTGCGCTGTGACATGGCCATGCTCCTCATCACCCGGGTCTTCGAACAGACCTGGGGTCCGCGGGCGGGATCGGGCCCGGCCGGCGAATACTGGCGCGAGGTCATCCGCGCCGTTCGAGCGGACCACCCGGATTTCCTGTTCGTGGCCGAGGCGTACTGGGACCTGGAGTGGGAGCTGATGCAACAGGGCTTCGACTACTGCTACGACAAACGGCTCTTCGACCGGCTGGAGCACGCCTTCGCCGAGCAGGTCCGGCTGCACCTGCTGGCCGATCTGGGTTATCAGGACAAGCTGGTGCGGTTTATCGAGAATCACGACGAGGCGCGGGCTGCAGCCACATTCCCGGGCGGGAGGGGGGAGGCGGCGGCAGTCACGATTCTCACGCTGCCGGGGGCCAAACTGCTTCACGAGGGGCAACTCGATGGCCGGCGGATGAAACTTCCTGTCCAGCTCGGGCGTCGACCCGCGGAGCCCGCAAACGACCAGCTCCTGGATTTCTACCGACGCCTGCTCGCCGCCGTGGATACGCCCGCCATCCGCGAAGGGGAGTGGCGCCTCTGCGAGCGAACCGGCTGGCCGGACAACCAGAGCTGCATGAACCTCGTTGCCTGGTGCTGGCGAAGGAATACGGACCGATGCGTGGTCGTCGTCAACCTGTCGGATGCCCGTTCGCAGGCTCGCGTGCGGGTTCCGTGGGACGACCTCGGCGGGCGGACCTGGCGGCTCACGGATCCCCTGACGGCACGTGTCTACACGCGGAGCGGCGCCGAGATGCGCGAGCCCGGCCTCTACGTGGACCTGGACGGTTGGGGGTTCCACTTCTTGGTGTTCGGGTAAACCCACGCGGCGCGCCCCCGGCCTCGACGCCGTCCCCCCGCCTCCAGCCTACAGTCGCGCGAGCGGGTGATCCTCCAGGTCGACCCGGATGTACTTCGCAAGAAACGGATGGACCCGTTCCAGCTCCCTGTACACCTGCTGGGCGATCCGGCGGTACGAGGCGTGCCCCTGCCGGCCGGACCGCAGCTGCACGAAGTGGTGAATCTCCCGCAGATTCCACGTAAACAGCACGCGCTTTCGGAAGGCGAGGGGAAGGACGTACTGAGCCTCGCGGGGGAGATCGCGGACGATGGCCTCGTAGGCGGACTGCGCGCGCGCCATGCACTCGTCGAAGACGGCAGACAGGCCAAAGCGAGCCATCTCCGGTGGGCGGCTGTAGCCGTGGACGGCCGTGGACTCCTGCGGGGTCTGCGTGACCATGCGATGGCGCTGAATATCCCGGAAGGCACCGAAGTCCACCAGGATGTCGAAGGTGTACGTCAGGTGCTCAAGGGCGCGAAGCGGCTGATCGTGCGGCCCGCGCCGCGCGAGATACTCCTCGATGACGCGGGTTTTCTCTTCCTGCGAGAGGGTCCGAACGCGCGCCTCGATCTGTGCGAGCGGATGGGCGGCGTAACCGTAGAGCACTGCGGCAACCAGTCGGTCCTCCGCGTCCTCGGGGTAGCGAACGAGTGCCACGGCCGGCGCCTCGTCGGGCGTGACGCCGGCCAGGTGTCCTCGCGCCGCAGATTCCATGGCGTGTGCCGTTTCGCGCAGGTATTCGCTGATCCCCGCATATTTGATCAGGGTCGGGATGATCTGCTCGGATTCCGTTTTCAGGAGAGTCCCGATCCGCCGGCATTCGGCAAGCGGGTGGGACAGGAGCTTGGTGAGCAAATGCTCCAGCAGGCGGCCGTTGACGGTCATGCCGATGTTGGTCAGCGTGGCGGCGGGCAGGATGTAGCGAAGCACGTCGCAGGCCTGGGCGCGGCACGCCGCCTCGTATGCCCGCTCGGTCTGCCGCGCGCCGCGCGGCGTCTCGGCCCGGATGGCGGCGGCGACCGGATCCATCAATCGCGTGTAGGTGTCGAGCAGAAAGCGACAGGTATCCTCGTAGAGGGCCGCGTGCGCCGACGCGGCAATGCACGGCTCGCGGTAGAATTTGTCCCGGTCGAAGACCACGTATCGAGTGGACTTCTCGGTGAAGGAGGCCAGGCGGGTGTCTTCCAGCACCTTGCTGGCAACGATGGACACGTCCTCGACGGCCAGGTGGGCCACGGCGTGCTCGGCCACGGAGGCGTGGCCGTAGCCGACCACCCACTTCTCGTGGAACTCCGTGGCTTTCCGCCTTGCCAGCGCGAGATCATCCTCCTGGAGGTCGGCCCAGGTCGGGCGTCTCTCCAGATCCAAGTCGTTGTCGCGGATGAGCTTCAGGAGGTTTCGCCGCAGACTCTCGCGGCTTCGGCTGTAGTATGCGAAGAGGACGGCCACGACCTCTTCGGGCAGGTTCCGCAAGGCGAAGACCGCGCGATCGACGTTTGTTACGTAAGGCCGCAGTACCCTGATCTCGTCCGCAGTGAACTTTTCTGTCATCCGCCACTCGCTCGGAATCCGAGACCGCGCCGAACACTAGACCGCAGATTTCACAGATTACACAGATCTCATGAGGTGGGCAGACCTGGAATGATCTTGGTCTACTCGGAGGCTCTTGATTTCCCGATGAGAATTCTCTGTTTCCCCTGAAATCGATGCAATCTGCGTAATCTGTGGATTAGGTCGTTCGGTCTCTTGTTCTCCTCAGGCCGCGCTGTGCCACTTGCGCAATCTGCGGATCAGTCTTCCATCTCTTCGTCTTCCTCGACCTCCTGCATGAGGTCGAGGAACTCCGCGTACCACTCGGTCTGCTGCTGGAGGAGGAAGGCGACCCCATCCTTGATCCATCCCAGGCGGATCTCGCCCGTCAGGCCGATGTATCGCTCCAGCGTCTTCAGCCGGGCCCGGTCGCCGTTGCTGTGCCCCGGCCCCTCTTTCTCTTCGACCCAGTCGGCCAGATCCTGGAGGTCCTCCGCCTCCAGAACCGCCCGACCGACGAAGAGGGTCCGAATCCCTTCCGCCTTGGCGATGCCGAGGAAATCCGGCCAGTCGTCCGGATCACCCTGCCACCAGACCCCGGGAAGGTCTTCGGAAACGTACCCCGGAAAGACGAGCAACCCCTGGCGCTCCGCAGCCGCCACCATCTCGTCAAATCGACTCGACAAGTCTGTCATGACTCTCACCCGGCATTCTTGATCAGCAGAGTTGATCCGTGCGTCGCAGCGCCGCACCCATCGGACTGGATACCCGGCGGGATAAATCCGCAGATAAGCCTTTTGGAGCAGACCGCACGGGTCATGCCTCCCAGGCCACGTAAACGGTCCGATCTTTCCCCGAAGAGGGCACCTTGACGAAGCCGTCGCGTCGCCCGTGCGCCACGATATCCCGCAATAGCTCCACGTCCATCCGGCAGTACTCCACGACCCGCCGTTGAAGGACGGGGTCGCCTGATCGCCACCAGGCCACGGCGTCGGGTCCCGAGCCTGTCTTTCCCTTGCCCAGGGTTGCCCGCGCGAGATCCTGGAGCTTGGTCCGAAACCCCAACCGGCGTTCGAGATCCCTCAGGATATCGAGGGTCTTGCCCCGGAGTACTTGAACGTTCCCATAGGCAGCGAGCACTTCGAGGTCGAAACGGACCCCATTGAACGTCACCAGGCGGTCAAACGCCGCCAGCTCCTCGATCAGACGCGAGGCGTCGCTTTCGTGCCACTCTCGGAATCCGGCCCGGTCGTCCCACGTCACCGCGACCGAGAGGCCGAAGGCCCGAATGTTGTTCCAGCCGCCCGGCACCTCGCTGGAGAGCCGCTGCGTCTCGACATCCAGATAGATCTCACTCACCATAAATCCCCGACGAGGGTAACAACATGCTAGTACGTCGGCGCGGAAAAGGGCAAGAGGAAATGCGTGCCGAGCGCCGGGCATCGCGTACGGGGGAGGCCAACGGTTCGACGGGGGTGTCGCGCGCGCGGTCGGGGACGACCAGTTGCCGGCTGAAAGGTGATAGGAATTTGGTTTTGGCGGCCGCGCGACGCTTCACCCGCCGCCGGCCCCTCGCCCGCTGCGAAGCCCTCGCCGTGCCGCGTCAGGACCGGGGGCCGCTTCGACCGGTCGATGATCGTCCCGGTGCGGCCGTGGTACCGCACCTTCGCCAGCAAGAACGGGGAGCGGCGGAGGTATTCCGCCCCCCCCGCCCTTCACGATTCGCGGCGCCGATCCGGGCGAAGCCTTTAGTCAGGCCCCCACAGAGGAGGAACTTCTCGACCACGCGGCCGATGACCGGCCGGTAGAAGCCGTAGTGCTCCTGGTACCGGGTGGGATACGCTGCCTCGAACGCGGCGAAGTGGGCCCGCACGCACTGGTAGAGTGCCGATGCCTGGGGTTGCGTGGTTTATACGCCCCCGTGACCGTCTGCGCCCTCGTGGTGGGAGGATCGGATTTACGGGGAGTGCCAAGCGAGAGCTTTGGGTATGACGAACCCGCCACCCCCGTTTCTGGACAGGGCGTGGGAGGTCATCTCCGTTTTGCGGTGCTCACTGCGCGAAAGGAGGCGAGGTGCTTTCGGGGACTCGCCCGATGGCTATCGCAGCAGGTATTGGTTTTGGACGCTCATGATTGCTAACCCATGAGCTTGAATGAGGGGCGAGGCGACTTTATGCCGGGAGATGCACGCAGAGGGAATGCGAACATACCGCAGCCCACGGCTACGGATTTCACCGGATCGCTCAAGGGCGGTCCAATCGTGTGCAAGTTGGTCACTCGGATGGTCGAGACCGGGTTGCGGTAATGGTTTTTGACGTCAGCGTGGGTTTTGGGTAAGATGCCATCATGGACGCCACAGACGTACGTCGCACCCTGCAAGCCCACCGCGAGATGTTCCAGCAATACGGAGTGCAAGAAGTCCGCGTGTTCGGCTCGACAGTGCGGGGCGAGGCCTGCGAGGGAAGTGATATTGACCTCCTCGTCGACTATGACCCCTCTGTCCGGGTTGGCCTCTTTGCCTTTGTCCGCCTCAGGCGGACGCTCAGTGAACTTCTCGGTTGCCCGGTGGATCTCGCGACCCCCGACGCCCTGCACCCGGCACTCCGCGACGGCATTCTCCGCGAGGCTGTCCGTGTCGCCTAGAGACTGGAGGATCCGCGTCCAGGATATTCTCGATGCCATAACCACCATCCAACTCTACACCGCCGCGATGGACTATCTTGCGTTCACCCACGACCGCAAGACCATGGATGCCGTGCTCCGGAACATCACGGTGATCGGCGAAGCAGCCAGTCGGGTGCCCGAGACGATCCAAGGCGAATCACCCGAGGTCCCTTGAGCCGATATGCGCGATATGCGGAACGTTGTCATTCACGAATACTTCGGGATCAACAAGCAGATCCTCTGGGACACCATCCAGACGGACCTCCCGCCGCTGGTCGCTCTGTTGCAGGCGCTCCTCAGCCGTCTCCCATAAAAAGGAACGGGAGCGGCCCCATCGTATCATTCTAGCCCTGATCCGAGAATACACCTCTCAACGAATCCGGCCTTCCTTTGCGGCCTCGGCGTCTTTACGAGAAACAATTCTCTGGACAACGGGAAGCTGCGATCCGACGTCTTGCTCCGCGAGGTGCAGGAGCTGCTCCGGAGCGAGGCCGGGGTTGCGAACTTCGTCGTCGTGCAGAAGGCGTCGCCGTATCGGCCGGCGCCGGACGAGCAACTCCGCGACCTGGCCCGGCGAGCGGATGCCGTGGTCGCCAGCATGGGCGACTGAAGCTCCTGCTCATCGAGCAGTGTGCTCGACGGCATCCTCTTGGACCGACGCGGGATTCCCGCCGCAGCCATTTGCACTGACGCTTTCGTGCCCAATGGCCAGGCCATTGCGGCGGCCCACGGTGCCCTAGCGTACCCCTTGCCCTGGTCCGCCATCCCTGATCCCCTGCGCCGCGGCGTTCCTCGCCACCTGGGCGTTGGAGGCCTGGACGAAGCTCATCGTGGCCCCGTCTTTCATGATCCGCGACTCAGGGTCGGTGACGTGCCGTTGGGCCTTGGGCTGCAGTGTGGCCTGGGTGGGATCGGAGATCCGGGGCGGCCAGCCCGTCGGCTTGCGCCCCGTCTCCCGCGCCGCTCGCTTGGCTTTGGCGGCGGCCGCCTGGGCCTGGGCCTCCGCCTCCAGGGCGGCTTTCGCCTCGCGGATCTTGGTGAGACGGCTTTCGCGGCGGGTGAGCTCGGCCGGCAGGTCGTCCCTGCGGTGCCCCTGGCCGTACGGCGCGTTCTCCGCCGCATCCACCCGCTGCGCCGCGGCGAGGTGCGTCTGGCGGAAGGCGGCGATCCTGTCGTGGTCGGGATGGTGGTTGGCCGCCAGCACGCGGTACGGGATCTCCTCGTCGGTCGCCGGCTCGATCTTCCGGGCGGAGGGCGTGCCGGTGCAGTAGGCGTACATCAGGAGCTTGACCATCGGCGCCGGGTGGTACGGCGGCTGGCCCCGGCCGTCGCCGGTCGCGTAGGTGGCGAGGATCGGCGTGAGATCCAGCGCGTGGTCCACCCCGTCGCTGAGAAACTGGGCCAGATGGCCCTCCGGCAGCCAGTCCTGGAGCGCCGGCGGGAGCAGCAACAGCTGATCGGGTGTATACGGTTTGAAGGTTTTCATGCGTGCACTATAGCGCACCCTGACGGTGGGCGGGGCAGCGAATCTGCGCCCTAAACCACTTTTTTCTCCGACAGGCTGCTAGTACGTCGGCGCGGAGAAGGGCAAGGAGAAACGGGTGGCGAGTGCCGGGTGCCTGGCGACGAGAGGCGAGCCGCGTGTCCCGCGCGGGGCAACCCGTCAATTGGTCGAGCTGTCAATTGGGCGACCCGAGGTGACCAGCTGTAGGGGAAAATCCCCAGTTGATCGATCCAGGCTAAGGTGTGAACATGAAGGAGACGGCGACAGTCCTACGCGGCTGCAGTCGTTGTGGACCGAAAACAAGGGGAGGATAGCCATGCTGCCGGCCATGCCGAACTCGCTGAGAATAGAGCACGAGCAGCTACGGGAAGATCTGGATCAGGCCATTCGGATCGGCGGGCGGATCGGCGAAGCCGCTCGTGTGTTGCAATCATTGCTGCGTCCGCATTTTCGCCGCGAGGACGACAATGTGTTCTTGGGGCTCGGGCTCTTGCGTACGGTGGCGGAGGGCAAGGTCACTCCAGGGATGTCCGAGCTTGTCGCCAAGGCTGAGCAGTTAAAGAGTGAATTGCCCGAGATGCTCGCGGAGCACGACCAGATCCGGAAGGCGGTCGAGCGGCTGGGCCAGGAGGCGATCAGAGAGGGGAGGCCGCAGGTAGCCTTCTTTGCGGCAAGGCTGATGCGCCACGCCTCCATGGAAGAAGAGGTCTTGTATCCCGCTGCCATCGTGCTGGGCGAGTACCTGAAGTCCTTGTTGGTACCGGCCGGAGCGGTGCCGTCGAACGATCGATCGCGATCCATGGGAGTGTCGCCGCTGGTGTGAGTTCGGCCTCGAGACGAAGTCAATCCGTCTCGCCAAAATGGACCATTCGACTATGAGACCATTCGACTTTGTCCGAATCAGTCGAGCAGTTCCTCGCCGGCGATGATGTCCTCGACGGCGAGGGTGCTGAGGAGGTAGTGGCGGACCCGGTAGGTGAGATGGTCGTCTTTCTCCAAGCTGCCGGGCCTCAGGATGAGGCCGTAGCGATTACGGGACTGGTCGGGGGTGACGAGGCCGCGGGCGAGATCCTCCTCCAAGCGCATGATGGACCGCTGGAAGGGGATGCCCCAGCCGCCCCCGCCCGCGCTCTCGACGCCCAGTCGATCGCCCGGCTCGAGACGGATGGTAACGCGTGCGGGGCCCCGAATCTCGCGCGTGCCGTCCCGCAGCGTCATGTGCAGCGCGCGCGCATCCCTGCCCCCCATGCCGCCCTGCATGCCGATGGCCCGACCCGGAACAAGGAGATCGACCTCGGCCCGCCCCTCGAGCAACTGGAGCTCGAACGAGACGCCTGAGCCGCCATGGTACTGGCCCGGCCCGGCCGAGTCGGGAAGGATCTGCAGGTGCACGACTCGCACCGGGAAAGCCCGTTCGATGTCCTCGATGCCGTGCGTCCGATACGGCGAGAAGGTGGACGTTCCGTGGGTCAGGCCGTCGCCCAGGACCGACGCTCCCAGGCCGCCCGGAAGCCCCAGACGCGCCCGGTATTGGCTTCCGTCATCCCGCTGGCCACGCAGATCCAGGAGCAGGCACGCGGCGTCCGGCGCGTGCGTCAAATGAGGGAGCGCGCCCGCGACGGCGGCTCGGACGGCGTCGGCGACCAGCTGCGCTCCGACGAACCGGGCCTCGCCTGTCGGTTGGGACGGAGGAGTCGGTCCCAGGCGGGTCTCGATGGTAACGGCGTCCGCCAATCCGCCGAGGACCGACAGGGTCGGCGACTCCACCGCCACCACTTCCCGCAGCGCGGCTCGGACGGCGGCTCGGGCCAGGGCGGCCGTCACGCCGTGGTTCCGGGCCTCCGCGACGGTTTCGATCCGCACGCGGGGCAGCGGTGCGTCGCGGCGGATGTGGGCAATGAAGGGCGCTGCGCGCCCGACGAGCTCTTCGGTCTCCGGCTTTCCGAGGATTTGGCGCATCGCGTGCTGTGCGCCGGAGGCCGCCACCCCCGCCAATTCGTGAAGGCTGTCCTCGCCGAACCGATCGAGGGCCTCTTCGAGAGCAGCGCGACCTTGACCGAGAGCGTGGAGTTGCACCGCCAAATCCTCGCGGAATTCTGCGGGGTCGTCGGAATTCACGGCCAGGAGGTCCATCGTCTCTTCGTGGACGCGGCCGAGGCGGCCAATCCGCATCCACGGCAGGATCAGCCCTTCTCGCCGCAGGCGGTCCACGGGAGCCAGGGTGGCCCGCCCGAGACCGGGATGAGTGGCCGTCAGGGCGACAAAGGCCGCAAGTCGCCCGTCCCGGACGATGGGTGTGGCCAGTACCAGGTCCTCGACCCCGGCGGCGTCGGAGCCCGGGTCGTTGGTCAGATACAGTTCGTCGGCGCCAAAGGGACGGTCGCCGGTCCCGTGGCGGTTCACCAGGAAGGCGAGCGCCTCGGCCGAGGCTTCGAGCAGAAGCGGGTGGCTTTCGCGGCCGCCGAGGAGCAGCGGGCCGGTTGCCGTGTAAAAGCCGGCCGCGGTGTTGCCGTGGCGCCCGATGCTGGCCGAGGCGGCTGCGTGGCGGAAGGTGGCGTCCATCGCCGCCGCCGCCTCTTCCAGGTGAAGACGCAGGACCACCACGGCGCTCGAAGGCCGAGCCGCGGACGATGCGGGGATCATGCATCGATCTCCAGGATCAGGTTCCCGCATTTGTCGACGTGATACGGCACGCCTGAAGGCACAAAGGCGCTGGCGCCCGGAAGGACCACCAGTGCCGGGCCAGAAACCTCGCGGCCCACGGGGACGGACTCCACGGGCACCAAGGGCGTTCTTCCGAGAGTGGACCGCCGCTCGGGATCGGCTGTAACCGCTTGGCGCTCCTGGCGGCGGCGGAACGTGGCTTCGAGGGAGGGGCCGAGCGCGATCCTGCTGTTTCCGCGCTCCAACACCGCGAGGAGGCGGACGACACGGATGGTCTCCGCCGCGGGCCAAACACCGTACGCCTGCTGCGCAAAGGTTTGATAGCGGCGCACGAGGGCCTCCCCGGACTCCTCGGCGTCCCGCATCAAGAGAAGATCCTCGTGAGGGTTCTGGCTGCGCCGGAGGATGAGGGCCAGTCGCAGGTGCCCGCCATCCCCCGCGGGGAACGCCGCGGCGCACCGCGCGCGCAGACGGGAAGACGACAGGGTGAGCAGGCGCTCGTTGACGGCCACCAGCGCAACCTGGGCGGGTGGGCACAAGAGGCAGCCGAGCGCCGAGAACCCCGCGGCCAGGTACGGCACCACCACGCGCTTGAGCCCCATCCGCTGCGCCACGGGAGCGGCATGCACCGGTCCCGCACCGCCGAAGGCGATCAGGGTGGTCCTGTCGGGCGAGATCCCGCGTGTCATCAGCTGGCCCCGGACGAAGGCGGCCATCCCGGCTTCGGCCACCTCGAGGACCATTTTGGCCGCGTCCTTGGGCTCCATCCCGAATCCCGAACATACCTCCGCCACCATGGCCTGCTCGGCGGCCCTGGAGTCGAGGGGCGGAAGGCCAAGATCCGTCCGGTCGCCGACCAATCGATCCAGCAACAAGCTGGCGTCGGTGACGGTGGGTCTGCGTCCGCCCCGCCCGAAGCAGGCCGGGCCGGGGAGGGCGCCGGCGCTCTGGGGTCCGACCTGGAGGCCGCCGGGGACGGACTCATCCAGCCAGGCCAGGCTCCCCCCGCCGATGCCGACGGTCTGGATGTCCACGCACGGAACGGCGACCCGCAGCCCGAACTCCAGGGTGCGGTCGGTCCGGAGCTGGGGCTGGCCTTCGTGCAGGGTCGTGACGTCGAAGCTGGTTCCTCCCATGTCCACCGTGACGGCCGACGTCAGGCGAAAGAGTTGACTCAGGGCGGCGCCCGCGACGGCGCCGCCGGCGGGCCCGGAGAGGATCGTTTGCACGGGCGACCGGCGGACCTCCTCCGGGGTCAGGGAGGCCCCGGCGGACTCGATGAAGCGAAAGACCGGCGACATCCCGGCCTCGGCCAGAACGCGCTCCAATCCGTCCACATACCGGGTCATGAGCGGCGTGAGGTAGGCGGCCAGGGCGGCGGTGGCGGTCCGCAGACGCTCGCCGGGAAACGGGGAGACCTCGCTCCCCAGAACCAGTGCTCCGGTGGGCCACAGGCGCTGGAGAATCTCGCGGGCGCGCCGCTCGTGGGCAGCGTTACGGTCCGCGTGCAGGAAGGAGATCGCCAGCGCCTCGACCTCGTATTGGACGAGCCGGGCCACAAGGCCGGCCACCTCGTCCTCGGCCAGCGTTTGGAGGACGTTCCCGGAGGGGTCCATCCGTTCGGAGACCTCCCAGCGCCGGTGGCGGGGGACGATCGGCTCGAAAGCCGGCTGCCATCCGCGCAAGGGCCGCCGTGCGCCGTCGCGGAGTTCCAGCAGATCCCGGAACCCCGCCGTCGTCACGAGGCCCGTGCGCGCGCCCTTCCGCTCCAGCAGGGCGTTGGTCGCCGCGGTCGTCCCGTGGGCGATCTCGGCGATCTCGGCGGCCGGCGCACCACTCTTGCGAAGCGCCGCGGAGATACCGGAAGCGATGTCGTGGGGGGTCGTGGGCACTTTGTGCAGCGTGAGGGCACCGTCGGCCCGATCGCAGACGACCAGGTCGGTGAAGGTTCCGCCGACGTCGATCCCGATGTGGTAACGGTCGTGGCTCATGCATCTCCCCGCGAACCGCGGCATTCTACGCGGTTTTTGGAAGCGTCGCAAGTCACAAGGCGCCAAGGCGAGACCAACCATGAAGGGGCCGTAGGCCCGATGTATCCACAGATTTCGCAGATTACACAGATTTCACGAGGATTCTTTCCGGAAGAATCTGCGCAATCTGTGTAATCTGTGGATCAATGCAGTCCGGTGTTCGGCGGCTCAGCGGAGGCAGGAGAGTTCGGCGTGGCGGAAGCAGGAGACGAGGTGGTCGTTGACCATCCCGACCGCCTGCATGAAGGCGTAGCAGATGGTGGGGCCGACGAAGCGGAATCCGCGCTTGAGGAGGTTGCGGCTCATGGCCTGTGCTTCGGCCGTCCGCGCCGGCACCTGGGCTGCCGAGTGCCAGTGATTGACCCGCGGCCGTCCGCCCACGAAGGACCACAGGTAGGCGTCGAGACTGCCGAATTCCTTCTGGACATCGAGCGCGGTGCCAGCGTTGATGATGGCGGCAGCAATCTTGAGCCTGTTGCGGATGATGCCGGAGTTCGCGAGCAACTGTTCCACTTTTCGGCTGCCGTACTTAGCCACGGTCTTGATCTCGAAGTTATCGAATGCGGCCCGATACGCTGCCCGCTTCCTCAAGATGGTCTCCCAACTTAGGCCGGCCTGCGCGCCCTCCAGCACCAGGAACTCGAACAGCAGACGATCGTCGTGGACCGGGACGCCCCACTCGGTATCGTGATACGCAATCGACAAATCCGTCTTGGCCCACGGACACCGCTCAATCGCAGGCATCAGCACTCTACTCCCCACATCCCCGTCTTTTCCTCATTGACGAATTGACGAGTTGACTAATCGGAAAGCTCGCCGCTCCCCTGCGCCTCAGCCCCTCTGCTCCCCTGCTGTATTTCCTACCGCACCTCGATCGTACCCCGAATCACCGGGACCGTTGTTCCGCCCACCCGGAGCGCCGTCGGCATTCCGGCGGCGTTGCGAAGCACCTCCACCCAGAGCCGGCTCGGTCTCCGCATTTCGATACCCTGCTCCAGGGTGAACGTCGCCTGAGTTTTTGGCAATACCCCGTGGACCGCGAGGTATGCGCCCAAGGGGCCCGCGGCAGAGCCGGTGGCGGGGTCCTCCGGAACCCCCGCGCCGGGAGCAAACATGCGGGCGTGGGCGAGGGTGTCCGGTGCGGCGGCCTGGAGGCAGAACGCGAAACATCCGAGCGCGCCGCAGGACTGAAGAAGCGAATCGAGCGCGAAAAAATTCGGCTGCAAGCGACCGGCAGTGTCAAGGTCGGGCAGGGGGACCAAGAGATGCGGCAGTCCCGTAGAGACGACCTGGGCCGGAAGCGTCGACCGCGCCAAGAGGCCCTCGTCCACGCCGAGCGCCTCGGCGATCGGGTTCCAGTCCCGCAGCACGGCCCCGAAGGTCGGCGCGCCCTGGGTCATGATCACGCGGTCCGGCTTTCCGCCTGCGACCTCGATATCCAATGGAAGGGTGCCGATGCCGACCTGCTGGTAGATCCGCGTCAGCGGCGCTCGAAGGGGGAGCCGGCCGGCGGCGGCCATCACGTACGCCGTCCCGACGCTGGGATGCCCGGCGAACGGGATCTCTTTGGCCGGCGTGAAGATCCGCATCCAGTACGCGGCCTGCGGATCTGTCGGCGGGAGGACGAAGGTGGTCTCGGACAGGTTCATCTCCTGGGCGATGGCCTGCATCTGCGCCGTGGCGAGGCCTTTCGCGTCCGGCACGACGCAGAGCGGGTTGCCTGCGAAAGGCCGGTCCGTAAACACGTCCACTTGCTCGAAGGCTACCTGCATCGCGTCCTCCGGCCAAACACCACTCCGCGTTCACTACCAGAAGATACAAACGGCCATCGGTTGTTCCCGGTGGAAGGGTGTCGAGACACGATCATCGCGGGATATGTCCAAATGCTTTGCGGGGTTGGCCAGGCGAGAGGCCAGTCCTCCCATACGAAGAGAGCCGTGCTGCGGATTTGTGATGGGGTGTCCCCGTGCTCCGCTGTGGTGAGACGGAGATGGCTCCCAGTGTGTCTGGTTGCCTGACATCCCAGCGCCCTCAGCGCGCGGACAAGATGATGGCCGGAGAGATTTCAGGGCAGCTTCATCCCGCAATGATTTTTCTTCGCCGCCGCCGTGACGTCGTATCGCCTTCGGCGCTTGCCTCTCGTCGAAATGGCATCGCACGGCATCGCGGACCTGACCCGGACGATCATCCAGAGTCTCGGCTTTCGTGAAGATCGGCGGACCGAGGGCGCGGGCTGTGTATCCACACTCGGGTGTTTCCTCGACGACAAAGATCAACCCGTTCATCGTCCACTTCGCATGGTTGTCACGCCCGTCACATTCTGGCCGCGATTTTCAGATTTGGCAAGCGACTCGCGGAGCGCGGCGAGTGTCGTCACTACTGCGAGCGTAGCACTTCTATTGCATCGCGGACGCCGACCTGGAGAATGCGGGAGAGGTGCAGGCTTACGCCCTCGAGCAAGTCCCGCAACGCGGCCAGATCCTCGCCCCAGAAATCAGGGCGCGCGAGGAGGGCCCGGCAGAGTGCAGGCACATCCCCGTGCTGCGCGAACGCGCGCCACTGATCCGCAAAGGCTTCCAAAACGGGCGCGTCGTCCTTCACGAAATAGGGACCACTCTCCCGTGTGGCCACCAGGGCGCCGTCCCGAATCTCTGTGCCTCGGTAGAAGGCGAGGAGCGCGGCCAGCGAGAACGTGAGCGCCGTCGGGACGCGGCGATAGGCGGTCCGGTACTCGAGGAGCGAGGGCAGGACCCGCACGCGATACTTCGACACGGAATTGAGCGCGATGCTGATCAGGTTGTGCTTGATGAACGGGTTGGCGAGTCGCTCCATGACGTCCTCGGCGAACGCGCGGGTCTCTTGCGCGGGCAACGGGAGGAGCGGCAGGATCTCGTCGAAGACGCCCCGGCGAACGTAGGCGCCGAGGACCGGATCCTCGATGCATTCGCGGACTGTGTCCAGACCGGCCAGAAAGGCCGCGAGCGCCATCATGGTGTGTGCGCCGTTCAGGATGCGCACCTTGCGCGTGCGGAAGGGCTGCAGGTCGGGCGTCCAGACGACGTTGAGGCCCGCCTGTGTCAGCGGCAGTTCCCTGGCGATCTCGGCGTCGCCCTCGATCACCCAGATGTGGAAGATCTCTCCGGTGGTGAGGAGCCGGTCCTCGTAGCCGAGCTGTTGGGCGAGCGCAGCGGCTTCTTCGTGCGGGTAGCCCGGCACGATGCGGTCCACCAGCGTATTGAGGAACCGGTTATGCTTGGACACCCAATCCGAAAATTCCGGCCCGAGGTCCCAGGCCGCGGCGTGGCGGAGCACGCACGAGCGGAGCTGCTCGCCGTTCCTGTCAATCAACTCGCAGGGCAGGAAGACCATGCCCTGGCCCGGGTCGCCGCGGAAGCGGTCAAAGCGGCGATGGAGAAACGCCGTGACCTTGGCGGGAAAAGACGCCGGACAATGTTGCGACTGGCGCGGCTCGTCCACGTACGCGATGCCGGCCTCGGTGGTATTGGAGACGGCGAAGCGCAGCTCTGGCTGCTCGGCCACGGCCAGGAACCCACTCCAGTTCCGGTAGGGGTCTATCCCGCGGCTGATGGACGTGATAATCCGGCGCTGCTCGACCACCTGCCCACTCTGGAGGCCCCGCAGGATCAATGTGTACAGGCAGTCCTGGGTGTTGAGCAGGTCCACCGCGCCGCGCTCGATGGGCTGAACAACCACCACGCGTCCCCCAAACAGGCCCTGCCCGTTCAGGGCGTCGATCATCCAGTCCACGAAAGAGCGGAGGAAGTTGCCCTCGCCGAACTGCACGACCCGCTCGGGCGCCGCCGCGAGGTTCCCGATGGAGAGGTCGGGACGCTCGGAAAGAGTACCAATGGCCTGACGGTTCAGTTGCATGCGCGTGATCACCTCTGCGGGGTGCCTCGGATGCCCCGTGGCAGGGGGGCAGATCCGGCTGCGTTCAATTCACCCCGCCAGCGCCTTTCGATACAGGGCGACGACGTCTTGCCTGGTCGGGCGGCGGGGATTCAGACCGGTGCCCGTAGTGGACTTCATGGCCCCGTCGGCCATGGCCTCCACCAGGGTGTCGCTGACACCGGCGTCGCGCAGGGTCCGCGGGATACCGACATCGTCGGCCAGGTCTCGCACGGCATCCACGGCCAGGCGACCCGCTTCCATCGGCGACAATCCGTCGGTATCCTCGCCCAACGCGGCGGCGATATCGCCGTGCTTGTCCGGATCGCCGATGAGGTTGAATTCCATGACGTAACGCACCAGGATGGCGTTGGCGACCCCGTGAGGCACCTGCGCGTGCGCGGTCACGGCGTGGGACATCGCGTGCACCAAGGTGGTCCGGGTGTTGTTGAAACCCAGACCTGCGAGCGTGCTGGCCATGGCCATGCCGGACAGATCGACGAGGTTTCCGTTGGCCACCGCCGGCCGCAAGTGGCGGGCGATCAGTTCGATGGCGCGAAGGCTGAAGGCTTCCGTCAGGAACTGACCCGCCTGGCTCGTGTAGGACTCGATGGCGTGGCACAGGGCGTCCATCCCCGTCGAGGCCACCATCTTGCTCGGCAGCTTGGCGAGGAGGGACGGATCCACGATGGCGACCTTCGGGATGTTGTGCGGGCTTCCGATTCCCATCTTGACGCGCTTCTCGGTATCGGTCACGACGGCGAACTGGGTCACCTCCGAGCCGGTCCCGCAGGTGGTAGGGATGGCCACCAGTGGCGGGAGCGGCTTTTTGATTTTGTCGGCGCCGAAGTAGTCGCGGATGTCCCCGCCGTTGGTCGCGACGAATCCGATCGCCTTGGCGGCGTCCATGGGGCTTCCCCCGCCCACCGCGATCAGGCCGTCGCAGCCCTGCCGCGCGTAGACGCCGACGCCTTTCATGACCGTCTCGATGCTGGGGTTCGGCTCCACGTCGCCGAAGAGTGTCCATTTCACGCCGGACGCATCCAGGGCCTTTGTCACGAGGCCCGGAATCTCGGTCTGCACCAGTCCGCCATCGGTGACCACCAGAGCGTGCGAGACGCCGAGGCGCACCGCCTCGGCCCCGGCCTGCTGGGCCGTCCCGATGCCGAAGAGAATCCGCGTGGGAAGGTGAAGGGCGTACGTCTTGCTGATGTCCATGAAGTCCCTCCATATACAATCGTGAGAGTCCACAGGGATGTGCGATCGCGGAAACGCTATCGCCCGTGGCTGGGGTGTGTCAAGGAATAAGGCACAGTGGTCATGGGATGAGCGCTCGAAGGCTTCGGTCGACGTGATTGGAGCCTATCGCGGCCAAACAGGGCCGAGAGATAACCGCACGCATACCGAGCTGGCGATGGTATAATACGCCATCATTCTGCGGGAGGACGTTATGCGCGACCTGAGCGCGGTGCGCCAAGGGTGGAAACAGATCGACGAGGCCGAGGCGCGCCTGACCTTCCGGATGACTCCCCAGGAGAGTTTCCGCCATTGGCTGCGGCTGCAGGCGACGTTCGAGTCACAGTTACGGGAAACATCGGCTCTCTTTGGACCGCAGCGCGCGTCCGACCTCGCCGAGCTTCAGGCTCGCCTGCGCCGCTTGGCGCAGTGGCAGGAGACGTATGGAAACCCTCACGCAGTCCATCCGGAACCTCCAGAATCGGCTGCAGGAAGCTGACATTCCCTCCATCGTGATCGGGGGCGTGGCGGTCGCAGTCTGGGGGGAGCCCCGCGTCACCCGTGACGTTGACCTCAAGATACTTCTTGTTCGTGACGAAGCGGAACGATTGCTCAACGTCTTGACACCCAATTACTCGCCACTGCTTCCCGATCCACTCCGTGCCCTCAGAGAGCAGGCCATGCTCTTCACCCAGGACTCTGCGGGGACCCGCCTGGATCTACTATTGGCCGACACACCGTACGACGTCGAAGCAATCCGGCGCGCGCGCATTGCCGAGGTGGAACCGGGTGCTCCAATCTCGGTCTGCAGCCCGGAAGATCTCGTGATCTACAAGCTCATCTCGACGCGGATACGGGACCATGAAGACGCAGCCGGTGTCATTCGTCGGCAGGCAGAAAGCTTGGATGATGACTACGTTCTCAAGTGGCTGTGCCAATTCGAGCAGGCGCTGGACGACTCCACGCTGGTGGCAGAGTACACTCGCCTTCGGGTCGGGAAGCAAACAATGCGCTGACGCGGGCGGTCGGGTCCCTCGACGATCCTGTCGGCTCCGAACAGGACGTCCTTCTCGGATTCGCACAGATACCCGGCGACGGCCTCCAGCCGATGCCGTGTCAGCCCCCGTCCATCGTCCGAGACAACGATCTGGGGTGTACGCCCGCTCCGGCGGAAGCGGGATGTGAATCGTCCGCCCCGCCAATCCCGCCTGCGCGTACTCGTCCGCCGCGTTGGAGACGAACTCGTTCAACGCATCGTGGGGATCGCCGTACGCCCGGCCGAGATACCGCAGTCCCTTGTCCTTGTCCAGGTTGGCGATCCGATGAGGGACGGTGCGAAAGTGGAAACGCCTCCGCCAATCCCGGAGCGGGGTGGCGGTGCGGGCGGGGCCCCGGGTCCCCAGCGCCCGGACGGCGTCACCGCGCCGACGAGGCGTCGCGGATCTGGCCGGCCGGACCACCGGCGCCTCGGGAAGCGCAGCCAGGGTGCCGCCGCGGCCCGGACGACGCGGGTCCGCGCAGCGGGGAAGGCCCCGACGGCCGTCCCCGGCAGCCGCATGGTCGTGCAGACCGGGGGGCCCTCGGGAATGTCCCTCCCCACCTCCGCCGCTCCCCGTTCTCGCTGGTGACGGTGCGGTACCACGGCCGCACCGGGACGAGCATCGACCGGTCGAAGCGGCCCCCGGGCCTGACGCGGCACGGCGAGGGCTTCGCGGCGGGCGAGGGGCCGGCGGCGCGCCCCGCGCCCCTCCCGAACGCGGGGGAGCCCCTGGGGCGCGCCGACGGCTGGGACAGCAACGCGAGCCGGGGGAACCGGCGGAACGCGCAGGCGGACGATCGGGTATCCGTTTCGGCGTCCGGTCCCATGGCGGCCTGCCGTGACGTCGCCCCCGGTGCGGCCCAGCGGGCCTGGGCCCGGCGCATCAGGCCGGGGTCTGACGTCGAGCCGCTCCGCGGTCCGGGGTGTGGCAGCGCGATGCGGATCATCGCCGTGCGGCTGAGCGCACGATAACGCCTCCAGCGAGCCCCCCGCCGGCAGCGAGACGATCCTGCCCCCCTCGGCCGGTGGCCCTTCCCCGCCCCCGCCCGCCGTCGCCGCCGACCCCCCGCCCGACGGCTCCGTGACCCCCCCGCGGGGGACCGGCGGCGTCCGCCCGGCGGCCGGTCTCCTTTCGTCGCTTGACCGCGCCCACGGGTACGGTGGATACTCCGCCCCGACGGGGGGATGCCGGTCGCCGCGTGCCCCCGGACCGGCTGGCCCCAGAGGACGGGAGCCAGGGGCCGGGGGTTTCGGCACCGCCATCACCTCGCATCGTCGCGCGGCCGCCAAAAGTAAATTCGTATCACCTCTAGCATCAGCGGACAACGTGCGCCAGTCCGAATTACGGCCCATTTCCGAATCATGGCACGTGGCAACAACCGGATGCCATACGGCATCACCAAAATGCCGGAGCGCGGTCCTCCCTATCGGTCCAGCCTGTCAGGAGTCTATCCTTGAGGGCTTTCTCGCCATGAGTATCAGCGGTATGCCGATGAGCAACATCACGCCATAAGTGGCAAACGTCCAGTAATACGTGCCCAGGGCATCGTACATCAATCCGGCGAAATAGGGGCCGGTGGCAGTACCGCTACTCTGCACCAGGTTGAGTGCGCCAAAGACAGCGCCATAATACGCCAGTCCGAAATTCCTGCTGGCGAGTATGGAAAGCGTGGGCAACCACGCCCCCATGCCGAAGCCTGCCAGCAAGGCGTACGCCCAGATAGGCGCACTGGACGACTCTGCACTGATGCCAAGCAGTACAACCACCGATATGGCCATCATCGCCTGGCCGATTGCCCAGCCAAACCGCGGGTGCATCTTGTCACAGAGCCAGCCGAAGATTATCTTCCCCAATCCGCTGCCAATGCCCACGGCGCTCAATGCCGCTGCCGCTGTTAGAATAGGGAAGCCGATATCCTGCAGGAAAGGCACCGGGGCCTGCACCAGGCCCATGCTGGCAAACGAGCCAGCAAAGAAAGACAACGCTATCAGTATGAACGTGCTGGTGGTGGCTGCCTTGCTCAACGGGATGCCGCTCAGCGCCGCCGGCGGCTCCAGCGCGGCGCCGGGAGGAATCGGCTCTCCATCAGGATACATTCCCATCTCAGACGGGCGCGTGCGCACCACCAGAGAGCCCAGCGGTATGACCAGGGCCCAGATCATCACCGCCATTGCCATGTAGGCTGCGCGCCAGCCCTGGCTGGTCATAATGGCGCTGATGAGCGGTGCGAGTATGCCTCCCGCCCCGACCCCGGCCGCCATCAGCCCTATCGCCGTGCCCCGGCGCTTCTTGAACCAGTGAGAGATGACCACGCTGCAGGGGACCTGGCCCATGCCGGCGGCCCCGGAGCCAACCAGAACGTATCCCAGATAGAAGAGCCAGAGGTCGGACATACGGCTCACCACCACGAAGCCCAACCCCATGACCACCCCACCCAGCGGGATGACCAGTCGGGCTCCACGCCGGTCGGCAACCCTGCCCACAAACGGCGAGACCAATCCCATCGTCACGAAGAAGATGGTGAACGCCAGCATTATCTGGCCGCGACTCCACCCCAGCGTCTCCTGAAGCGGCGTGACGAACAGGCTGAAAGCAAACGACCCGCAGCCTATCGCGAGAAAGGTAAAGATGAATGTAACCAGCACCAGCCAGTATCCATAGAAAATCCTCGGTCTCTTCACCCTCTCCCGGTTCATCAGCGTCTCCTTATTCAGGCCCGAACGATGCCGCATTGTACCAGTAATGGATTACTTCATGTCAGGCAACGTTGAATTGTTCGGGTCACCCCTTGCTCACAACCATCCCGATAAGACATAGTACAGCGGTCGGCATGGGACCCGACTCAAGAAGGAAGCAAGATGCAATCGCTCAGGGTAAACGGCACCCGGCTTTGGTCCACCGTCGGTGAGACGGCGCGCTTCGGCGGAACCCCGGGAGGCGGCGTCACACATCTCACGCTCAGCGATGCCGATAAGGAGGCGCGCGACTGGCTGGCGGCGCAGGGCCGTGCCCTCGGCTGCGAGATCTCCGTGGATGAGGTCGGCACCATCTTCGCCCGCAGGGAGGGTCGCGACAACCGTCTGGCGCCGATTGGCTTTGGCAGCCATCTGGATACGCAGCCATCCGGCGGCAAGTTCGACGGCATCGCCGGCGTGCTTGCCGGACTTGAAAATGATGCGAACGCTGCACGGGCGCGGCGTGGTGACTACCTCACCCCTGGAGCTGATCAATTGGACCAATGAGGAAGGCTCCCGTTTCCCACCCACCATGATCGCCTCCGGGGTCTTCGTCGGCATTTACACCACGGAGTACGCACATGCCCTTCGGGACCGCAACGGGCATACCTTCAAGGGAGAGCTGGAACGGATCGGCTATCTCCGCGACTCCCGCGTAGGTGAGCACCCGTTGGCAGCATATTTTGAACTGCACATCGAACAGGGTCCCATCCTTGACCACGAGGGCATCACCATCGGCGTGGCCACCGGCGCTCAGGGCCAGCGCTGGTATGAGGTGAACGCAAAGGGAACCGATGCCCATGCCGGCAGCACGCCGATGCCCAACCGGCGCGATGTCATGCTCGCCTGCGCCCAGGCCACCCTCGGCGTCAACCGCATCGCCCTGGGCCACGCCCCCGCAGGTATGGGGACCGTTGGCCTGGTGGACGTCCGACCCAACTCGCGCAATGTCATCCCCGGGCATGTGTTTTTCACCGTGGACCTCCGCCACCCTGACGGAGCGACGCTGCTCCAGATGCACCGGGAGTTCGAATCCATGATCGTCCGGGTTGCCGAGCAGACGCGGACAGAGCTGACCTCAGAATGCGTGCTTGACCTCAAACCCACCCGCTTCAACGAGAATTGCGTGCGCCTGGTCCGGGAGGCCGCCCAGCGACTGGGCTACAGGCACCGCGACATCGTCTCCGGTCCCGGGCACGATGCAGTGAACGTCTCCAGCGTGACGCCAACCGCGATGGTCTTCATGCCTTGCGTGGACGGTATCAGCCACAACGAACTGGAGGAGGCGCGTGAAGAAGAGCTCGCCGCGGGCGCCAACGTGCTGATGCATGCCATACTGGAATGCGACCGCACCTCATGTGGAGCACAATGAGCCCGGACAGGCTGCAACGCCAGGACTCAAGACGATGGGGCAAGTCAACCTCATGGCATCCGAGCATTCAGGCGCGATTGACGCAACCATGTAGCGCCGACCGCCAGTCGGGTTGTGCTATTACACACGTCAAAGCCAACACCTACAATGGCAGCGGACCATCGGCGGGCGCAATCAGCAGCGCCAACCGGTTATACCATGGAGGAAGGCACGCGGGAGTCACCCGTGCCAGCTAAGGAGGGAGAAAGACTATGGCCAACGCAATCCTCGAACAGTTGAAGAAGGCAATACTGGATTACGACCCCGAAGCCTCGGCAGAAGCGGCCCGAAACGCCATTGCGGCAAGCATAGCACCTACCGAGATACTGGCCGCGATGACCGAGGCGATTCGCGAGATCGGCGATGGCTTCAACCGCGGCGACCTGTCCCTGCCGGATCTGGTTGGTGGCGCCGACGCCATGAGCGCGGCCACACCAATAGTTGAGGAAGAGATCAAGCGTGTGGGCGCGCAGGCAGAGAGCACCGGCGTGGTGGTCATCGGCACCGTGGTACCACGGCCGCACCGGGACGATCATCGACCGGTCGAAGCGGCCCCCGGGCCTGACGCGGCACGTCGAGGGCTTCGCGGCGGGCGAGGGGCCGGCGGCCGGTCTCATTTCGCCGCTTGACCGCGCCCACGGGTACGGTGGATACTCCGCCCCGACGGGGGGCTGCCGGTCGCCGCGTACCCCCGGGCCGGTCAGCCCCAGGGGGGCGGGCCCGGGGGGCCGGCGGCGGGTGAAGCGTCGCGCGGCCGCCAAAAGCAAATTCCTATCACCTTTTTCTTTTCGTGGTGGGAAACGTCGATCCCGAGTCCGAAACCGGCGATTCCATGCGGGGCGCAAAAAAGATCGAAGGGTCGAACTCGTGAAAAGGTGAGGTCGCCATGCGCATTTTCGGCATTGCTGTCACCTGCATCGGGTTGTTGTGCGCTCCTTGGCTCGCTCGCGCCACCGACTTCCAGGCCGAGTACGACAAGCTGAACAAGAAGATAAGGGACGAGCTCGACAGGCCGAAACCGGTCTCGAAGCACGACGTCGGGCCGTACGTGCATTGGCTGCAGGTGAAGGCTGCCGATCGCGAGAGGGCGAACGCCCTCGCGCTCGAGGCCGGCGAGAGGAACCCGTACTTCCAGAGGCTCTTCGGCGACCTCGCGCAGGACGCCCAGATGTCGGGGGATTACACCGTCGATCTGGGGGCGCGAATGCTCCTGCGCTTCGACGAGGCTGGTGACAACTACGGCACCGTCTGCGTCCGGGTCCAGCGCTACGGCATGCCCCTCTGGGAAGCAGCGGTCGCAAACAAGTTCGACCGCGAGATCATCCGGGATCGGGTCCGCAAACAGATGCGCTACTCGATCAACGATCTGGAGAACAAGTGGCTGTGGGTCGGCGTGGAGAGCCGGACGGTCGCCGGGGTACAAGGTCACTACATCGAGGGGGATTTCGAGAGCTACGCGCTTCCCCGCTCCGCGTTCGTCAAAGGCGGCAAGCACGCGTTGGACGTCAACCCCTACGTGGACGAGTGGCTCGCGGAGGTCGAGAAGTGCGTCCGCAGGCCGTGCGAGTTCTTCGGGCTGATCGGCATCCGGGACCAGGAAGCCACCCCCATGATGGAGGAGTACCTCAAGGACACACTCTGCCTCAAGAAGGACATCGGCCACAGGCACTACCTCGATCTCGCCAAGCAGTACGGACTCTCCCATGCGCAGGAGTACATCGAGGGGTTTTACGCCAAGCTCAAGGGCACGGTCTGGCTCGAGGACGCCGACGGGCGCAAGCCCGCCAACGGCGCCAAGGTGACAGTCGTCGACCCCAAGGACGGAACGAAGTGGGAGGCGACCGCCGACGCCAAAGGCAAGTACGAGATCAAGAAAGGCCTCCTCCACAACCACAAGGGCAAGGACGAGGAGGACAGGTGTCCCGAGTTCCGGATCTCGGCCGACCACCAGGGTGACCGCACGGATGACACGTACGTGGGCCCGCTTCGGGAGCCAAACCCCAGCGAGGAGTTCACCAAGGACCTCGTGATCAAACGGATCGGGTGGGCACTAGAGGTCGAATATCATGAGCAGATTCGGCACGACAAGAAGGACGTTCAGGCGGCGGGCGACATGACCGTTACAACGGAGGAGCACCTCGCGGGGACCCTCGACTACCGGTTCACAGCGACGACGAAGCCCGTGGCGCGCCAGCCCGCCGGCGACGTCCAGCCCTTCAGGGTTATGCTCGAGACCATCGAGAAGATGATCGCCCAGCCGCGGCCGAGCGGCACCCCAGGTGCAAATGAGGAACAGAAGGCGAGATTGGAGAAAGGCAAGACTCGGATGGAGAAGCGTGCGGACGAGGTGGTCGGCCCGAAAGGGATCCGCTACTACACCGCGTGGGGCGTGCAGGTCGAGCTGAAGGACAGCTTCACCGGATCGAAGAAGACGGTATACACCTCGAGGATGGGCAGTCACGAGTTCTCGGAGATGAAAACGTGGCACGCCGAGAAGCGAGGGGGGTTGCCGGTCAACGTCAGGCTCAGGACGTACGCCAACCACAACCGCTATCATTTCCTCTTCACGGACCGCGACCCCATGGACCCTGGCAATCCTGCCGCCACGCACACCTTCACGATCCCCTGGACCTACTCCGCCAAGAAGGTCGATGACGGACGGGTGGAGTACAACTGCGCGGGCACCGCCGAGGTCCGATCGCTCGGCAACTTCCCGCACGCAGTGTTCGCCCACATCCCCGAGGACCTGCTCGCGTACGACGGGACGCAGCGCGTCCTGCACGGCGAGCACTCCTGGACCGACGGTCGGAGCGAACTGGACCTCTCAACGGCGAAAGGCTCCGGGTGCGCTGCGGGGGTCGGCCTCGGCTGGTTGCTGCCGGAGAAGTCGGTCAAGAAGACGCTCAGATGGACGTTGCGCAAGCTGGGTGACTGATCCGGAACGGTGCCGCCACACCGGACAAAATCATAGTGGTCGCCTATGAAATGTGGGTTGCCTCGACCCTCCTGTTGCAAAAATTTAAGGAATAGTGTCACATCACGATTAAGGATTAGTTAATCGCTAATCGAGATGTGACAAGTTTCAACAAGTCATCAGCCAACGGCATGAGCGGAAATCAACCCTGATTTACCACCAACCTGCCGTTTGCCGACTGGGGAACCATCTTCGACTCCACCACGGTCGTCACCGCCACCGCCGACCGGCTCGTCTACAACTCCGAAATCCTGATCCTGGAGGGCTCCAGCTATCGAAAACGATCCCGAAAAATAAACCCCTGCTGAAACCCACCGGGTCTGCTATCCGGCCGCTGCGCACTCGCCGCCTTATCGCCAGCTCCGGCGACATGCCGAAGTGCACTCATCCCGCCCACTGGCATATCTAAAACCGGTGATTTTCATCGAGCCACCCGCCGGCATCGAGACGATCCTGCCCCCCTCGGTCGGTGACCCTTCCCCGCCTCCAGCCCGCCGTCGCCGCCGACCCCCCGCACGACGGCTCCCTGACCGCCCCGCGGGGGACCGGCGGCGTCCGCCCGGCGCCGGCGCCGGGTGAAGCGTCACGCGGCCGCCAAAAGCAAATTCCTATCAACTATCCGTTCAGCATCGACGAGGCGGTGCTTACGGAATTGGTTGCCAACGCCAATACCCCTACGTCCGGCTTTCTCTTCGGCCAATCCGAACGACCACGTTGCTTGCCATCACGCTGTTGGGAACGATGACTTCAGCACCGTCCGAATCCCGCAGCAACGTATATCCAAGTGAAAGCGACTCAATCGTCGCAGTTGCGAGTCCCTTCGGTGTAGTGATCTGCACATTGTCTCCGACAAAAAGTGACCGGTAGAGAATAATGGACAGACCGGAGATGACGTTTCCAAGTGTACTCTGAGCGGCCAGACCCAGGACCAACGAGACGACGCTCACTCCCGCCAGGAGGGCAGTGCCAAGCGCACGCAGTTCGGGGATGAGGTGGGCGTAGACAACAAATGCCGCTCCATAGATCAGCACCTGAGTCAGTGCAGTGGCGAATCGAAGGGCTGTTACGTCAGTTAGACGCTTCTCCGTCCGCCTGGCGAGCACCCGCACAACAGTAGCCAGTGCGAGAGCGATGAAGAAGAAGACAAGGCCGTAGATCAGCGCCCCCGCCAACGTCGTTGGACTTAAAAAATGACTGAGAGAATACTCAGATGATTGCATCGTCGGCACCCTCTTTCACTCAGGCACGGCCTGTCTGACGGCCGCGGTTCATCTCCACCGCACGACATGATATCATAACAGAAACGGCGTCCAGTTTCTTCGCGGCGCATAGGACCCTAATCCGGCGGCAAGGTTCTTGCTGTGTCCGCTGGGATCGACCCGGATGGCCGTGGCGCCGGTCCGAGGGGCTCGCGAGGCGCGCCGGCGACCGGGACCGGAGGCAGGCAGCGGG
>JAKPQH010000136.1 GCA_029580855.1 bacterium | reverse complement strand
GCGCACCCTGATGTTCGAGGACCCGGAATTTTTCTTGAGCCTGCTCAGCGCGGTGCCGGCGCTCGTCAACACCGCCATCGCCGGACTCGAAGAGGCGCTCTTCCGGGCCGGGGCGTTCCCGCCGGAGGTCCTCGATCAGTTGATCAGAGCGCTGGTGGAGGACATCGATACCCGGGGTCTCGGGCGTGTCGCGGGACAGGCGCTGGCCCTTCTGGTGAAACTGCCGGCCGCTCCGGGTACCGGCCCGTCCGGCACGTCCCGGACGGCCCCGGGGGGTGCGGGGCCGGAAACGTCCGGACCTCCGCCGGCGGGTGATGGGGCGAGTGGTGAGGTCGTGCCGCTCCCCGACGTCCTGGTTTCGGCGATAGAGTCGATCGCGTCCCAACTGGGGGCCCGGGCCGCGGAGGAAGGGTCTGGAACGAAAAGCCTGGTCGAAGGTCTGGCCCGAGGCCTGCGTGCCGTGGCGCGCGGCAACCCGGAGTTCATGCGGGAGGTTGCGGCTCCGCTGGTGGCGGCGGGGCGCGAGGCGCTGGCCCGGGCGGAGGGCGGGAGCCCAGCGGACGGAGAGGATGAGCCGTGATGCCGGAAGGACACCAGGGATGCCGGGAACAGCCGGACGGCCCGCGCGCCGGCGCCCGCGTGATGCGCGAGATAATCCGCACGCCCGCGTTTCTCGAGATCATCAGGACGAACATGGTTGCCCTGGATCCGGACGGAGCCCGCGAGGCGGTGCGCGCCATCCTCTGGGAGGACCCGGAGCTTACTTTGAGCCTGGCGAGCAGCCTCCCCGAAGTGGTGAATTACCTGGTTGAGGCGGCGCTGGAGCTGGGCAGGCAGCTCAACGGGTTCCCGGATCCCCTGCTGGACGCCTTCCTCGACCGGCTGGTGGGCGGCGTCGCGCGGGAGCCGTTTTTCGAACTGCCCGCGGTGTACGGTCCCCTGGCGGTGAAGGTCGGCCTGTCGCGTAGGGCCACGGGACTGTTCGGCGGAACGGTGAACGCTCTGGCGAGGGCGATCAACGGCGCCGCGAAAGAGAACCCGCATTTCGTCAGGGATTCGATGGTCGCGGTCGACGGGCGAGAGGTGGGCCGGGCGGCCCTGGCCGTCCTGCGCTCGCTGGCCCTCTGGGGGTATTCCGCCGCGGTCCGGTTTTTGAACGGTCCTGCCGGGCGGCGGGAGAAGCGAGGGATGAGAGGTGATGGGACTTGAGTGACAAGAAGACCGAAAGCGGCGTCGAGGCGCAGGCCGGAGCCACGCGGGAGGCCGTCCGCCGGTTCCTGGCGGGGCTGGAGCCCGAGTCCCTGGAGCTCGCCTTCTCCGCGGATCCCGAGCTCACGCGCCGGACCGTACTGTCGGCGCTGGATATCGATATGGCAATCGCCCGGGTGATAAGAATTATTTGTGAGTACCTGCACGGGCTCAGCCCCGAGGAGCGCTCCGAGGTGCTGGAGGGATACCTTTCGAGGGTGGACGGCTCGCAGATAGCCGCCGCGGCCAACGCCTGGTCCGAGCTCGCGGTCAGAGTTCACCGGGAAAGACCGGACCTGCTCGAGACCCTCTATCCCCAGATAGACACCGTTTTCAGGGAAACGGATTTCGGCAAGGGGCGCGAGGCGCTGACGGCCGCCCTCGACTATTTCACCGCGTCGACGGCGCGCTCGATCGAGGCGATGATGTCCAACCCGGTTGTGATCGCCAATATCGTCGGCGCGATACCGCCGCTGGCCAACAGCATTCTGCGGATCGTATCCGTGGTGCTGAAGGAGCTCAACCTTCCGTCCGAGGTACTGGCGAGCGCCCTGCTGAATACGTTGAGCGCGCTCGACGCCGAGGAGCTGGGAGGACTGCTTACCGCCGTCTCCAGCCTGGTGATGGACGTCCACGCCGGCGACCGCGTGCTCGGCGGCG
>JAKPQH010000135.1 GCA_029580855.1 bacterium | reverse complement strand
GAGCTCCACCTGGCGCCTGGGGTCGACCTCCTGGCGGAGCTGGCGCAGAACCTCAATGCCCTGCGCGAGCCCGGTGGCGCCGACCGGGTGCCCGAACCCGATGAGCCCGCCCGAGGTGTTTGTGGGCAGGTCGCCGCCGAGGTCGAACACGCCCTTCTCGGCCAGCTTGCCGCTCTCGCCCGGCTTGCAGAGGCCCAGGTCCTCGTAGCTGACGAGCTCCACGCCGGAGTAGGCGTCGTGGACCTCGTAGCAGTCGAGGTCCTCGCGGGGGTGCTTGATGCCCGCCATCTTGTACGCCTGCTGTGAGCCGAACTGCTTTCCGCGGAAGTGGGTGATACCCGGGTCGGGGAAGGGCCTGTCGGCCATCCGCATGAAGTCGGTCCCGCAGCCGGTGCCGACCAGTTCGATGGTGGGCTTGGCGCCCCAGGACTTCGCGTGCTTCTCGGCCCACTCGGCGGTGGAGAAGACGAGGCACGCCGCGCCGTCGGAGAGGAGGCAGTTGTCGAGGAGCTTGTACGGGTAGGTGATCATCTTCGAGTTCATCACGTCCTCGACGGTGATGTCCATGGGGTAGTGCGCCTTGGGGTTGCTCATGGCGTTGCGGTGGTTCTTGACGCTGATGGTCGCGAACTGCTCTTCTTTGGTGCCGTAGGTGTCCATGTGAGCGGTCATCATCATCGCGTAGTAGGCGATGTAGAACCCGGCGACCTGGACTTCCCAGTCGGTGTCCGACGCCAGGGCGATGAACTGCTGCGCGACGGACGAGGGGACGTGCCGCCCCATGTTCTCGCCGCCGAACACGATCATCGAGTCGCACAGGCCCGACATGATGTAGGCGTACGCGTTGCGGATCGCCAGCCCGCCGGTCCCGCCTCCGCCTTCGACGCGCACGTTGGGCTTGGGGCACATCCCGATGTTATCGTGAAAGATGGCGCCGGCCTTCAACTGCTTGTCGAAGTGGTCGCTGAAGTAGCTGGTCGTACTGTGCTCGATGTCCTCGATGCGGGTCCCGGAGTCTTCGAGAGCCTCGATGACGGCTTCGTTCATCCAGTCGCGCATATTGCCGTCGACGCGCTCCGCCGCGAACTTGGAGATGCCACCGCCGAGGACGAACACCCTGCGTTTCTTGTCGAGAATCTCCATATCCTCCCTTCCTTCCTTCTCTCAATGCCCTGCGTTAACAAAGACTCGTGTGTGATTCCTATGACCGCGTACGGCGCGGCCCCGGCTGGAAATCGCCTAAGTATATCAAAAAACAAGTGGCAAGAACCGGTCGTCCATATTTAGAGACCGCAACGCCCCGTTCCGCCGGCGACCATGCGGCGCCGGTGCCGCCGGAAGCTCGCGGCGCGGGCCCCGGGAACGCGATGCGGGTGTACGCGCGTGCCCGCGGGCCTCAGGGGACGCTCTTCTTCAGCTTCGGGTCGTAAGCGAAGAGCATCCCCCGAACGTCGTCGCGGACCATGTCCAGGGTCGCCTTCGCGCTGCCGTAAGCCGCCTGCGCTTCCTGGGGACTCGCGGCCCCCAGCGCCGACTCGATCTGGAACACCCGTTCGCGCAGGTAGGTCTTCAGGCGTTCCTGGGCGCTGGCGAGATGGGAGTCGCGCGCTCTCGGCAGCGCCGCCACCTCCTCGATCAGCGCCAGGAGTTCCCCGGTCTGAGCGCTGAGCGCATCCATGCTCTGCTGGAGGGGGACGGAGCCGGCGGTGGCGGCGGCAAGCGCATCCACAGCCACCCCGTCGAGCGCTTTTTCCGCCGCGAGCGCTCGAACGACCGTCCTGGCCGCCGCGTAGTCGGTTTCCGGAGTCTTGACCCCGCCGCCGCACCCGGTGGAAGTCAGCGTCAGCGACAGCGCGGCCACGACCGCCAGTGTGAATTTCTTCATGCGCTTATTATATGCGGCCCGCCCCCTGTAACGAACCGCTCCACTGTCGGGCTGAACATGGAGTCCGGCGCTCACCGCGAGGGAAGCCGGCTCAGGAGGCGGCGGGCCTGTCGAAGAACGACTTCCCGGTCGCTCCGGCGGATGCGTCCGCCCGGGGAGAGGGACCCAGGGCCGCCGTTGGCGCGCCGAGGTAATCCGCGATGGCCAGAGCGGCGGCCCTGCCGTCCGCGCAGGCCTGCGCGATAACGCCGGGGCCGCGCACCAGGTCGCCACCGGCGAACACTCCGTGCCTCGATGTCATCATCTTCGAGTTCACCTGCACCAGACCGGATTCGCCGAGCCGGAGGTAGCCCGAGAGGAAACCGGCCAGTGCGGGGTCTATCTCGCGTTCGCGCGCCAGGATCACCGCGCCGAGCTCGATGACCGGCGGGACCTCCACGGGGCCTTCTTCGCCGGATGGTGCCGTGGGACCGGCGCGGGTCTTCAGCGCTTCCACCCGCCCTTCCCCGGCGATCTCCACGATCTTGCGGCCGGGCACAAAGGTAACTCCCGCGTCGGCGGCGGCCGCCACCCGCGCGTCGAGCAGGCCGGAGTCTTCCATCGGACACTGCATGACCAGGTAAGCCGCCTCCGCGCCCATTTCTTTGACCAGGATCGCAGTGTCCAGCGCCAGGGGGCTCTCGCCGATCACCGCGACCCGCGGGTCGAACTCCCGCTTCACCTTCCGCCTGGCCGCGCCGAGGAAAGCGAGCGCGTCGATGACGCCCGGCAGTTCGGTGCCCCTGACCTGGGGCGCCTTCACCGACTGGAGGCCGCAGGCCAGGAAGACCGCCCTGTACCCTTCGCGCAGA
>JAKPQH010000134.1 GCA_029580855.1 bacterium | reverse complement strand
CTGCTGCTGCACTTTCAGGACCGACATGCGCGGCGGACCCCGGGCGTACTCCGACAGGATAACCCGCCTGCCGGGCCTGGTGATGAGCTCGGTGGGCGACTGCGCCCTGTGCGAGAAGTGCTCCCGCGCCTGCTTTCTCGGCGCCGTCAGGGTCGAGGCGGGAGGCCCGGTGTTCTCCGATTCCTGCAAGGGCTGCGGCCGGTGCGCGGACGCCTGTCCCCGGCGCAACATCAGGATCAGGCTGGACCCGGACGTGGACACGGAGGCCGCGCTGATGCGGCGGATCGGGGCGCGCACCGACATCGAATGAAAGGGGACAGCCACCCTGTAAGCCGGATTCTGTGCCGCCTCGCGGCGGTGGTGGCCATCTATCTGGGGCCCGCGTTACCGCGGGCCTCGAGCTGCCAACCCGAGAGTCGAACGCGGCGGGCCACCGCTCCTCTCCTATTCGGCATCGCTCCGGGTGGGGCTTGCCAAGCCGGCCAGTCGCCTGGCCGCTGGTAGTCTCTTACACTACCGTTTCAGCTTAACCTTTCGCTTGCGCGGCGGGTCTTTTCTTTTCTGTGGCGCTTTCCGTCGGGTTGCCCCGCCTGGACGTTATCCAGCACCCTGCCCTGTGGAGTCCGGACTTTCCTCGGAGCGTTACGCCCCGCGACCACCCGTGTGACTGTCCCCACGACCATTGTAGCGTAAAACGGCCGCCCGCCCGCATTCAGGGGGCTTCGGCGCGTGCCCGGAGGCGGGTCGCGACGCCGCCCGGAGAGCGTGGGCGGCGCGTGACGCGAACCCGTCGCCCGCGCGCGGCGGCGGGGGCGCTAGAACCAGGTGTGGGCGTCGAGGCCGGCCAGGTGACAGCGGTCGTTCAACTCCTCGAGGTTGGAGAACGCGCCCTTGTAGTTGATGGTCGTGAACGAGGCCAGGTCGACCGTGAGCCTGAAAAGGTTGGACAGGGGCAGCCCCAGGACCGCCGATACGATCGCCCTGATGGGGCCTCCGTGGCTGGAGGCCAGGATGGTGGCCTCGGGGTGCGCGGCGGTCGTTTCGGCGAGCCAGGCCATGGACCGGTCCTGCACCGAGGTGAGGGACTCCCCCCCGGGGACCGTCACCGCGGAGGGGTCTTCGGTCCACCTCTTCAGTATTTCTCCGTCCTTCTCCACTATGTCCTTGAGTGTCACCCCGTCCCACCGGCCGAGATCGATCTCCCCCAGCCTGGCGTCGGTCATGACCTCCATGCCGTGGTCCGCGGCGACGGCGGCCGCCAGATCGTAGCACCTCGACAGCGGGCTCGAGAAGATCGCCGCGAGCTCCACCCCGCCCAGCGCCCCGACGACGCGCGCGACCTGCTCCCGGCCCGCCTCATCCAGCTCGACGTCCGACGTTCCGGCGTATCTCCCCTCGGCGTGCCACGCGGTACGGCCGTGCCTCACCAGTATTATCCTGCTCAAGACGTCTCCTTCGTCGGCGTACCGGCCCATTATATTGGTTGAGGCGGGTGAATATCGAG
>JAKPQH010000133.1 GCA_029580855.1 bacterium | reverse complement strand
TCCACCCTTTCCGCGGGCACCGGCGGGTACTACTCGCTGGATTCCCGCAGCGTATCCGACCCCGTCCTGACCAGCCTGCTGAGCTCCTCCGCCAGAGCGAGTCAGCCGCGGTTTTTCACCTTCGCCCGTCTGACCGGCGGTACGGCCCACCGCGTGGTATCGTTCACCACCGGCGACCCGTGGCTGGTGCGCGGCGAAAAGGAGCCCGTCCGGGGCATGGTTCTCACCGCCGGCCTTTCTCCGGAGTGGGGAGATCTGGCCTACCGCGGCGTGGTGGTTCCCCTGATGCACCACCTCGTGCACTCGCTGGCGCGCACGTCCCCGGTTGCAGGGGAATACCCGGCGGGAGCCTCCGTGAGACGGCCGCTCGTCACCGCCGGGGAAACAATAATGCTCACGGCTCCGGATGGCCTCCAGAGACGGGTGGTGCCTGCCGGCGACGAGATTCCCTCCCTCGATCTCGGTATGTTGACTCCCCGCGGGTGCTGGAGCATCTCCGCCGACGGGAACGTAACCGACATGATCGCGGTCAACCTGCACCGCGATGAATCGGAACTCCAGCGGCTTTCCTCGGGAGCCTTCGCCGGCGCCGTCGGACTCAGATCGCTTACCAGACTGGGCGCCCGACCGGCGGACGACATCATCTCGGCGCGCATCGGCACGGAGCTCGCGGTGCCGTTTTTCCTCGCCGCCATGGCATGCATCGCGGCGGAGCTCCTGCTCATGCGCGGCATCGCGATGGGGAAACGTGACGCCGAAGCCGCAGCGCCTCCATCAGTTTGAATGCGCCCGCCAAAAACTGATATTATGTAGTTAACCCTGTTCTGCAGGTTGCATCTCAGTTGCGTGTCCCGCCTTTATGAGGAGCGCGATCTCACGTTGACAGACGCCGAACAGCAGGCCGCCCTGAAAGCGCGCGGAAACCTCCCCCGGCACATCGCCGTCATCATGGACGGCAACGGGCGATGGGCGAAACAGAATGGCTTCTCCCGGATCACCGGCCACCGCCA
>JAKPQH010000132.1 GCA_029580855.1 bacterium | reverse complement strand
AGGAGTAGCACCGGACTCCCGCGATGTCAACGGGAATTTCGGAATCCATGTACGAGGCAAAATTGCAAGAAACGGCCTGTAACTAACCGAATCTACGGAGAACCACCCCTCGGAATGTACGAGGATCTGTCAAAGTCGGGTTGCAAGGACAATCGATTCCAGCCGCGATGGTCGGCTACCTCTTCATAACAGTCTTTTGCGTCGGCTATCCGGTATATTTCCTATCTCGCTGGGGTCAGACGATTGGGAAGATGGTCGCAGGTGTCAAGGTCACGCGCCTTGACGGCAGTCCGATCGCGCCCAAACATGCTTGGCTCAGGAGTTCTGTCGACATCGGGCTAAACCTCATTTACCTCATCGCTGTCAGTTATGTCCTAGCGACGTGGACGGGGCCTGAGTGGTCCTCCATGAACTGGTCGGAGCGCGGCGCAGAACTGGAAAAGCGTAGCTTTGTCTTCATTACCTCCTACTGGGCGTCCCAAGCATGGTTATGGAGCGAGTTGGTGGTCCTCCTCCTCAACAAGAAGCGCCGCGCACTTCACGATTTCATCGCCGGAACCCTCGTCGTCACGGTCCGTCTCCCGGGCAGAGTAACGTTTCGTACTGAGGATCGCCAGAACAGGATGGGTGCAGCGATTACTTACCGCATTCATGAGGGACCCAATGCAGCATCTGCCAAGGCGTTCTTAGAGCAAAATCCTGTAAGTCAGCCGCACTACTGCATCGTGGTAAAGACACCAGAGGGTAACTATTGTCGGGATGAACGTGGTATCTACAGGGAGTAACTGCTTGGGTCGAATAAGCAACCGACAGTTTCACTCCAAACGCACCCTGGAGTTGTAATGCTGGTGCAATGCTCGCGGCATAGACGTGCGGCGGACCAAGAAAGCAGAACTGCTCTGGTGTGAGTCGCATCGCGGGACAGTCGCAACCCGTCCGCCCAACCAGCAGCTTCACCCGTCGGCGGGCGCGAGGCACAGCACGCGCGGGTAGAGAGAGCTTAAGGCGTCCGGTACCTCTTAACGCCAAAAGCAAATTCCTATCAGATCAGCACTATCCCCGTCGCCATCCTCTTCACGTTCCTCCAGAAGCACCTTATCAAGGGCCTGATCGCCGGCGCGATGAAGGGGTAACAGCGCGACCGACCAGAAAGCCCTTCTGGATACGTGCCAATCTAAGCACTTAGCGAGCTTAAAGTGTCCGGTACCTTTTCGGTACGAGGAGGATCGGCGTGTGTGCGGGGCGTGGAATGGAAACGAATTTCGGTCTACCGGGCGCGGCCCACGATGGATGGCGATGCGGGAGTCCACGCGCCAGGTGAACTTGCTGCACGCGCCGCGCCCCCGATCGGAGATCTCGGACGTGATCGCTCAGAAGTCCGGTTCGTCCGAGGCCGGGACCTGGCTGTCCATCCGCTGGGCCGCTCGACGCCGCTGCCAGAGGGAGTAGACAAAGGAAAGCGCGGATAGGGCCAGCATGACGCCGGATACCGGACGGGAAAAGAACAGCGTCCAGTCCGCATCGGTCATCATGGCCCGAATATAGTTGGTCTCGATCTGGTCGCCGAGGACGACCCCCAAGATCATCGGCGCCAGCGGGAAGCCCGTTTTCACCATCAGATAGCCCACCACCCCGAAGAGGGCGAACGTCCAGACATTCTCGATGATGTTGTTGAGCGCGAAGGCCCCGACCACGCACAGGACCAGAATGATGGGAGCCAAGATGTGCAGCGGCAGGCTGACCACCTTGAGGGCATAGCGCAGGATCGCCCACTCGACGAGGACCATCAGCGGGTGGGCCAGGAAGTAGGCGGCGAACATCCCATAGGCGATGGTGGCGTTGGTCGTCACGAAAAGCGGTCCGGGCTGGATCCCGTGGATGATCAGAGCGCCCAACATGACCGCGGTGACCGCGTCGCCGGGGATGCCGAAGGCCATCATGGTGATGAGGGAGCCGCCGCAGTTGGCGTTCGCAGCCGACTCCGAGGCGATGATCCCGTCGGGAATCCCCGTGCCGAAGCGCTCGGGGTATTTCGAGGCCTTCTTGGCCTGGTCGTACGCCAGGATGTTCGCCGCGCTGCCCCCCACCGCCGGCAGGATCCCGATCCAGAGGCCGATCAGGGTCGAGCGGATGAGGTTGACCGGCTGTGCGAAGATCTCGCGGATGACAGCAAGATGGGACACCGTGAGGTTGGCGCCCGCGCCCACTCCGCCCGCCGCCTGCCCGCCGCGGGTCTTTTCCAGGTCGCTCATGATCTGGGAAAGCCCGAAAAGTCCGATGAGGATCGGCAAGAACGGGAAGCCCGTGCGGAGGAAGTCCCACCCGAAGGTCAGCCGGGGGACCGCCATCATGGGGTCGGAGCCGATGCAGGTCACAAACAGACCGAAGGTTCCGGAGATCAGCCCCTTGACGAACGACTGTTCGGCCAGACTGGCGACGATGGACAGGGTGAGGATGAACAGGGAAAAATACTCCCACGGACCGAAGTTCATCGCCAGGAGGGCGAGTTGAGTTGCTCCGACGACGAGTGGAATTCCCGCGAGCGCCCCTCCGATACACGCGGCCCAGATGCCCAGCCATACGGCCCGGCCCGGCTCGCCGTTGCGAGTCATGGGGAAGCCGTCGAAGGTCGTGGCGATGGTTGTGGGTGTTCCCGGGATTCCGATAAGACAGGCGGAAATCAGGCCACCCGACGAGCCGCCCACGAAGACGGCGATCATGGTCGCCAGCCCCTCCAGCGGAGGCATTCCGAAAGTGAAGGGGAGCGTCAGGATGATGGCCATCGTCACGGTGATGCCGGGAATGGCCCCTCCCACCACGCCAGCCACGATACCGGCGGTCATGGCGAAGAGGGCTCCGGGTTGCAGCAGGGTTCCGAGGGCGGTCAGCAAGTGCTCCATGGGAATCCTTCGGCAGGTTAGAAGAGGATGCCGCGCGGGAGAAAGACGTGCAGGTACTTCTCGAAGAGTAGAAAAGTTCCCGCGGTGGTTCCAAGCGCCACGCCGAGCAGCTTCGGCAGTTCGGCCGCCCGCCGGGGACCGAGCGCCCAGCTCATCCCGAGGACGAACAGAAACGTGGCCGCACAGTAGCCGAGGATGCTCAGCCCCCCTACATAGCCCAGGAAGATGGCGAACCCCAGCACCACCCGCCGGTAATCCGGCGGCTGGCCGGCTCGCTTGGATGCGGCGCCGGAAGCCGCTGGCCCCCGGTTCCAGGTCTCTGCGATCAGCCAGAGGGCCAAACCCGCCAGGACCACGAGGATCACCCGGGGGTAAAAGGCCGGCCCGTAGGGCACGAAGGGGGGAGAGGGCGCGAGCCCGGCCTGCCAGTACATGACGCCGCAAAACGCCAGCAGGCCGAGCCCGATACGGATGTCCCCACGCACGCCGCCGGCCCTACTTTCGTTTGAAGCCGAGGGCCTGAGCCAGATCGGCGCTGATCTTGTCTTCCCGCTCGAAGAAGGCCAGGTAGTCTTTGCGCCCCAGAAACCGCACGACCGTCCCCTGCTTCTTCATGGTCTCGGCGATGGCGGGATCCTTGGCGGCCTTGCTGCAGGCATCTTCCAGTTTGGCCAGGACCGGCTCCGGCGTTCCCTTGGGGGCCGCCAAGCCGCGATTCACCCCATACTGGACGTCTATCCCCAGCTCCGTCAGCGTGGGGACCTCCGGAACTTCCGGCGACCGCTTATCGGTGGCGATGGCCAGCATCTTCAGCTGCCCGGCTTTCACCTTGTCGAGTTGGGTCAGGTTCGTCTCGCCCACCATGATATGACCGCCGAGGAGGGCCGTCATGCGTGGCGCCGTCCCCTCGTAGCTCACGTACTTCCACTTGATCCCGGCCGCCTGGGCGATCATGGCCGGAAAGAAATGGCTCGTGGAGCCCAAACTCACCCCCACGGTGATCTGCTCGGGCCGCTTCTTGGCGTCCTCGATCAGTTCCTTCATGGTGTTCCAGGGCGCCTTGCCGTAGGCGGCGACGATGTTCGGGGTCGACGTCATCAGGCAGATCGGTTCGAAATCCTTGTACGTCAGATCGGACACGCCGGTGTGGTAGGTGGTGTGGATGTAGTCGTGGAGGGACACGATGGTATACCCGTCCTTGGGGGCGTTCTTCGCCTCGCGGGCCCCCACGGTTCCCGACGCACCGCCCACGTTTACGGCGACCAGCGGCTGCCCGAGCTGTTTCTCGATCGCACTGGCGAAGACCCGGGAAATGGCATCCGTGTCGCCACCCGCCGCCCACGGGACGATCATCTTGATGGGCCGGTCAGGATACGCGGCCTCCGCGGCTCCGGCCAGACCCACCCCCAGGGCGAGCGCCGCCGAAAGCAGGAGCACACTCCCTTTCCACCGATCGACGGACATCGCAATTTCTCCTTTCCGAGAAACGTCCTTTGACATATCGGCGGCGAGACGCTGCCCCTGCCCTCTCGATCGTCCGCAGGATCTCCCCGCACGCCGTTGGATGCACCGGCTCCGCGACACGGGCGAGACTGAAACGACGCGGTCGTACACTATCATCAATGCATTCACTGTCAAGCGATTCTTCGAAACCGAAACCGGACAGGTCCGCATTCTCGCGCGACCACCAGAGGCGTCTCCCGCCGCGTTTTCCCATCTGCCTCGCACGCGGCCGCTCTGAAAACTTTTTGACATCTTCCGGTAGGCTCCGTAGACTCGACCAGGATGCAGGAGACCCCAGGGAGGAATTGCCGAGCGGCCCTCGAAGGTACTCGAGGGCCTTCGGTGTCTTTAGGGAAGGAAAAAGCGCATGGCGGCGGAGAAATCGGGACAGCAGCCGACGACCCTCGGGGAACTGCGGCGGAGCCAATGGAGCGAGGCGCGGGTCGCCGCGCGGTCGGTGCGGGACGAGATGCGCGAGAACCTGCTGGAGAAGCTGGCGGGCAAGGAAGCGCTTTTCCCGGGGGTGATCGGGTACGATGAGACGGTGATCCCCCAGCTCGTCAACGCCATCCTGTCGCGGCACCACATCATTTTTCTGGGACTCCGCGGACAGGCGAAAAGCCGACTGCTGCGGAGTTTGGTGGGACTTCTGGACGAGGAGATCCCCATGCTCGCCGGTTGCGAGATCAACGACAACCCATACGCGCCCCTCTGCCGCGCGTGCCGAGAGCGCGTGGCCGAGCAGGGGGACCGGACGCGGATCGCATGGCTGCCGCGGGAGCTGCGGTATGTTGAGAAGCTGGCCACGCCGGATGTGACCATCGCCGATATCATCGGCGACGTGGACCCCATCCGGGCGGCGCGGGGCGGCCTGGATCTGTCCAACGAGCTCACGATCCACTACGGCCTCTTGCCGCGGGCCAACCGCGGGATCTTCGCGATGAACGAGCTGCCCGATCTGGCCGGGAAGATCCAGGTGGGCCTCTTCAACATCATGCAGGAGGGCGACGTCCAGATCAAAGGGTACCCGATCCGGTTGAAGCTGGACGTGGCGCTGGCCTTCTCGGCCAACCCCGAGGACTACACGGCGCGCGGCAAGATCATCACGCCGCTCAAGGACCGTATCGGCTCCGAGATCCGGACGCACTACCCGGTGGACGTGGCGCACGGCATGGCGATCACGGAGCAAGAGGCCTGGATCCGGCGCTATCCCCACGGTCGTCTCGCGATGCCGGACTTCATCCAGGAGGTGGTGGAGCAGATCGCCTTTGCCGCCCGCGAGAGCAAGCACATCGATCGCCGGTCCGGCGTCAGCCAGCGGCTGCCCATCTCGTGTCTGGAGAATGTGGTGAGCAGCGCCGAGCGGCGCGCCGTGCTCAACGGCGAATCAAAGGTGGTGCCGCGGCCGTCGGATGTTTACGCGGCCATGCCGTCCATCACCGGCAAGCTGGAGCTGGAGTATGAGGGGGAGATGAAGGGCGGCGCCGTGATCGCCGCGACGCTGATCAAGGAAGCGATAGGGCGCGTCTTTACGGCTCGGCTGGGGAACGCGCCGACCACAGAGACGGTGGTCTGGTTCGATCAGGGCGGCGCCGTCAAGGTCGCCGACACGACGCCGGCGGCCGATGCGGTCCGATTCTTCCAGAAAGTGCCGGGTCTCGTGGACACCGCCGCCGTCTTGGGCGTCCCCGAGGATGCCGATCCCGCGCTCACGGCTTCCGCCTGTGAGTTCGTCCTGGAAGGACTTCACGTCCAGCAGAAGATCGACCGGACGGAGCAGCGAGGATACACCGGAAGCGCGCGGACGGAGCGGAAGGCCCCGCGGGAGGAGCAGCAACAGGGTCCGGCCGGCACCAAGCGGAGGCATTTCAACTAGGAGAGAATGGTCGACTGCGGAGCGCGGAGTGCGGTTCCGGGGAGAGACCACCAACCGCTTGTGCCTTGGTCATTTTGTGGTGTGACGTTCTCGTCGAGCAGGCAGGCAGATGCCGATCACGCGGTACAGCCAGTTCACGGGGAAGTGGTGGGACGGCCTGAGCCTGGAGGATTTGTTCGGGGAGCTGGGCGACTACCTGCTCCAGAGCGGTTTCCAGCATCGGTTTATGGACGAATACCTGGACGGCGACGAGGACGGCCGCGATCTTCAAGACCTCTACCGCGCCATCCTGCAGGCGCTGGCCAGCGGCGGCCAGATCCGCTACGAGGACATCGAGGACTGGCTGGAGGGTGAGGAGAGCGAAGGGAAGACGCAGCTGGATCAGATCCTCAAGGCGCTCCTGGAGCGGATGCTGCAGGAAGGCTACATCACTTTGCCCGGGCGGGAGGCGGAGCGGTCCGAGACGGTTCCGCGGGGCGCCGTGGCCGGCTCCAACACCGACGCCGGATCGGTCAAGTTCGAGCTGACCAACAAGGCGATCGACTTCCTCGGGTACCGGACGCTGCGGGATCTCCTGTCATCCCTCGGACGCAGCAGCGTGGGGCGCCACGACACGTTGGCGCTGTCCACGGGGGTCGAGGCGTCCGAGGCGCCCAAGCCGTACGAGTTCGGCGACGTGCTGAATCTGGATATCCCCGGTACGCTGCTCCGGGCGGTGCAGCGCGAGGGGTTGGCCAGCCCGCTTCAGCTCGACTATGGCGACCTGCTCGTCCACCAGGCCGAGTACCAAAGTTCCTGTGCCACCGTGCTGATGCTGGATTGCAGTCACAGCATGGTCCTCTACGGCGAGGACCGTTTCACCCCGGCCAAACGCGTGGCCCTGGCCCTCGCGCACCTGATCCGGACCCAGTATCCGGGAGACACTCTCAACGTGGTGCTCTTCCACGACAGCGCGGAAGAGGTGCCCGCGGGGCGGCTCGCCCGGGTCACCGTCGGGCCGTACCACACCAATACACAGCAGGGTCTGCGGCTGGCCCGGCGCATCCTGAGCCGCCAGCGTAAGGACATGCGCCAGATCATCATGATCACCGACGGCAAGCCGTCGGCCATGACGATGCCGGATGGGCGGATCTACAAGAACGCCATGAGCCTGGACCCGTGGATCCTGCGGGAGACGTTCCGCGAAGTGACGGAGTGCCGGCGGTCGGGAATCCTGATCAACACATTCATGCTGGCCAGGGATTACGATCTGGTCGCCTTCGTCCAGAAGGTGTCCGAGATCTGCCGCGGCAAGGCGTACTTCACGACCCCCACGACGCTGGGTCGCTACCTGCTGATGGACTTCATGACCAAGCGGGTGAGAAGGGTGCATTGAGGCGGGGCACCGCAGCCGGCAGCGGGCAGAGCACGAGGAGCCGGGAGTGACGCGATGACGGACGAGATGCAGGCTCCCGAGAATTTCTTCCTGGAACGGTTCGGACTCACCGGGCGGACGCTGGAGCGGGCGCTGGGGGCGGTGCTCGGGCGGCGGATCGACTACGCCGATCTGTACTTCGAGTACCGCGTGAACGAGGAGATCGGTCTGGAAGAAGGAATCGTCAAGCAAGCCGCAAAGACCATCAGCCAAGGCGTCGGTGTCCGGGCCACGGCAGACGAGAAGACCGGCTTCGCCTATTCCGACCAGATCACGGTGTCCGCTCTCCAGCAGGCCGCCCAGCGCGCGCGGTACATCGCCGCAGATGCGGGGGAGTCGGGCCGCGCCGCCGTCACGGATACCCGTCGCGCCTCCCGTGCCCTGTATGGGGTCAGGACGCCGCCCACGGACGTTCCCATTCGCGCCAAGGTCGACCTCTTGGGCGAGGTCGATCGGATCGCCCGGGCCTACGACCCCAGAATCGCGAAGGTGATGGCCAGCGTGGCCAGCGAGAACCGACTCATTCTGGTGGCGACCTCGGATGGATGGGTCGTCGGGGATGCCCGGCCGCTCTGCCGTCTGCAGGTGACGTGCGTCGCCGAGGACAACCGCACCGGGACGCCGAACCGGCAGATGGGGACCTTTGGCGGCGGCGCGCGGTCGGAGTACACCTTCTTTCTCGACGGGGAACGGTATGCGCGCTTCGCGCGGGAGGCCGCACGGCAGGCCATCGTGAATCTGGAGGCGGAAGAGGCGCCCGCCGGGACGATGGACGTGGTCCTTGGGCCCGGCTGGCCGGGCATTCTTCTACACGAGGCGGTGGGACACGGCTTGGAGGGAGATTTCAACCGGAAGGGCACGTCGGCGTTCAGCGGACGGCTGGGTGAGCGGGTGGCGTCCAGCCTATGTACGGTGGTGGACGATGGGACGATCCCCGGGCGGCGGGGATCGCTCAATGTGGATGACGAGGGGATGTCGACGCAGCGGAATGTTCTGATCGAGAACGGCATTCTCAGGGGCTACCTGCAGGATCGGTTGAACGCCCGCCTCATGGGGATGGCACCGACCGGGAACGGCCGGCGGGAGAGCTACGCGCACCACCCGATGCCGCGAATGACCAACACGTTCATGCTCGCCGGCCCCCACGACCCCGAGGAGATCCTCCGATCGGTGCGCCGCGGGCTGTATGCGGTCTCGTTCGGCGGAGGGCAGGTGGACATCACCAACGGGAAGTTCGTGTTCTCCGCCAGCGAGGCGTACCTCATCGAAGACGGCAAACCGACGCGGCCCGTGAAGGGGGCGACGCTCGTCGGCAACGGGCCGGACATCCTCACGCGCGTGAACATGGTGGGAACGGATCTGGCGCTGGACGAGGGGATCGGCACCTGCGGCAAGGACGGCCAATCGGTTCCCGTGGGCGTCGGGCTGCCGACAATCCTGGTGAACGGCCTGACGGTCGGCGGAACGAAGGGATGACCTATCCACAGATTTCGCAGATTGCACAGATTATTCAGAGGGTTCGATCTTGGAGATTTGCGTGAAGCGTTCAACCAATCTCGCGACGCGATCCGGGCGTCACACGTGCAGCAGCTCGTTTTTCTGAGTTTTCGTTTCCCGAGAAAATCGGCCCATCTGTGTAATCTGTGGATCAAGGCTGTCTGTCGGTGTGGCTGTGACCGGATGTCTCCGGTGGGCGATCTGCGGATACATGCGAGGTGCTGAACCCATGGGGTTTCGTGGACTGGCGATTGACATGCTCCGGAAGGCGAGGGAGCGGGGGGCGAGCGGGGCGGAGGTGTTCATCGTCGAAGACGAGTCGTTCTCGGTCCTGGTGCGGATGCGGGACGTGGACACCCTGAAGAGCGCCCGCGGGAGGCGCCTGGGGTTGCGCGTTTTTCTCGGACGGCGCTCGGCCACGACGGCGACGTCGGATTTTTCGTCGGGTGCGCTGGAGCGATTGCTGGACGACACTCTGGCGATGGCCGACGCGACACCGGAGGATCCATGCGGCGGTCTGCCAGACCCCGGCACCTTCGCGGTGGACATCCCGGATCTGGATCTCTGGGATGCCGAAGCCGCGGCGCTGCCCATCCCCGATCGGATCGCCCTGGCCAGCCGGGCCGAAGCCGCGGCGCTGGCCT
>JAKPQH010000131.1 GCA_029580855.1 bacterium | reverse complement strand
CGCGCGGGCCAGGGCCGCCACGCTCGCCCGCTTCACCGCGCCCGCGACCCGTCTCACCGCGTCGTACTCCTGCTGCGACGCGATCGGAAACCCCGCCTCAAGCACGTCCACGCCCAGCCGGTCCAGCTGGAGCGCCATCTGCACCTTCGTGGCCTCGTCCATGCTCGCGCCGGGGGACTGCTCGCCGTCCCTCAGGGTGGTGTCGAAAATATGCACGTTTTCCGTCATGGTGTGTTCCTTTGCGTTCCCGTTGGCCGGGATTCACGGTCGGCGGGGTGTCGGTGGGGAAATTATAGAGCTTTCCCCGCCGAGCCGCAATTTTTATTGAATTAAGAACCCGCCGGGCCGCCGTTTTGTTTCCGCGTCACAGGGCTTCCGTGCGCCGCCTTTTTGGCCTGCGGTATAATCCGGACATGTCCGACCGTCATTACAGGCATATCCGACGGACGCTGCTCAAGGCGCTGTATGAACAGTACCGGGAGGACCCGCTGGAGATGGTGGAGCCGGAGCGGCTTCTTCCAAAGGTGGACGGGGACCGGCGCTCCCTCATGTTCAACATGCACTACCTTTCCGACCGGGGTCTGGTGGAGATGATGCTCGGATACCGCCCCCCCCTCTTCTCCGGCGCGCGCATCACCGCGGACGGGATAGACCTGGTCGAGAACAGGACGCTGTTCGACGCGAAGTATCCCCCGCTGCCGGACCAGTGCGAGGCCGAGCGCGCCGATCTCCCCCTGCTGCTCGCCCAACTGGCCGACGAGGCGGAGTTTTGCGCGGTGGACGGCGAGGCGCGGCGGACCCTGCTGCGGGATGTGGCCTATCTCCAGGACGAGGCCGCGCGTCCCGCCGCCCGGTGGCGGGCGGGGGTCATGCTGGCCGTGCTGGACGGCATCTCCGGCATGCTCCCCCAGACGGGCGACGGCACGGCGCTGCCCTCGCTGGAAGCGGTGGACCGGCGGCTCCGG
>JAKPQH010000130.1 GCA_029580855.1 bacterium | reverse complement strand
AGAACCAGGACGTGCTCCTCTTCATCGACAACATCTTCCGCTTCTCCCAGGCCGGCTCCGAGGTCTCCGCGTTGCTCGGACGCTCGCCCTCCGCGGTCGGCTACCAGCCCACGCTCTCCAGCGAGATGGGCATCCTGCAGGAACGCATCACCTCGACCAAGAAGGGCTCCATCACCTCCTTCCAGGCCGTCTACGTTCCCGCCGACGACCTCACCGATCCGGCCCCGGCCAACACCTTCGCGCATCTCGACTCGACGATCGTGCTCGAGCGCTCCATCGCCGAGCTGGGCATCTATCCCGCCGTCGATCCGCTCGCCTCCGGCTCGAAGGCGCTCGATCCCGCCATCGTCGGGCAGGAGCACTATGCCGTCGCCCGCGGCGTGCAGCGCGTGCTCCAGCGGTACAAGGATCTCCAGGACATCATCGCCATCCTCGGCCTCGACGAGCTCTCGCCCGAGGACAAGCAGACGGTCTACCGCGCCCGCAAGATCCAGAAGTTCCTGTCCCAACCCTTCAACGTCGCCGAGGTCTTCACGGGTACGCCGGGCAAGATCGTCAACGTCCGCGACACCATCCGCGGCTTCAAGATGATCCTCGACGGCGAACTCGACGCCGTGCCCGAGGGCGACTTCTACATGAAGGGCGGCATCGACGAAGTCGTCGTCGCCTCCAAGCCCACGGCCGCCTAAGGCGGAACGAGGAATTCAGAACGAGGAAGTGAAGTCCGCCTGATCGCCATCCGTCCCTCCGCCCATGCCTCTCACCCTCGAAATCGTCACTCCCGAAGGCCGCGTCTATTCCGAGACGGTCGACACCGTCGTGCTGCCCACGTTGCAGGGCGAGATCGGCATCCTGCCGGGCCACCTCCCGCTCCTCACCCAGATCGAGGACGGCGAACTGCGCGTCCAGAAGGGAAACACGACCGAGTCGCTCGCCTGCGGGCGCGGCTTCGCCGAGATCGCGGGCGACAAGATCAGCGTGCTTGCCGAGCAGGCGATCGACATCGCCAAGATCGACGAGGCCGCCGTCGAGAACGCCTGCCGGCGCGCCGAGGCGGCCCTGGCGCAGAAGCAGAACCTCTCCGCCGAGGAGGCGGAGCGCCTCGAGGGCGTGGTCCGTTTCGCCTACGCCCAGCTCGATGTGAAGCGCCGCCGCCGCGGGTGAGCCCCCCGGCCCCGGGGGGCTTCGCGGGGACCGCGCGAAAACCGGTTTGCCCGATACAGTTCGTTCTGTAGTGTGCGGCGTCGACGGCATCCCTGCCTCGCCCATCTCCACACAAACACAAAATGGCGGATACACCCGATTCTGCTCCCGCGTCCTCCGTCGGTGAGGACAACACCGCCGCGATAGTCGGCTACTTGTTCGGTGTCGGTCTGGTCATCGGCGCGGTCATCCACGGCGGCAAGAAGACCCGGTTGGGCGCCTTCCACCTGCGCCAGGCGTTGGGCATTCTCCTGCTGGCGATCGCCGGGACGGTCGCGTTCGTGATCCTTGGATTCCTCGGCGCGTTCCTGGGCGGGATCCCGGTCGCGGGCTGGATGCTCGTCAAGGGGGTCTACCTCCTCGCCTGGTTCTTCCGTCTTGGCCTCCTGATCCTCACCCTCCTGGGGCTGCTCGCTGCGGTGAACCGCGAACAGAAGCCGCTCCCGGTGATCGGCGCCGTCTGCCAGCGGCTGTTCGCATCCGTGTTCGCCTGACCGGCTGAATCCCGTTTTCCTCCGTTCCTCATCCCTAACCAAACACCCCGTATCATGTCACAGAAAACCATCAAGAAACCCGACGCCAACCCGGTTGTCGCCCTCCTGCTCACCTGGTTCATCTTCGGCCTGGGCCATCTCCTGATCAACGGCCAGCAGCGCAAGTGGCTGTTCACGCTCATCGCCGGCATCATCGGCAGCTTTCTGTGCGTGCTCCCGGGCCTGGTCATCGGAGTCCTGAGCATCATCGACTCGTACCAGACCGCCGAGCGCCTGCAAAAGGGCGAGGAGATCGGCGAGAACGAGTACACCCAGCCCCTCCTGTTCAAGATCATGAAGCTCGTGGACAAGGAAGCCACGTGCTCGAAGGCCTAAGCGCAACGCGCCCAGCCTCGCCTCTTCCGCGCCCGGACGGCTTCGCCGCCCGGGCGCTCGCTTTTTCGTCCGCGGCGGAGCGAGCCGGAGGCGGATGGCCGCACGCGCCCCTGGGGCCCCACGGCCTGGCGGGTCACCCTCGTGGTTGGGCTGCGATTGCGGGGCGGGCGTATCCTGCTGAACTCCGCCGCACGCTGCCGGATGCCGCGGGATTCTCTTTCCGGATTCGACTGGTCCGCCGCTCCGCGCTTTCCAAGTGAGGAAGGCTTCTCCATTCTCCCCTCCTACCGCCATGGAATACCACGTCGCCCGCAACAACGAGAAGTTCGGTGTTTTCGCCGGTCCAGAGGCTCAAGCGCGCTTCCGCAGCGGAGAGATCCGGCCCACCGATCTCGTCTGGTGTGAGGGCATGCCTGCCTGGCGCCCCGCCAGCGAAGTGTTTGCCGCGGAGGCCCCGGCGGCGCTTCCGCCTCTGACCGGCGCGCCCAACCCTGCGGTGCCATCTGCGCCGGTGCCCTTTTCGGACCCAGCGCGTCCGCCCAAGCCGGACAATTATCTGGTCTGGGCGATCCTCTCCACGCTGCTGTG
>JAKPQH010000129.1 GCA_029580855.1 bacterium | reverse complement strand
CTACCGGCGCGAGTACGACCCGGTGGAGACAACCGACGACAAGGGGCGGCGAACGACGAAGAAGGTGATCGACGAGCTGCGCGTGCCGGCGATCCGGGAGATGAACGAACGGGGGGAGGTGACGACGCTGGCGGGTGACCGGCTGGCGGAGATGGTCGCCACGTACCTGGAAGTGATGAGCGGGGCCGTCGAAGAGGCGATCTCCGTGACGTACAACTTCGATCCGACGCCGGAAGAGGCGGCGCTGGTCAATGCGTCCAACCTGCGGCGGCGCATCCCGAACTCGGAGCAGCACGGCCTGACGGCGGCGCAGAAGCACATGGCCATCGCCAACTACCGGGCGATCCGGGACACCGGCGGGAGCCTGATCGGCGGCCGGATGGGCACAGGGAAGACGCCGATCGCCGTGACCGTGGCGGCGATGCTGGAGCAGTGCCAGGGGGTGACGCACACGCTGATGGTCTGCCCGCCGACGCTGGTGAAGAAATGGCAGCGGGAGATCCGCATCACCCACCCCAGCCAGAACGTCCGCGTGTTTGAGTTGAACGACACGAAGAGTGTGGACGAGTGGATACGGCGCGGCGGGTTCGGCGTGCTGGCGAGCACGCGGATGTCGCTCGGCTCGCTGTGGGAGGCGGCCGTGTGGACCGGCGGCAAGGGCGTGACGGTGGCCAAGGGGGCCAAGATGGACCCCAAAGCCATGAGCGAAGGATTTGACAAGGAGGCGTATTCAGCCGTGCGGGTGCTGCCGCAGGGGCAGCGGCCAGGGCGGCGGATCGACGCCCAGCCAAACCGGGTGGCGATGGACCCGGAGCGGTTCCAGATGCACGCCGCCGTGCGCTGCCCGGTGTGCGGCGAGGCTCAGAAGGACAAGAACGGGAACGTCTACGGGCTGAACGACCTCAACACGGGCAAGGTGCAGTTCTGCGGGAACCCGAAATGCCGGTCGGCGCTGTGGCACGTGTGCCCGCAGCCGAAGCGCGTGCCGCTGGCAGCGTACATCAAGCGGACGTGGAAGCGGCACTGCCGGGCCTATGGCCGGGCGGTGAAGCTGTTCACGATCATGGACGAGGCGCAGGAGTATAAGGGGGAGACGTCGGCGCGCGGGCTGTGGGCGTCGTCACTGTGCGCCGTGGCGGATTACAACGCCGGGCTGACCGGGACGCCGCACGGCGGGTACACGGCCGACACGGCGCGGATGCTGGCGCGGACGAACCCCGGCTTCCGGCGGATGCTGCTGGCCAACTACGGCGAGTACCAGGGCGCGTTCAAGGCGTTCGCGCGCGATCACGGGTCGATGCGCACGATCACCACGGAACGCGACGGGCAGAGCCAGACGACGACGGCCGCCTACTCCACACGGTCGACGGCCAACACACGGCAGAAGGAGCTGCCGTCGTCGGCGCCGTCGTTCATTCTGCTGACGATGATGTACGCGACGTACTTCGGATTGAGGGACGTGGCCGACTACCTGCCGGAGTTGACCGAACAGGTGCTGCCGATCCCGCTGGGGCCGATGGAGGCGGAG
>JAKPQH010000128.1 GCA_029580855.1 bacterium | reverse complement strand
GGGCGGGTCCAACGACTCATCGCGGGTAACCCCCTAGAAAGGCGTACCCGATGTCACGTCTGCGCAGTCCCATCCCCTGGCTCGCCGCCCTTCTCACCCTTGCTCTGAGCCTGTTCGTCAGCGTTCCCGCCTTCGCGGCAGCTCCGCCGTCACTGGCCGGTGCTGACGGCACAGGCGAGCGCACGTGGTCTCCGCTTGTCTGCGCCTTCACCGACGACGAGGTCAAGGCCGAAGAGGAGACGATCAAGACCGAGCAGGGGACGATCATCCTCAACGACCACATCCTGTGTTCGCTCGCCAATGAATCCCAGCCGAAAGGCCCGGTCGAGCAGGCCATCATCGACGCCTTCCTCGCCCGAACCGGGTTTGACCTCGATGCGGCCCGTGAACACCACCTCGGAGCGGTCCTCTGCTCCGACGGTGGGGTGGGCATGGTCACCCCGGGCCAAGGCCTCCCCACGGCCGACGACGCCCGCAAGGCCTGCGAGAAGCCCGTCGTGCCCGGCGGCGGTGGCGGCGGGGACAAGGGGAACGGCGGCATCCTCCCCGACCTGTTGGGGATCTCGTCCGGTATGCCGTCCGCGAGCTCGATCTCGTGCAGTGCCCAGGGCGGCACGAACCCTTACGCGGACGAGGCCACGAAGGGGCCGCAAGTCAGTGACGGTGACATCGCCACCGGATTCATCGGCTCATGGCTGACCGGTGTTGCGATCTTGTACGGCACCGCGAAGGGTGGCGGCGTGGCCCCCACCGCGGCGGGTGGCGGACTCGCCGTCGGCGCTGGCTCCGTCGGAATCGTCGCCTGGGGACGGGCAACCGCGAATAGCCTCGGCAACCTCATGGAAAGCCGATACCGTGACGCCGCACAGGAATTGGCGGGTGACGCCGCGCACTTCGCGCTAGGCGCCGAGGCCAACGCGCAGGCCGCTGAACAAGCCGCTGCCGCGTCGGGTAGCGCCGAGGCCCAGGCTGCAGCCAAGAATGCCCGGGCAGCCGCCGACGCCGCCGCCAAGGCCGCCGCAGCCGCCAAGGTCGCCGCCGAGCAAGCCGCCTCCGCCAAGACTCGCGCCGAGGTTGCCGCTGCCTACGAAGCGGCCAAGAAGGCCGACACCGAGGCCAAGAAGAAGGCCGAGGAAGCGGCCAAGGCCCGCGAGAAGGCCCAGCAGGCCCCCGCGCCCACGGGCCAGACCGGCACCGGGGGCACCGGGGGGTCCGGCACGACGACAACCCCGAGCGGCCAGTCCGCGGAGAGCACCTGTGAGAAGGTCCGCCGCCAGGTCTGGGAGTGCGAGCAAGGCGGGTGGAAGAGCTTCTCGTGCCAGGAGTTGGCGCGGATGTT
>JAKPQH010000127.1 GCA_029580855.1 bacterium | reverse complement strand
CTGCGCGTGACCGCCGTGGCGCCCGGAAAAGTTCAGGTGAACGGCCGGGTGGAAACGGGCGGGCAGAAAGCCAGCGTCGAAAACGTCCTGCGCGCGGTCAAGGGGGTGGAATCGGTCGAGAACCTGATCGAGGTGGTTCCGCTCCGTCCGATGGTGTGACCTCCAACCTGCCGTGCCTGTCCAGCAGTGTCCGGCAGAGAAAACCGGGGCCGGACAATCTGACAATTTGCTTGCGTTTCCCGCGGTGGAGTCTATAACATTCAAGAAATTATTCAGGGATGCCGCGGGGACCGGATGCCGTACTATTCTTTCAAGGTGGGGACGTCTACGGGATCGATCCAGAGCGTGGAGGTCGAAGCGGACAGCCACGAGGCGGCGCGCCGAAGCCTGGAGGCGAAGGGGCTTTTCGTGTTCGAGGCCGTCGCGAAGGCCAAGGCCTCGGTGGGGTCGCGGCTCTCGCACCTGCGCGGCGGTCATGTCGGTGCACGGTCGCTCCTGGTGTTCAACCAGGAGCTTTTGGCCCTGGTGAGAGCCGGCCTCCCCATCATCGTTGTTCTGGATCTGCTGCGCGAGCGCAACCAGAATCCGCGTCTCCGCGCGCTCTTGGAGACCGTGCGGGAGGAGGTCAAGGCGGGCGCCGCGCTCTCCGTCGCCATGGCCAGGCATCCCGATGTTTTCGGCCCCCTGTATACGGCATCGCTGCACGCGGGAGAGCAGAGCGGGAACTTCACGGATGCGCTCAGTCGTTTTGTGGAATACGAGAAGCGGATTCTCGCCCTGCGCCAGCGGCTGCGCGCCGCGTTGACCTATCCCGTGATCCTGATCGGGGCCTCGTTGGCCGTCATCCTGTTTCTGTTGACGTTCGTCGTCCCCACGTTTAGCCGCATTTATGGCGACATGGATGCCGAACTGCCGGCGGCCACGCGAGTGCTGGTGACCATCACCGGCTATCTCCAGGGGGCGCTTCCGCTGGTTTTTTTGGGAATCGGCGTGGCGGGGTTGGCCCTGTGGCGCTGGCGTCGCACCCCGCGGGGGCGACGGATGACCGATCGGTGGATCATACGTCTGCCGTGGGTCGGCTCGCTTGCGAGCGGCTATCTTTTTTCGCGCTTCGCACGAACGCTGGCCATGATGCAGGCGGGCGGGATCCCCATGATGCCGTCGCTCGAGACGACGCTGGGGACGGTGGGCAACGCCTACCTGGTCGACGGACTGCGCACCGCGCTTCCCCGCGTGGCCGCCGGCGGAAGCCTGGCGGATTCGCTGGGCAGAACGGGCGTCGTCCCGCCCCTCATGCTGGAACTGGTCGCCGTCGGCGAGAACAGTGGGTCGCTGGGCGAAATGTTGGGGCATGTCGCCGATCTGTACGATTCCGAGATGGATTCGAGACTCACGTCCCTGGCGGCGGCCCTCGAGCCGGTCATAATGATGGGCATGGGCCTGGTCGTCGCCGCCATCGTCGTGATCATGTATCTGCCGATCTTTCATCTGTCGTCGGTGGTCCGTTGACCGCCGCTGGATGCGTCTCGGGCGCAAATATCGCCGCGCGCAAACGCCGGCGGTCTGATCGTTCTGGGAAAAAATGGCGCCGTACCGGACCTTGGAAGAAGCCCTCATAGGCGAAGGCCACGTCACCCGCGCGCAACTGGACCAGGTCCTGCGTCAGCGCAACGGTCTCCGCGGCGGTCTGGGTTGGCATCTGGTGGAGGCCGGCCTCCTCACCGAGGAAATTCTTACCCGGACCTTCAGTCGGCTTCACGATCTCCCCGTCGTCACTCTCGCCGATACGCCGCTGGAAGCCGGCATCCTGGATGCCTTCCCGCTGGAGCGGATGCGGCGCGATCTCTTTTTACCCATCCGGCACGACAACGACCGGCTCGTCGTGGCCGTGGCCGACCCCGGTAATGTGATCTTGAAGGACGATCTCGTGCAGACGCACGGCGGGCCGGTGGATCTCGTGCTGGCCACGCGCACAGAGCTGCTGGACCGCTTGGGCCGCATCGACGCCTCCCAGCGGGTCCTCAACGCGATCGGCGAAGACTTCAAGCTGACCGAGGTGGACGAGGAGGAGGGGGCGGTCGCCGTCGAGCAGTCGGCCGGGGACGCGAGTCCGACCATCCGGCTGGTGGACACCATCCTGCTCAACGCCCTGGAACGCCGGGCCAGCGACGTGCACATCGAAGCCAGCGAGAAACACGTGCACGTGAAGTTCCGGGTGGACGGGATGCTCCATCCCGCCATGGAGCCGATGGACCGTCGGCATCAGGACACGATCGTGTCCCGGATCAAGATCATGGCGGAGCTCGACATCGCCGAGCACCGGATCCCGCAGGACGGGCGGTTCAAGATGCGCATCCGCGGCCGGTCCATCGACTTCCGGGTGTCGATTCTTCCGAGCAACTTCGGCGAGGCCGTGGTCATCCGTATCCTGGACAAGGAGGCCATCACCAAGGAGCTGGCCGACCTGAAACTGGAGATCCTGGGAATCGCCGAGACGGACCTCCGGCGTCTGCGGCGCCACATCCACCGCCCCCACGGCATGGTGCTGGTCACCGGGCCCACGGGCTCGGGCAAGACGACGACCCTGTACGCCGCCGTCACCGAGGTCCACACCGGCACGGAGAAGATCATCACCATCGAGGATCCCATCGAGTACCAGCTCCGCGGCGTGGTCCAGATCCCGGTCAACGAGAAAAAAGGGCTGTCCTTCGCGCGCGGCCTGCGGAGCATCCTGCGTCACGACCCGGACCGCATCCTGGTCGGCGAGATCCGCGACCCGGAGACGGCCCAGATCGCCGTCCAATCCGCCCTGACCGGGCACCTGGTCTTTACCACCGTCCACGCGAACAACGTCATGGACGTACTCGGGCGCTTTCTGAACATGGGGCTCGAGCCGTACCACTTCCTGTCGTCCCTGAACTGCATCATGACGCAGCGGCTCGTGCGCGTCCTGTGCCGGGCGTGCCGCCGCCCCGTGCAGTACGCCGCCGCCGCGCTCGACGAGCTGGGTCTGGACCAGGACGCCGACGCCACCCTCACGTTCTACGAACCCGCGGGATGCGACGAATGCCAGGGGTCGGGGTTTCGGGGACGCAGCGCGGTGGCCGAGCTGGTCGAGGTGACGGACACGATCCGAGGGTTGATCATGGAGCGCCGGCCCGCCACCGAGATCTACGCCGCCGCGCAGGCCGGCGGCACCATCCTGCTGCGGGACGCCGCGCTGGCCAAGGCCCGCACGGGGATCACCTCGGTGGCGGAGATCAATCGGGTGACGTTCGCCGAATAGGACCGGACGCGGGAGGGTCGATGGCCTGGGGGTTGGAGATCGCGGCGGATCGCGTGCGACTGTGCCGGGCGGAGCTCCGCCGCGGAGGGATACGCCTGGAGCGCGCCACCGAGTCTCCGGTGCCGGCCGGGCTCCTACGGGCGTCGGTCAAGGAGGCCAACGTCTCCGACCACGTGACCCTCGCCAAGACCGTCCGCGAGCTGGCCCGGCGCGCGGGTTGTCGAGGCTGGGTGCGCGTGGCGCTGCCGGACCCGGTCTTCATCCTGCGCACGATCGCCACGGACGAACTGCCGCCGGACCGCGGAGCCGCGCGCCGCTTCCTCTGCTGGCAGGCGCGGGACCTGCTGCCGTTCTCGGCGGAGCAGGCCCGATTGGATTTTGTCAGAGCCGAGGCGGGACCCGACGGCCGCCTGCGGTTCGCGTGTCTGATCGCCAACGGCCGGGTCGTGGCCGAGTACGAGCGGATCCTGCAAGACGCGGATCTGCTGCCCGCCACGCTGGACGCCAGGAGCGTCGCCTTGGCGCAGGCGGCGTCCGGGCTGCTGGCGTTCCCGTCGGCCGGGCTGCTCACGGGGGACGGAGCCCGCGCGACGCTCCTCGTGCTCCACGAGGGCCGTCCCCGGCTGTGGCGCATCCTGGCCGTCGAGAACGGCGGCGGCGACGGCGTCCGCCTCATCCGCGAGGTCGCCGACTCCCTGGGCTATTTCCAGGAGGCGGAGGGTCTGCCGCCGCTGCAACACCTTTTTATCCACGGGATGGGCGCCCGCACGTCGGAGATCGCCGCGGGTTTGACACGGTGGCTGGAGCTGACCGTGAGCGTCTTGGATCTCGGCGCGACCCTGGCGTCGGGCGCGAGGCCGCGGGGCCTCGCCGGGGAGCTGACCCGGTGGGGAGCCGCGCTCGGCGCGGCGATTCGGCCATGGTGATCCAGGGGTTCAATCTGGCCGCCGCCGATTACCGCCGCAATCGGCGCACGCTGCGGCTGCTGACGGCGGCGGCGGTTCTGCTCATCGTGTTGCTGGCGGCCCAGCTCCTCGTCTGGGGAGCCCAGCGCCGCTCGAATCGTGCCGTAGAGGCCCGCCTGACAGACATGGAGGCCGAGTTCGTCCGGCACCAGAATCAGGCGCAGGCGGTGCGCGCCAAGATCCCGGCCGAGACGGTCAAACAGTACGAGGCCAGGGTGGCGGCCTACAACCAGATCCTGGAGGCGTCGGCTTTTTCCTGGATCGGGCTCCTGGTGGAGCTGGAGCGCGCCGTTCCGCCGGGCGTCACCCTGAGCTCGATCCAGCCCGAGCTCGTCTCGGGCAAGGTGGTCCTCGCCGGGGAGACCGAGTCCTTCGACAACATCGCCAAGCTGCTGAGGGGTCTGGAGCAGCGGGCGAACTTCCGCGACGTCTTCCTCCTGCGCCAAGCCACGCACAAATCCCCGGGCGGTCCCGACACCATCGACTTCTCGGTCAGGCTGGTTTACGAGGGACGCCCGCGATGATGACGCGAGACGCGAGAATCTCCTGGGCGTGGGGGGCGCTGACGGCACTCCTGCTGGCGAACGCGGCGGTGCTGATCGGGCTGGTGCTCCCGGCCCGTGAGGCGCAATACCGTCTGGAGAACCGGATTCGCGATCTGGAACGGAATGTGCGGAACCTCCAGCGGGAAGGCCGAACCAGCGATGTCGTGCTGGCGGCGATGCGCCAAGCCGAGGAGTTTTCGCAGGGTTTTCCGCCTCGCGCGGACCTGGTCAGCGTGATGGGCCGCCTCACCAAGCTCGCCAGCTCGCTGCACCTGAAAGTCCCCGGCACGGACTACCAGCCGTCCGAGCTCAAGGGCGCGGGCCTGACAAAGGTGACGGTGCAGATGGGGGTCGAGGGGGCGTATGACAACATCCGCCGCTTTGTCTACGAGCTGGAGGGTATGCGGCGATTTCTGGTCGTCGAGCGGCTCTCGCTGCGCGACCTGAAGGCGGCGTCGGCCCTGCAGGTCCAGGTGCAGTTGGCGATGTATCTCCGGTAGCGCGTCGGCCCGGACTGGGTTGCCCATGGTATCCGTCCGATCGAAAGTCGTCATCCTGGCGGTCCTGCTGGCAGTCTGGGCGGGCGTCTTCCTGCTGCGTCGATCCGGCGAACCGCCCGCGCACACCGGGTCGCCCCAGACGGACACCCGGACGCCGCGCGCCCCCGGGGGGACCGGTCTGCCCAGATTGCGAACGGATCTCCTGGACGTGACGCGCGCCCCCTATCCCGCGGACGTCCAGAACATCTTCGGCGCACCCCCGCCGCCCCCGCCGCCCCTCCAGTCGGTCGGCGGCCCCGGGCTGGAGGCGCCCGTCCCGGCGCTCCCGCCGCCGGATCCGTTCCAGGAAGAGGCCAAGCAGTTCCGGTACGTCGGGTTTCTCCGGGCGGAAAACGCGGACACGGCGTTCATCGTGCGGGGGCAGGAAGTGCATACCGTCCCCGTCGGGTCCATGCTGGGCGGGCGCTACCGCGTCGTGGAGGTCCAGGACGACGGCGTGGTCCTGGCGTCTCCGGCCGGGGACAGGCAGATCCGGCTGGCGCTCACGGGGGACAGCACGGCGGGCCTCCGGGCGCCGGGCGTTCCGCCCGACGGCATGCCAGCCCCTCGGCCGCCGGGGATTCCCCGATGAGAGGCGGAACGGGTGAGGCTCTGATCCGCGGCAGAGCGCCCTTCGCACTGCACCTCGACGAGGGACGGCAATGATCACGTCAACGATCGGTACGATGCGACGACTCGCCCTCGCTGTCGTCCTGGGAAGCCTTCTGGCCGGATGCTTCCACTTCCCGATCGAGCGCGGCGACGAGCTCGGCCAGGAGGGCCGCTGGGAAGACGCGGTGCGGGCATACCAGGAGGCCGTAAAGAAGGACCCCCGGAACACCGAGGCGCGTCTCGGGCTGGCGCGCGCCATGCTGGAGGCGTCGAACCAGCTGGTCCAGCAGGGCCAGGAGCTGGAGGGGGCCCAACGGCTGAGCGAAGCCGGCGCCGCCTTCCGCCGGGCGCTCACCTACAATGGCGAGCACCAAGGCGCCCTGGCCGGCCTCGAGCGGCTGGCGCGCTCGGTGGCCGTCAAAGAGAAGCTCAGCCGCGCCCAGGCGCGCATGACCCAGGGGGAGTGGCGCGCCGCCATGGCCGAGGTGCAGGCCGCCCTCCGTCTGGACCCGGAAAACCCGCCGGCGAAGGCCCTCAAACAGGAGCTCGCCATCAAGCTGGCTTCCGAGACCGCCCCCTCCAGACTCGACACCGACCCGGAACGCCTGGCGCAGCAACTCTTCGCGACAAAGCCCGTCACGCTCCGTTTCCGGGACACGGACATCAAGGAGGTGTTGGAGGTCTTCGCCCGCACCGCCGGGGTGAACATCTTCACCGACGAGGCCCTCCAGCCCAAGCGCATCACCACGTTTTTCCAGAACCTCCCACTCCGCGAGGCATTCAACCTCATCCTGACCTCCAACCGGCTCTTCGCCAAGAAGGTGGCCGAGAACACCGTCATCGTGGTCCCGGACAACCCCGGGAAGCGTCAGCAATACGACGAGCTGGTCGTCCAGACCTTCTACCTCACCGACGCCGACGCCAAGGTGGTGGTCAACCTCGTCCGGACCATCCTGAACACCCGTCAGGTGTTCGTAAACGAGAAGCTCAACGCCCTGGTCATCCGGGAGACCCCCGAGAAGATCGAGCTGGCCCGGAAGGTCCTGGAGGCGAACGACCGGGGCGTGGCCGAGGTCGAGATCGACCTGGAAATCCTGGAGATCGACCGCCAGTCCATGCAAAACCTCGGGATTGACCTCGCCCCGCGCTCGTACTCGGTGGCCTTGACGTTCCCCACCGATATCCCGGTGGGCAGCGTTTTCAGCACGATCCAGGGCCGCAGCGTGCTCAACATCACCAACCCTTCTCTGATCCTCAACCTGGTGAAGAACGACGGCTCCACGAACATCATCGCCAATCCCACGGTCCGCATCCTCGACCGGCAGAAGGCCCGATTGCTCGTGGGCGAGCGGCGGCCCTTCCAGATCTCCTCGGTGACCAGCGTCCCCGCCGTTGCGGGCACCACCGCGACCACACCCACCGGCGCGGTGACGACCACCCAGACGAACGTCGAGTACCGGGACCTCGGCCTGAAAATGACCCTCACGCCGACGGTCCACCTGAGCGGCGAGGTCACGGTGGAACTGAACTTCGAGATCAGCGCCGCGGGCGCACCGATCGCCGGCATCTCCGGGGGTGAGCTTTTGCCACCCGTGAACACGCGGAACCTCGACACGTTCATCAAGGTCAAGAACGGCGAGACCCGGCTCCTCGGCGGACTCTTCCAGGACACCGAGTCGATCAGCAACAGCAAGATCCCCTTCCTCAGCGACATCCCGTGGTTTGGCCGACTGTTCATGAGTCCCAGTCAGGAGCGCCGGCGAACGGATGTGCTGATCTCGCTCACCCCGCGGATCGTCAAGGTCATGGAACGGCCCGACCCCGACATCGAGAGCTTCGCATCGGGCACGGCGGACAGCTTTGGCCCGGCGCAGCCCGTCATCCCCACCCCCGTGGCGCCGCCGCGCCCCGCCGCGCCGGCGGGACCGCCGCCCGCCGGACCCGGCGGTCCGACGCCCGCGGCCCCCGGCGGCGGCCCGAGCCCTCGGCCGTGACGCGCCGTCGACCGCTCGCCGGCCCAGCGTGCGCGACCGGGCGCGGGCTCACCATGATTGAGCTGCTGGTGACGATCTCGGTCCTGGGGATCCTGGCCGGCGTGGCCATGCCGTTGGCCCAGACCACCGCCGCCCGCACCCGGGAGCTGGAACTCCGCCGGAACCTGCGTCTGATCCGCGAAGGTCTCGACCGATTCAAGGCCGAATATGACAAGGCCAAGGCGAACATGGCGGACGCTCGGCAGGAGTTCAGGAAGAAAGTCTCGATGGATCGCAGCGGCTACCCGCTCACCCTGGAAGAGATGGTGGAGACAAAGACCCTCCGGCGCGTCCCGCTCGATCCGATGACCGCCGACGGCAAATGGGTCCTTCGCTCGTTCTCCGACAATCCGGACTCCAGTCTGTCCGATGGAAAGGATGTGTACGATCTCCGAAGCGCCAGCACGGCCACGGCTCTGGACGGGACCCGTTATGACACCTGGTAGGCACACGGCGAGCGCCGATCCGCGCTCGGTATGCACCGATCAGCCGCCAGCCCGACCCGGGCGCGGCGGGTGGCGTTTGTTCCGCCCGGGGCGCCCGGCGCCCGGCGCCCGGGACGCTCACCGCGGCTTCACCTTGATCGAGATGCTCATCGTCGTCACGATCATCGGCATACTGGTCACGCTGGCGCAGCCGAGTTTCAACCGGGCCGTGACGGCCGCCAAAGAAGCCACCCTGAAGGAAAACCTCTTTATCCTGCGCGACGTGATCGATCAGTTCTACGCGGACAATACGAAATACCCCGCCGCGCTCGCCGAGCTCGTCGAAAAAGGATACATCCGGCAGGTTCCGAAGGACCCCTTCACCGGCTCCACGGAGAGCTGGGTCATCGTTCCCGCAACGGACGAGAACGGGCAACCGGTGGGAGTCTTCGACGTAAAAAGCGGCTTCGAAGGAACCGCCCGGGACGGATCGCGCTACGGCGACTGGTGAGGCGCGACCGGAGCGGTTCGAGGGGTCGGCGGATCGAAGATGGAAGGCCAAGATTGCGGGGTCGAAGGTCGGGGATCGCCGTGGACAGGGCGAATCGCCGCGTGCGAGCGCCGGTGCCGGGCGGTGGGCCGCCGGCCGGCGCCGGCGCGCCTCCGCGCCGGCCGCCCGCGGCCATCGGCGCCGCGGCCTCCCCGAGGGATCGTCTACCCCATGCTGCTCGGCGCCATCCTGATCATCGGCATCGCCACGGCGGGCGTCGCGGAGCTGTGGACCACGCAGATCA
>JAKPQH010000126.1 GCA_029580855.1 bacterium | reverse complement strand
CCGCTGATGTTGAATAGTGTGTTGGGGGTGGTTGGGCGTGTCGGGGTCGTTGGTAGATCTTTTACAAATTGAAAACGCTCCGGCGAAAGACCTACTCGCGCAGACATGGCCCGAATGGAGGAAAAGGCGGATCGGGAACGCCGTCCCTTGTCGTTCCCTGGCTGGAAGGAAACCTTGGCGGCGGCGGCGCTGGCCCAGTCGGACAAGGCGGCCCACACGCGCGCGATCATCGCGTTCCTGGGGTTCTGCAAGCGCCGGCATGCGGGGGCGTCCATCATCCTGATCCAGTCGTACCTGAGCGGGCTGCCGGAGCAAGAGCGGAGTGGCGCGAGAGAAGCATTACGCTGGTGGTACCGGGCGGCAGGAAATGGTGGGCGGTTGCCGGTGGCCGGTGAGTAGCAGACGGACGGCCGGGGGGACGGAAGGCGGAGGGACAGGGGCGGGCCTGCCGGCACGGCTCCGTGGATCCGGTGGTTTCCGTGGTTCAGGCCTCTGCTATTGTGTCTCTTCGTGCCTTTTCGTGGCCATGGATTGGCGCCGGAGCAGATCGAGACCCTCACGGTTCTCGCTGCGCCACGATGGCCTCACGGCCATCGCTACGACGGAGCCGACGAGGAAGATCGAAACGCTCACGCGTATCGCTACGGCGGAGCCGGGAGCCCGGCTCGGAACATCCGGGGCTCGACCGTGGCGAGCGTGGCGGCGTGAGGCCTTCGCCCGCCGCTTGGGGCGGGGGAAGGCCGGGCGGGAGTTTTCGATCCATCGATCCATTCTCGCGCAACGGCGCCACGGCGCGACGCTCAGACAGCGAGGCAGGCAGAAGGCATGGATCGCCACGAAGCGGCGCGAAGATCCACGGAAACAAGCCTCCTCTTGTGGTGCATTCTCGTGCCTTTTCGTGGCCATGGATTGGCGCCGGAGCAGATCGGTTCTCGCTGCGCCACGATGGCCTCACGGCCTTCGCTACGACGGAGCCGACGAGGAAGATCGAGACGCTCACGCGTTTCGCTGCGGCGGAGGCGATAGCCCGGCTCGCATCGTCCGAGGATCGACCGTGGCGAGCGTGGCGGCGTGAGCGTTAGCGGGCGCGAGGTTCTCCGGGGGCTGAATCCACTGGGCGGAGTCGAGGTCGCCGCGGGGCCTGCCGGGACGTGCTGAAGCAGCGTCCCACGCGCAGGCGGTCCGCCGGCACCAGGGGCGACGGGAAACTTGAACGGGATCGGTCTATCTGCGCTCCGCGTGCTCCGCGGCTCCGCGTGAGGCCGGATCGGGCCCGATGGCGGAAGGGGCGCACGCGGAGACGCAGAGGACGCGGGGGACGGAGAACGGTGGACGGTAACCGGTGGCCGGTTGCCGGTGAGTGGAAGACGGTAGCCGGTGGACGGTTGCCGGTGGCCGGTGAGCGGTGGGCGGTTGCCGGTGGACGGTGGCTGGTGGGCGGTGGCTGGTGAGCGGAGGGCGGTTACCGGTAGACGGTGGCCGGTTGACGGTGGGCGGTGGGGCCAGTCTCCGACTGGACGCCTGCGATCCACGCCGGCTCCCGAGTTCTTGCCGCAAGCCCGCGCCGTTCCCTGCCGACTCATGCCCGCCGGGGCCGGTCGCAGACCGGCCCTACTCCAGATCGACGCCACGTCCGGAGGCGGGCCTCGGCGCGGCCGGCTGCAGGGGCCGATGCTTTCCGTGGTCCAGACGCCTGAGCGACTTTGTCGCCCAGTTACGACGTAAGATCGCTGCGCTCACGAGCCGCGCCGCGATGAAGCCCGCGATCAGCGGGCGCCGACCACAACGCCCCGGAGCCGATCAGGCGGAGGATACTCCCAAGGACGCGCCGTTGGCGCGGCCCATCCCTTCTTCGCCAAAGGCTTCGCAGGGCCCAGCAGTGGTTCCAACACTCCGAGGATCGGAGCCTTGGCGGCCTTCGCGGACAGCACGATGGTCTCACAACCTTCGCTACGAGGGAACGCCATCCGCGAGGACGGATCGATGCCCTCCCCGGTATCGCGGCGGCTCCGTCTTTCGAGCGCCTACGGGCGCGGGCAGGGCGCGGTGAGGCGGAGGTCGCGCGAGGAGGCGCCGACGCGGACCTCGTAGAGCCCGGGGGCGGTGGTCCAGACGCGGGCGGCGGGATCGAAGTACTGGAAGGCGCGGGGGCCGAGCGGGAGCGTGACGGTGCGGGTCTCGCCGGGGG
>JAKPQH010000125.1 GCA_029580855.1 bacterium | reverse complement strand
GCGACGGGTTCGGCCGGCCTCACGCCGGCGCCGGGCGCCGGGCGTAGTAGGCGCGCATCACCGAAAGGGCCTCAACCGCCTCCTCCGGCCTCTCGAAGACCGGGTAGTCCATCCTGCCCTGCACGTCCCTGAGGTACTGGCACTGGGACAGAAGGCACAGCGCCACCGGCTTGTCGTGCCTGCGCATCAGGCGGCCGATCTCCGGGTAAGGCTCGCGCGACATGCCGGCGTAAGCCCCGTCGTACTTGGCGTCGGAACGGCGGAGCAGCACCATCGCCACCCCGTCGATGTCGTCCTGGCCGAGCAGCCGGTCCAGCGCGTTGAGTATGGCCTCCGTGGAATGGATGTCGCCCAGGTCGAGCGGGTTTCCCAGCCTGATGACGTCGGAGCGCACGTACTCCCGCAGCCCGGAGACCACCTCGCCGGACAGGGGCGGGAACTCGAAGCCGGCCCTGCAGGCCCCGTCGGCGCAGAGCACCGTGTAGCCGCCCGCCTGGGAGACCACCGCCACGCGGTTCCCCCTCATGGGGGGCATCTCGAAGGCCCGGGCGAGGTCGATGAGCTTGCGTATCTCCCCGACCCTGATCGCCCCTGCCTGCCGGAGCGCCCCGTCCAGCACGCGGTCGTCGTTGGCGAGAGCCGCGGTGTGGCTGGCGGCGGTGCGCGCCCCGACCTCGGTGGTGTTGGCCTTGTAGACGAGCAGGGGCTTGTCCAGGCGCTTCGCCGCCTCGAACAGGTCGCGGCCCCGCACCACGCTCTCCAGGAACATGCAGATTACCCTGGTTCCCTCGTCCCGCCCGAGGTACTCCAGGAAGTCGAGCTCGTCCATGTCCACCTTGTTGCCGACCGAGACGAACTTGTTGAACCTGGAGCTGCTGTTGTCGAGGAACATGATGAGGCTGACCCCCACCCCGCCGGACTGGGTAATTATCGAGATGCCCCCGGCCTCCCGCTTCTTGAAGGTCAGGAACGGCAGGCAGAGGCCATTCTCGGCGTTGATGAGGGTAAGGCCGTTGGGTCCGACAAAACGGATGCCGTAAGCGTCGGCCTTCGACCGGATGAGCCGGGTCAGCTCGTCGCCCCCGGGGCCCAGTTCGGAGAACCCCCCGGAAGGGATGGCCATGAGCCGGATCCCCTTGGCGGCGCAGTCGTCCATCACCGCGGGAACCGCCGTCGCGGGCACGAAAGCCACCGCCAGGTCCACTTTCCCGGGGATGTCGCCGAGGCTTTCGTAACCCCGGAGCCCCAGCACGTCCTCGCCCCGCGGGTTCACCGGGTACACCGCGCCGGCGTACCCCCAGGTGATGAGGTTCTGCACGATGTTGCGGCCCATGTTCCTGGAGCCGGCCGAGGCCCCGACGACGGCCACGCTGTCGGGGTAGAACATCCTGCGTATGTCTTCGTCCATGCTGCCCCCGATCCGGCGCCGTCCCCCCGGGGCGGCACCGCGGGTAGTATCCCACCGGACGCGGTGGTAATGCAATCTCCCCCGGAGGAGCGGGGGGCGCCGCACCGGCGGGAGCTTCGGCCTCCCGGACACTTTACGCCGGCGTGCGGATGAGGCGCCGGAGTGGCGGGCTTCGGAAAATGCCCCGGTGCTCAGCCCTCGCTGTCGGGGTCCAGCGACTCCAGGACCAGCGACACCAGGTCCACAACCGGGAGACCGCCGTCCCGTTCCACGGCGCCGGCGAGGTTCATCTCGCAGAACGGGCAGCAGGTCACCAGCACCT
>JAKPQH010000124.1 GCA_029580855.1 bacterium | reverse complement strand
TTCGAGCGCATCGGCGATCTGGCCCCGACCCACCTCCGGTCCACCGACGTCCGGCAGTTCCCCGCCGCCTGCCGGCCCCACGCCGACGTCCTGCGCGATCGGTCCATGTACGTCACCAAGACGCGCGTCGTCCCCTTCGAGTGCGTGGTTCGCGGCTACCTCAGCGGCTCCGGCTGGAAGGAGTATCGGGAACAGGGGAGTGTCTGCGGCATCCGGCTTCCGCGCGGTCTCGTCGAATCCGACCGCCTGGCCGAGCCGATCTTCACCCCGGCCACCAAGGAAGAGGCGGGCACCCACGATCAGAACGTGCCGTTCGACCGGATGGTCCGCGATCTGGGAGGCGGGCTGGCCGAGCGGCTCCGCGCGCTGAGCCTTGCCGTGTACCGCCGCGCGCACGACATCGCGGAGGCGCGCGGCATCATCCTGGCGGACACCAAATTCGAGTTCGGCTTGGTCGGTGACACGGTCATGCTGGTGGACGAAGTGCTCACCCCGGACTCGTCGCGTTTCTGGCCGCGGGACGCCTATGCCCCCGGCGGTCCCCAGCCGTCTTTCGACAAGCAATTCCTGCGCGACTACCTGCTGGCCATCCGGTGGCCGCAGCAGCCGCCCCCGCCGAAATTGCCGGCGGAGATCGTGGAAAAGACCCGCGCCAAGTATCTGGAGGCGTACGAGAGACTCCTCGGTCATCCCGCGCCGTTCGCATAGAAGACCAGTGCAACCACAGACGCCGCACAGTGCACCGTGTTCCCGCCGTGGACCGCACCGCGACGACGCCCGGACCGTTCGCCCCGAACCCGCCAGCCACTAGGCAGCCAGGTGCGCGCGGACGGCGGGCGGGATGTCCAGGGCGCGCCCGGCTGCGTAGTCCAGCCACACGAGGACGCTGGTCCCATCTCCGATGAGCCGATCGTTTGCTTTATCGAACAGGCCGTAGGCGAGGACGAAACTTCGCCGGCGGATCTCGGTGCAGGCGACGCCCACTTCGACGTCCGCCGGATAGTGAAGCTGCCGCCGGTAGTTGAACGTCTGGGTGACCACAACCGGCCCCTGCCGCGTGGCCGATGTGTCGCGGCTGTCCCAGCCCGCGGCCTCAAAATAGCCCACTCTGGCACACTCCAGATACTGAAAATAGACGCTGTTGTTCACGTGGCCCATGGCGTCCATATCGCCCCACCGCACATTGACCGGCCACCAGAAATGGAAATCGGAACGCACAGGCAACTCGGGCTGACTGGACAATGGACTCTCCTCCGCCTTCCGCCTCACTCATACTGAAAAACGATCGTGATGCTGCCGTCCGTGTCCGCGTTGATCCGGTAGACCTCGGCCCCCTGCAACCTGACCACCAAACGGACCGACTTCCGCCCGAAGGCGACCGCCTCGCGCCCCACACGGTTTGCCACTGGCATGATGGCCGCCCCCAGCCGCGGCCAGAAGCGCGGCGGGACGTCCCATTCCAGCGCGAGCGTCACCGGCGAACCCGAAAAGACAACGTTCACGGCGGTGAACACGGCGCGATCGAAGTACTCGGGATTGCGAATGATCGCGCGCTCCTGCTCGGTGAGATCCGCCGACGGCTTGTCCTCCAGCCAGCCCTGGATCACCGCCTCCCGCGCCGCGGCAACCGCGCGACGAGCCGCGGGGTCCACCCAGAAATTGTCCTTGATCAGCTTGGCCAGACGCATGGCGTCGTCGGTATCACCGATCAACGTGACAAAATCGGCCCGGCGTATCTGCGCGGACGCGGGGACAAGGCTCAACCACACCATCCCGATGGCCACCCAGCAGCGAATGTCCATCACCGCCCCTTGGCCGGCTTGATTTTCCGCAGCTTGGGAACCAGCTTGAGGATCTCGCGGCGATGGTGCCCATCGGCGCTACGGGGCATCGTGCGTCCCACGGTCGGCGAGCGACGGCCCATGACGCTCCTCCGGATGTCTCACTGTAGCGGGACCCCGGGTCATTTTCAATGCAAACTTCGCGACACGGCGTCCGCGCAGGAGAGCGCGCACGGAAGGCCGACGCCGCTCGGCGACCCGCAAAAGCTTGGCAAGAAGCCGCCGCTCGGGTATAAGTATGCGCCATGGGATACGAAGTGTCCGCCGGCGTGATTGTGTTTCGCAACCGGCCGCAGCCGGAATACCTCCTCCTCGACTACGGCTCGCACTGGGATTTCCCCAAGGGCCACATCGAGGAGGGGGAAGACCCCGTCACCACCGCCCGCCGCGAGTTACGCGAGGAGACCGGGATCCAGGACGCCCGCTTCGTCTCCGGCTACATGGAGCGGATGCGATATGTCTATCGTCGGGCGGGCGAGCAGATGCGGAAAGTCGTCATCTACTTTCTGGCCGAGACGTCCGTGGGGGCGGTCACCCTCTCGAGCGAGCATTCCGGGTACGCCTGGGTGTCGTATGAGGAGGGGCTTCAGCGTCTCACGTTCGATACGGCCAGGGATCTCCTCGGCAAAGCTCACAAATTCCTTGAGGGGTCTCCGCCCTTTTTCATGGATCGGCGCACCCACACCGACCCAAAATAACGTGTTCCACCTTCGTGTAACGTTTTACGTATAACTCATTCATTTTACGGACTGATCTGGAATCTTCCGGATCGTGAAAATTGCACCCGTCCGTTCCCCCGCGCCGCGATCCTCGCGTTTGCTCGCCAGCGTGACCTCCAGAGCGCCGGTTTCAACGGGTCCGGTGCGCCAGCAAGGTCGCAATCGCGCGGGCGGCCAGCACCCCCGAGGCCGACGCCTGCATCAGCCCGCGGCTCACGCCGGCGCCGTCGCCGACGGCAAAGAGTCCCTCGATCTCCGTCTCCAGCGAAGGGCTCAGCCGAAGCTGAAGCGAATAGAACTTGACCTCGACGCCGTACAGCAAGGTATGGACCGAGTTCACTCCCGGGGCCAGGCGGTCCAGCGCCTCCAGCATCTCCAGGATATTTGCCAGATATCTGTACGGGAGGACCAAGCTCAGATCCCCGGGCGTGGCCTCTTTCAACGTGGGAGCCGTCAGCCCCCGCTCCAGCCGTCCGGGGGTCGAGCGTCGCCCCTGCCGGAGGTCGCCGGCGCGCTGGACGATGACCTCGCCGCCCAGCATGTTGGCCAGCCGTGCGATGTGGCGGCCGTACGCGATAGGCTCCCGAAACGGCTCGGTGAAGGTCTTGCTGACGAGAAGCGCGAAGTTTGTATTCGCCGTCCTGCGGTGCGCGTAGCTGTGGCCGTTCACGGTGTAGAGACCGTCGAGGTCTTCGCGGATGACCTCCCCGTACGGACACATGCAGAACGTCCGGACCATATCCTCGAACCGTCGCGTGTAGTAGACGATCTTCGCCTCGTAGGTGGCTCGGGTGATGTCCTCCATCACCGAGGCGGGCACCTCCGCGCGCACGCCGATGTCCACGGGATTGATCGCGGTGCGCAGGCCTAGACGCTCCGCCTCCAGCGCCAGCCAGGACGACCCCTCGCGCCCGGGTGCCAGGATGACGTACGGGGCGGCGACCTCGCCCCCGTCCTCCAACCGCACCCCGCACGCCACGCCGTCCTTGGCGAGGACCGCGGTCACCGGCGTCGCGCAGCGGATCTGCACCCGGCCTCCCAGATAGTCCCGCAGCCTGCCTACCAACTTCTCGCATCCGTCGGTTCCCAGGTGTCGGTAGCGGCTGGGGATGAGTTTCATGTCCAGCCGCGCCGCCTCGCGCTGGAGCCGGGCCACCGCCTCGGCGTCCGACCCGTGCAGCTCCGCCGGCGCGCCGAACTCCCGGTATGTCTCGTCCACGCGCTCGACCAACGCCGCCAGGTCGGCGGCGGTGCAGTACCGGCGCATGAAACCGCCGACTTCGGTCGAGAGCGCCAGTTTCCCATCGCTGTACGCGCCGGCTCCGCCCCAGCCGCTGAGCATGGACACGCCGCGGCCCAGGCGCTGGCGCTCCGGCAAGTCCGGCCCCTTCTCGATGAGGAGAATTCCCTCGACACCGGCACGGGAGAGCTCCAGCGCCGCGAACATCCCGGCGGGTCCCGCCCCGACGATGATGACCCGATAACGATCGGTCATGGCCCCCTTCCCTTCACGAGACATCCGTCACCCACGACAGGTCGCCCCGGCCCGCCCGGCATCCAGGGAAGACAACCGGTCCGGGTCCGGTCGCCCTGTGCGTCCTCACGGGACTACGCGTACGGCGCCGGGTCCTCGACGCCGTAGTCGTCCCCCAGAAGGTGCCGATTCCCGATGTGCACCCGGCGCAGACCGGCGGCCCTCGCGGCAGCCACGGCGGCCTGCGCATGCGCCCGGGACGTCACGGGAAGGTCGTGGAGGTGGAACTGTGGGTGAAAGCCCAGCAGCGCGTACGGGATGTCGGGGTCGATAGCGGCGATGAAGGCGGCGATCTTCGCGACTTCTGCCGCATCCACGTACCCGGGCACCAGCAGGGTGCTGGCCACCAGCGCCGGCGGGTCCCGCCGCGCTGCGGCCATCGCTGCCGCGCGCTGGAAGTTCGCCAGGGTCTGCCGGTTCGGGCGGCCGGCGAGGGCCACGTGTATGCCGTCGTCCCACGCTTTGAGGTCGAACTTGATGCAGCCGCCGGACTCCAACGCCACGCGCATCGCGCGATCCATCCAGCGCGGATGCATACCGCCGTTGGTCTCCCAGCAGATTCGGAGGATGCGGCCCCGTCGGTTCATCCTGGCGGACGCGGCGACGGCCAGCGAATGCGGGATCTGCGGGCCCGGATCCCCGCCGAAGAAGCAGAGGCACGCCACCCGGCCCGAGGCGTGGGCGGCCAGGGTGGGCGGCGATACCCCTTCGTCGCCGCGCGGGATGTCGCGGCACTGCCAGTTCTGGCAACCCAGGCAGTCGAACGAGCAGCCGTAGTAGAAGACCGCAAGATTCGTATAACCGTACTCCGGCCCCGCGACGTGGGCCCACGTGGGATAGCCGGCACCGGTGCCGCCCGGACACACCCAGTCGGCCACACAGTTCGTCGGCAGGGGGTCGAGGTACCAGTGTGCCCGGCCGCGCCGCGCCGCTGCGCCGATCAGCCGGCGACGGACATTCGCCCGTAGTCCGCAGTAGCCCACGCCGCCCGCGGGAATGCGACATCGGTTGGCGCAGCGACGACAGAGGAGACCGTGGGGGTCTTGCGGGGGATGAAGGGGAAGACCGAACGGCAGCCGCGCGGCCTCGTGCGCCCGGTCCAGCTGCCGGGAGAGTCCGACGGGCCCGAGACGCAGACAGGAACAGCACACGCCCAGGCTCGCCGCCGTCAGCGGCGAGTCCTTGCCGCAGAAACGACAGCGGGCCATCGGGGCCACCCTCTACTTGCGGAGCGACTCGGGGGTCGCGCGCGCTCTCGTCTGTTCGTCCGCCAGCGCGCGCTGGTACCCCTCGCACTCGCTGTAGTGCATGGCGCAGACCTCATCCAGCGTCTTCCCCGCCATGACCTTGATCTTTTTGTGGCACCCGGCGATACAGTACCCGCCCGCCGGATACATCGAGGCAAAGTCGCTGGCCACCTGGTGCCAGTACGGGCACATGTGGGGCGCTTCGTCCTGCGGGCTCTTCGCCTCGGCCTTGGCGTCGTCGTGGGTCGTCACGGTGGCTCCTTTGCTGCGCCGCTTTGTCGCGCGCGATAGAGTATACGTCCCTTCACGTCAGGGGTCAAACCCCGCGCCCGTGGCAGCCTCAAACGTCCTGGGTTCACGACAAGCGGGGTCGGCGCGTCCCCGAAACACGCCGCGGGTTTCTGGACAAACCGCGTGAGGTGGGAAGTACAGCGGCAGTCCGACGAGCCGAAACCCGTCCACGGCACGCTGGCCCCGCTACACTCCTGGATCCGGTCGTTCGTCCGGCACTCGCCTCCATGCGTCCACGGCCAGATCCAGATCTCTTTTACACCCGCCAGGGCGCGCAGGTGGTCGATGTGCCAGTGCGGGCCCTTCGCGCGTCGCAGATGGCGAGCCAGTCGCGCCACCAGATTGCGCTTCGCGGACCCGACGTACACATACCAGCCGGCGGCGAGACGCCGGCGCCCCAACCGTCCGGCGCCGACCTCGCGTGCCCGAGGAAGATAAAGGACAAGCGCATAGATGCCGGCATCGGCGTCACGGCGAACCGGATCCCGGTCCGATATCGCGTTGCGTCCTGGCATCCAGAACCGCCGTGGGTCCCGCTGGGGGTCCCCATCCTCTGAAGCGTTCTCGCCGGTCTGGGCGTCCTTGGCGGCCTTGGGAGGGGCCCACGTTCCGTCCCGGGGCTAGATGTGCAGCTCCAGGATGTCGCCCTCTTGGACCACATAGCCGCGCTGGACCCGCTGGCCGTCGAATTTTCCGGACCCCCAGATCCGCGCATATTTCAACCGGTGCGCGAAGTCCTTGTGGATGCTCTCCGCCATCTCGACCACGGTGCTCCCGCGCGGCAAGACCACGGGCGACTTCAGGGAAGGGTTCTCGCCGGGGGGCTTGCAGTACACCCGCACGACACCGAGCCCGTCGTAGATGGCGCGCCGTAGGGTCTCGAGCCCCTGGCCCGTCTGCGATGACACCGCGCAGACGGGGTATCGCCCCTCGTAGACCGATCCGAGAACCTCCAGGGCATCGCCGGCCTCCGGCGCATCCAGCTTGTTGGCGACCAGGATGGCGCGCTTGCGCGCCCACCCCACCGCCGGAGTCACAACGTCCGTGGGAGACGCCAACGTCAGTTTGCCGCGCTCCAGGATGGTCAGCACCCGTTCCAGATCCTCCAGGACCGTCCCGCTCGCCAGGTCGGCCACAAGCAGGCAAAGGTCGGCGGGCCGCACCAGCGAGGGCACCCACGGCTCCATGTAGACGTCGGAGACGGCCGGGAGGTCCACCAGCTGGATCTGGATGTCGGCAAAGGGCATCATGCCGGCGATCGGCTTGCGCGTCGTGAAGGGGTAGTCGCCGACCTCGGTCGCGCACTTCGTGAGGGCCGCCACCAGGGCCGACTTCCCGGCGTTGGGCGGACCGACCAGGACCACCTGACCCGCCCCCTCGCGATCCACCGCCACGGAGAACCCGCCCCGGCGGCGGCGGGCCTGCTCCGATTCCTCCTTCAGCTTCGCGTAACGCCGCTTCAGATCCCCGCGCAGATGCTCCGTCCCCTTGTGCTTCGGGATGACGGCCATCATGGCTTCCAGAGCCGCCAGCTTCTCCTCGGTGGACTTGGCGCCGCGGAAGCGTCGCTCGGCCTCGAGATACTGCGGGGTCAGGTTCGCAGGCATTCGCGGCTCCGACCGCCCCGCCAGCGGCGGCGGGGCGGCAGCGCTACCCGGCGCCCGGCGCGACGGGAGACCGAGCCGAGCGCGCGCCGATCTCGTCAGCCCGCCGCGGCCTCTCTCGCCGCCAGCGCGCGGCGGTGGTGCGGCCGCAGGCACGCGTAGACCGCGGCATTGAGCGGCGTCGGAACACCGACCTCGGCGCCGTACCGCACCACGGCGCCCATCAGCGCGTCAATTTCCAGCCGGTTTCCGTGCTCCAGGTCGTGGGCGAGGGACGAGCGCATCGTCGGCTGGAGCGTCCCGGCGAAGGCGATGGCGCGCTCCACGGCATCCGCCGGCAGCGCAACCCCTTTCGCACGGCCTACCGCGGCGATCTCTTCCATGACGGCGCGGTAGAACCCGGCGGTCTCGGGACAACCCAGGATCTCGCCGATCCCCAGCCGCGTCAGCGCCGTCACCCCACCCTGCGCGCAGATAAACAGGAACTTCTCCCAAAGGTCCACGAGGATGTTGGCGGACGCCTCAGCGCGCACACCCGCGCGCACGAACGCGTCCACGATGCGCGCGACGCGGGACGACGGGCCGCCGGCCATCTCCCCGCACTTGAGCGTGCACGGACCCGCCACCTGGCTGATGATCCCGGGGGCGCTGATCGTGGACAGAATATGCACCACGCCGCCCACCACGTGGGACGCGCCCAAGATGCGCGCCAGCTTCTCCTCGTTGTCCACGCCGTTCTGGAGACACAAGACCGCCGTCTCGCTCCCGACCAGGGGGCGGATCCGTTCCGCTGCGGTCTCGGTGTCGTAACCTTTGACACAGAAAAGAACCATCTCGGCCGAACCGATGGTGGCGGGGTTGTCCGTGGCGTTGGGTCGAACCTGAAAATCACCGGCCACGCTCTTCACCTGCAGGCCGTTACGCCGGATCGCCTCCAGGTGCGCGCCCCGCGCGATAAACGTGACGTCCTCCCCCGCCGCCGCCAGCTTGCCGCCGTAGAATCCGCCGATCCCCCCGCTTCCCATCACCGCCACCCGCATACGTCCCTCCTGTTCTCCCGCTTCACCGCTGTTCTCCGCCGTTTTTCATTCCGCCTCGAATCGCGGGCCGCGCGACATCAGCTGTTCCGCCGCCTCCCGGGCGTCCTGGCCCTCGAAGAGAACCCGGTGCACGGCCTCGCAGATCGGCATCTCCACCTCATGCCGTTCCGCCAATCGCCGGACGGAGCGACACGTATTCACCCCCTCGGCGACCGTCCGCGAGTCCGCCACGACATCGGTGGGCCGCGCCCCCGCCGCCAGCGCGCGGCCGAGGGTGCGGTTGCGCGACAGATCCCCGGTGCACGTCAGGACCAGATCTCCCATGCCGGACAGCCCTGCGAACGTCCGCGCCTCCGCGCCCAGGGCGACACCGAGCCGCGTCATCTCCGCGAGTCCGCGTGTGACAAGAGCCGCCCTGGCGTTCGCGCCCAGGGCCAGTCCGTCCACGATGCCCGCGGCGATGGCGATCACGTTCTTGACCGCACCGCCGAGTTCCACACCGAGCGGATCGGTCCCGGCATACACCCGGAGGGGTCCGCCGCTCAACGCCTGCTGCACGCGCCGGGCGAGCGTGGGATCCTCCGCGGCCGCCACCACGGCGGTCGGACGCCTCTCGGCAACCTCCCGCGCAAAGCTCGGGCCGGACAGAACCGCGATCCCGGCGCGATGCGTGGGCGCCAGCACCTCCCCCATGATCTGGGACATCGTACAGAGACTTGCGACCTCTAACCCTTTGGTCGCGCTGACCAGGACGACGCCCGCCGCAAGCCCGGGCGCCATCGAGCCCAGAATACCGCGGAACACATGCGAGGGAACCACGACGAGTACCAGCCCCCGCCCTCGGACCGCCTCCGCCAGCGACGATGTCGGTCGCACCGCCGGGGGCAGCCGGACACCCGGAAGGTACACGGCGTTTTCCCGTGCGCGCGCCATGTCCCTGGCCAGGTCGGCCTCGTACACCCAGAGCGCGACCTCGTCGTATCTCTCGCCCAGGACACAGGCCAGGCTGGTCCCCCAGGCCCCGGCCCCCACGACCGCGGCCGCATCCGGTGCGCCGCCTGACTCGGCCGTCAATTCCGGGACACTCCCCCGTCCCCCCCGCCCGTATCCAGCGTGTACGCCTCCAGATCGAGCCCCACACCGAACAGGCCGGAGGCGTCCGTGTCAACCCCGTACCGCTCCAGCACTTTCATGATCAGCGCTTTCCCGAGCGCCCCGACACCCGGGCTTCGCAGCAGGGCCATCAGGGGCTCGATCGGATGGGGCTCCGCCCACCGCTTCAAGGTCACGGTCGCCACCGCCAGGAGCGCCGCATCCTCGTCGGCATCGGCGAACTGCGCCAGAAGGATGGGCAGCGCCAGCGCCGACGCGCCCAAGAGACGGTCCGCCGCGGCCTCGACCTCTGCGTCCGTGAGATCCCGGCCGCGCAAGGTTTCCAGCCACCTCAACAGCTCGCCCGTCCGCTCGAGTTCCCCGTCCGCGCCCATCCCGCCCCCGTGGTGGAAAAACGGTCCCTTGGTCGATTCGTCAAGAAATCAATTGGGAAAGACCAAAGCCCTTTCTCGGCCCGGCCAATTGACCGGTCGACCGATCGACTACTCGACTTCTTCCGGCCCGCCTCCGGCGGACCTGCTCAGACCGATCACCCTGCGCCGTTGTAGCCGACCGTGACCTTCTTGCCCTCCACGATCACCGGAACCGTCCGGTCGCCCCTGGAGTGCTCCAGCATCCGCTTCATCCCCGCTGCGTCCTTGGAGACATCCACGTATGTCACGGTCACCTTGCGCTTGCCGTAGTCCTCACGGGCGGCAGTCGTGTAGGGTCAGGTATCCTTCCCGAAGATCCACACCGGGTCCGCCATCGCGTAACCTCCGAGTTCGATGTTATCCGCTCTTGGTTCACGATCCGGGGTTGAAGTGCAACGTTATCGATCGTTCGTTCGCGGCTCGCGGCTCGCCTCCCCCGGCACCAGGCACTCGGCGCTTCACATCACACATCCACGACCACGCGACCCTCCCACCCGTTCGCCGTCGGTCCGACGTGCAGCTGGTGGTAGGTCACTGCCTTGACCTGCCCCACGACCACGTGTTGCTGTCTGTCCGCCGTCTCGCCCCGGACCTCGGCCTCCAGGTGCCCCTCGGTCAATGCGCGGATGGTACAGTCCGCGCCGATGAAGCGCTTCGCGTCGTACAGATACAGCAGCTCGTTCAGCCACGCCACCAGGAGGGCCTCCTGATCGTCCGCCTCGACGGCCACCGGGACCGCAAAGCGGGCGGTGGCCGTTGCAGGCTCGATCATGAGGCTCCAGAGTCCGAGAGCGGCCTGACGGAAGACACTCTCCCGATCCGAGCCCCACGCCCGGATGCCTTTGTCGGCGGTCACGGGGAAGATCTCGAAGCCGGCGTCCGCATCGGCCATGACCGCCAGACTATAGCATGTCGTGGACGAGGTCGAAAGCCCCAGAAGGGCTCGGTGGCGGGTAACTACTCGTAACGAAGCGCCTCGATGGGGTCGAGATAGGCGGCCTTGCGCGCGGGATAATAGCCAAAGAAGATCCCGATGAAGGCGGCCGACCCGAACGCCATGGCGATCGAACCCGGCGTGATCAGCGTGTTCCAGTTCGCCACCACCGCGATCAGCTTGGACACGCCGACCCCCAGAGAGATTCCCAGGATGCCGCCGATCAGGGCCAGCGTCACCGCCTCGATGAGAAACTGCCCCAGAATATCCCGGCTGCGCGCGCCCACGGCCATGCGCAAACCGATCTCGCGCGTCCGCTCGGTGACCGACACCAGCATGATATTCATGATCCCGATGCCGCCCACGAGGAGGGAAACCGAGGCGATGGCCCCGAGCAGGATCGTCATCGTCTTGCTGGCGGCCTCCTGCGCGGCGAACATGTCGGACAGATTGCGGACCTGGAAGTCGTTCTCCTGATACGGCTGGAGTCGGTGCCGCTGCCGCAGCAGTTCGGTGACCTGTTGCTCGATCTCGGGGAGCAGCTCGGCGGCGGCGGCCTTGACCTGGATGACGCCCACAAAGCGGGCGTTGGCCTGGCTCACCCCGAGGACGCGCTTCTTCGCCGTGGAGAGTGGGATGATCACCACGTCGTCCTGATCCTGCCCCCACGTCGTCTGCCCCTTGGGGCTCATCACGCCGACCACGGTAAACGGGACCTTCCGCACGCGGATGATCTGGCCGACCGCGTCGCCGTCGCCGAACAGGGCCTCCTTCACGGTGAGGCCCAGCACCGCCACCTTGGTGAACCCGTCGACGTCTTCCTGGCTGAAGAACCTACCCTGGCCGACCTCCCAGTCCCGGATCTCGGCATAGTCCGCCGTCACCCCCTGGATGCCCGTGCTCCAGTTTTGGTTTCCGAACACGATCTGTGCCGTCCCGCGCATGATTCCGCCCGCGTTGGTCACGCCGGGTATCTCGGCCGCGATGGCCCGGGCATCGTCCTCCGTGAGAGTCATCTGCGACCCATGCCCCATGCGCATGCCGCCGCTCATGGCGCTTCCGGGCAGGACCATCAACAGATTCGACCCGATGCTGGAGATCTGATCCTTGATGCGCTGCGCGGCGCCGCTGCCCACGGCCACCATGGCGATCACCGCGCCCACGCCGATGACGATGCCGAGCATGGTGAGCGAGGAGCGCAGCTTGTTGATCCGCAGCGCCCGCACGGCGATACGGATACCGGCCAGCAGGTACATCCCAAGTCTCCGCGTCGTTAGTCGTGGGTCGCGAGTTCCGCCTCCGCATCCAGCGGCGCGGCGACCCGCTCATCGTTGACGATGCGTCCGTCGCGGAAATGGATCATCCGCGATGCGTAGGCGGCCACGTCCGGCTCGTGGGTCACCAGGATCACCGTGATGCCGTTCTGCCGGTTTAACCGTTGGAAGATGGCCATGATCTCGACGCTGGTCTTGGAATCCAGATTCCCGGTCGGCTCGTCCGCCAGGATGATCGGCGGATCGTTGATCAGTGCCCGGGCGATGGCCACCCGCTGCTGCTGGCCCCCGGAAAGTTGATTGGGATGATGGTGCTCGCGCCCGCGGAGGCCGACCTGCTCCAACCGCATGTGCGCCCGGGCGTGCCGCTCCTTGGCCGTCGCGCCGTTGTACAACAGCGGCAACTCGACGTTCTCCAGCGCCGAGGTCCGCGCCAGCAGATTGAACGTTTGAAAGACAAAACCCAGCTTCTTGTTTCGCAGTTGCGCCAGCTGATCGCGGGACATCGCGCCCACGTTCCGGCCGTCCAGGCGATAGGTGCCCGACGTCGGCTTGTCCAGGCAGCCCAGAATGTGCATAAAGGTGGATTTGCCGGACCCCGAGGGTCCCATGATCGCGACAAACTCCCCCGCGTCGATGGAGACGGAGACCCCGCGGAGGGCCTCCACCGCCACCTCCCCGGTCTGGTACACCTTGCCCAACCCCTCGACCTCGATGAGTGCCATGGTCCCATTCCAGATCGTGACCGCCGGTCTACAGGCGCAGGCGCGGGCCGCCCTGCGCGGCGGGACCGCTCTTTTGCCCCAATCCCAGGACGACGGCATCTCCCTCATTGAGACCTTCGAGAATCTCCGTCCGCTGCCCGTCGCTCAGCCCGGTCGTGACATACCGCTCGACCGGCTTCCCGTCCGCCAGGACGTAAAGACGCTGGCGCGGAGCATTTCCCTGTCGTGCCTCGGATCCGCGGCCGGCGCCGGCTCGGGGTACCGCAGCGCTGGCCGGGGACCCGCCGCCGGGCCCGCCCGATCCCTGCCCGGCCGCCGCCGTTGCCCGCGACCCGCCGGACCCTCCGCTCACGCCATCCAGGCGGACGCGGAAGGCGGCATTCGGCACCAGAAGCGCGTTCTCGCGCCGGGCCACCAAAAGCTTGACGTTGGCCGTCATGCCCGGTTTGAGTTTGAGGTCGGGATTCGCCACGGCCACGACCGTGTTGTAGGTCACGACGTTCTGGACGACCTGCGGCGCCTGCCGGATCTGCGTGACGCGGCCTCGGAAGGTCTGACCGGGGTACGAGTCCACCGTAAACGACGCCTCTTGCGCCAGGGCCACCCGGCCGATGTCCGCCTCGTCGACGTTGGTGTCGACCTGCATCTTGGTCAAGTCCTGCGCGATGAGGAACAGCGTGGGGGCCTGGAGCGAGGCCGCCACGGTCTGCCCCACGTCGACGTTGCGGGACACCACGATGCCGTCGACAGGGGCCCGGATGAACGTGTTCCGGAGGTCGACCTCCGCTTGATCCACCGCGGCCTGCTTCTGCCGCACCTGTGCCTGGGCGGAGGTCAGCTGCGCTTCCGCCACCTCCAGCGCGGCCTGAGCCGCCCGGACGCTCGCCTGTGCCGCCTCGAGCTGCGCAACGGCGGAATCATAGGTCGCCTGCGCGGAGTCCCGATCCTCCTGCGCGATCCCGCCCTCCTGAAACAGCCGGACGCGCGAGTCGCGCTTTATCTTCGCGTCGCGAACCGCCACCTCTTGGCGGACGACGTTGGCGCGGGCGTTGGCCAGATCGGCCTGCGCCCGGGCGACGGCCGCACGCTGGTTCAGAACCGACGCCTTCGTGCTCTCCAGGTCGGCTTGCGCCTGCTTGACTTTCGCTTCGAAGATCGCGGGATCGATCCGGGCGATCAGCATACCCTTCTTCACCGGCGAATTGAAGTCCGCCAGCAGTTGCTGAATGGTCCCGGACACCTGGGTGCCGACCTGGACGGTCACGACGGCGTTGAGCGTTCCCGTGGCGGAGATGGTCGAGAGCAGTTCGCCCCGCTCGACCGGGGCCGTACGATACGACTGCCCCCGCCCGTTGGTGTTGAACCAGTAGAAACCGCCGGCCCCCAAAAGGGCGAGCGCCGATAACGCCCCAATGAGACCGAGCTTCCGGCCCGCCATGGATTGATTCCCTCGTCGCAACCGTATCCAGCCATGCCCGCGGTTGCAGTCTAGACAGGGCCAGGACCGCTGTCAAAACCGATTCCGGAGCATGACCCGAAACGGTACGGATCCGCCCGATTCGACACCACACGTCAACGTCAGGGCGTCTTTTGTTCCGGCCGCGCTTGCGGACCCGTCCGTCCGCGCCAACGCTCCGCGCGCCGTTCCCACTCCTGTGCCAGCTTGTCGAATTTCACCTGTTGCGCCGCGTCGAGCACCGCCCGGATTCTCTCCGACGCCTGGTTCCGAAGATCGCGAAACTTCGGGCCAACCTCCTCGCGCAGCTTGGCAAACTCCCGGCGCGACTCTTCCAAGACCCCCGCCACCTTCTGCCGCTGCTCCGGGCTGAGTCCCAGCTCCTGTGCCAACCGCGCCACGATCCGGTCCTGGAACCGCGCCGCGCTTCCCGGCGCGCGCCAATCGCCGAACCGCGTATGGTAAATCCCGAAGCCGACCGCCCCGCCGACGACGCCCAGCCCGAACGCCAGGAGGAGGAGCAGGGCCCCCTTCACCGGCGGCCTCATTTTCCTCCTCCTTCAAAGACGGCGGCGATGATGTCGTCCAGATCGGGCCCGGGTGACCCCGGCACCAGATACTCGCCCGCCGACAGTTCCTCGGTCGACAAGAGGCCGTTCGGTCTTGGAACTTCACCGGTCTGATACACGATGAAGAGCGCCGCCACGGCGGCCGCCAAGGCGGGCATGAGCCCCCACGCCGGCCGCCAGACATCCAGGTCCATCCGGGACTCCACCCTGCGGCCAGCCAGCGCCGTCCGCACCCGGTCGGCGAACCCCGCGGGCGGCGAGATCGCTTCCGTCCCCGCCACGAGGAATTCGCGCACCAGCCGTGCGGCCGCCAGTCGGCGACTGCACGCCGGGCACGCCGTCAGGTGGCGTCGCGCCGCTTCCGGCATGTCCGCCGGACGCAGCTTTGACAGCCTCTCCATGTCCCGCGTGATCATCTTGCACCTGTCCATCTGAAACCCTCTCAGTCGGCGCCCCCCATCCCATCCAGCAGCCGTTCCGCCGCCTGCCGCATCGCCCGCCGGGCGCGGTGAAGCCGCAGACGCACCGCCAGCGCCGTGCAGCCCATCATCTGGCCTACCTCTGCCGCCGTGTTGCCCATCGCATCCGAAAGGATCAGCGCCTGACGGTCCTTCGGCGCCAGCGCCGCTAACGCGCGTTCCGCCAGATCGCGCGCGGCGGTCCGGTCTTCCGCCGGCCGTCCGGCCGCACAAGAACGGGCGACGGTTTGCTCGGAAGGGCTCAGGTCCTCCCAGGCGACCTCGCCCCGACGCTGCCGAGCCCGCAAGTGGTCGTAGCACGTCCGGGTCGCGATCTGGGCGATCCAGGGACCAAAGGGCGCCTCCGCCCGGAAACCCGCCAGCGCCCCGTATGCCTTGAGGAAAACCTCCTGCGCCACGTCCTCCACTTCGCCGCGATCCCGAAGAAAGCCGCCCGCGATCCGGAAAACCAGCCGCTCGTATCGGCGGACCAGTTCAGCGAAGGATTGCGAGTCGCCCTGGAGGCTTCGCTGGACCAGATCCCAGTCTTCACTTCCACTTGCACTGGTCTGCCCGGCGCGCGGTGTATCCATCGGCGTCATTGTACAGTACGGAAAGAATTTTGACAGTGTTTCAGGATAGTTGTGATGGATTGGCTGAGGTGTGAAATCAGGTTACCCGACGGACAAGCCAGCCAGACGCAGGAGGCATCCCACCGTGACCAGGATGCCCAGACCGCCGGCAATCCAGAAAACCACGCGCCGTCGCCGTTCCCAGGCCAGCCGCCGGTGGGCCCGGGCACGGCGCCGTTCCTCGTCGTCGATTCGTCGCAACTCGGCAGGCGGCCGCGGCATTGTCGTGTCTCCCCGATGGACATGATCTCAGGGCAACGCCCCCTCGTCAACCCGCCCGACCCCTCTCGCCGCTGCCCCTCCGCCGTCCACCCCGCAGCCATTCCGATAATAGGGGACGTCCATAAAATTATAAATTGCCTTCTCTGCCCTCCAACCAAATGCCCCGTTCCCGCACGATACGCTCTCCACGCCGGACTGCAATGCTCACAGCAGCCTGCGTGAGCGCCAGTTCCCGCGCCAGCGCTGTCGCGGTGTGGCCGAGCTCTCGAACCGCCCAGTAGCAAAACACGCTGCGAGCGGCAACCAAGCCCCGCAGCTTTCCCGGGCGCAACAGATTGTCCGCGTCGACGCCGAACGCGTCCGCGGCCTGCTGCGCAAGCCGCCGCAAGTCGATTCCCCGCCGTCGCAGTTCCTCGCTCCGTTCCAGCGCCTCTTCCGCGTCGGCGAGTGCGCGCAAGACAAACTCAGATTCGCCCAGAATCCGCTCGTCACCCTTCACCCGCAGGGACTCGTCCTGTCGCAACTCCTGGACCGCTGCCCATCCGCCGAGGCTACGAATCAGTCCTCCACCCACCAGGTCCGGCCGGCGCCCTCTGGTGATCCCGTCAGCGACGAAGGCTCGATATTTCTCGCGCGCCGTGGCCGCCCGGATCGCGAACTGCCCCAGCACGCCGTCCACCGCCTGCCACTCGTGCACCCGCCTGCCCATCAGCGCGCTGTGGCCGGCATAAGGATAGCGGTCCAGCTCGTCGAGATCGCGGACTAGCTGAGCCCGCAGCGGGTTCAGATGGATATAGCGGACCAGCTCCAGCAGGTACGGCTCGCGCTCGCAGAGGATGGATTTGTACCGATTCTGGAAGAGCGGACCGTGCCGTCTATGGCGGAGGTTGAATGTCACGGCATGCCCGGTGAGCAGACGCCGCATCACGGTAGCGAGCGGAACGCGCCCGGTTTCGAGCAGGAGATGCGCATGGTTCGGCATGAGCGCCCAGGCGTAGCAAGGGGTTCCAGACTCGGCGAGGATACGACCGAGCCGATTCAGGAACGCGGCTCGGTCGTCATCGTCTCGGAAGATCTTCTGGCGTTCGATCCCCCGGATAATGATGTGCTGCAGAGCGCCCGGGGCGTCCAGGCGTGCGTGGCGCGGCATGACGGAAGCGTAGCAGAGAGAGGCGCTGGAGTAAATCTTATAATCTTATGGACGTCCCCCTTTCTCTTGTGCGCTTGCGGTGAATCTCGACCCTGGGCCGGCCGGCGTAAACACGCGATGACCCCGCGGGGGCGGCTGTGGCGCGGCCGCCCGCCGATCGGCCGAACTCGAATTCTCGCCTCGTTCGGATTCGCTCCGCCTGCTTCGGCCAGCGACCTCCACGTTTCGGTCGACACCTCGGCGTGTCCGGTCCGTATTCTTCGGTTGCCTCACGCCAGGATCTGCGCTACTGTCGGCCGACTTTTGCGGCAAACATCCCATGCACGACAGCGGCTTTCGCTCGCCGTACGCTCGAAGCTCCCCGTAGTCAGGAAGCGGGCGGCGGGGCGAGGCGGAGCCCCGTCAGCGAGGAACGAGCCATGTGGGGTCCCAAGACGTCCGATCGGGACTTTTTCGCGGCGTTCTCGCGGCATGCCGAGGTGACTGCGCACGCAGCGCGGCTGCTCGTCGAACTTTTCGAGCACCCCGATCGGGAGCATCTCGCCGTCGAGATCGAGCGGGACGAGCACGAAGGGGACAAGATCCTGCACGACGTGGTCCGCGCACTCCGCGGCACCTGGATCACGCCGTTCGACCGGCACGACATCCAGACGCTCATTTCGCGTCAGGACGACGTCCTGGATCTCATCCACGCAAGCTCGAAGCGCGTCACGCTCTTCGAGATCCAGACGACGCCGAGCGACGCGCTGGCGCTCGCCCGGTACATCCTAAAGGCCGCCGAGACCATCCAGAGCGCGGTCACGCTGCTCAACAACCTCAAGCAGACCGAGGAGATTCTGAGACTCTGCGAGATCCTCAACGAGATCGAAAACGACGGAGACGAGCTGTACCGGCGGTCGCTCGCTCGGCTCTACAAACCCGGAAACGACCCGCTCGAAGTCATGAAGTGGCGCGAAATCTACGACCACCTGGAAACGGCGCTCGACCGGGGCGAGGATGTGGCCAACCAGATCGAGAGTCTCGTCCTGGAGTACTCATGACGCTCGCCCTGGTCGCGATCGTCGGTCTGGCGCTGGCCTTCGATTACATCAACGGCTTTCACGACGCGGCGAACTCCATCGCCACCGTGGTGTCCACGCGCGTCCTCTCCCCCCGGGTCGCGGTGCTCTGGGCGGCGTTTTTCAACTTTGTCGCGTTTCTGGTCTTCGAGACCAGGGTGGCATCGGGCATCGCAAAGGGGGTCGACCCGGCCGTCGCCACGCTGTCCATTGTCGGGGCGGGGCTGGTCGGCGCCATCGCGTGGGATCTCCTCACCTGGTGGTGGGGCCTCCCCACGTCCTCGTCCCACGCCCTGCTGGGCGGGTTGGCGGGAGCAGCGGTGGTCAAGGCGGGATTCGGCGCGCTGGATGCGCCATTCTTTCTGAAGACCGCGGCTTTTATCGTCCTCTCCCCAGCGCTCGGGATGGTGCTAGCCATCGTGGTCATGCGCGGGCTGATGTATTTCCTCGGCCACCGGGCGCCGGGGCCGCTCGATCGGCTCTTTCGCAAATTGCAGCTGGTCTCGGCGGCGCTCTACTCGCTCGGTCACGGCGGCAACGACGCACAGAAGACCATGGGGATCATCGTGGCGGCGCTCGCCGCCGCGGGCCTCTTCGAGCATGCCCCCGCCGGAGCCCACCCGGCGATCCCGCTCTGGGTGGTGCTGTCGTGTCACGCGGCGATGGGTCTGGGCACCATGACCGGGGGCTGGCGAATCGTCCGGACGATGGGCATGCGCATCACCAAGCTCGCCCCCTCCGGAGGCTTCTGCGCGGAGACCAGCGGCGCAGCCTCGTTGTTCCTGGCCACGCACCTCGGCGTTCCGGTATCCACGACGCACACCATCACCGGCGCCATCGTGGGCACGGGGTCGGTGCGGAAGTTCTCTGCGGTCCGTTGGGGGGTGGCGGGACGGATCGTCTGGGCCTGGATTCTCACGATCCCCGGCGCCGCCGCCATCGGCGGCGGCGCCTACCTCCTGGCACGTGCCGTGGGCATCCCGGGGTAATCCGCCAAGGGGGGCAGCTTTTATCCACAGATTACGCAGATTGCGCAGATTTCAACGGGCCTGGAACCCGAGGCACCCTGCCAACAGTACTGCATTTGCAACGCAGGCAGCGCTGTGTGGTGACCGGCGACGTTTCCCTTTGGATCCAGGGCCTGAATCTGTGTAATCTGCGAAATCTGTGGATACCTACGCTCCGCGGCCCTTCTGCGGTTCCCAGCTACACGATCCGGGCGCGCAGACGCGAGCTGGTGAAGTCCACCGCCATGATCATGCCGACCAGCACCAGGAGGACCGCGGCGGCGGCCGGGTAGTTGATCATCCGAAGGTAGGTCTGGATGTAAAAACCGATTCCTCCCGCCCCTACGAATCCCAGAATGGTCGCCGCTCGGATGTTGGTCTCCAGCCGGTACAGGACGTACGACGCGAAGAGCGGGACCACTTGGGGCAGTATCCCAAAACGGAGCACCTGGAGCCGCCCGGCGCCCGTAGCCGCAATCGCGTCCACCGGACCCGGCTCGATGCCCTCGATGGCCTCGGAGTAGAGTTTTGCCAGGGTCATCGTCGTATACGTCACCACGGCCAAAACCCCGGGAAACGGCCCGAGACCCACCGCCGCCACAAAGAAGAGCGCGTAGACCATCGTATCGATGCTGCGAAACAAGTTCAACAGGGCGCGGGCAGGATAGAAGAGCGGCCTGCTCGCGACGTTGCGGGCCGACAGAAACCCCAGCGGGAGGGCGAGGAGAGCGGCCACCGTCGTGCCCACGACGGCGATCTGCAGCGTCTGGAGCGCGCCGACCGCCGCGCTCCCCAGCACACCGAGGTTCGGCGGGAACATCCGGCGCAGGAAATCCGCCATCCACGGGATGCCGCGAACGAGCCGTGCCAGGCTCACCTCCGTGGCGGCGAAAAACCACGCGTAGACCACCAGCACAACGACCCCGACGGCCAGCCGCCGCATGCCTCGCGTCACGATACGCCCCCTTCATAGATCGCCTGGACCACGTCCGGTGTGATCGCGCTCGGCGGCCCGTCGAACGCGACCCGCCCCTGCCGCAACCCCACGATGCGCGTCCCGTAGCTCAATGCGGTCTCCAGCATGTGTTGGCTGACGATCAGCGTCAGCCCGCGCTCGCGGTTGATGCGCTGGAGGATCCCCATGATGCTCTCCCTGAGTCTCGGGTCCAGGCTGGCCGTGGGCTCATCCGCCAGGATCACCTTGGGCTCCTGTGCCAGCGCCCGCGCGATGGCCACCCGCTGCTGCTCTCCCCCGGACAGCCGATCGGCACGCCGCTCCGCGAATTCCTCCAGATCGACCAGCCGCAGGCACGCCACCGCCAGCTCGCGATCCCTGTGCGGGAACCGGCCGAAGAGACTGGGCATCCCGGGCACGTGCCCCAGCCGGCCCGCCAGCACGTTCTCCATCACCGAAGCCCGCTTTACGAGGTTGAATTGCTGGAAGATCATTCCCATCTGGCGGCGCAAAGCGCGCAGGCCCTCCGACGTGGCTCCCGTCACCCGGGACCCGTTCAGGACGATCTCGCCCGCGGTCGGCTCGATCAGCCGGTTCAGGCAGCGAAGCAGCGTGCTTTTCCCCGCCCCGCTCTGACCGATGACCATGACGAACTCGCCGGGCGAGACGTCGAGATCGACGCCGTCGAGGGCTACCGTGTTCGGCGGAAAGATCTTGCGCAGGCCGCGGATGCGAATCATGAGTGGGTGATGTGTCTCAGCGTGTGACGGGTGGACACCGCAGGGCGACCGATCATTTCGGCCGCCAGCCCAGCAGGTCGATCGCCTCCCGGACCGGATCGTAGTCGCTGTCCCTGGCCGGAGCGAAGCCATCGATCCCGTAGAAGTCCCTGAGCACCGGCCGGTATTCGGGGGCGTTGAACGCCATGAGAGACGCCGTGATCTTCTTCACCAGCGCGGGGTCCAGCCCCTCCCGCACACACATCCCGGCCTCCGGGATCGGCTCGGTCTCCGCGACGTACGTGATCCGGTCGACTTTCGCTTTCTCTTTGAGGTACTGCTGCGGCGCGAGGTCGAACGACGCGACGGCGTCCACGCTCCCGTTCAGGAGCGCCAGCAACGCCGCCTCGTGTGTCCCCGCGAACATGGCATCCCGAAAAAACGTCTTCGGATCGCGATTCGTGACCAGGCCTTTCTTGATGAGCATCACCATGGGATAGACGTAGCCCGAAGTGGATCCCGGGTCGACGAACGCGATGGTCTTACCTCGTAGGTCCTCGAGCGTCCGGAGCCCCGAATCCTTGCGGACGTAGAACCGCGCGGTGAAGTTGGTCTTGCCGTGCCAGACGTCCACCGCGACGATCTGCGCCTTGGCCTCGCGATTGGAAAAGACGTATCCCGCCGGATGAACGAACGCCATGTCCGCCGTTCGGTTGCGGAGCGCCTCCACAACCCCCAGGTAGTCGGTGGGCATGTACACCTTGATCGGGATGCCGACGCGCTTCCCCAGCTCCGCCGCGAAGACTTCGCCGGCCTTGAAAAGCTCGGTCGGGATATTGGATGGTGTGATGGCCAACACCAACTGTTTCGGGTGCTCCGCCGCGGCCGCCGCAGCCCACCCGACCCACAGGAGGATTCCCGCGCTCACCGTTATGACACACATCCGTCGCATCAAAACCTCCGCATGGCCGATCTTCCCGTTTACCCTCGCCAACCGACCCATGCAGCGGCCCCGCCAGAATGCCATCTCCCCAGCGTCGAACCGCTCAAGGTCGCTGGAACCGCCGCCGCACACGCTGCCAGTTCAAAATCCGTCGCAACTCCCTCTCGGAGGTGCGGAACCGGACGACCAGGCGCCCATCGACGAACAGGACGGGCACCTCGCGTTCGTAACGAACGCGAAGGTCCGGGTCCGCCTCGATGTTCACCTCGGTGAGATCAAAAGCGATCTCCTCCGCCAGGCGCTCGCAGATGGCGCGAAGGTCGTTTCCCAGGTGGCAACCGGGCCGGGTGTAGAGTGTGAGGCGCATGGGCTGGGACGGCATCGCGGCACCGAAGGGAACTTACCATGGGCTCCAGGGGGTGTCAACGCGCACGCCGCAACGGCGCCCGTCAGTCAAAGGCGTTCAGCGATCAGCCTGGTGGCGTCTCCCGAGGCTGATTGCCGGCCGCTGACGGCCGTCTCTCGCCTCGACTCCAACGCGCGCTTGGATTATCCCGCCGACCGGTGACCGGTATTGACCATGCCGGAGACGAGCAGGCGTATCCGAGGAACCGGGCCGGCAGGGAATCTTTCCGACAACCGGCGCGCGCCTCAGGCGGTGCCGGATCTGACACGCGGCGTCCAAGCCGCCGGCGGGAGTGCGCCGGGGGGTCTCCCGCGAGCCGGTGGGTCGCACCTGGCAGCGCTTCGCGTGGCTTCGAGCGGTCTCGGTCCGGCCGATGTTAGCCGGACACGTTCCTGACGCAGCCGCTGGCAAAGGGCGGATCGGGACTTGTTACGGCTTCCGTCCGGTTCTGCGCCGCCATACGGCCCCGTACACCGCGATGTTGACGGCGACGAGGAGCGCGCCCAAAACCGTTTGCGTTTCGCGGGTCAGCGCCGAGGGATACACGAGCGGGAGAAGGTATCGCTCGACAAACGAGGTCTCGTACACCGCCTGACCCGCGGCCCGACGAAATGCCACCTCCAGCGGGGTCAGGGGGCACATCCACCCCGCGATCTCCACGACGGCCCCCCACGCCGCGGCCGGCAGGTGCAACCACGCCACCCACCGCCATCTCAGCGCCAGCAGTCCGCCCAGGACGACGAAAAATACGAAGCAAAGGTGGATGATGAGGACCGCGTCGGCGAACACTCCGTACGGCATGTGTCGCGCCTTGGTCTGTCTTATTGCCGTCCCGTTGCGCCGGCCGCCCCGTCAGGCGGCGAACCCTCGGATGAAATCGCGGTCGAGCGTCACGCCCAGACCCGGTCGCTGCGGGATCTCCAGATAGCCGTCGCGCATGACAAACCGCTCGCGGGTCACGCCGTCGCGGAACGGGTGCGGCGATCGATCGTATTCGAACAGCGGGTCGTCCGGAAAACGCCGCTCGGGAAAATGCGGAAGCGCGGCGAACAGCTGCAGCGCCGCCGCCAGCCCGACGCCCGTGCCCCAGACGTGGGGAACGACCGGTAGATTCGCTGCGCTGGCCATGGCGACGACCTTCAGCATCTCGCTGAATCCGCCCATCGCGCAAAGGTCGGGCTGCAAGATGTCGACGACGCGCCGATTGATGAGCTCGCGAAACCCGTACCGTGTGTACTCGCACTCCCCGCCGGCGAGGGGGATGGTCGAGTGCCGCTTGATTTCCAGATAGCCGTCCAGGTCCTCGGGCGGAACCGGCTCTTCGAACCAGTGGATGTCGTACGGCTCCATGGCGCGGGCCAACCGGATCGCCTCGGACGCGTTGTAGGCGTGGTTCGCGTCCACCATCAGCAGCAGGTCCGGACCGATCGCCTCGCGGATGGCCCGGACGTAGGACAGGTCGGTGCGGAGATCATAGCCGATCTTCAGCTTCATCCCGCAGAAACCCGCGCGCCTGTACCCCAGCGCCTCCTCCACGAGCGCCGCGGGGATGCTGGGCACGCCCTGCGGCTCGTAGAGGCCCGTGGCGTACACCCGCGCCCGCCTTCGATACGCGCCGCCGAGGAGCGTGTACACCGGAACGCCGAACGCCCGGCCCTTGATGTCCCACAGCGCGATGTCGACCGCGCTCAGCGCCGCGATGGTCACGCCCTTCTGGCCCTGGTCCCGCGTCCAGTTGTACAACCGATCCCACCGAGACGGCGGTGATCTGGGATCGGTTGTACAACTGATCCCAGATCACCGCCGTCTCGGTGGGATCGCATCCCACCAGCAAAGGACCCAAGCCGTCGCGCATGAGCGCGGCCACCACCGTGGCCGGCCCCCCGAAATAGAAGGCCTCGCCGACCCCTTCGATCCCGGCGTCCGTGGAGATGACGCAGAGCGCCGCCTGCCGCGTCCCCGTGACCCGCTGCGACCAGCCGAACGCCTTCCCCTCCAGCTTGCCCGTCAGCACGTGCGTTTCGATTCCGCTGATCCGCATCGGTTTCCCCCGGTCCGCCGGCGAAACGATCTCAGCTTTTCAGCTGTGTGTCCACGGCCGCGGATCGCGACGCCTCACGCACGAACCGTCGGAGCCCTCTGACCATAAAGCGTCTCCGGCCTCGCCTCAAGGCGAACCGGTTGGCTTCCAGAGCGCCGCGTCGAGAATGGACCATAGGTGGATGATCCAGCCCAGCCAGAAGAACCACAGGACGGCCGCGAGCACAAACATGATGCCCGCCTTGAGAGGTCGGCCTTGAATCAGCTGGCCCAACCCCGCAATAAAGAAGCTCGCCAGCGCGGCGATCACGTTTCCGGTCGAACCCTGCCCGGGCATCGGACGCTCCAGTGGCTCCCCCGTCGCGCGCTCCTCCTCCCCCGCTCTCCCCCTCAGCCTTTCGGCCTCCACCGCAGCACCGGTTGCCGGGCCGCGCGCGTCTCGTCGAGGCGGCTCACCAGAGGTGTGTGCGGGGCCGCCCGGACCACGTCCGGCGTCTCCTGCGCCTCGTGGGCGATGGCCTGCATGGCCGCGACGAACTGGTCCAGGGTCTCCTTGCTCTCGGTCTCGGTCGGCTCGATCATCAGGGCGCCGGCCACGATGAGCGGGAAGTAGATCGTGGGCGGGTGGAAGCCGTAATCCATGAGCCGCTTGGCGATGTCCAGGGTCTTCACCCCGTGCGGCAGCTGGGCCGCGTCCGAGAAAACGCACTCGTGCTTGCAGACCCGGTCGTAGGGCAGGTGGTACGACCCCTTCAGTCGGTGCATGAGGTAGTTGGCGTTCAGGACGGCGGTCTCCGCGGCCCGCTTCAACCCGTCGGGACCCAGGCTCCGGATATAGGCGTAGGCCCGGACCATCACGCCGAAACTGGCGGCGAAGGACCGGATCCTGCCGATGGACTGCGGCCGGTCGTGGTCCAGCGTGAATCCCTTTGTCGTCTTCTCCACCAGGGGGACCGGCAGGAAGGGGACCAGGTGCTGCCGGACACCGACCGGGCCGGCGCCGGGACCCCCGCCGCCATGCGGCTGGGAGAAAGTCTTGTGCAGGTTGAACTGGAGCACGTCCACGCCCCAGTCGCCCGGCCGGGTGACCCCCAGGACCGCGTTCAGGTTGGCGCCGTCGCCGTAGACCTGTCCGCCCTGGCCGTGGACGATCCGGGCGATCTCGGCGATATGCTCTTCGAAGAGACCCAGCGTGTTCGGGTTCGTGATCATGAGGGCGGCCACCTGGTCGTCCATGGCCGCGGCCACGGCGGCCGGCTCCACGACGCCCCGCGGGCCCGACCTGATGGACACCACCCGGTAGCCGCAGAGGGCGGAGCTGGCCGGGTTGGTCCCGTGGGCCGACTCGGGGATGAGGATTTTTTGCCGCGGGTTCCCCTTCGCCTGGTGATAGGCGCGGATCATCATGACCCCCGCCAGCTCCCCGTGGGCCCCGGCGGACGGATGGAGCGTGACGCGGTCCAGCCCGCTGATCTCGGCGAGATCCCGTTCCAGCTCCCAGAGGAGCTCCAGGGCGCCCTGCGCCAGGGCATCCGGGAGGTAGGGGTGCGCCTTGCCGAACCCGGGCAACCGGGCCACGTCCTCGTTGACCCGCGGGTTGTACTTCATGGTGCAGGAGCCGAGCGGATAGAACCCGAGATCGATGCCGTAGTTCCATTGGGACATCCGCGTGAAGTGGCGGACGACGTCCACCTCGCTCACCTCGGGCATCCCGGCGATCGGCCCCCGCAGGAGGTGCGGCGGGATCAGCGCCTCCGCCGCCGTTTCCGGGACGTCGCAGGGCGGCAAGGAGTACCCCACCCGTCCCGGGGAGCCCTGGTCGAAGATGAGCGGTTCCCTGAAAACCAGCCCCGCTGTCCCGACGGTGCGTTCCGGTCCGCTCATCGCCCACCTCCCAGCGCCGCCGCCAGCGCGTCGATGTCCGCCCGGCTCTTCTGTTCCGTCACACAGATCAGGATCCCGTTCGGGAGCTCCGGATACCAGCGCCCCAGCTCCACCCCGCCGAGGATCCGCTTCCGGCGGAGCTGCGCCAGAAGCGTCGCGGGCTTCTTGGTCGTCTGGAGGACGAACTCGTTGAAGGCCGGCCCGCGGAACCGTACCGCACACCCGGGCGCCTGCGCCAGGCACTCCCTGGCGTAGGCCGCCTTCCGGAGGTTCTGCAACGCGACTTCGCGGAGGCCCTGCGGCCCCAGGCTCACCAGGTAGATCGTCGCCATGAGGGCGATCAGCGACTCGGAGGTGCAGATGTTGGAGGTGGCCTTCTCGCGGCGGATATGCTGCTCGCGGGTCGCCAGGGTGAGGACGTAACCGGGGCGCCCCTCGCGGTCCACGGTCTCTCCCACCAGCCGGCCGGGCAGATGACGCACGTACTGGTCGCGGGTGGCCAGGAACCCCAGCGCCGGCCCGCCGTAGTTCAGCCCGGTGCCGAGCCCCTGTCCCTCCCCGGCGACGAGGTCCGCCCCGCACTCCCCCGGCGCTTTCAGGAGGCCGAGGGCGACCGGCTCCGCCACGACCACGAGACACAGCGCCCCCACGGCGTGCGCGGCCTCGGCCAGCGGGGCCAGGTCCTCCACCCCGCCGAAGAAGTTCGGGGACTGCACCACCAGGCAGGCGGTCTGCGGGCCGCAGACCTGCCGGACCGCGGCGAGGTCGGTCGTACCGGCCTCGGTGAAAGCCGCCTCGCGGAACGCCAGGCCGACCTGCGCCCCGTAGGTCCGCGCCACCTGCCGGTACTCGGGATGGACGGCGCGCGCCACCACCACCTCGGACCGTCCCGTGATCCGGTGGGCCATGAGGATCGCCTCGGCCGTGGCGGAGGCGCCCTCGTACATGGACGCGTTGCTCACCTCCATCCCCGTGAGCTGGCAGATGAGCGTCTGGTACTCGAAAAGCGCCTGGAGCGTCCCCTGCGAGATCTCGGGTTGGTAGGGGGTGTAGGCCGTCAGAAACTCGCCCCGCAGGACGAGGTGACCGATGACGGCGGGGCTGAAATGGTCGTAGCAGCCCGCGCCCAGGAAACTGTTGTACCGCTCGGTATCGGCGTTGGCGGCCGCGAGGGCCCGCAACCGCTTCACCACGTCCGCCTCCGCCAGCGCCGGCGGGATTTTCAGCGGCCGCGTGAGCCGTAACGCCTCGGGGACATCGGCGAACAGGTCCGCGACCGCGCCGACGCCGATGGCCTCCAGCATCTGTCGCCGGTCCTGCTCGGTGTTCGGGATATAGCGCATCGGTCACTCCTCGCGTTCAGCAGTCGGCCATCAGCCAAAGACATGTCGATTCGCCAATTGGTCAAGTGGTCAAAGAGACGCGGCCGAACCCGATTGACTGCTCGACCAATGGACCGCTTGACATCCCCGTCGCCCAGCCGCCGGTTCTCAGTGTCCCTCGCTGGCCAGGAACGTCTCGTAGGCCTTGACGTCCATCAGGGCGTCCAGCTCCGCCGGGTTCGCCATCTCCACCGTGATGATCCAGCCGGCGCCGTAGCAGTCTTTGTTGATCAGCTCGGGGCTGCTCTCCAGGGCGGCGTTCACCTCCGCCACGGCGCCGCCCACCGGTGCGTAGATGTCGGAGACCGCCTTCACCGACTCGACCACGCCGAACGCCTCCATCGCCTTGAGCGCCCGCCCGACCTTGGGCATCTCGACGAACACCACGTCGCCCAGGGCGTGCTGCGCGTGGTGGGTGAGCCCGATCCGCGCGCGCGCCCCCTCGACCTTCACCCACTCGTGTTCCTTGGAGTACTTGAGATCCGCTGGGTACATGCCTGTGCCTCCTCCGTCAGCGTGCCCGCTTGTAAAAGGGTGTCTGGACGATCCGAGCCGCGACCGGCTGGTCGCGAATCAGAATGGCGATCTCGCGTCCGACGGCGGCGTGCTCGATGGCTACGTAGCCAAGGCCGATGTTCTTGTTGAGCCACGGAGACGGCGCGCCGCTCGTCACCTCGCCGACGCGCTCCACGCCCACGACGATGGGATAGTGCGGCCGGGCGATGCCCCGCCCGACCATCTCGAACCCCACGAGCTTCCGCCGGATGCCCTCCGCCTTCTGGCGGGCCAGCGCCTCGCGCCCGATAAAGTCCCCCTTCTGCCATTTGACGATCCAGCCCAGATCGGCCTCCAGGACGGTGTGCCGGTCGTCGATGTCGTTCCCATACAGGGCCATCTTCGCTTCGAGGCGGAGCGTATCCCGCGCTCCGAGCCCGCACGGGACCAGCCCCAGCGGTGCGCCCGCCTCGAGGAGCGCGCTCCACAGCCCCGCCACACGGTGCAGGGGCAGATAGATCTCGAAGCCGTCTTCGCCCGTGTACCCGGTGCGGGACAGCAGGGCCTCCTCGCCCGCCGCGGTTCCCCGCGTGCACCAGAAGTTCGGAATCGCCGCCAGGTTCACCGGCGTCAGCTTCTGGAGGATCTCGAGCGCCCGCGGACCCTGGATCGCCACCAGACCGGTCTCTCCGCTCAGGTCGACGATCTCCGCCCCTTTCCCGTGCTCGCGCATCCAGCGGACGTCTTTCTCGACATTCGACGCGTTCAGCGTGGTGAGGTACCGGTCCTCGGCGAGGCGGTAGACCGTGAGATCGTCGACGAAGGTGCCGGCCTCGGTGGTGAGCGCCGAGTACTGGATCTGCCCGATCTGGAGCTTGGAGACATCGTTGCTGGTGAGCCGCTGCAGTGCCGGCAAGGCCCCGGCGCCGCGGAACTCCACCTCGCCCATGTGGCACACGTCGAAGAGTCCGGCCCGCGACCGGACCGCGCGGTGCTCCTCCAGGATCCCGCGGTACTGCACGGGCATATCCCAGCCGCCGAAGGGCACCATCTTGGCCCCCAGGGCCCGATGCGCCGCGTTGAGCGGCGTCTGCTTCAGGGATGTTTCAGACAGGGTCATACCGCTCCTCCTGAGCACAGGGATGAAGGATACGACAGCGGCGAGAACGGCGGACAGCGTGCCCAATGGCGAGCTGTCGGGGCGACAAGACGGACACGCACGCGATCGTCGCGATTCTTCGATGATCCCGGGGCTTTGTCAAGAAAAAATGACCGCCCGGTAGACCCGTCCGTGCCGCCGGCGTCACGGTGTGCGCGTCTCGCCGGCGCACAGGGCCACCGCCAGCGTCTCGAGGATCAGACCCTCCGGCTGCGCGCCGGTCTTGAGCGCCCGATCGGCATCGTGCACCGCCTCGAGTCCCCGCACCAGTTCATCCTGGCTGAACCGGGCCGCGGCCCTGAGGAGGTTGAAGGCGCGGAACGGGTGCATCCCCCGCACCCTGGCGACGGCTCCGTCGTCCGCTTCCGCGTCCGCCGCCAGCCGCGGCAGCACCCGCGCCTGAAACGTCGCGTACGTCAACCGCGGGTCGAACCGACCGTCGAGCCGCCGGTCCAGGACCGCGCGCGCCACGATCAGACCGCGCACCGTGCCGGCCACCATGCCGAGCGTGGCCTGCGCGGCCTCCCGCTGCATCGCCAGAGAGCGCAGCGCCCGGAGCGCGCCGGCCGTGTCCCGCGCCTCCAGCGCGCTGGTCAGGTCAAAGACGCTCGCCTCGCGGGAGTTGCTCAAGACGTCGAGAACATCCGCCCGGCGGACCTCTGTCCGGTCCCCGACGTACAGGAGGATCTTCTCCAGTTCCGAGTCCAGTCCCCGGACGCTGAAGCCGGTGCGCTCCACGATCGCCACGATCGCGTCGTTGTCGATGCGCTTGCCGGCACGCCCCACCGCATCCGCGACACGCGCCCGAGCCACATCCGGCTTCATCTGGGTCTCGCCCGGCTTGCCGGTGCGGACGCCGCAGTCCACGACGACCCCGCACGCGCTGATACGTTTGAAGAGCGCGCGCCGCGGATCCGCGGCCTCGGCGGTGAGGATCAGCGCCGCGCCGGCCGGGATCGGCTGCTTCAGGAGATCGTCGTAGATCCTGGCCGTTGCGGCACCGCCGGGATCCGCGACTTCCGCGCCCTCGGCGACGAGACGGCCGGACGTCTCACGGAGCCAGCGCTCCGACTCCTCGGTCGGGTCGAAGGGAAACAGCTCGCGCCACACCGCTTCGGCGAGGTCGCCCCGGGCGGCGCGTTCGAGAAACGCGCGATCCCGTCCCGCCGCGCCGACCGCCTGCAACAGAAGACGGGTCGCGCGCTGGCCGTCCCCCTCCACCCAGGCGTCTCGGCTCTTCGTGAAGAGATCCGCCACGTTCTGCTTGGAGACGAGGGCCTTCGTGTCGTGAACCACCACGACCTTCACTCCGCCAAACAGCGGCACCATGCGCAGCCGCCCCCCGACGCTCGCCGCGTCCTCGTCCCCCACCGTTTCCACGCTCAACGGCTGGTGCGCCTTCGGCACCAAGGCGTCCACGATGGCTTGGGCGCCCGCGCGCGCCAAAAATTCGTCACCGACCAGAAGGTAGACGCCTGCGCGCCGGCCCCGTCGAATGTCCGTGACGATCCCGGCCACCGGATCGGTCATCCACGGTCCCCTTTCGCATACGGCGGGGACGCGCGACCGCTGCGCGGGCGCTGCCGGGGCGGCGCGGCCCCGTTCAGGGCGGCCACGATCGCTTCACCCAACGCGCCAGACCGCCAGCGTCGCACCCCGTCCACCGCGGCGAGTTCCGCCACATCCGCCGGGGCCGTCTCCGCCAAGCGCTCGATGAGCCGACGCGGGAGGACGAGGCCGGGGTCCAGACCCAGCCGCGGCGCGGCCTCGGACCGCCAGGCCAGCAGCGCGGCGATGCGTCGCTCCACCGCCGGGGACACGCGCGGCGCCGTGGGTCGCCGGTGCGACGGCAGCAGCGCCTCGGCCACGGCGGCGCCGCGCGCAACGGCTCCGAGGATCCCCTCTCCGTAGCGGCCCATCACCGTCGTCGTGCAGCCCGGGATCCGCGCCACTCCCTCCAGCGTTGTGGGCCGCTCCGCCGCCAGACGCAGCAGCGTGTCGTTCCCCAGCACCTTGAACGGCGGCCGCCCCGATGCCCGCGCCCACGCTTCCCGCGCCACGAAGAGCTCCTGCAACACGGCCAGACCACGTCGCTCCAGTCTCCGGGCCCCCCTGATCCGAAAGCAGTCCTCGGGCCTGAAGACCCGGACGGAAGCCGGCGTGGCCTCGAGCGCACGGCATTCCTCTTCCACCCAACCCTCCCGGCCGCAGGCCGCCAGCGCCTCCGCGAGGTGCGCCCTGAGGGCGATCAGGTGCCGCACGTCCGCCGCGGCGTACGCTTCCTGCGCCGCGCTCAGCGGCCGCGCGGCCCAGTCGTCCTTCTGCCGCGACTCGCCCGACTCCACGCCCAAGAACCGGCGCAGCAGCGCCGCCAACCCCACCTCGGGCATCCCGAGAAATTGCGCCGCCACCATGGTGTCGAAGAGTCCGGCAAATTCCAACGCGAAATCGCGCTTCAGAGACGCCAGGTCGTACGCCGCACCGTGCAACACCTTGACCACGCCCGGATCGGCGAAAACGGCGGCCAGGGGGCCGAGATCCCGCACCGCCAGCGCATCCACCAGGAAGACGTCCCCCGCCGGTGTCGCGAGTTGTACCAGACACACCTTCTCGGGAAAGTGGTGCAGGCTGTCCGATTCGGAATCCACCGCCACCGCCGCGACGCCGGACAGTTCCCCGGCCAGCCGAGCGAGCCCATCGGGTGTCCGGACCCACTGCGGTGGGCCGGGAGGCGAGGCGAAGTGTGGCGTCCGGAACATGGGGATCTCGCGCTCGGCAGGTCGGGAGCGGACGTCCGCCCGAGGGCGTTATTTGATGGCCAGCTTGCCCGTCGCGACGAACGGGCCAATAAACGGCTGGGAGTTGCAGGCATACTCGTAGATGCCGGACCGATCCGCCAGCACCTGGATGTCAAGCCGGTTGTCCGCGGGAATCCGCCGGCGCACGGACAGCTCCGGGACGAGAAACACGTGTTCTTTCCCGACGCTGGTCACCTGGAATGTGATCAGGACCGCGCGGCCGTCCCGATCCACGGCCATGACCGCCGGTTCGCACGTGTTGCCCCGCGCGATCACCTCCAGCGTCACCTGTTTGACATCCGCCGGCCTGAGCACCGCGGGCGAGCGATCGGCGAACCACCGGCCGCACCCGGCAAGCAGCAGCAACGCCCCGACCCCCGCCATCGTCCGGATCCACCCCACGGAGAGTCCTCCCAGCCGCGAGGCGCGAAGCGTAACACGCGCGCCTGCAAGATGCAACGGTCGGCTTTGGACGGCGCGCGGCCGCCCCATGAATCCATTGACCGGAAGGCACACCTCGGGATATATGTGGACCGCCGCGCTGCGCCGGTGTAGACGAGAGGATCTTGTCCCGGCGGCGAGGGGTGACGCGCCGGCAGAGGCATGCATGGACCGTGAGACGCGGACGGCGGCGAAGCGACGCTACATCCGACAGCGGGAGCAGGACCTGCTGAGCCGGCTCGTCCGCATGGACGACGAGGAACTGCGCTGGACGGTGCGGGTCTTCGCTGACTGCCTGGCGCCTCACCAACGCGCGGAATGCCTCGGGGCGTATGACGAGCGCTGGCCCATCGACCGGCGCCGCCCCCTGGTGGCCGGCTTTATCCGGCGGTATACGCAGCTGGCGCTGGATGCGCTGGACCGTGCGTCCGCCGGACCGCCGGAGGGCCTGGGGGCGCTCACGGAAGAGGATCTGCAGGGGATGTCGCTGGCCGAGAAGTGGCAGCGCGTGGCCGGCGAGCCCGCGGGCCTCCGACCGGACCAGTTGCGCCGGGAGTTGGCCCGCCTTTTCATGTGCAAGTCGTACGACTTGTTTCACGACGCCGGACTGTCCGAGGCCGTCGTGGAGTATCCGGCGTACCAGCGGGTGCGCGACGCGCTCGAGGGGCAGCCCGACGCCGCGATCGCCGAGCTGTTGAGCGTGGTTGTCGGCCAGGCCCCCCACCTGCTGTCCCGCGTCCCGTCGGATGTCGACGCGGCGCTGCACCGCGTCCGCGACGCCATCGGCCGGCGGCTCGGCGTCTCGATCCCCGCCGACCGGCTCTTCGCGGGGCAGATGTCGCGCCTGCCTGCGGACCACGCCGAGCCGTCCGCCGACCCCGCCTCGGCGGAGAAGACGCGCGCGCTGTGGCAGATGCCCGGTGTGGATCTCTCCACGGCCTTCCTCATGGTGGCGGATATGATGACCGAGCGCGAGGTGGAGGAGCACCTGCTGCCTCTGCGGCGCCAATTCCGCTCCATCGCCGACGTGCCCGGACCCGAACTCCGGGCGCTGCTGGTGCGCATCTGGACCCTGCTCGGCGACCGCCGGCTGACCGATTTTGCGGAGCGGTACCGCTCGGGCCGCATGATCGCCGAGCGCAAGGTGGCGCCCCTCGTCTGGAACGCCTTGTCCCAACCCGAACGACTGGCGATCCTGGAGCGGGACAACCGCGCGCTGGACGTCGGGCAAGCCGCCCGGCATCTGGCCAAGATCTTCTTCAGTTTTGAGTACGAGACGCTGTTCGACGCGCTGTTCCACGTGGACCTCCTGCGCTCTCCCCGGTACCAGCAGGTGGTCCGCCGAGTCACCGCGTGCGAGAGCGGGGCCGACGCCCGACGACTCGCCGCCCTCAACGCGGCCGTCACGCGGCAGATGCTCGAGCTCGAACTCGCGGCGCCGGACACGCGCCAAACGCGTCTGCAGGAGATCCGCGCGCTGATCGCCGCGGCTCTCGACCTCCCCGATGACCTCACCTATCCCGTCCGGCGGGAAGGTCGCGCGTGACAGGCTATCGAGCGAGAGGAGGGTGCATGCCGGCCGGCAAGCGACGGCATCCGATGTACGAAGGGGTCGCCCTGCTGGCCGATCCCATCTACGGGTATATCCACTTCACCGTGCCCATCGACGGCCGGGGCCACGAGCGTACGGAGAAGGACCTCATCGACAGCCCCTGGGTGCAGCGGCTGCGCCGGGTGCATCAGCTCCAGTCCAGCTTCTGGGTCTTCCCGTCCGCCGAGCACAGCCGGTTTCAGCATTCCGTGGGCGTGATGCACATGGCCGGCCGGTTCGCGGATCGGCTGTACCCCAGCCTGCGGCAAGCCTTTGACCGCTGCCCCTCGTTTCCCCTCGTCAAGGAGCTCCTGCGCGTCACCGGTCTCGTGCACGACATCGGCCACGGCCCTTTCAGCCACTTCTTCGATCACCAGTATCTGCAGCCCGTGTGCGGCATCACCCACGAACATCTCGGCCAACTCATCGTGACGGAGAAACTGGCCGATCTGATCCGGCGCATCCGCCGCAGCCCCGAGGGGACCTTCAAGTCGGGGGAGGCGCTGGAGCCGGAACACGTCGCGTTTCTCATGTGTCGGCCCGAGATCGGCGCCGAGCGCATGCCGGGCTGGCTCCGGACGCTGCAGCCCGTCTTCTCGGGGATCTACACCGCCGACAACATGGACTACATCCAGCGCGACGCGTACATGACCGGGTTCTCCCTGGATCTGGTGGACATCGACCGGCTGCTGTATTACACCTTCGTCACCGAGGACGGGCTCACGCTGCACAAGTCGGGCTCCTCCGCGCTCCGGCGCTTCGTCAACGCGCGCTTCACCATGTACGCGGACGTGTACTACCACCGGACCAACCGCGCCATGGACCTGCACATGCAGGAGATCTTTGAGGAGACCGTACGGCTCCTGTTCCCCGTGGACCCGCGGAAAGAGCTGGACCGCTATCTCGGCGTGAGCGACTGGTCGCTTCTCGAAGGAGTGCGGCGCTGGCTGGAGGACCCGGACCCGCGCAGGCGGGCCCTGGGCGAGGAATGGTCGCGGATCGTGGCGCGCGAGGTCAAGTGGAAGATGGCCTACGACCACATGGAGACCATGGACGATCCGCGCGCCAAGAAGTTCGTGGATGCCGCGGAGCTGGAGGCGGAGATCCGGAGGGCGCTGCCGGCGGCCATCGCATCGTTGCCGCTCAAGGTGGACGTGGCCCGGCAGGACCCCCGCCCGTTGAACCCCTGGACCGAAGAGGCCAAGAAGATCCTGATCTACGACCCCGCCACGGACCGCGCCTCGCCGCAGCCGGTCCAGGACCTGTTCCGTTATATTCCCGCGCGGGTCGCGCACTACCGGGTTTTCGCCCTGGACCACGCGCACGACGACGCCCTGGCGAGGGCGACGCAGGCGGTCCTGGGGAGCCCCGGCGATCCGGCCATCCCGACCAACGTGTGAGACGCGGCCCGCGACCGGTTCCTATCCCGTCTTCGGGACCTTTTTCCAGTCCGCCAGAAAACGCTCCAGGCCGATGTCCGTGAGCGGGTGCTTCAGGAGCTGCCGCAGGACCGCCGGGGGCAGCGTGCACACGTGGGCGCCCGCCAGCGCGGCCTCCACGAAATGGATGGGCGTCCGCAGGCTTGCCGCCAGGACCCGCGTAGGGTAGCCGTAGTTCTTGTAGATGGCGACGATCTGCCGCACCAGATCCATCCCCATGTGGCTGATGTCGTCCAGCCGGCCCACGAAGGGGCTGATGTATCCCGCGCCGGCCTTGGCCGCCAACAGGGCCTGAGCCGCGGAGAAGCACAGGGTGACATTCGTGCGGATCCCCTCGGCGGAGAGCTGCTTGACCGCCTTCAGCCCCTCGGCAATCAGCGGAATCTTCACCACCACGTTCTTGTGGAGCTTCGCCAGCTCCCGCGCTTCCGCCATCATCCCGGGCGCATCCGTGCTGACGACCTCCAGACTGATCGGACCGTCCACGATCTGGAGGATCTCCGCCGCGATGTCCTTGAAGGGTCGCCCCTCTTTGGCCACCAACGACGGGTTGGTTGTCACGCCGTCCACCACGCCCAGGGCCGCCAGCTCCCGAATGTCTTTCACGTCGGCCGTATCCAGAAAGATCTGCACACCACACCTCCCGTGGCGACAGCGATTCCCGACAGCAGCAGCCGACCCGGTTTTTTCCCGGCTGTGGCTGTCGGACACCCCTGTCGTCCGCTCTTCCCCTATTCCCCCCTTGGCCCAAAGACGGCCGTCCCCACCCGCACCAGCGTCGCCCCTTCCTCGATGGCCACCTCGAAGTCCTGCGTCATCCCCATCGACAGGTCGGGGAGCGAAAACCCCTCCCTCGCCAACTCGTCGCGCAACAGGCGGAGGCGACGGAAATACGGGCGGATGGCCTCGGGATCCGAGAGAAACGGCGGGATGGCCATCAGACCTTCGACCAGGATGTGCGGCAGACGATTCGCCGCCTCCAGGAGCGGGCGGACCCCGCTCTCCGGTGCGCCGCTCTTCTGCTCCTCTCCGCCCACGTTGACCTGGATGAGGCAGCGGACCTGGCGCCCCGCCTCCCGCGCGTGCCGCTCGAGTTCCTCGGCCAGCCGAACCGAGTCCAGAGAATGAATCCGCTGGAACAGGCCCACCGCGAGCTTGGCCTTGTTTGTCTGCAGGTGGCCGACGAGATGCCACTCCGCCACCCCGGCGAGCGCCGCGATCTTGTCGCGTGCCTCCTGCACACGGTTCTCCCCGAGGACAGTCACGCCCGCGGCGACCGCCTCGCGGATCGCCTCCACCGACATGGTCTTGCTCACGGCCACGAGCGTCACCGCCTCTGCGGTCCGCCCGCTCCGGCCCGCCGCAGCGTCGATCCGCCGCCGGACCTCTGCCAGCCGCTCCCGGATACCGCTCACGACACGCGCCCCCATGTCTCCCGACAACACGCCCCGACACCGACTGGTGCTGGTCGCGTCCTGCCCGGTTCCTCAGTTTTTGCCGGCGTCGCCGCGTTGCTGACGCAGGAACTGCTCGACTTCGCGGATCAGGTCCGCCGCGTTGGGGAGGTCCCCGGCGCGCGCAGGATCCGCAGGCTCCTCCTGCGCTTGCCGCCGCTCCAGCTCCTGGACGTACTTCTGCACCTCGGGCTTCTGAGCCATGATCCGGGCCAGCTGCCGGTCAAACTCCGCCGCGGCTTCCGTGAGCTCGCTGAGGTCCGCCTCCCACTCCACGAACTCCAGCACCGGCCGCACCAGCGCCAGCACCGCGTGGGGGTTGCTTACCTCCGACACGTAGTGTGGGACGTTGGCCCACAGACTCACGGCGGGCAACGCGGCCCGGCGGCAGGCGTCGTTCAACACGCCGATGATCCCCGTGGGTCCTTCGTACCGCGTCGGCGTAGTCTGGAACCTCCGGCCCAGCTCGGCGTCGGTGGCCACGCCGGAGATCCTCACCGGGCGCGTGTGCGGAACGTCGGCGAGCAGCGCCCCCAGGGTGATGACCAGCGTGACCTGCGCGCGCCGGGCAATCTCCAGGACGTGACCGCAGAACGTCTGCCACTTCAGATGGGGTTCGGCGCCCAGACCCACGATAACGTCGCGCGCGAGCGAAGGTTCGTCGCTCCGCGAGAAGTCGGCGCTGGGCCAGTGGACCTCGCGGACCCCCGGGGCGTCCTTGCGGAACCGCACCTCGGGCCGGGTGAGGCCGAAATGATAGAACTCCTCCGCGTGGATCAAGGCGGCATGCTTCATGGACCACGTCCGACACAGAAACCGCGCGGCCGAGGTCGCGCTCTCGGCGGCGTCGTTCCAGCCGGAAAACGCCACAACCAGGACCGGCCGCCGCAAGTCCTCGGGGAGGTCGTCAATTTGAAGCGCGGGATGGAGATCGGGCATGGCATTATCCTTTTCGCGAGGCGCGCCCCGCGCACTCGGCCCGGGGATCGGGTCGATCCGTACCGTCGAAACCGCCCCGCGGCGCAGCGTACGGTCCGCACGCGGCCGGCGCGCATCCGTCAGTCGAGGTCGATGTCCCGTATGGGCTTGCCGACAGGAACGTCTCGTGTCCGCTTGAGCGCGTCTTGAAACTTCTTGTCCAGCAGGTCCTTTTTGTTCCTCTCGAGCTTCATGGACTCTTCGAACTTGGCTTGGCGATGGGCCGCTTCGGCCTTCAACCCCATGACGGCCTGGGCGAGGTCCTTGACGGTCCGCTCCTCCGGCGGCGGCTCGTGGGACAGAACCGCGCGCAGCTCCGGATCCACGCGAAGCCGCGCCTGACAGCACGGGCACGGAACCTCGAACGGTTCGCGGGCGTTCTCAGACATCGTGGCCTCCTTCGGTACCACGACTCTTTTACCAGGTGGCGCGCGAGAGATCAAGCCGGAACGTGGCGGAGGGGCTCGCGATCTGGGACGGACGCGGCGTGCACATGGCGAAAACGGCGCGCGAGAAACCCGACGGCGAGGGCGGCCAGCCGGTCAAAGCGGGCACCCGTCCGAACGGGTACCCATCGGAATGGGCACCCGGGGGCCGGCGGCTACTTTCCGGCAAATCGGTATTCGAAATCCTTCAAGAGGCCTTGAGCGTCGAAGCGCACGGTGAGCATTTCGACCCGCTCGGTGGTCCGCCGGAACCAGCCCGAGGTCCGGTCACGCGCATAGATGAAGGTCTCGGCGTTGGACGAGAGCACCACCTCTTGGGGCACGCCGAAACGATCCCGGACCTCCGCCTTTGTGGTTTTCCCCGGGACGAGCTGTTTCAGGCTGTCTTCGTCCGCGATCTGGGCGCCCGCCTCGCGCAAGGATGGGGGCGGTGGGGGAGCCGGGACGGGCAGCGAGACCGGCGCCTCGGCTGGCGCCGTGGATTGCGCGGCGCCCTTGCAGCCCGCCGCCGCCGCCAGCAGCAGGCCTACGATACCCGCGGCCACGACACCTCGTCCAGCGCGCACATTGATCATGCTCTCGGACCCCCGGCGTTCCACCGACGCCCCCGAACCCCCACCGTCGGCTCCGGATCAAGAAAACTCAACGAATCTAAGCCAGGCAGCCGCCCCTCGTCAACCCATTTCGACGGCGCCGGTTGGCGCTGGGATGCGCGAGATGCCGTGACCCGCGCCGCGTCGCATGTGCGCAGAAGAGGACCTTTGAGGGTGTGCCGGCGCCATGGTGGTTGCTTCTCGCGAGCGAGGGGAGTATAAGGCGACGACTCGGCCGCCGCGCTGCGGTAAGCCCGCACGCGGCGTGCGGCGGGTCCCGGCGGAGACCATCACCCTGCCCCGATGCCAAGAGGAAAGGAGCGGCCATGAACGTCGTGGCATTCAACGGGAGCGCGCGGCTGGATGGAAACACGGCGGTCCTGCTCAAGACCGTTCTCTCCGCGCTCGATCGCGAAGGCATCCGCACGGAGCTCATCCAGCTGGCCAACGAGAACCTCCAGGGCTGCGGCGCGTGCTTCCGCTGCTTCAAGCGGAAAGACGGACGGTGCTCCGTGGATACCGATCCGGTCAACACCTTTGTCGCCAAGATGGCCGCCGCGGACGGTATCCTGCTCGGGTCGCCCGTCTATTTCGCGGACATCACCGCCAACATGAAAGCCCTGATCGAGCGCTGCGGGATGGTCGCTCGCGCCAACGGCGACCTGTACCAGCGCAAGATCGGCGCCGGGGTGGTGGCGGTCCGCCGCGGGGGCGCCATCCACGCCTTCAGCAGCCTAAACCACTTTTTCACCATCGGCCAGATGATTGTCGTGGGGTCGAACTACTGGAACATCGGGATCGGCAGGGAGGCCGGCGCGGTGTCCTCGGACGAGGAGGGCATCAAGACCATGCAACGGCTGGGCGAGAACATGGCCTGGCTGCTGAAGAAACTGACCGCGTGAACGGCCCGACCCAATGCTCCCGCGCCACCGGGACCGCCTGGGGATGACGTGCCGCCTCCGCAAGCCGTCCCCAGGCGGTCCATCGCTGGGCTACCGCAGCGCGCCGACCTGGATCCCGTCCATATCGTCGAAGGTCTGGTTCTCGCCGCCCATGGCCCAGCAGAGGGTGTAGCGGCGGGTGGCCGTCGCGCAGTGGATGGACCACGCGGGCGAGATCACCACCTGCCGGTCGGCCACCACCAGGTGCCGGGTCTCATCCGGTCGGCCCATGAAGTGAAAGACCCGCGCCTCGGGCGCCAGGTCGAAATACAGATAGACCTCCGAACGGCGCGTGTGGGTGTGCGGCGGCATCGTGTTCCAGACGCTCCCCTCCTCCAGCGCGGTGACGCCCATCACCAGCTGGCAGCTCTGGACCCCGCCGGGGTGGATGTACTTGTTGATCGTCCGGCGGTTGCATTCGGCCTGCGAGCCCAGTTGTACCTTGGCCGCATCGGCGCTCCTCGCCAGCACGGTCGGAAACGCGGCGTGGGCCGGGTAGCTTGCCAGGTAGAATTGCGCCGGCTCTCGGGCGTCGTCGCTGGCGAAAACGATATCGCGGCTCCCCCGCCCGACGTAGAGCAGGTCCCGCGGCCCCAGCGCATGCGTCGTTCCATCCACCCGCACCGAGCCGGCGGCCCCGATGTTCAGGATTCCCAGCTCCCGCCGCTGGCAAAAGAACGCCGCACGCAGCTCGTCGGCCGCGGCGAGCGCCACCGGCCGCCCGACCGGGACGGCGGAGCCGATCACCGCACGGTCCGCCTCGCAGTAGACGAGGCGCAACTCGCCCGGCGCGAACAGCGTCGTGACCAAGAACGCGTCGCGCAGCTCCGCCGCCGTCATCGCCGCGTACCGCACGCCATCCGCAAGATACCGCGTCTCCACGAACCCGTCTCCTTGGTCAAAAAGAGGTCGGTGTTCCGAAACCGATTTCACACGCCCAGGTGCTGCGTCCGCCTTGGCCGGCGACGTATTCGCCAATAAAATGCCGGAGAGGGCCTGTAAGCCGGGTTCTGTGACGCCCCGTTGCCGGGGCCGGTGATCATTTCTCTCGATTCCGCGTTGCCGCGGAACTCTAGCGGCCAACCCGGGAGTCTCGGGCGGGACCACCCTACCACCCCGCCGTCTCCGGCGGGGACGCTCCCCTATTTGGCCTTGCTCCGGGTGGGGTTTGCCCTGCCGACCCTGTCGCCAGGGCCGCGGTGCGCTCTTACCGCACCTTTTCACCCTTACCCCACGACCAGCTCGGGGCGGTATGTTTTCTGTGGCACTTTCCCTGGGGTCGCC
>JAKPQH010000123.1 GCA_029580855.1 bacterium | reverse complement strand
AGCTCGAACCAGGCGTAGCGTTGACGAATCTGCTGCTCTGGGGTAAGCATGACCTTGGACATGGGTGACCTCCTTTTTGGGATGCACCTCCTGTCTAGCGCAGGAGGCCAGAAGTGTCACCCATGTCTCTTTACAACATATTGTCCAGACGGCTTTCCCTTGACAGCCTTCGACTCCCTGCGTCATGCTCCGGCCCGTCGGGTCGCTGGGAGACCAGCCTCGCGCCACACTCGAGGAGGACATCCGCTCATGGACCAACGCGTGGTGGAGTGTGTCCCCAATTTCTCCGAAGGGCGGGACAGGGCGAAGATCAAACAGATCGTGGACGCCGTCGAGGCCGTCGCCGGCGTGACCGTGCTGGACGTCGAGCCGGGCGCCGACACGAACCGAACCGTGGTGACGTTCGTGGGCGATCCGGACGCCGTGGCCGAGGGCGCCTTCCAGGCCATCGCCAGGGCCGCCCAGGTCATCGACATGTCCCGGCACCACGGCGCACACCCACGGATCGGCGCCACCGACGTCTGCCCCTTTGTCCCCATCTCCGGCGTGACCATGGACGAATGCGCCGCCGTCGCCCGGCGGGTGGCCGAACGCGTGGGGCGCGAGCTGGCCATCCCCGTCTACCTTTACGAAGCCGCCGCGACCCGGCCCGCGCGGGAGAACCTGGCGGCCATCCGAAAGGGCGAGTACGAGGGGCTGGCCGAGAAGCTCCGCGACCCGGAGTGGGCGCCGGATTTCGGCCCCGCGCGCTTTAACGCCAAGGCGGGGGCGACCGTCATCGGCGCCCGCGAATTTCTCATCGCCTACAACGTGACCCTGAATACGCGGGACAAGGCGCTGGCGACGGACATCGCCTTTGAGCTGCGGGAGCGCGGACGCGTGGCGCGCACGGCGACCGGCTCGGCCCATTACGCCAAGGGCAAGATCCTCACCTACCAGGACGGGGCGTACCCGTGCGGGAACTGCGACTTCGTGGGCGCGACGTTTGCCGAGACCGCCGCCCACTGCCGCGCCGCCCACGACTACGATCTGGCGGCGCTGCTTCGCCTGAACGATCTGGACCCCGCGACACCCCTGGTCGGACAGAAGGTCTATCGCGCGGGGAAATTCCGCCACTGCAAGGCCATCGGCTGGTATGTGGACGAGTACCGGCGCGCGCAGATCTCCATCAACCTCACCAATTACAAGATCACCCCCCCGCACCTGGTCCTGGAGGAGGCGCGACGCCTGGCCGCGGAGCGCGGTCTGGTCGTCACCGGAAGCGAGGTCGTCGGACTCATCCCCTTCCCGGCGCTGCTGGAAGCCGGCCGCCACTACTTGCGCGCCCAGGGAAAGTCGCCGTTCGTCCCGATTCCCGACATCCTGCAGACCGCGGTCTTCTCCATGGGGTTGGCGGACCTCGGCCCCTTCGATGTCGCCAAGAAGGTCCTCGGCCTTCCGCGCGAGTTCCCCAAGGGCCTGGTCCGGATGCCGGTGAAGGATTTCGCCGACGAGGTCTCGCGCGACACCCCCACCCCCGGCGGCGGATCGGTGGCGGCGCTCGCCGGCGCCCTCGGCGGCGCCCTCGCCTCGATGGTGGCGAATCTGTGGCAGGACAAGGTGGAATCGGCGGAAGCGGCGTCGGAGCTGCTGGAGGCCGCCAAGACCGCCCAGCGGGTGAAGGACGAGCTGATCGTGGCCGTGGACGAAGACACCAACGCCTTCAACGCGTACATGGAGGCCCGGCGGCTCCCCTCCCGCACGGCGGCAGAGCAGGCCGAGCGCGAACGACGGATGCAGGACGGGTTGAAAGCCGCGGTCCGCGTGCCGTATCGGACGGCGCGGGCCGCGTACGAAGCCATGCAGGCGGCCTGGACGGTCGTGCGGCACGGCAACGTCAGCTCCATCACCGACGGGGCCGTGGGGGCGCAGACGGCGTACGCGGGCCTGCGCGGCGGGATCTGGAACGCGCTGATCAACCTCAATGACATCACCGATCGGGACTTCGTCGACGAGATGCGCGGGAAGTGCGATGCGCTGCTCAAGGACGCCGGGTTACTCTTGGAACAGGTGACGACCCACGTGGACGGGCGTCTGGCGGGGTGCACGGAAAAGAAGTGAGTGGTGCGAACTTGCGAGCGGTCAACGTGGCACGTTGGCGATTTGCCGGACCGGTCGGCCGTTCGGCGGTACGGCAGTTCGGCGGTCCCGTCGAACCGCCGAACAGTCGAACCGTCGAACGAGGTCGCCATACGTCGATGATCGGAGGCGCAACATGAACGCGGCCAAGGCGGTCGCCGGTATCCTGAAGCGGGAAGGGGTCGAGTGTCTTTTCTGCTTTCCCATCAATCAGGTGATCGACGCCGGCGCGGAGCTGGGGATCCGGCCCATCATGGCCCGGACCGAGCGGGCTGTCCTCGGCATGGCCGACGGCTACTCCAGGGCCACCAACGGCCGACGCATCGGCGTCTGCGCGGTACAGTACGGCCCGGGGACCGAGAACGCGTTCGGTGGCCTGGCGCAGGCGTACTCCGACTCCACCCCCATCCTCCTCTTGCCGGGGGGCGTGCCCGAGTCCCGCACGGGCGTGCGACCCGGGTTTGATGCGGTCCTGAATTTCCAGCACGTCACCAAATGGGTCGCCCGGGTGAACCGGGGCGAGCGGATCCCCGAGTTCCTGCGGCGCGCCTTCACCTATCTCCGGATCGGCCGACCCGGGCCGGTCGCCCTGGAGCTCCCGTGGGATCTGATGCTGGCGGACGTGGACGATGCCGTCCTGGCCTACACCCCGGTCACCGCGACGAAGAGCATGGCCGACCCCGCCGACGTGGCCGCGGCCGTCCGGGCCATGGTCGCCGCCCGGCGCCCGCTCATCCACGCCGGCCTGGGAATCCTGTACGCGCAGGCCTCGGCGGAGCTGGTGGAGTTTGCCGAGCTGCTCCAGGCCCCGGTCATGACCACGCTCTCCGGCAAGAGCGCCTTCCCCGAGGATCACCCCCTGGCGCTCGGCAGCGCCGCGATGGCCTGGCCGCGCGCCGTCACGCGATACCTCGCCGAGGCGGACCTGGTCTTCGGGGCCGGGGCCAGTCTGTCCATCTCGTCCTTTGCCGCCCCGATCCCCAAGGGGAAGGCGGCCGTGCAGCTCACGGTCGATGACCGGGACCTCAACAAGGACTATGCCGCGCAGCACCTCCTGGTGGGCGACGCGAGGCTGGTCCTGCGCCAGATGATCGAGGAGACGCGGCGTCAACTCGGGCCGGACGGCCGCCGCGGCGAGGACGGCGTGGCCAGACAGATCAGGGCGGTCAAGGACGAGTGGCTGGCCGAGTGGATGCCGAGGCTGGCATCCGACGACGTCCCGATCAACCCGTATCGCGTGGTGTGGGACCTGCAGCAGGCGCTGGCCGACCGGCATGTCATCGCGACCCATGACGCCGGCAACCCACGCGACCAGATGGTCCCGTTCTGGGTCGCCCGCGAGCCGAACAGCTACATCGGCTGGGGGCGGTCCACGCATCTCGGATACAGCCTCCCCTTGGCCCTCGGGGCGAAGGTGGCCCGTCCCGACGCGACCGTCCTCCACGTCCTGGGCGACGCGGCGTTCGGCCAGTGCGGCATGGATATCGAGACGGCCGTCCGCAACCGCATCGGCACCCTGACCGTGATCATGAACAATTCCTGCCTGGGAGGCTACGACAAGCATCTTCCGAACGCCACGCGGCTCTACGGCACCCGTTTCCTGTCCGGTGACTACACCAAGGTGGCCGAGGGGCTGGGCGCCTATGTGGAGTGCGTGGAGAAACCCCGCGAGATCATCCCCGCCGTACAACGCGCGGCCAGAGTGGCCGACGAGGGCCGGCCTGCGGTGCTCGAGGTCATCACCAAGGAAGACCCCGTGTTGTCCAGGTAGAGGTCGCCGGATCGCCGGCGCCAAACGGCTTCCCGCGCGCCGCGCATCTTCCGGATCGATCCGATATGCGAAACGGCCGGCTCCCCGGCCTTTTCGCTTGACCCCCGCCCCCCCGTTCGGCATGCTGGCCACCACGGGGCGCAACCGGTCGCCGAGACAACGCCCGCGGAAAGGCAGACCGCATGATTCAGAACAAGATCGTCGTGAGGTTCCAGGATGGCCGAATTCTCAAAGGCCAGACCGGCGACTTCCTGCCGACGAAGCCCGCGTTTCATCTCACGCCGGTCGAGGCGGCCCCAGACGCCAAACCGATAGAGGTGCGCATCGCGGAGGTCAAGGCCATCTTCTTCGTCAAGGACTTTGCAGGGAACCGGGAGCGGAAAAAGGTCCAGGAGTTCCCGGCGGGTAAACCCGTCGTGGGACGGAAAATCCGCGTGCTCTTCCAGGACGGGGAAACGCTCGTCGGCACGACCCAGGGTTACGATCCCACGCGGCCGGGGTTCTTCGTCATCCCCGCCGACCCGGCCTCCAACAACGACCGCTGCTTCGTGGTCACCTGCGCCACCAGACAGGTATCCTTCGTCTGACGCCGCGCCGCGACATTCCGCGACCGGACCCGCACGACACGGAGAAGGCCGCCAACGGCGTGCCCGCACAGACGCGGCGCACGGGACACGGGGCTTCTCCGGCCGCCGAGGCCGCCGGAGGCGTCTCCGAGCGGCGGACCGGACAAAAGGTCAGACGGGCCCGGGCATCCCGGCGCCCTGGGGTGGACGGCGAGGCGTGTGAGGTCAGGCGCGCGATCGGGCGAAGGTGGGGTCGATGAGCTTCAGAAGCTCCCCGTTGATCCGGCTCTTGGCGCCGCGAATCTCGATCTGCACGATCCGGCGGTCGGCCGAGTAGCCGAACAGCATCCCTTCCGTCTCCCGCAAATCGGCCACCGGCACGTCCGACAAGAGATTGACCTTGACCAGGTCCTGCGCGACATCCATCTCGATCTTCATCGCATCCCCCGCTCCATCCCCGTTCCGCCGGGCCCCGTCGCGGCGCGCCGCCCTGCCCGGCGGGCGGGGCTCGTGCCGCGGACGTCAGATTTTCGGCAGCGTGATCGCGCGCTGCGCCTGGTACTTCCCCTTCTTGTCGGCGTACGATGTCCGGCACACCTCGTCGGCTTCAAAGAACACCACCTGCGCGATCCCCTCGTTGGCGTAGATCTTGGCGGGGAGCGGCGTGGTGTTGCTGATCTCCAGCGTGGCCGTCCCCTCCCACTCGGGCTCAAAGGGCGTCACGTTCACGATGATCCCGCAACGCGCGTAGGTGGACTTGCCGAGACAGATGGTCAGCACGTTCCGCGGAATCCTGAAATACTCCACGGTGCGCGCCAGCGCGAACGAGTTGGGCGGCACGATGCAGACGTCGCCCTTGAAGTCCACGAAGGACTGCTGGTCGAACCGCTTCGGGTCCACGATGGTGGTATTGACGTTGGTGAAAATCTTGAACTCGTCCGCCACCCGGATGTCATAGCCGTACGAGGACACACCGTAGGAGATGGCGCCGCCGCGGACCTGGTTCTCGGCGAACGGCTCGATCATCCGGTGCTCTCGTGCCATGCGGGTGATCCACGCATCCGATTTGATGGACATACAGTCTCCCGATTTCTGCTCAACAGCCAACGCAAAACCGACAACGGACAACCGACAACCGGTCAACCCATCTCACGTTGGCCGGTTTTCCATTGTCGGTTTCTCATTTTTCATCGGCTTCGCCCAATCTCTCGGTTGCCGATTTGCCGAGTTGCCCAACAGCCGTGTCGCCGAGTTGTCCGATCGCCGAACCGCCCGCCTCGCGTCGCTCGCGCCACAGCTTGCGGGCGCACGGACTCCATGCTCGCGCGCGAAGCCGGATCCAGCCGCCGGCGGCCCAGCGGACCGGCGACGCGCGACAGGCCCGCCGCATGCAACTCGGCCCCGGCTCTCCGCCGGACCCGGCGTCCGGACGCGCCAGCGACACCGCCGCAACGCTCGCGCACCTCACGGCTCTAGCACTCGCTGAAGCCGCAGACGTGGCATTTCTGGCAGCCTTCCTCGAAGACGAGGGTGAAGTTCTGGCAATCGGGGCACATGTCGCTGGCCTTGGTGCGACCCTCGCGGGCTTCGCGGACGTGCTCCTCGCCGGGCTCTCGCAAACCGGTGTACTCGGCCAGGACCTGGGCGACCGCGTCGGGGATGGAGCGGACGCGCGTCGGCCCCATCCCCGCGTCCCGGCGGCCGCCGATCCGGTCAAGCTGTTTCACGATCTCCTCGACCCGCTCGCGCGGATTGAGGGGCGAGGGCATCCGCAGGATCAGCGAGATGAGACGCCCCAGCGCCTCCGCGTCCGCCTGCACGTCGCTCCCCGCCTTGCCGACGTTGAGGAAGACCTCGAACGGTTCCCCGGTGGCGCTCTGGTTCACGTGGACGTACCCCGTGCCGAGAGGTGTATCCACGCGGAAGGTCACGCCCCGCAGCGTCCGCGGCCGCGGCTTGACCGTCGTCGGTACGTGGACCAGGCCCTCGTGCTCCTCCAGTTCCGCCTTTTCCTTGGCCACGCCCGAGGTTCCGACGTGCAGGACCTGGCCCCCGTGGCTCGACTTGCAGCCGTCACGGAACACCGTGATCCCGAGACAGCCGAGGTCGTAGGCCAGCTGGTACGCCCTCGCCACCTCCTCGACCGTGGCCGAGTTCGGTAGGTTGATCGTCTTGGACACGCCGTTGTCCGTGTACTTCTGGAAAGCGGCCTGCATGCGAACGTGCCATTCGGGGGCGATCTCGTGCGCCGTGATAAAGACGCGCCGGACGTCTTCCGGCACCTCGTGCAGGCCGTCGAGCGTCCCGTTCTCCGCCACCCGGTCCATCAACGCATCGCCGTAGAACCCGCGTTTCCGCGCCACCGCCTCGAAGTGCGGGTTCACGAACGTCAGGTGCCGGTCTCCTACGATGTGGCTGTAGGCCACGGCGAAGAGGGGCTCGATCCCCGACGAGCACCCCGCGATGATGCTGATGGTGCCGGTGGGGGCGATGGTCGTCACCGTCGAGTTCCGGAGCGGCGGCCCGTTCCGGTAGATGCTCTGGGACCAGTTCGGGAAGGGCCCGCGCACTTCCGCCAGCCGGGCCGACTCGTCGCGGCCGATTCGCGTGATAAACTCCATGACCTTTCCCGCCAGGTCCAGCGCGGGCTGGCTGTCGTACGGGATGCCCAGCTGGATCAGCAGATCCGACCAGCCCATCACCCCCAGCCCGATCCGGCGATTGCGGCGGACCTCTTCCATGATCTCGGGCAACGGGTAGGGGTTCACCTGGATCACGTCGTCGAGGAAACGCACCCCGAGCCGCACGGTCCGCTCCAGCGCCTCCCAGGCGAGGGGCGCCCGCGCGTCCGCCGGCCGCGCAAACTTGTCCAGATTGATCGAGCCCAGGTTGCAGGCGTCGTTGGGCGCCAGCGGCTGCTCGCCGCAGGGGTTGGTCGCCTCGATGGTCTCCAGATCGGGGACCGGGTTCGCCGGGCCGCGATTCACCCGGTCGATAAACACCAGCCCCGGGTCGCCAGTCTGCCAGGCGGCGTTCACGATGCGGTCGAACACCTCGCGGGCCTTGAGCCGCCCCGTAACCTGGTGGGTGTGCGGGTCGACCAGATCGTATTCGCCGTTTCTCGCCAGGGCGTCCATGAACGCCTCGGTGACGGCCACCGAGATGTTGAAATTGCTGATGCCCCCGTCCAGCTTGCAGTGGATAAACTCCAGGATGTCCGGATGATTCACCTTGAGGATGCCCATGTTGGCCCCGCGCCGGGTGCCGCCCTGTTTGACCGCTTCGGTGGCACCGTTGAAGACACGCAGAAAGCTCACCGGGCCGCTCGCCCTGCCGCCGGTGGACTTCACCTCGGCGTCCTTGGGCCGGAGCCGCGAAAACGCAAACCCCGTCCCACCGCCGCTCTTGTGGATGATGGCGGCCCGCTTCACCGCCTCGAAGATGTCGTCCATAGAGTCGCCGACGGGGAGGACAAAACAGGCCGAGTACTGCAGGCCGTTGTCCTTGCCGGCGTTCATCAGGGTGGGCGAGTTGGGGAGGAAGGCTCCGTCCACCATCATCTCGTAGAATTGGCTCGCCGTCTCGTGGATTTGCTGCGGCGTCCTCCCCCAGGCGGCCTCTGCCGACGCAATGGCCCTCGCGACGCGCCAGCACATGTCCTCGGCCGTCTCACCCGGCGCCGCGTTGGCGGCGCCGCCCGCGCGGGATCGATCCAGGTATCGCTCCCGCAGGACCCGGAGGGCGGCTTCGGACCACTGGCCGTGTTTGATGGGGCGCGCGAGTTCTGGCATGGCAACTTCCTCCGCCTTGGGATGTCGGGCCCGAGGCGCATCCTCGGTGCCTCGGGCCGTCCCGGGAACAACCTCCAGTGTCTCCGCCGTGCGTCCGGCCCGGGCCCGACGAGACGTCGGCTCCGGCCGAACACGCGACCGCCCGCTCCCGTCAGTGCTTTACGGGTCCCCTCATCGCTCTACCGATCAGGCGAGTCGCCGACGAGAACCTCGAAACCCTGCGGGCGCAATATGTTGGGCAGGCGGTCCATATATGCCCCAGATCTTGTGGCGTTGTCAAGAGAAAACTCCGGAAATCATTGGCGTGTTTTGCGCGAGGATTGACGCGGGTGTGAGGTGTGCTCCGCTCGAAAATCCTTCTCCGGAGCCCTCGCGGCGAGCGGCCGGCGTCCGCGCGGGCCTGGGGTCTCGCTCGGAGATCCACGAGGTCGCCGGCCCCGCCTTGGAGGCCGACGCCGTCGTCGGGTCATCCGCAGACCCCGCCCCAGCAGGGCCGCCGGGGCCCAGCAGAGACACCGGGCGGACGGACCGACCCGGACCCGGCGCCGTCGCGCCGGCAGACCCCGTCCCCGAGGGTCGCCGTCGAGCGGGTCCCGTTCGTGCGGGAGCGGACCGGCCTGTGGGGGGCCCCATCACCGCGCGCCGTGTCACCGGCCCCCGATCGCGTCTCCGGCTGCAACCTCAGACCGGGATCTTGTCGACGGCCATCAGGATGAACAGCGCGGGCAGATGGACGATGGATGCATACACCAGCCGGCGCGCGTCGCCGATGGAGCGCCGGGCAGCCAGACCGAGACCGCCGCCCACACCGAACTCCCCTCGCGCGGCCACCCAGCCGGCCACGGGCGGCAGCGCGCCGGGAACGGCTCCGAGAAGCGTGCACAGCGGAGAGTACCGCTTCAGCGGGGTATAGGCCAGCAGGTAGCTCGCCGCCGTGAGTGTGACGACGGCCGCGCTCAGCCCGTTGGTCGTCAGGCCGAGATACGCCGGGCCGGCCGCCGTCAGCGCGAGCCCAAAATACAGCGCCTCGGTGGGCCGCAGGCGCCGATCGGGAAGCGGCCGGCGACGCGTACGTTCCATTCTCCCGTCCACGTCTCTTTCCAGGAATTGGTTTAGCGCCAGGGAACGCGCGCCGGCGAGTCCCGTCCCGACCAGCACGTGCAGCAGACGCCACGGATCGGGGACGCCCGCCGTCCCGACGTAAAACCCCACGAGGACCGTCACGAGCACCATCAGCAGGACGCGCGGTTTTGTCAAGAGCACGAAGTCCGCGGCGCGCGTCGCTGGGATCGCGCGCGGGTCGCGGTCAGCGCCGGTGTCCGGAGCGTCACGCCACCGCCCCCGGAGAGAGGGCGCTCCGCCCGACCTCGCCGCCAAGCCACCCGATGCGCCGACCGATCCGCAAGGTCAGCACCAGACTCGCGATCAGCATCAAGCCGCCCACGAGGCGGTGACTCACCGGAAACGCCAGGGCCAGGGCCGCGATCCCCAGTCCACGGACCGATTGTCGAGGCTCCACTGCCCAGAGGACGATGACGAGGGTCAACGTCAGGGAGCCGACAAAGGAACCCAGAAGCCGGTGCGTGTGCTCGTACAGGACGCCCCCGACCATCTTCGACCACGGGTAGAGGAACATGTTGTAGCCGAACGTAGTGGGCCAGTCGGGCACCGCCATCCCCGTACCCGTGTTCGTCACCACGCCCCCGACCAGGATCAGGAGAAACGTCGCCGCAGCCGTGAGCACCGCCAGGCGATGCGGCCAGGGATTCCCCGCCGGTCCGGCGCTATCCGCGACGCAACCCGTCGTGTGCATACCCGCTCCTTGTCGAGCCGCGCCGGCGAACGCATACGTCAGATGCATGATCGGGAGAAAAGCCTGAGACGGCATCCAGACCCCGGGCGCGCGCCGAAATTCACCGCGTGACGCCCGTGACCCGCCCACGGACGCGACACGCACGCAAAAATCATGGATCCTCAACGCGAAGACGCAAAGAAAATCCGTGGGCGGCACGAACCCACCGCGACCGCAGCCGACGGCCTCGCGAACACGGGAGACCCCGCCTTGACAGCCCTCCCTGTTCGGCGTAGCCTGATGGCCGGATCTGTCCCCGGCACCAGGCTGGCCGGCGCGAGCGCCGGACTCCCCTCGTCGACGGGGCTGGAGGGCGGGCGCGGTTTCCGGCAGCCTCCCGAGTCGAGGCGGTGTCCGCTTGCGACAGGGAAGCCTCCATGGCTTCGCCGGTCGGCAAAGAACGGCCTCCCCGCATTCCGGGAGGGAGGCCGCCCGGCCCACCCAGGAGGCAGGCCCATGAAATGGATCACCGTGTCCCGGAAGATGGGGACCCACGGCACGGAGATCGCCCGGGAGGCGGCGAGCGCGCTCGGGTGGCGCTGCTACGACACCAAGGCCATCCACCGGATGGCGGACGAGCTGGGCGTGCTCGACAGCGTCGTGGCCATCGACGAGAAGGCGCCCTCCGTCATCCAGCGGGTCGTGTCCCCGCGGCCGAT
>JAKPQH010000122.1 GCA_029580855.1 bacterium | reverse complement strand
GGTCTCGTAGCCGTTCGGGGTGATTTGGCCGATCGCGGAGTGGCGTCGGCGTGTGTTGTAGCGGTTCGCCCAGTGGAACACCGCTCGGTAGGCGGTGGCTTGGTCCGGGAACGCGGGACGCCCCTCGAGGAGCTCCCGCTTGAGCGCGGCGTTCACGCTCTCCGCCAGCGAGTTGTCAGCACTCGTGCCCACGGCACCCATGGACTGGGTCACCTTGAGCTGCTCGCAGAGGGCCGCGTAGGCTTTCGACGCGTAGACCGAGCCGTGGTCGCTGTGGAACACGGCGCCGGCCAGCGAGCCGCGGTCGCGGGCGGCGGCGCGGAGGGCGTCTTCGACGAGTTCGGTGCGCATGTGGTCGGCGAGCTGCCAGCCCGCGAGCTTCCGGGATCCGAGGTCGATGCAGGTCGCGAGATACAGGTTCGTGCCGTCCGCGATCGGGAGGTAGGTGATGTCGCCGACGTACCTGCGGTTCGGCTCCCCGATGGAGAAGTCCCGCCCGATCAGGTCGGGGTACTTCCGTCCGGACTGGTCCGGGATCGTGGTCTTCACCCGGCGTCGCAGCCGGATCCCCGCGAGCTGGTGCTCCCGCATCACCCGGGCGACCCGCTTGTGATTCACCCGTCCGGCGGCGGGGACGCCGTCGTTGAGGTCGGCAGTGATCCGCGGTGCCCCGTAAGCGCGATCACCACCCTGCGCGGGGTCCTGCAGCACCCGGATCCGCGCCGCCAGGGCAGCATCTTCGGCGGCCCTCGCTGCCCGTCCCGGGGCCGCCGCGAGCCAGGCGTAGAACGACGACCTGCCGATCTCGACGACCTCGCACAACCGCTTCACGCCGTAGGCGTCCTTGTGGTCCTCGACGAACTGGAAGCGGTTCACCAGTTCGTCTCCCCAGCGAAATACTTCGCCGCCTGACGGAGAATGTCCCGCTCCGTCTCGAGCTTCAGCTTCTCCGCCCTCGACTCCGCCAGCTCGGCCTCGAGCCGCGCGATCCGCGCCGCCTGAGACTCCGCCCGACCCGCCGGCGGCGGTGATGCCGTGCCGGCGGTCGTGGCCCCCGAGCCGTGCTTCAGGGCCCACTCCCGCAGCGCACCGCGGGAGATCCCGAGGTCCGCAGCGATCCCCTTCAACGTCGCGCCGGGCGTGGACTCGTACAGATCCACCGCCCGCTGCCGGAACTCGTCCGTGTAGTTCTTCCTAGCCATCCCTTGGATTCTCGCTTCCCCAGCAACGTGCTGGAATCAGCGTGTCCAAGACCAGGGGTCAAGCGCCAAGAGGTCATCCCGGATGTGTGACCGCCAAATGAATCATCCGCTTCC
>JAKPQH010000121.1 GCA_029580855.1 bacterium | reverse complement strand
GCAGATGATCTTCCACGACGGTGTCGGAAGCGTCCGCAGGAACGCAAAGGGCGAGCTTTCGGCGCCCTGGGACTGGTGGTACGACCCGGCGCGGCGGCGCCTCTACGTGCGCCTCGATGAAAACCCCGGGAAGCACGCCGTGGAGCTGGCGGCCCGCAACGGCGTCGGCTTCAGCCCGGCGAGCCACATCACGCTGCGGGACCTCGAGATCGCCTACGCCGACTTCGGGGTCGGCCTCTGGGGCGCAAGCCACTGGGTGATCGAAAACGTCTCCATCCACGACGTCACCGAGGTCTGCGTGCAGGGTAACAACGCCTCCCGGCATGTGACGGTGCGGAATTCCGATTTCCGGGACTGGAACTGGCGGGGCTTCAAGGCAAAGCCCGGCGCCGGCGAGGCCTTCATGGGCTACGGCGTGCAGGTGATCCACCCCGATTCATCCGGCGCCAGCGACAACTGGGTGATCAGCGGCAACCGCTTCCGGATCGTGAACATGGCGAGCGGCGAGGACACGACGGCCGTCAACATCGACCGGCAGGGGCACGCCGCCCTGATTGCGGACAACACGATCACGGGAAACAACAATACGGCAGGCGGCATCATGGTCTGGCGGCCGAAGGGCACGGCCCCGACGGTCATCCGCGGCAACGTCCTGAAAGACCTCGGGCAGATCGGCATCCTGCTCCAGGAGTTCAACGTGAACAATTTCACGGCGGGCGCCGTCGTGGAGCGGAACGTCCTGACCAACACCTGCACGGGGGATCACGAGGACCAGGAGGCGCTGCGGGTCTGGCCCATGAACGGGGCGCCCGTGACGGTGAGAAACAACCTCGTCAACGGGACGCGGGCGGGCCGGTTCGTGCACGAGGGCATCAGGGTGCGCGAGGCGGACGCCGCCTCGCTCTACAACAACACCGTCACCGGCACCGACATTGGCCTGTCCGTCCAGCGCCGAAGCGCCCGCGTCGTGGTGAAGAACAACATCAGCGCCGGGAACCGGGTCGCGGCGCTGCAGGTCGACGGCACCTCTACGGTCATCGAGGGCCACAATCTCTTCAGCGGGAAGATCCTGGGCCTGACCCTTTCCGCATCGTCCCTTGCCGCCGACCCCGGATTCACCGATGCCGGTCGGGGAAACTTCAGGCTGCGTCCCGCGAGCCCCGCGATCGACCGGGGCGCCGACATGGGAGCGGGGCAGACGGATTTGGACGGCACGGCGAGGCCGCAGGGC
>JAKPQH010000120.1 GCA_029580855.1 bacterium | reverse complement strand
GTGAGCATTCGTCAGGGAACTCGGTGTTCTGGGTTACCCCGCACACCTCCCTCGAGCTACCCGGGCGCGCTACCCGCTCCCGGGGCCGGACTTCCACCGGCGAGTTCCAACGTATCCACGGCATACTGTCCGGTACCATTTACGCGCGCAGTCGGGCGCGTGGTCATCCAAACGAGGCCGCGGCGAATTCCCATGGCCCCTCGACGACCTACCCCTCCCCGCGTGCACCACCGAGAAGCTGGAGCGTCTTGCCGTCGCGCTCGCCTCGATAATACTTGGCGAGCAGGCGGTCGAACACCGAGCCGGGAGGCGATACGCTGGCGAACAGCGTCGCGCACGATCTCAGTTTCGCGTCGTCGGGGGACCCGAAGATTTCCGCGGCGGATCGGCCCTCGACATCGACGACGGCCTGCGCGCACGTCAGCAGCCGTGGACCGAGGAGCGGATGGTCAAGGTAGGCCTTGGCCTCGGCCAGGCTCTTGATCGCGTAGTACTTCGACGTCGAGCTGAACGCCAGGCCGTCGAGCTGGGGGAAGATGTACCACATCCAGTGTGTGCGTTTTCTCCCGCTTCCGATTTCCGAGAGTGCTCGCTCGTAATCGCCCTCCTGGGCACGCACAAAACGATCAAGGCCGTACGGGTCGTCCACACCACGGATACCGCCTGAAGTGCCCATGCCTACCTCCTCGGAACGTACGCCGTCAACGATTGCCGCAGGCGAACAAATACCCGAGAATCGGAGAACTCGATCCTACACGTCGTGTCGGGTCGTCACAACATCAAGGGTGGCGGCACGCTGCCGTGGACGGCCAAAGCGGCGGCGAGACCCGGTCCAGTGATCGGCAGGGTCCCGCAGATATGCCTATCGTGAGGCCCAAGCGCACAAACCCGCCCGGCCTGTTGACAGCCGCCGCGGCGCTCACGATAATGCCCTCCCTGTGGACCCGTACCGAGCGGTCCGGGTGGCAGCGCCACGGCCGCCGGCCGCACGGCCCACCACAATCGAAGCAGGGGAATCGGAAGAGTTGCGAGAGGGGGCGCCCATGAAAGCCGAGATCGTCGCCGTCGGAACCGAACTGCTGTTGGGTCAGATCATTGACACCAACTCGGCCTATATGGCCCAGCAGCTCACCACCATCGGTGTGGACGTCCACTTCAAGTCCAATGTGGGCGACAATCTGGAGCGGATCAAGGCCACGCTGCGGAACGCCCTGGGCCGGGCCGATTTCGTCTTGACGACCGGTGGCATCGGTCCGACCCTCGACGATCTGACCCGCGAGGCCGTCGCCGAGGTGGTGGGGAGACCGCTCGTCTTTAGCCCGCGTCTGTGCGACCAGATCGCCGACTTTTTCACCCGCGTGGGCCGCCCCATGGGAGAGAACAACCGCAAGCAGGCCTTTATCCCCGAGGGCGCCATCCCCATCGAGAATCCCGTAGGCACGGCCCCGGGATTTATCGTCGAGCACGGAACCCAGGCCATCGCCTCCATGCCTGGGGTGCCCCACGAGATGCGCCACTTCATGGAGCACTCGATCCTGCCCTACCTGCGGCGGCGGATGGGGATCCGCGAGATCATCGTCTCGCGTGTCCTCAAGCTGTTCGGGATCGGGGAGAGCCTGGTGGACGAGCAGCTCAAAGACCTCATCGAGGAGGGCAAGAATCCGACCATCGGGCTGCTGGCGCACACCCAGATCGGCGAAGTGCACGTCCGCCTCACCGCCAAGGCCGAGCATGCGCCGGACGCCCGGGCCATGAATGCCGCGCTGGAACGCCGAGTCCGCGAACGCCTCGAACAGTTTATCTTCGGCGTGGACGACGAAACCTACGAAGGTGTCCTGACGCGATTGCTCCGCGACAGCGGCCTGACGCTGGCCGTGGCGGAAACGGGATACGGCAGCTCGATCATCCAGACGTTAAAGGGGTTGGCCGGCAGCGAGCGGTTCCTGAGGCTCGGCGTCACCCTCACCGCCCCGTCGATGGGCGCGGCCCTTCCGGGGATACCGGCCGGAAGTTTGGGGGGCGAGGGAATATTCGGAGAGCCGGCGGCCCGGGCCCTGGCCCAGGGCGTCCGCGCGTTCGCGGCGGCGGACCTCGGCCTGGCGCTCACCGGCCGCGCGGCGCCGGAAAAATCCCAGGACCACGTCGTTCAGGTTGCCCTGGCCCACCCCGACGGCGTCGAAAGTCTGGAACAGCGCTGGCCGCACGCGATGCGCTTTATCGAAAACCGCACGACAAAGCTCGCGCTGGCCCAGGTGCGCAAATACATCCTGGAGCGGAAATAGCGCGCATCCCCGCGGCAAACCGCACGGGCGGCGCCGGCTTCAGGCCGGCCTCGCCCGTGTGTTCATCATCGAACGCGCCGCGCTACCTCTTCAAGAGTTCCTTGTTCACGGGGAACTTCGGCCGCTCTCCCCGCAGCACCCGGAGGATGTCCTCGGCGGAGTCCTGCGCCATCCGCATCATGGCCTCCTCGGTCACGCCGGCCATGTGCGGCGTGAGAATGACGTTGGCCACCCCGTTCAAGGGGTGACCCGGCTTGAGGGGCTCGTCCACGACCACGTCCAGGCCCGCGCCGGCCAACCGGCCGGCCTTGACCGCCTCGGCCACCGCCGCCTCGTCCACGATCCCGCCCCGAGCCGTATTGACCAGAATCGCCGTCGGCTTGAGCTTCGACAGCGCGTCGCGTCCGATCAGGTTGGTCGTCTCCCTGGTGAGCGGAACGTGGATCGAGATAAAGTCGGCCTGACGGAGAAGCGGGTCGAGGTCCGTGCAGCGCTCGATCCCCTCCGGCCACGGCGCCTTGTACGGGTCAAAACCGAGTACCCGCATCCCGAGACCGTTGCCCGTCATCCGAGCCAGGCGGAGTCCCGCGCTCCCCAGCCCGATGACCCCCATCGCCTTCCCGGACAATTCCACCCCCTGATACACCTTCTGGGTCCGCACGGTCCCGCGGGCCAAGTCGCGCTCCGTCTCGCCGACCCGCCGGGCCACCGCCAGGAGGAGCGTCAGGGCGTGCTCCGCCACCGACGTGGAGTTCGCCAGAGGCGTGTTGGTGACGAGGACACCGGCGGCCGTGGCGGCAGGGATGTCGATGTTGTCGTAGCCCACGCCGTGCTTGCCGATGATCTTCAGCTTCTTGGCGGCCCTGATCACATCCGCCGACAACTTCGCCACCCGGACCAGGACAGCCTCGACGTCGGCGACGGCCTCGACCAGCGGCTGCGTCTCCTGCCCGGGCCAGGCCACCGCCTCCGCCTCCTTCCGCAACGTCTCCCACCCCGCCGCGTGGATGTTCTCGGTCACCAGGACTCGTGGTTTCATGGTCTACGCTCTCCCGTTCTCGCGTCCGCGCCGACTACCTCTCGACGACGCCCAGCCCCTGGAGGACTTCTGCGAGATTCAGAATGTCGTAGATATATTCGCCCCTCGCGAGCCGCTCGCGCATCTGCTCCTCCTTCGCCGCGGCGCCCTGGGCTTTGGACAGAACGTCGGCGGCTTCCTCGTGCGGAACCACGACCACCCCGTCCGCGTCCGCCACGATGATGTCGCCCGGCCGTACCGCCACCCCGCCGCAGCTCACCGGCACGTTGATGGACCCGGGGGAATCCTTGAACGGCCCCATGGGGAGGACGGCCCGCGCAAACACCGGAAAGCCGATGTCGGCCATGCCGGCGGCGTCGCGGCTCGCGCCGTCGATCACGACGCCGGCGATCCCGTGCACCTTGCAGGAGTACCCCATCAGATCGCCGAACACCGCCGTGTCCCTGTACCCGCCCGCATTCACCACCAGGACGTCGCCCGTCCGGGCCAGCGTGATGGCCTTGTGGATCATCAGGTTGTCCGCCGGAAACGTGCGCACGGTCAACGCGGGCCCCACCAGCTTGGCCCTGGACCACACCGGCTTGATCTCCGCGGCCATGCTGCCGGTCCGACCCATGGCGTCCGAGACCACCCCCGTGGGCATCCCCTCGAAGCCTTTGACGATCCGCGGATCCGGCCGCACGAAATCGCGCACGATGACATTCATTGTGTGTCCTCCCGCAAAGGCCAGACGCGCGGCGGCACGTGGTCGATCCCCTCCCGCAGGCAGCGCGTTCCGAGGGCGGAGAAAAAGACCGGTGCGGCCATCCGACCGCCGTCAACCGAACGTGGGGCAGGTCAGGCCGCACGTCATGGCTCCCATCGGTGGCGCTCCATGTCGATGCGACCGTCGAGGCGGAAGGTCACCCCCTCGCGCTCCAGCAACCGCCGCTGGCGGCCGGGGTCGCCGGGGCAGACGGTCGGACTCAACCCGCCGCCCTGTTGCACGACACGCTGCCAGGGCACGCGCGCGCCGTGCGGATTCCCGTGCATCGCCCAGCCCACCACCCGGGCGCTTCGCGGCGCCCCCACCAGCCGCGCGATCTGGCCGTACGTCGCCACCTTGCCCCGTGGAATGCGCCTGACCATCGCGTACACGTCTTCGAAAAAACTGCGGCGGCGCGCCCGCCCGAACCCGCCTGACCGCGTTCCCCCCCCTTCCACCCGGACGCCGTCCCGCATACCCGGACCCCGTCGCACGCCCCGCGTCCGACTCACCTGGCCAGGACCCCCGCCATCTGCACCAGGGCCGGATCCAGCGGCTTCTGCTTCCCGACCACCTCGGCCAGCGGTGTGGTCGCGACCTCGCTCTTGACGTAGCCCACCAGGACGCCCCGCTCGCCGCGGGCAAGCGCCTCCGTGGCGCCGTTCCCCAGCCTGGTCGCCAGGATCCGGTCGAACGCCCCCGGGGCTCCGCCGCGCTGGACGTGGCCCAGGGTGGTCACCCGGAGATCAAAGCCGCATTGCTCCTTGTGCGTCCGAAAATACGCGGCCAAGCGCTCCGCGTTGTACTTTGCGCCCTCCGCCACGACGACGAGCGCGTGCGGCTTCCCGCGCAGGTACGCCTCGTGCAACTCCTTGGCCAGCGCCTCCGGCTCCACGCCAAACTCGGGGAGGAGCACCGCTTCCGCCCCGCCGGCGATGGCGGCCATCAACGCCAGATACCCGCAGTGGCGGCCCATCACCTCGACGATGAAAGCCCGCTGGTGGGACGAGGCCGTCGTCTTCAACCGGTCGATGGCTTCCAAAGCGATGTTCAGGGCGGTGTCCACGCCGATGGTGATGTCGGAGCCGGCCAGATCGTTATCGATGGTGGAGGCCACCCCGACCACGGGGAAGCCCATCTGGGAGAGGCAGTGCGCACCCGTTTGCGACCCGTTCCCGCCGATGACCACCAGCGCGTCGATCCGGCTGGCGTTGAGGTTCCGGACGGCCTTCTCGCGCCCCGGGACGGTCTCGAACTCCGGACTCCGCGCGCTCCCCAGCACCGTGCCGCCCCGTTGCAGGATGCCGCCCACGTCCCGCGCGCTCAACGGGGTCATGTCGCCCCCGATCAAACCGGCAAAGCCGTTCCGGACGCCAAACACCTCCCAGTCCCGTCCGATGCCCGTCCGAACCACCGCCCGGATGGCGGCGTTCATCCCGGGCGCGTCGCCACCGCTCGTCAGCACCGCGATCCGCCTCATCCGCCCGCTCCTTCGCGTACGGGTAACCCGCCGACCCTGTCGACGCCCGCTCTCACGCCCAGACCTCTTCCACGACGGCTGCGGCGCCGTCGGGCAGCGGCTCGCCGCGCAGCCACAACCGACCCTCGGTATCCATCGCCCACTCGGGCTCCGACGCCGCCTCGGCGTTCTCCTCCGTGTACAGCGCGTACCGGGCCGGTCCGGGCGCCTCGGCCCCGCGATCCCAGGCCATGACCTCGATCTTCTCGGACTCGCTCGGGCCGCGGGAGTACACAATGCGATGCGTGGCAAACCACGGCATGCTGCTCGGCCTTTCCTCTTCCTCGGACGACCCGTCCCGCGACCAAAAGCCTCGGTCCCCTATGGGCGCCATGATCGTACTCCTTCCGCTGCGGATTCGATTCCGTCACACCAACCGTAACGCCGGTTTCCCGAAGCGGGCGCGCAGGGCGTTGACCGCGGTCAGGACACGCGGCAGGGATACCAACCGACGCTCGAGCCGACGTTTTCCCGGAAAATCCAGAAGCATCACGCCGATCAAGACCGTCAACAGCCCCTGCCCGGGAATCCCCGGCAGAGACAGCAGAAGGCCCAGCAAGATCAGAAGAACCCCCGCGACGTTTTTGAGGATCAGGCCGATCCAGCGCGCACAGGACCGCCGGCCCGTCACAGCCGATGCACACCCGTCGCGAAAATAGTCGGCCGGGATCCGCCCTACCACCGCCGCAACGGCGGCCAGGCTGGCGACAAACGTCAGCCCAAAGGCTCCCAACGCGAGCAACATCGTCTGACTCCGGGGGAGCGTCTCCAGAGACGGCTCCAGGCCTGCGATCATCCGGAATCCTCACCTCTGGCGTACCGGTGACCGGCGCCCACGAAGACTGGCATACGGCTGGGGAGTCTACCAGCGGCGCGGCGCCGAGGCAATCGGGTTTCGTGCCGCACGTCCGGACCGGCGGCGACGACGGTACTCCACGCGTGCGCGCGCGGGCCGGTGTGTGCTAGAGTGCGCCCGGGACGCCGGAGATGTGGCCGGCGTCCGGGCGGACTGAGAGGAGAGAGCGAGAATGGCGCGGATCGAGTTCTGTCCCTATTGCAAATCGGCGCAACCGACGCACCCCCCCGACGCGGATCGATCGGAAGACTTCTGCCCGATCTGCGGCTACCCGCTCCAAGCGGAGCTGACCGAACCCGGGCCGTTCCGCCCGGCGACGATCCTCTGGATCGACGACGACCAGCTCTTGCTCAGTTTCTGCTGCGACGCGCTGCGGCAGCGCGGCTACAAGGTTCTCGTCGCGGCCGACGGCCCCACGGGCATCGACACGGCCCGAGCCGAGCGGCCGGACCTCATCATTCTCGACGTCGTTATGCCGGGGATGGACGGGATCGAGGTCTGCCGACGGCTGCGCGCGGACCCGCAAACGACGACGACCCCGATCATCCTCTTGTCGGCCTTTCACGGCCCGAAGCTGAGCCTCAAGGGTCGTCAGGCCGGCGCCACCTCCACCATTCGCAAGCCGTTCGGCCCCGAGCACATCATCGATGCCATCGGCAAGATCCTCGGCGCAAAGGCCCCCCGCCCGAAACTGTGAGCGGTCTTCGGTCCGCGTGAGATCCTGCAGGGGGATTCGGGGTGCGGAGGCGGACGACGGGGGAAGGCTCGGCCCGCTATTTTCCCTGAGACTCTTCCGGTACCGCGGCGGAGATCCGATCGAGGACCAGGTCGAGGGCGTGCTCGCGTGTCCAGCTCACCTGCGCGAACCGCACCCCGTGCCGCGTCAGGTGACGGGTCTGGACGCGCTCCAAAGGATCCACCCACACCACCGTGGCCTTGGCGCTGACGTCGCCCCGCGGCGTCGTCAGCGTGACCTCCATCAAGGTCCCGACGGGAAACCGATCCGGGAGGAGCACCGAGCACCCCTCCCAGCTGAGATCCCCCGTCCAGCCCAGGATCGGCTCGCCGGTGATCCCGAGCAGACGGCACTCGGTGGGAAGGGCCGCCGGAACCCGCGCGGCCCGCGACCGCAGCCGCCCTCGACTACGGATGAGACCTTGAATGGCTTCCCGCTGCTCCTGGGTCAGCTGGAGGAACGTGACCCCGTGCATGGTACCCCCCGAGGGCCGGCGGGGGTGTCCAACCCATATTACCTGGGCCGGCAGCGTGACGTTTTCGCCCTCGCCAAAGAACACCAGACTGAGCGGGGTCCCCGGGACCAGGCGCTCCATCAGCTCGAGACAGCCGCCCGTGTCGCTCAGGTTTCGCGTGCGGCCGGATCCTTCCAGCGGGGGCGCCGTCCCCTTCGGCGCGGTGCGATACGTGACCGAAAGGGCGATCTGGTACCGCGGGGAACGGTGTCCCTTCACTCCGCCTGCCATGAGGGCGCCTCCCTGGATTCGACACTCCCATCGCGCGGATTGGGAGATTGAGCTCGACACCGAGCCTCGCGCTACGGTGGCGTTTCCCGGACAGCCCCCGACGGTCTCGACCAGAGGCCGCGCGCCCCTCACTATAGACCACCTTTTTTTGTTGTCAATGGAAGGCTGCAGAATATTCGGTTTCGCATAACATGCATCATCGCCGCGAGGCCGACCGCAAGTCGTCACCGAACTGTCCGCGGCCTGCCTACCTCGACTGACGAATTGGCATATCGTGACGGCGCAAGACGCAGCCCCGCGACGGGCCTCCGGACAAAGTGCACCGAGCGTCGTTGGAGAAAAACACACAGATTTCGCCGCTTTCATACAAACCCGACGCAGACTCGGCGCAGGGGGGGACTCTTCGGAATGGATGGTGCAAGGAGACGGACGGAGACACCGTCGTCGGTCGTCGTCATGGGCTCGGCCCGGCACGCCGCGGACGGAACCGGGTAAGCAAGATCTCGATACGGAGAGCGGTGGGGTGTTTGAAGCCGTCGTCGTCCCCATCGCGGTACGGATCCTCGCCGTCGAAGCCATAGCGGTGCGTTGCAAGCAGAGCTAGCTCCCTGCCGTTGATCCCGACAGGCTCCCCGGCGTCTCGGCATCGACCTGGGTGGCGTGGGGAGATGGGAACTGGACGTCACGAGCGTGGAGGACGGACCATGATACAACGCATCTGCCCCCGCAACCTTGGCCGGCACGCTGGGTTCGTGGTCGCGTTGGCGATCCTCTTTGCCGGCTGCGCCGGGGCGCCCGTCGACCAGAGCGGCGCGCCCTCCAATCTCAACTGGCGGCAGTTCCAGGGGACCACGCTGCGTGTTCTCCTGGTTCAAAGCCACTGGCAGCAGGTGATCGTCAAATACATCCCGGAGTTCGAGGAGGCGACAGGCATTCGGCTGGCGGCCGAGGTCCTCACCCAGGAGCAGCTGTGGAACCGCCTAGAGACGGATCTGAAAGTGCCCGGGAAAGTCGATGCGTTCAGCGTCATCCCCGCGCTGGACTCGCTGCGGCTCCACCGCGCCGGTCGGCTGCAGCCCGTGGACGCCTACCTGGCGGACCCGGCCCTCACCGGAGCCGGATACCGGTGGGACGACTTTCTACCCAAGTTTCGCGCGGCCATGGAAGTCGACGGCGTCGTCGTGGGACCGCCGGTCATGGTCGAGCACCTCTGTCTCCTCTACCGCAAGGACCTCTTCAAGCAACACGGCATCCCCGTACCCCGCACGCTGGACGAGGTGGAGGCGGCGGCCCGGCTTCTCAACGGAAAGCCCATGGGATACCAGGGGGCGCCCGGCTTCGGGATCGTGACCCGGGGCCAAGGCCAATACTTGACATCGCTCTACGCGGGCCTCTTGCACGCCATGGGCGGCACGTGGTTTGACGAGCGCCGCCAGTCAACGCTGAGCAGCGCCAAGAGCCTTGCCGCCTTGGAGTGGCTGCGCCGCGTTCTCGGCGAGTACGCGCCGCCGGATATTGCGCGCTACGGATGGCAGGAAGCCTCGGCCCTCTTCCTCGACGGACGGGCCGCCATGTACCTCGACGGCAGCTCCATCTATCCCTTGATCGAAGAGTCCGGACACTCCCGGGTGTCCTCCCAGGTGGGCTACGCGCCCTTCCCGTCCGGGCCGGGCGGGTCGGCCGCCGTGGTTGCCGTGCGCGGGCTGGCCATCGCCAAACAGAGCAGCAATCCGCAAGCCGCCTGGATGTTCCTCCAGTGGGCGAGCGGGCAGGCCATGGTCCGGAAGGCGCTCATGCACGGCGTCCTGGTGGCGCGCCACTCGACGTGGCAGGACAAGATCGCCCGGAGCGAGGTCCCGGCGGACCTCGCCCAGTCCCTCCAGGACGCCGGCCGGACCGGTGTCCCCGCGTGGGCGCCGCCGATGGTGGCCATCACCGCGGGCCGCGAGGTCGTGGGTCGCGTCCTCACCGCCGCCGTGAAGGGCGAGGACCTCCGGGGCGCCGCCGCCACCGGTGCGCGCAATCTGCGCGACATCCTTGCGGCCACGGAACGACGGTGAGGCCGCGGCCGGCGGACGCGTCGCGCCGAGCCCCCACCGCACCCGGACCAGCCGTGCGAGCGCCGCGGGGTCACCCCGGCGCTCGCCGTGTTTCCGGCTGGAGCCGCCCCACGGGCCCGGTCGCCCGCACGACGCGCGGCTACGGCGAACGCCATCCCATTCCGTAATATCGGCGGACAAAGCGCGAGGTCCAGTCGAGATCCACGGACAGCCACCCCGCCGCCATGTCCGCAACCGCCACGACCAGAACGGCGGGGAGCAGGAGGATGGACCGCAGCACGGCGCTCACGGGAAGGCCGGAGAGCGCCAGGCTCTCCACGGCCGGAACCGACACGCATCGGCCGCCGGCGTGCCACAGGCTGTACAGAACGCTCAGGGGCAGGCACGCGGTCACCGTGAGGCACTCGAACAGGAAATCCAGCCCCGGCGAAATGCCGAACGCGTCCCGACCCGACCCCGGTCCGCGGTAGGTGGCGACGGCGCCGGGCCGGACCGCCTCGATCCCCCATTTCACCATGAGGTAGGAGATCACATAGCGCGAGATGGCGGCCACATCACGGATGGACCGGAAGTGCGTCGGGTGCCCGGGTGGGTAGAGCGTCTTGATCGGCAGGGAGCGGATGCGCCCGCCCGAGTCTCCGACCTTCACCAGGATCTCCGTCTCGGTCACGTACCCTTCTTTCCGCAGCGCAATGGACCCGATCGTGGTAAGGGGATACAGCCGGAAGCCGCACTGCGTGTCCTCGACGAACTGGTTGGCGGCCAGGGAGACAAAGAACCGCGCCACAAGCATGGAATTCCGGCGGCGACGCGGGATGCGCTCCGGCTCGCCCATGCGCGAGCCCGTGATCACCGCCTCCGGGTGATCGCGGTGTGCCTCCAGAAAGGATGGGATGTCGTCCGGATCGTGCTGCCCGTCGGCGTCGACGGCGATGGCCGCCGCGAAACCGCGGGCTCTGGCCTCGGCGAACAGAACGCGCAGCGCGTGCCCCTTCCCGCGATTTGTCCCGAGACGCAGCACCTCGGCCCCCGCCTGCCGCGCCGCCGCGTCGGTTCCATCCGTGGACCCGTCGTCGGCGACGATCACCGTCCCGAGGTGACGGCGCACCCCGCGGACAACTTCCACCACCGTCTCGCGGGCGTTATAGGCGGCGACGACGCCGCAGACCCGCGCCTCGGCGGTCACGCGCCGCCCCGCAGGATCCGGGCGGCGACCCGCATCCCCGAGAAGGCTGCCGCCAGGACGCCGCCGCCGGTCTCGGCCCAGTGCCCCGCCAGGTGGAGGTTGCGGATGCCGTGGCGGATGCGGGCGATCTGCGGGGTCTGATCCCACCCGTACGCGGCGCCCCGCCGATTGCGCGTGTACCGTTCCAGCGTGGCGGGCGTGGCGGCCTCGCAGTGGACAAGGTCCGCCCGCAATCCCGGCAGCACGCGCTCGCACTTGCCCAGGAGCCGGTCCAGGACGCCGTCCCGGTCCTCCGCCCAGTCGGCCGCCCACCCCGATGGGATCAGCTCGTGCACGATGCAGGTGTCGTGGCCGGGCGGAGCCAGGCCCGGGTCCTCCACCGTGGGAATCGTGATACCCAGCGGGTCGATCCCCGCGAAGGGGGCGTACCGCCCCAGGAGTCCGTCGAGATCGAAATCCTGAAACGAGCCGATGCTCGACGCCGCAGGTGCCGCCCGTCTCCGCACGCCGGCGTACGCCACATAGAAGGAGGGCGAGAGCGGCCGCTCGCCGATTTCGGCCAGGATCGCGCGCCCCGCGTCCCCTCCCACCAGGCGGCCGAACGTCTCCGTCACGTCCGCGTTGGACACCACCTCCCGCGCCCGGAACTCCGCCCCGTCCGCGGTCACGACGCGGTCGCACCGATCGCCTTCCAGGCGGATCGCCGTGGCCGGCCGGCCCAGATGGACCTCGCCTCCCCGGCGGCGGATGCCCTCGACCAGGCGGTCGGGGATCTGCTGGTGCCCCCCGCGCGGCCGGAAGGCCCCGGAACAAAAATAACTCATGATCAGCGAGACCATCCGCGTCGCCGAGGCCCGCCCCGGGGACACCCCGAGGAACGGACACCGATCGGACAGGACCGCCGCCAGCCGCCGGTCCCGGATATCCAGCCGCAGGAGTTCCGCGTAGGTCAGAGGGCCGTATCGCATCAGCGCGCCGGTCGCGGGGGGCGGCGGCGACGCGTTTGCCACGGCCTCCATCATCCCGGTCACGTCGGCATAGATCTCCGCCGCCCGCCGGAAGAAAGCGGCAATGCCGTCCCGCTCGGCGGGGAAGAGACCGCACAGCCGCTCCACGTAGGCGGGCAGACACGCATCCACGTGCACGGTCAGACCCGGGAACCGGCTGACGCGGATGGGGTCGAGGCGGATCGGTGTGAGTCCGTCGCCCGTGCCCAGGGATTCGAGGAGTCGTGTCAGCAGCCCGCCCGGGTCGAGCCCGGCGATGCAGTCCACGGCCGCGTCGAACGTGAACCCCTTTCGCCGAAACGAGCTCAGGTATCCGCCGGGCGCGGCCGCCTGCTCCAACACCGCCACCGCCCTGCCGCGCGCCGCCAGCGCGCCCGCGCATGCCAGGCCGCCGATCCCGCTGCCGATGATCACCGCGTCCCACCTCATGCGGCGCCCCCCGCGGTCTTCCGGGACCCCAGCAACACCGGGAGCAAGAACAGCGTGGCGAGGAGACAGAACAGGGCGCCGAGGCACAGGACCGCGCCGATGGACGCCAGACCCCTGTAGTGGCTCGTGATCAGGCTGCCGCACCCGGCCAGCGTCGTGGCGGCGCAGAGAAGGATGCTCGCCCCGACGCTCTGTACGGCCGCCGCCCCCGGGCTGGCGCTCGGCGCCCCCTCCAGATGCGCCTGCACCAGATAGATCCCGTAGTCCACGCCAAAGCCAAAGATGAGCGCGATCCCCGCCACGTTGAAGAAGTTGAAGGAAAGCCCCAGCGCACCCATGGCGCCCACGGTGAATACGGTGCCGACCCCCACCGGAAGCATGACCAGCCAGACCCGGCGCCACGTCTTGAAGTGCACGCGCAGGATCAGGAGGTTTCCCGTGACGGTGAGCACGATGGCCAGGCCGGCCTCCCAGACGATGGCCTGCCGGATCTCTCCGAGGAAGATGGCGGGTCCGACAACCCGGAAATCCGATCCCAGCGCGCGTACGTCGTCGTTCAACGTGGCCAGCGCGGCCTGGTCCCAGCGGGGTCCGGGCGGGGTCAGGTGCGCCGCCAGAGCCCGCGCCGTCGCATTGTAATAGAACCCCGCGCGCGGGTCCTGCGCCTGCGCGTACTCCCGCGGCCCGACCACGTCGCGCGCCGCCAGGGCCCGCGCGATGCCGGCGGCGTATGCGTCCAGCGAGGCGTCCGGGACCAGCCCCTGCCGATCCATCTCGATCCGCAGGAGCGCCGCCAGTTTTGCCCCATCGACCCGTGCCCCGAGGCCGCAGGCCGAGAGACGCGCCAGGACGTCCCGCTGGACCGACGGTGCCGGTAGCAGCATCCCGAGCGAAGAAAAACCGCCCACCACGGCTTGACCCCGCCAGCGCTCGCCCTGCCGCTCCAGCGCGTCAAAGTCGCGGAGGAGCGCACCGTCGTCCGCAGCCCGAGCCACCACGAAGAGCGGCTCCCCGCGGCGGCCCAGGACCTTCGCGATCCGTTCCTCCACGCCCTGCACGGCGCTCTCCCGCAGCCCCACCGACTCCAGGCTGGCGTCGAATCCGACGCGCGTCGCCGCCGCGAGACTCGCCGCGAGCAGCAGGACGAAGCCCACCGCCAGGGCGCGCCCTCGCCCATCGACGAATCGCGCGATCCAGGCTTCCCCGAGACCGCTCGGGGGGTGCGCCAGCAGGGACGTCGGTCGACGCTGGGCGATCCACGCCAGCAGCGACGTCAACAGGAACAGCGTGGCCGCCAGACAGAAAAGAATGCCGAAGCCCGCCACCACGCCCAGCTCGTGCAGCCCGCGAAAGCTGGTCACCACCACCGAGAAAAACCCCACGGATGTGGTGAGCGCGCCGCTCAGGATCGCCTTGCCGGTTCCGGCGAGCGTCAGCTCCATGGCCCGCCGCGGGTCCCCATCCGCGCGCAAGAATTCCCGAAAGCGCCGGAACGTCTGGATGATGTAGTCCACGAATAGGCCGATCAACATGGCCGCCACGATGCTCGTGATGATGTTGAGCGTCCCGTAGAGCAAATAGGCGAGCAGCAGCGTCCACGCCAGCGAGGCGCAGAGGGTGACCACGAAGACGCCCATCACCATCGGGGAGGGGCGGAACGCGGCGTACAGGATGAGCAGCACCAGCACGAGCGAGACCGAAAACGAGACGACCATGTCCTGCCAGATCACTCCCAGCGCCTCCGCGGCGCGCGCGTAGCCCCCGGCGAGGCCGACCCGGAGCGCTCCGGAAGGCCCGACCGGGCCGACCGTCTGGGCGGCGATCCGACTCACCTCCCGGTGCAGCCCCCGCACGAAGACCATGTCCCGCACCGAGCCGCTGGGTCTCACGGTCAGCAGGGCGAGGCGGTGCGACCGGTCCAGGTAGTAGCCCGTGGACAGATCCAGGCTCGCCGCGGGGAGGCGCTGGATCAGACTCGCCTGGATCAGCTCCCGGATGTTCAAAGGGTCTCGGCCGATCAGTTCCCCGTCGAGAGGAGAGGCAAGCGGCGAGACGAGCGCCTCCCGGTTCTTGCGCATCTGCTCGCGGACACCCTCGGCGGACAGGCGCGTCGCCAGCCGCGCGACGCCGTCCCCGTCGAGATACAGCGGGAAATGCGTCGCCACAAAGCGAGAGCCCGATTGGAGGAGGTTGAAGTCCACCGAGGCCGCGTACGGCGACGCGGACAGCTGCTCGCCCAGACTCTGGACGGCGGCGATGAGGGCGTCGGGGGACGGCTCCGGGCTCTCCACGACCACGACCAGCCCGTTCAGGATTCCGAAGTCCCGCAGAAAGTCCGTGAACGCGACGATCGAGGGGGTGTTCTCCGGCATGACGTCCAGGAGATCCGCGGTCACCGGGAGTCGCACGACGAGAGCGGCGGCCAGCACGGTCGCGACCAGGCCCACGCCGGCGATCCGACGAGGGTGAGCGTCTATCAGCCGCGCCAGACCGCGGAGGAGCGAATCCGACATTATCGCAGGGGCTTCCGCGCCAGCGTGGACTTGCTCACACCGGGAAGGAGGACGCTCCCGCGGGTCGCGGCGTGGAGCCCCGTCGCGACGGCTCCGAAGAACGCCGCGGCGAGCCGCGGCCCGAGGCGCGCCGGAATCGTCGGCTGCCCCGGAAACGTCCGGGCGGCGCGAAATCCCGTGCGCCGGAGCATCTCCTGCAGGACCGCCGGGGTGAAATCGTACAGATGAAACGGTGGGTCATAGAGTTCGCCGCCGAGACCGAGCGGAGCCAGGAGTCGGACAATCGGCGTCGTGTGCGGCACGCGGACCAAGAGCGTCCCTCCGGGGACAAGCAGATCAAAGACCTTCCGCAGGGCGCCCATGGGGTCCGGGAGATGCTCCAGCACGTAGAACATCGTGACCGCGTCGTACGGACCACGTTCGGCCGGGAATCCCTCCAGCGTCCCCAAGCGCACCGCGCGGCCTCTCCGCGTCGCGACCTCCACCGCGGACGGCGCCGGGTCCACCCCTTCCGCATCCCAACCCCGCTGCCGCATCAGGTCGATAAAGCCGCCGAACCCGCACCCCACGTCCAGGAGGCGCGCCCGACCCGACGCCGTCCGCGTCGAGCAGAGCAGTTCCGCCGCCTCGCGAAAGACCCGGCTCATCAGCCGATCCCACGACGACTCGTCTTGGCCGTCGCGCCCATGGTAATCCGCATAGAGCGCCGTCAGCTCCCCGGCCGGGGGCCGGGGATTGACGTAGACCAGACCGCATGCGCGACAGCGGACGATCCCGAGCCCGCGCTGTGTCGCGACGGGACGAGTGGCATCCCCGCCGCACAGATTGCATTCCACGTATTCCCAGGCAGAGGCTGCGTCCACTCGCCGCGGCGCGGTAGCCGCATCGACCTGTCGGTCTCCGATCATCCGAGAGACCCCACGAGTGCTCACCAGGTCGGAACGCATCGGCCGCGTCCTAGTTTCACGTCGGAGAGATTCATTCGAGAAGCAGGGCCTCGCTCCCGCCCCGAGGACGCTGCGCCAGACCCATCCTGCGGATGGGTACCCCCCGGCCGGCGGGGCACCCGTTGCGTCTCTTAGCTGTAACGGGTCGGGACGCCGTGACCTTCCGGACCCCAAGCCGTGCGCCGATGTCCCTTTCACGGCGCGACGCGCCCCAGGAGAGGCGGCGGCGCCGGAACAAGGCCGGGCGGTTCTCGACGAGGCGCCAGGCGTCGGAGGGGCGGGAGCGAGGCCCGGGAATTGATCGACGACCTTCCGGCACACCACGCTAGGATGTTTCTGCCAGCACGATCTCCGCCTCGGCCACGAGAGCGCCGTCGACCGACGCCTTCACGCCGAAGCGGTGAAGCCCTCCCAGGCCGCCGAGACGCTCGGCCTCGATCCGCACCCGATCTCCGGGCACGACCGGGCGCCGGAAGCGGGCGTCCCGGATCTGCGCCAGGACCGCCGATGAACCCTCCGCCAGCAGGAGTCCGGCCGTCTGGGCCATGGCCTCCACCAAGAGCACGCCGGGCACGAGCGGGTTCCCGGGGAAATGCCCTTGCAGGTGAGGATCGTCGACGGTCACGTTCTTCAGCGCGACGACGCGCGTTGCGGGCGTCATCTCCAGGACCCGATCGACAAACCGGAAGGCGATGCCGTGCGGAAGACGCCCCAGAGGATCGCTGGTCAACCGGCTAACCCTTTCCCTGGGACTGGATGAACTCGGCGATGGTCCGGATCGAGGTGAGCACCCGGACCGCGACGGTGCGGTCCTCGACGACGACGCCGAATTCCTTTTCCAGACCGAGGACCAGCTCCAGGGCGTCGATCGAATCGAGCCCCAGGCCGGCCGGGGCGAAGAGCGGCGTGTCGTCGGCGATCTCGTCCACCGCCTTCGCCAGCTTGAGCCGCGTCGCCAGCAACTGTCTGACCCGCTGAACGATGTCATTCATGCGCGTGAGATTCCACGGTGAAAGGGTCCGAGAGGATGTCGGCACGCGGCGCAGCGCCCGTCCCGATGGCAGCGTAGAATACCAAAAGCGCGGGTGGATCGTCAAAGCGGTTCTCAAGCCATCCGACGGAGCCGAAACGCGCCGCCCCAACCGGCACGCGAAGCGCAGGGGATTCGGTTTCTGGGACCGGATGCGAATCCTACCGGAGGAATACTCCACGGTGTGCAGGGCAGGCTCCACCGAGGCGCGCCGTGGCCAAGAGTGTATGGGCGGAGTGCGGGTGCGGGAGACGAGTCAGATGCCGCCGGTCACCTGGACAACCTGGCCTGTGATGTAGGATGCCTCGTCGGACGCGAGAAATGTGACGACCGCGGCCACTTCGTCCGGCGTCGCCATGCGTCCCAGGGGAACCTTGGAGAGCAGCCGTTCGCGCTGCGCAGCGGAGAGACGCGCGGTCATCTCCGTCTCCACCAGACCGGGCGCGACCGCGTTCACGCGGATGCCGAACCGCGCCGTTTCTTGCGCCAATGCCCGGGTCAAGGCGTTCACGCCCCCCTTGGCGGCCGCGTAGTTGGCTTGTCCCGCCAGCCCCGCGATCCCGCTGAGCGACGACACGTTCACGATGGCGCCTTGCCGCTGTGCCATCATGGGCCGCAGCACGGCCTTGCAGCAATGAAACACGCTCTTCAAATTCGCGTCGATGACGGCGTCCCAATCCTCCGCACTCATGAGAGCCAGCAATCCATCGCGGTTGCCGCCGGCGTTGTTGACCAGCACGTCGATGCGCTCGTAACGGGATACCAAACTGTCCACCACGGAGCGCACCTGGTCCATCTGCGTCACGTCAGCGCGGAGCGCAACGCCGGTCGCGCCCCGGCCGCCTACCTCGTCCACGACGCTCGCCGCGCCCCGCTCGTCGCTCCGGTAGTTCACCGCGACGACGGTCCCCGGCCCCGCGAAGGCGAGCGCCACGCTCCGCCCTATCCCCTTACTCCCACCCGTGACGAGGACGACGCGATTCATCAATCCTTCCCCCAGATGCCTTCCGTCCTGCTCACCTTTCCGGAGGCGGGATCGAACGCCACGCCGATGTTCTTGCCGAACCGGCGCCGCGCGTACACCCACAGGTCGGATGCCATGATCTGGTCGTAGGTCATGCTACTCGTGCGTGTCTTCCCCAGATTGGTGGGCGGTCCCATGGCGATGTACACCTGCGCCTTCGTCATGCCGACCTTGGCGATCGCCTTCCGGATGCTGTCACGGACATCCTCCGGAAACCGCTCGACGTCCACGGGCTGCCTCGTGACGAACTTCTCCAGATAGGCATCGCCGTCCGCCCCGATGTCGAGCGTGTACGCTACCTTGGTTTCCGGGTTCACGACGGACGCCGTGTCCTTCGTCCTCGTGACCTGCAGCTTGGTGCCGGCCGGGATGAAGGTGGGGGCCGCCTGCCAGTTGATCCAGGTGATCTCGTTGCCGCCCTGGACCTTCAGGTTGCAGCGCGCGTAATAGACGTCTTCCTGGGCATTCCCCGCCGAAATGAACGCGAAGGAGAAAGCCCACAGCACCGGGAGACACCACGCACCTCGTCGCATTGCCGCTCCTCCATCACTGTACATCAGCGCGGTTCCCACAGGGGCGCGGGCGACCGCTCCGTGGCGAGCGGACGGGTGGGACACCCGCGCCTCCGTTCGCCCGCGACTCGGCCACCGCACCCGTGCGCTCACCGGAACTCGACCGCTTTGACGATCCTGCTCTGGAGTTCGAGAAAGGCATTCTGCATAGCCACCTTCCCGGCGCGGGAGTGGTCGCGGTAGACATCCGGGAGCCGCTCGTGGGCCTCTCCCTTGACGCTCGTCTCCCACACGACGCGACCGGAGCCGTCGGTCGCCTTGCAGTCGAGCGAGACGGTGAAGTCGCTTGGAGGCCAGATCACGGCGCTCCGCGAGGAAGAATCCGTCGTGATGGTCGGCACGAAGACGTACGCGATGTTCTTCGACGCGATCAGCTCCGCGTTGCTCGGCGAGGGTAGCGCATGTACTTCGCGAAACACATTGGCGAGAACGCGCTGGAGGGCCGGCTCCGCTTCCTTGTATGGAAGGTATTTCGCCTTGTCGCCGCCGCCGGCAGGCGTGATCACCTCCTTGGCGAGATTCTCCGCGGAAATGTAGTACCCGACGTTCTTGTCGATCTTGTGAACGCCGGAGGCAGTGAGGGCGTCCAGCGCCGGCGTGGTGTCTATCCGATGCGCGCAGCCGAGGCCGACGAGCAGCAACGGCACGATGGCCAGGCGGAAAAGGGGGCCCATGGGTTCTCCTTTCGTGGGCAGGTCCGTCCATCCGGTTCACGTCGGGTTGGCTCTGCTGCCGCCCCCCGGCGGCTCCGCGCGCTCACAGCAGATCCCACAGGGGTCCTCGCCGGCCGCTCCGGCGCAGGCGGGCCAGGAGCGTGGGATCCGACCGGATTCCCAGCGCCGGGACGACCCAGTTCGGCCGCGCTCTGGCCCGGGCGCCCACCGCCGCCATCAGCGCGTCGGCCCCGATGCCGGGCGAGATGTAGAAGCGGGGGCGCAGCAGGTCGTCCGCCGGCGCGATCAGACCCTCCGAGACCGCGACATCGCAGAGCGGCGTATTCGGGTAGATGCGGATCCCGACAAAGGCGAGCACCGCCTGCGGCCGCAGGGCGTCGATCAGGTCGCACGTCTCGGCCACGGTGTCGGCGGTCTCCCCCGGCCCGCCGAAGATCAGGTAGTAGGCGGCCGGCAGCGCCGCCTCGCGGCACGCGCGCGCAGCGGCGCGCAGATCCTCCTGGGGGAACGGCTTGGCGAGAGCCCGCAGGATCGACGGCGACGCCGTATCCGCCCCGAACTCCACGCCGCGGCATCCCGCCCGCTTCATGGCCCGCGCCAGCTCCGGCGTCATGCCCGCGGGGGTGGCGAAACAGGTCCACCCGATACGCAGCCCGCGGGCGGCGATCGCGTCACAGATGCCCAGGGCGTGATCGTGCGGCTGGTTGAAGATGTCGTCGACAAAGAACGCCTCGTCGATATGTGTCTCGCCCGCCATCCCGGCCAGCTCGTCCGCCACGTCGGTGGGAGGGCGCAGGCGCAGGGACGGCCCATCGATCTGCGGATAGGTACAATAGCTGCAGCCAAACGGACAGCCGCGCTTTGTCTGCAAGTTGGCCATTCCGCCCAGGGCGAGATAGCGGGCGTTGTCGAGCAGGTCGCGGGCAGGCCGCCCGTTCCCGGCAAAGCGCCCCACACGCCTGGCGACCCCGCGCGCCGCCTCGCCCCGCCGGATCAGGTTGGGAAGCCGGGGCACCTCGCGTCGGTCCTCCAGACACCGGGCCAGAATGCAGAAGGTCTCCTCCCCTTCGCCGATGACGCCCCACTCCAGATCCAGGGCGGCCAGCAGTCGGTCCGGGAAGATCGAGAACCCCGGGCCGCCCGCCACGATGGGCGCGTTGGCGTGGCGCTTGAGACTGGCGACCGCCGCCAGGATCCCGTCGAGGTACGAGACCGAGGCGGGATACGTCAGGTTGTCCACGTTTCGGATGGAGAGCCCGATCAGCTCGGGGTCGAACTGCCGCACCGCGTCCGCCAGGTCACCCTCGACGTCTTCCGAGAAGCACAGATCCAACAGGCGCACCTCGTGCCCGGCGTTCCGTGCGGCCCCGGCCACGTAGGCGGCACCGAGCGGCGCCACGGGGTACGGCACCGATTCCCGATTTGCCGACACGAAGAGGACGCGCATTCGCGACTACTCCCCACCGCTCCACGCGCAGGGCTCGCCCGCCGCCGTGGCTCGGAGCCAGCAGCCGGGATCCGCCGCCAGGTAGTCGCCCGTGGCCTGGTAGGCATTCCCGCGGCAGCCGTAACAGGTGCCGGCAAAGCGGCAGGCCCGGCACGCCGGGTCGATCCGCCGGTAGATGTCGCGCAGGTCGCGGATGACCCGGCTGCCCCGCAGGATGGCGGCGAGAGGCGTCTCGCGCACGTTCCCCACCGGGATGTCCACGCCGGTGCACGGTTGGACGTCTCCCTGGGAATTCACCAGACAGCTGTACAGGTGCCGTTTGCACGTGAACCCCGCGATGGGCGGCCTGGGACTCCAGACGATCCCGAAACGCCGCCGATCGATCTCCGCCAACTCGTGGAACACCTGCCGCAGGTCCGCCTCGGACAGCGCGAGATCCGGATGCTCGCGCGCCCGCCCCTGGTCCGTGAGCGCCTCGAAATACGGCGTGATCCCCTGCTCGCGAGCCCAGATCCACATGGCGGCGACCTCGCCCCGGTTCGGGCGGCAGATCACCGACTGCACGCACAACCGATGGTCCTCGTCGGGATACCCCGCCTCCATGAGCCGTCGCAGACCGCGCTGGATTCCCGCATAGGCCCCGCGCACACCCGCCAGCGCATCCTGCACGGCGGGGACGAAACTGTTCTGCTTCACGGCCACCGTCACGCGGTGCTCGAACAGGAAACGGCACAGCGCCTCGTCGAGACAGATGGCATTCGTGAAGACGGCCTGGGACAGCCCCAGCGCGTCGATGTGCTCGATGATCTCCCGCACGAACGGGAAGAGCAGCGGCTCGCCTCCCCCCAGGAGGACGATCCGTCGCGCGCCCAGGTCTCTCGCCTGTTCGACGACGGTGCGGAGCTCGTCCAGCGACAGCTCGTGCTTTAGCGCTTCTCCCGCCGACGAATAGCAGTAGGTGCAGCGCAGGTTGCACGCCCGCGTGAATTCCAGCTCCAGCGACAGCAGACCCTGCCGGGCCAGACACGCGGCGATCTCCGCCTGCGAGAACCCCAGCTCGGAATCCAACTCGTGACTCACCGCGACCCACCCGGCGCTTTCCGCAGATCCACAAACACTCTCGGCTTCCGGCGCCCGCCCTCGAAGAGGAGGCCGTCGACCTCCGCCGGGGACGCCAGACGAATCTCCGGCGTGACGCGCGCCTTGGCGTAAAGCGCCTCGCCCACCGTCCGGGAGAAGTGCGGGTCGCCGCGCAGCGTGCCGACGCGGACCACCACGCGATCCGTGTCGCCGTCCCCCGTGTGCGCTTCGATGACAAAATTCTCCACGCCGTCCACGGACAGAAGCGCCTCCTCGATGACCTTGGGATAGATCGTCGTCCCCTTGACCTTCATGCGTTGCTGTTTCCGTCCCAGAATCGGCCCGATCCGCGCCCCGCCCCGGCCGCAGGGACATTCGCCGGGCACCCGAAACGTGATGTCCCCGGTCCGGTACCGGATGAGCGGCGTCCCCTCGACCTGGAGGTTCGTGATCGCCAGCTCTCCCGTCTCGCCGTCGGGGACCGGTTGGCCTGCGTCGTCGAGGACCTCGACGATGGCGAGATCCGGGTGGGAGTGCAGGCCGCGATGCGCCGGGCACTCGTGAAAGGCCAGCCCGGCCTCGGTCAGACCGTAGGTCGAGAAGAGTTCGCCGCCCCACCCGGCCCCCAGCAGCCGCCCCAGGGTATTCGGCCGGAGATCCGCGCCCCGGATGGCGTCCCCGATCAGCAGCGCGCGGCGCGGCGCGAACGCCTCCAGGTCCTCGCCGTCGGCGCGCGCCTGGCGCGCCAGAGCCAGGAGCAGCGAGGGAACCGCAACCAGACCGTCCGGTCGCAACTGCCGCATGAGGTCGAGATGGCGGCGCGCGGGCTGCGCCCCCACGCGGATCGCGGAGGCGCCGACCATGGCGAGTCCGATGTGGTACGCCAGGCCCGCCACGAACAGATTGTCGAGGGTGACGGCGATGTGGAAGCGGTCGCCCGCCTTCGCCCCCATCCACGTGAATCCGCGCCGCTCGTTCTCGCCCAGACGTCGCAGATCGGCGTCCGTCATGGCGACATAGAGCGGCGCGCCGGTCGTGCCGGTCGTGGCGACGATCTCGGCCACCCGCTCCCGCGGCACGGCCCAGGCGTCCCGGCTCCGGCGCTGGATATCCTCCCTCGACGTGATCGGAAGCCGCGCCAGGTCGGCCAGCGTCCGCACGCCGGCGGCATCCACGCCCGCGGCGGCGAATCGGTCCCGGTAGAAGGGAGAGGCCAGCGCCGCGTAGCGCACCGCCTCGCGGAGGAGTTCGGCCTGCACCGCGGCAATCCCGGAAGCCGGAAGCCCGTAGATGTCCGGCTGGAACCCCATCACGCCCCTCCCTGCACCACGGCGGCCGCGGCGCCCGCGAGGCAGTCGCTCCCGACCACGAGGACCGGACCCTGCGCCCCGGGTGTCGCCGGTTGCGCCGCCTCTGCGACGGCCAGGGGAAACGAGGCGGCGCAGAGGCCCGACGACGGAGAGCGCGCGATGCCGGCGCCCACACCCGCCCCGCGGACGGCCCGGACGACGGAGCGCCCGTCGCACACCGCCGCCGTTCGCACGACACCGATCGCGCGCGGCGGGATGCCGGCGTCCTCCAGGCAGACCCGGATGGCGTCCCGCATGTCGTTTGGCCCGAAGCCTTCCCCGTACCCCAGCAGCCGCGCCGTGGCGACGGGCCCTGCGGATCCCGGAGGGCCGAGGAGAAGCAGGCAGGCGCCGCCTCCGGGCTGCCCGGGTTCGGATCGGCCGGCGAGGGTCGCGGCCTCCAGGAATTCCCGCTCCAGACACGTCACTCCGCCCGCCAGCGTCATGGCCGTGTGTCCATCGCAGAGCGCACGGGCGGCCAGCCCAAGCGCCTGGGCGCCCGCGACATTCCCGCCGCCGACCGTGAGCGTCTCGCCCCGCAGGTCGAACAGGATGGAGATCCGCGCGGCGACGGTGTTGGGCGTCGTCAAGGGAAACGTCAGCGGGCTCGCCCCCGGCGGACCATCCGCCAGGACGCCCTGGTAATAGCGCGCCTTGATCCCGTCGATCCCTTCCTCCACTCCGAGCACGACCCCCACATCGTCGCCCCGATACGGCACGGGGATTCCGGAGCCGCGCAGAGCCTCGTGCGCCGCCAGCACGGCCAGCTCCTCGATGCCGTGGACGAGGCGGATCGACATCCCGTCCCGCGACAGCGCCGCCAACGCCCCGCGCACGCGATCCGCGCGTGTCTCCGCATCCGGCTGCGTCGCCTCCGGCGCGCGCACGGCACCGACGCCCAGGATCCGAACGGGGGAGGACATCACGGACACCCCCGGATCACCAGCGCCGCGTTCTGCCCGCCGAACCCCGCGGACACCGACAGCGCCGTCCGCACCGCCATGCGCCGTGCGCGGCCCGGCACGAAGTCCAGGTCGCATTCGGGGTCCGGCTCCTCGAGGTTCGCGGTCGGCGGCACGAGTCCGTCCCGGATCGCCAGGAGACACACCGCCGCCTCGATGGCCCCGGCACCGCCGAAGGCGTGCCCGAGCGCCCCCTTCACCGAGCTGATCGCCACGCGCGCGGCGTGCGCACCCAGCGCGGCCTTGAGCGCCAGGGTTTCCATGCGGTCGTTGTACGGCGTCCCCGTCCCGTGGGCGCTGACGTAGTCGATCTCGTCGGGCGCGACGGCGGCGTCTTCCAGGACGGCCGTGACGGCCGCCGCCAGACCGCGCCCGTCGCGGTGCGGCGCCGTCAGATGGAACGCATCGGCCCGCGCGGCGTATCCCGCGACATGCGCCAGGGGCGTTGCGCCGCGCTGCCGCGCAAAGCCTTCCCGCTCCAGCACGAGAAACGCCGCCCCCTCGCCGAGGGCGAGGCCCGTCCGATTCCGGGAAAACGGCCGCACCCGGTCCGGCGTCAGGGCCCGCAGGGCGCAGAAGCCGGAAAACGACAACTCGCAGACGGCGTCCACGCCGCCGGCCACCATGACGTCCGCCGCACCCGAGGCGATGGACCGGTAGGCCAGACCGATGGCGTCGGTTCCGGACGCGCAGGCGGTGGACACCGTGAGGACCGGTCCGGTGAGCCCGGCCTTCGCCGCCAGGCCGGCGGCGACGGCCCGGAGAGGGTACTGCGCCAGAGTCTCGGCCGCCCCCGGAGCCCCGCGCGCCCTCGCCCGCAGGTACCGCTCCCCCGACAGGGTTCCGCCGAGCACCGTGCCGACGACGATCCCCGTCCGCCCCGGCGCGGCGATCCTCGGCGCCACGCCCGCGTGCTCCAGGGAACGGTCGAACGCGCGCTCCGCCATGCCGAGGGCGGGGTCGGCGGTGCCGTCGTGGAGCGACCGGCGATCCACTTCCGCGGCGACGCGACAGGCATAGGCCGAGGCGTCGAACGATCGGACGGCTCCGACGGCCGTCTCGCCCGCGCAGAGGGACGCCCAGAAACGCTCCCGATCCCCGTCCGGGTTGAACGGGGACACCACGCCGAGCCCGGTGACCACGACCCGCTCACGCATCGCCGCGCGCCTTCCGGAGGACCCACAGGGACGAGTCGAGAA
>JAKPQH010000119.1 GCA_029580855.1 bacterium | reverse complement strand
TTATGCGCGCTGGCCCCTCAAAGGGGCCTGACCGCGCGCGCAGGGCCGAGCCATTTGAATATCTGCAGTCCATGCGTGCGGTCCTACACTGCCACATCGGGAGGTTTCTGAGCAAAAGCACACCCCCGGAACTGTCAAACTTTGGTGAGTCCCCCGGCAGAGCCGGGGGGTTACCCATTGAACTCAACGGCGTGCTCCTCAAGCGGCAGGCGAACTTCTCGTGGCTGACCGCGGGAGGCATCAACCTCATTGGCATCGCCACGGAGATGGGAGGCACGAGCTTGCTTGTCACCGAGCGAGCCAAATACCTCCTCACCACCAACGTGGAAGCGCCGCGGATGATCGAGGAGGAGGAGGTCGAAAGGCTGGGTTTCCAGGTACGCGTCTTTCCGTGGTACGACGATCGGGAAGCCGCCCTCGTCACGGAGCTCGCCGGGGATGGAGCGATCGGGTGCGATGTCCCCTGGGCCAACGCCGTAAACGTGGCGGAGGACGTGATGCGGCTGCGCTACTCGTTGACGCCGGACGAGATCGAGCGGTACCGCTGGCTGGGCGAGAAAACCTCGCGGGCCGCCGAGCAGGTTCTCCTGGACGCGCGCCGAGGCGAGAAGGAGTGCGCCGTCATCGGCCGGTTGTCGGCGGAGCTGTGGAAGGACCGCATCGACCCCATCGGCGTCATGGGGGCCGCCGACGATCGGATCGCCCGCTTCCGGCACTGTATCCCCATGGAACGGCCCATCGATCGGATCTTCATGCTCTCCGTCAATGCCCGGAAAGGCGGGCTGGTGGTGTGCCTCACCCGCTTCGTGCATTTCGGAACGCTTCCCGAACCCCTCCGACGACAGTACGAGGCCAACGTGTACGTGGACTGCGTGTTCATGGCGAACACCCGGCCCGGGACCCCGGCCCGGGAGATCTTTCAAAAAGGAGTCGAGGCGTACAGGGAAAAGGGCTACCCGGAGGAATGGACGCTCCACCACCAGGGCGGACCCATCGGCTACCAGCCCCGGGATTACCGGGCGCACGGCGGCACGCCCGACCTCGTCGCGCCGAATCAGCCGTTTTGCTGGAACCCCTCCATCACGGGCACCAAGTCCGAGGATACCATCCTGGCCACGGCCGACGGGCCCGAGTTGATCACGCGACCGATCGCGTTCCCCACCCTGAGCCTCGAGGTGGGCGGGCGTCGCTTTGTGCGGCCCGCGATGCTCGAAAAAGACGCGTAGCGCCGTGCCGGATTGGGGGGAAACAAAGAGGCGGGGCAGACACGGATTACAGGCCGAGGGTGCGGAGAACGTCCTCGACCGCGGTGTACGGGTCGGTTTCCCGCGCCGCGATCTTTTCGATCAGCGGGTCGAGCCCGCCCCGGCGCGAAATGCAGGCCATGGCCCGCGCGGCCAGGCGCTCTTCCAGGAGCCCCCGCAGCACCCAGCGCGTCCGCTCCCGGCGCTTCCGGCCGTGGCCGTCCTCCTCGAAAAGAAACTCGCGGTGCTCCAGCACGCCGTGGGTCAGGGCTTCGATCCCCTCGCCGCGCGACGCCACCGTCTTGAAAATCTTGGGGCGCCAGCCGTCGTCGGACTGGCCGTGCTCCAGCATCATTTCGATTTCCAGGACCGTGCGCTCCGCGCCCTCGCGGTCGGCCTTGTTCACCACGAAGAGATCCCCGATCTCCATGATGCCGGCCTTGATGGCCTGGATCTCGTCGCCCAGACCCGGCACCGCCACGACCAGCGTGGTATGGGCCGTCCGCATGATGTCCACCTCCGCCTGTCCGACCCCCACGGTCTCGATGAGGATGTAGTCCTTCCCCATCGCGTCCAGCACATCCACGACATCGTTGGTGGCACGCGACAGCCCGCCCAGATGGCCGCGCGACGCCATGCTGCGGATGAACACCCCCTCGTCCAGGCTGTGTCGCTGCATGCGCAGCCGGTCGCCCAAGATCGCCCCGCCGGTAAACGGGCTGGTCGGGTCCACGGCGACGATCCCCACCGTCTTGCCCAGCTCGCGCAGCTCCCCCGTGATGCGATCCGCGAGCGTGCTCTTCCCGGAGCCCGGCGGCCCCGTCACGCCGATGACGTACGCGTGTCCGGTGTGCGGATAGAGCGCTTTGAGCGCCGCCACCGCCTCCGGGGTCGCGTTCTCGACCATGGTAATCAGACGACCGACGGCGCGGAGATCGCCATTCAGAATGCGCTCGATCAGATCCATCTCGCGACGCTCGTTTCCCTGCGCCCACACCGCGCCGAACGGTACCACGGACGAAAACCGCGCGTCCATGAGAAAGCAATGGGATCCGCTTGACCCTCGCGCGCAGCTGCATCAAAAACACGGGGGCAACGATAGCGGCCCGCGCGCGCGTCATCCTCGATCGGATCCCGTCACACGAATTTGGGCATGATCAGTTTCGGAATGAGCAGCACCACCTGCGGGAATAAAATGATCAAGAGCAGCGTGATCAGCATGGGGAACAGGATGATCAGGACGTCCTTGATCACGTGAGACACCGTGGTCCGCGCGATGGCGACATCGATCAACAAGCACAACCCGTATGGCGGCGTCACCAGCCCGAACGCCAGCGACACGACCCCGATGAGGGCGAAATGGATGGGGTGCATTCCCACCTTGGCAGCCATTGGGGCCAGAATCGGTGCGATAATGATGATCGAGGGGACCGCATCGATAAAGCAGCCGATGAAGAGGAACGCGGCTGCCTCCACTAGCCCCACGCTGATCACCCCCACCCCATACTGCGTCAGATACCGGACGACCATGGCGGGAATCTGATAGTACGCCATCACCCAGCCGAAGGCCGACGCCGTCCCGATACAGAACAACGAGATGGAGGCCAGCCGCGCCGTGTTGTACAAGACCTCGCGTGTTTCTTTCAAGCCGACCGACCTGTGAATCATAAGCCCGACACAGAAGGAGTACAGCACCGCCACCACCGCGGCCTCGGTCGGGGTAACGAAGCCTCCTACTACCCCACCGATGATAATGACCGGCGTCATCATGGCCGCCGTCGCGCGCCAGAGCGCTCGGCCAAACTCCCGGAGCGTGGGTTTAGCGTATACCGGATAATTTCGTGCCTTCGCATAAAAGTACGTGGCGACCATCTGGGAGAGGCCCACCATGATCCCGGGGATGAACCCGCCGAGGAACATAGCGCCGATGGAGACGTTCATCACGCCGCCCCAGACAACCATCAGAATACTTGGCGGGATGATGACTCCCATGACCGAGGAACAGGCCGTGATCGCCACAGTAAAACTCTTGTCGTAGCCCTGCTTCTCCATGGCCGGAATGATGATGGACCCTTCGCCGGCTGCGTCGGCTGTCGAGGAGCCGGAAATACCGCCGAAGATCATGCTAACGACTACGTTGACGTATGCCAAGCCGCCGCGGAATCGGCCCACCAGACAACTGGTGAGGTCCATAAGTCGATCGGTGATCCCCGCCGAATTCATGATGTTGGCCGAGAGGAGGAAGAACGGAACCGCGAGCAGGATGAACGAGTTGTACGCCTTCGTCATCTCGCCCATCATCAGGATGGGCGTCAGTCGATTGTCCAGAACGAAGATCGGCAAGCACGCGAGCCCCAGTGCGAAGGCGACGGGAACCCGGAGGATGATCAAAACGCCGAACGTACCGAACAGGATGGCTGCGACTTCACCTGGCGACATTGAAGTCCCCCCGCATCCGCGCGATGGCGGCCTCATCTCCACGGAATACGGCAATGGCCAGCAGGACGCGTTCCACGAGGAAGACGAACCAACTGACCCCAGCCACGAAATAGATCCCGTGAATGAACACCAGATTCAAACCGGTCAGCTCGGACGTTTGCCGATAGCCGAACAGCGCATATCCCCACCCGTAGTAGATGAAAACGAAGGTAAATAACCCCATAAACGCCGCCACCCATAACCGCATGACCGCCTCGACGCGCGGGCTGGAAGGATTCGGCAGGATGTCCACCTCGAAGTGGGTCCCATCGCGGACCGCGATTGTCGCCCCGACGATGATGACCCAGATGAAACAGAACCGAGCGACCTCCTCGGTCCAGATCCAACGAGGGATCAGTGCGGTGTATCGGGAGACGATCTGCAGCGTCACCGGCACGACCAGCACTCCCATCAAAATCCAGGCGAGGGTTTGTAGCGCATGGTAATACCAATCGATCAATGTTCTAACCACGTGATGCTCATGCATGACCGCTCCTGTTTACCGAAGAACTCACCCAAGAGACGGCGCTATAGAAATGGCCGGAGAGACGCAGCCGGCTCCCCGTTTGATCTAGGGAGCCGGCGGCTCACTTTCCAGCTCTGAACTCGCCTGGGCTACTTCACCGCGTTGATGTTCGCCAACACCTTCTCGGCCCCCACTTCCTTGGCGAATGCCTCCTTCACGGGAGCGGCCAACTCCAGGAGCTTTGCACGATCCTTGAACTCCACGATGGTGATCTTCTTCTCCGTCACCATCTGGTTGAGGATCTTGTCGTCGGCATCCCGCTCCCACTTGCGTCCGTGGGCAGCCCCGGCCATTCCACCTTTCATGATGCACGCCTGGAGATCGGCGGGCAGCTTTCTGAAGGTCTTCCCGCTGAAACCCAGCGGCCGGATCGTGATGGCATGCATGGTCGTGGAGATATACGGCGCCACCTCATGCCACTTCATCTGAAACCAGCCCGGCGCCTCGTTCTCGCCTGCCAGGATGACCCCGGTCTGGACCGCGTTGTACACCTCATCATACGCGATGACGGTCGGCGCCGCGGTGATGGCCTGGAACATCTTGGTCTGGATCGGGGCGCCCATGACCCGGATGGAGAGATTCTTCAGCTCCGCCATGTTGCTCACCGGCTTCTTCCCCACGATGTTCCGGATGCCGCCGCCGCCATACCCGATCATCATGATGTCGGCGGTTTTCACGAGATCGTCGTAGACGGGCTTGAGCGCTTCACCGGTGGAGAGGACCTTGTTCCAGTGATCCACATCCCGGAAGAGGAACGGCATGTCCATGATCGTCGTCATCTTGGAGAAGGTGGCGGCGTGCGACGGGGCGAACACGGCGTAATCCACCGAGAGGCCCTGCGTCATGTAGTTGACGTAGTCCTTCTCCAGGCCTAGTTCCCGGTTCCGGTGCAAACTGAACTTGATCGGTTTCCCGTAACACGCCTTTGTCGCTTCCTCGAACTTCAGCATGTTTTGGTTAAACGAATGCGTGTCGTCGAACTGACTGGCTCCCTTCAACTCGATGGTCTGCGCCAGCGCCGGCGCCGCGAAGGCGGCGAGCGCCATCCCCAGCGCCACAGCCAGGACACACCGGACGGCCTTTCCCTTCATCTCGTCTCCCTCCTCATCACCGGGTTTGCCACGGGGCATCGGCCGCTACGCCGCATGCCGTTTCAAAAGATACCGCGCGACCTTGTCGGGTTGCGCCGACCCAGGAAACCGACGCCTCGGCGTTTCCGTTACATGTGCGGCAACCACCCTGGGGCGGGAAACGACGACGGATGGCTGGATGGCCCATGGACGATCGCCGCGGGACCGCACGATGGCTGGAGAGGCGGTTGACCGCCGTATCTTTGTCACAAGTCCCACACCACCGTCAAGCGAATTTGATGAGGCCAACCGCCGCCGGGACCACGCCGGCGTCCCGCGCGCCCCCGTATCCGTCGCAGCCCCTCAGGTCCGCTTCAGATTGTCCCGCACAAACGCGATCGCATTCCGGGTGCTCGCCCCCGGGGTGAAGACCTCCGCGATCCCGCAGCTCTTGAGTCTCGGGATGTCCTCGTCGGGGATGGTGCCGCCGCCGAAGACCACCACGTCGTCGACGCCGCGCGTCTTGAGGAGCTCCATGACCTTCGGGAAGAGATGCATGTGGGCCCCGGACAGACAGCTCATCCCGATGGCGTCGACGTCTTCCTGGATTGCCGCGCTCACGATCATCTCGGGTGTCTGTCGCAGGCCGGTGTAGATGACCTCCATCCCGGCGTCGCGGAAAGCGCGCGCCACGACTTTGGCCCCTCGATCGTGTCCATCCAGCCCGGGTTTGGCAATTAGGACGCGGATCTTGCGTGACTCATTCATGGAACCCCTCTCCGGAATCGAAACCGAGTCGGTGTCGGCGCCACCTCCCCGGTACGGACCCCTGACCGCCGTGTCGGCGTCACATCGCCCGGACGACCAGCTCCGCGAGGTCGAAGACCCGAAGCGCCTCGGTGGAGTCGGTGGCCCGAATACCGTCCTCGAACATGCTCAGACAGAAGGGACACGCGGTACCGACCACATCCGGCCGGACGCGCAGGGCCTCCTCCGTCCGCTCCACATTCACACGCTTCCCGATCCGCTCCTCCAGCCACACCAGCCCGCCGCCCGCCCCGCAGCAGAAACCATTCGTGCCGTGGCGCTCGAACTCCAGAGCCTGCACGCCGGGAAGATGTCGCACGATATCGCGGGCCGGCGCATACATCCCGTTGTGGCGGCCAAGATAGCACGAGTCGTGGTAGGCCACACGCGCCCGCACGGGCTTTGTCAGACGTAGCTGACCTTGTCGGAGCAGCCGAGCGATGAACTCGGTGTGATGCGTGACATGGTACCGCCCCCCGAACGCCGGGTACTCGTGCTTGAGCGTGTTGAAACAGTGCGGGCATGTCGTCAGGATTTTCTTGACATCGTACCGGTCGAGCGTCTCGATGTTGGCCTGGGCGTGCATCTGAAAGAGAAACTCGTTTCCGATGCGCCGTGCCGGGTCACCGGTGCAGCGCTCCTCCTCGCCCAGGATGGCAAAGCCGACCCCGGCCGCCTGCAGGATGGCGGCAAAGGCGCGGGCCACCTTCTGAGCGCGCTCGTCGAAGGCCCCGGCGCAGCCGACCCAGTAGAGATACTCCGCCGCGCCCCTGTCCGCCAGCACGGGCACCGCGAGACCCTTGGTCCACGCCGTCCGGCTTGGCACGGCCCCTTGATAAGGGTGACCGCGGTTCTCCATCCCCCGCAACGCCGCCTGCATCGTCTCCGGAAAGCGGGCCTCCTCCATCACGAGGAAGCGCCGCATGTCCACGATCTTGGGGAGCGGCGCGATGAACGCCGGGCACGCCTGGTGGCACGCCCCGCACATGGTGCAGGCCCAGAGCGCCTCCTCCGTCACAACCCCCCCCACCATCGGCCTTCCGCCGGATCGCCCGCCGCTCTCCGCCAGCCAGTGATCCCGCAGGTCCAAGATGAGCCCTTTCGGCGTGAGAGGTTTCCCGGTCGTCCATGCAGGGCAGACCTCCTGACACCGGCCGCACTCCGTACAGGCGATCAGATCCAGCAGGTCCTTGCGTAGAAATCCGCGGGCCGTGGACACCCCGAAACGGTCGGCCCCTTCCAGCGCCACCGGCGCGATAACGCCCGATGGAGCGTCCCGGCGCACCGCGATATTGGCCGGTGCGGCCAGGGTGTGACGGATCAGCGTGAACGGCACGAGCCCGATGAAGGCAAACGCCAGGACGGCATGCCCCCACCACAGCACGCGATGCCACACGATCTGCTGGGCCGGAGGCATCCCGGCGAAAGCCGCGGCGGCGGCCCATCCCCCCGGTGACCAGCGGGCCCACGGATCCGCCGTCGCCGCGATGCGCAGCCCCTCCACCAGGAACCCGCTGAGCAGGATCGCCAACAGCAACCAGAGAAATAGCGCGTAGCCCTCTCGTCCCCGGGGCTGCCAGAGGCGTTCCGACCGGACCCCGTAGCGGCGGACCAGCGCCAGCGCAACCCCGACGGTCGCCGCCGCGCCGCCCAGATCCACGGTCAGCGACATGAAATACAGATAGAAGGCGCCCCGAAGCGTCGGGATCCCCAGATGGTCCTGCGCCGCGACGAGGCAGGTGGCGACAAAGAGGACCGCGAACCCCCAGGAGATGGCGACGTGGATGCTGCCGGCGAAGGGCTGCGCCAGAAGGCGGCGCTGGAGCACCGCCTGGTCGATCAGCGCCCGAATCTGCCCGGCGAGCGGCGGCCGCCCGGTCCCCGGCTGCCCCAGACGTATCCACCGCGCCGCACGGTAGCAGCCGTAGACCAACGCCGCCGCGAACGGCGCGAAGAGCGGATAGATCAGCCAGTGGCCTGGGATATTCCAGTACAGCTCGCGGAACGGCATGCCGTACGTCGCTCCAGCCCTGGGGCACCGGCAAGGCGCGGGCCCCGCTCCCGGGCTACGATTCGATCAACGCCTTCACTTTTGCGGTGAACGGCGGGAGTACGGCCTTGAAATCGGCAACGACGCCGAGATGGGCGGCCTTGAAGATGGGCGCGTCGGGATCGGAGTTGATCGCCACGATGGTCTTGGCGCCGCTCATGCCCGCCAGATGCTGGATGGCGCCGGAAATGCCGACGGCGATATAGAGGTCCGGGCTCACCGTCTTCCCCGTCTGTCCCACTTGCCACGAGACGGGCACCCATCCTGCGTCGGTCGCCGCGCGCGTGGCCCCGACCGCACCCCGGAGCATCTGGGCCAGCTCCTGCAACTGTCGGAACGGCTCCGGCCCCTTCAGCCCCCGGCCGCCGCTCACCACCACGCGCGCATTCTCCAATTTCACGCCACGCACCTCGTCCGTGACCCGCTCGATCACCGTGGTCTGGATGAGCGACGGCTCCACGCTCACCGCGAGCCGTCGCTCGGCGCCCGGGCGTCCACTCCGTTCGGAGACCGGCTCCAGGCTCCGAAGCTTCACCGTTCCCACGACCGGGAACCGGGTGGCCACCAGCTCCGCCGCGCACCGGCCCCCGTACGCTGGGCGCGCAAACACCACCCGGTCCCCCTCCGCCCGGACGGCGGTGACTTCCGTCACCAGCCCGGCCTGCAGACGATACGCCAACCGCGGCGCGACCTCGCGGGCGGTGGAGTCGTCGGCCAACAGGACCACGGCCGCCCCCACGTGAGGCACCACGTGGGTGAGCGCCGCCACGGCCGCCTCCGGCGCCGCGTCGGCGAGCGGCGGGTGCTCGACCCAGAGCACCTCATCCGCCCCGCCCGCGACGAGCGCCGAGAACAGCCCCTCCACGGGGGCCCCCAGCACGGCGGTCGTCACTGCGCCACCCGTCGGATCCGCCAAGCGGCGCGCGGCCCCCAGCACCTCCAGCGTATTCCGCGACGGCGTGTTCCCTTCCGCCGCGGTCACCACAAGCACATCCACCATGCCCCGGCCTCCTCGTTGATCCGGTGCCGCCACTGGATCAGCGCACCCGCCCTCGAACCCGTCATCGCGGGTCCGCTAAATGACCTTGAGCTCGCGAAGCCGTGTCGCCAGTCGTTCGGCCTGTTCCGCCGGTGTCTCGCCGCCCACGAGTTCGCACCGCGAGTCTCGCTGCACCACGGCCACGTCGCGCAATTCCAGCCGTCGCCCACCGGGTCCGACACGCGCCGGGTCCACCCCCAGGTCGGCGGCCTTCCACACCGGAACCGTCTTGCGCGCCGCCGCCATGATGTCCTTGAGCTTGGAGTAGCGCGGGACGTTGCTGTCGTCGCTGAGAATGCTGGCGACCGCCGGCAGCGGCGCCTCCACCAGCTCGTACCCGTCCTCCACGACCCGACGGGCCACGATCCTTCCGCCCCGGGCCTCGATCCGGCTCACGAACGCCACCGACGGGAGGCCGAGCTCTTCGCCCAGGAGCGCCGCCACCATCTTGTTCCCCGTATCCCCGGAGACGCACCCGGTCAGGATCAGATCGGTCGGGCCGATTTTCCGGATTGCCTTCGCCAGGATGTGCGCCACCCCGAAGGAGTCCGACCCCGTCAGCGCCGGATCGCTCACCAGCACCCCGGCGTCGACGCCCATGCCCATGGCGCTCTTGACCGCGCCCTGGGCCTCGGGCTCGCCCAGGCTGAGCGCCGTGATCCTCCCGCCGGCCCTTTCGCGCAGCTGCAACGCGACCTCGAGCGCGTTCTGATCGTACGCGCTGATCACCAGCGGGAGTCCGCCCCGCACCTGCCGTTTGCTCGTGGCATCCAGCTTGAACTGCTCCGCCGGGATCTCGGGGTCGATGATCTGCTTGATACACACCACGATATTCATCCGTCAACCTCCCAACGCGCGGTGGATCCGCGGGCCGACGCGCGCGCGCTTGAACGGCCCGCGGACGCCCCGAACCCCTGTGTCGGGAACCGCGGGAGAATACCACACCGAGGGCGCGATCGGGAGATTCCGCGAAACAGGAGGGCGCGGGCGCCCGGCAAAGGTGCGGGACGGCTGACAACAGACCACCCACAGGCGGTGGGTCACCGGAGAGGGGACGGTTTCAGCGATCCATCCGGCGCCGCGTCGACCACGCGATCGCAGCTCGTGAGATCCTTCAGGCCGCGGAGCCGGAACACGTTCTGCACCCCAACCTGCGCGATCCGGTGCGCCACGGTCCCCGCGCCCGCCACGCCGATCGCCCCGATCTCCGCCGCCGCACCCCGCCGTTGGGGTCTGCCACGCTTTCTGCCGCCCGCCCCATCCGACTCGGCGAGGATGACGGCCCGCGCGCGGGTCAAGCGGTCTTGTCCGCACTCCCAAACGGAACGGACCGCCACGGACCCCCACGCCGCCGTTATCGCAGCCGCCGGACCCGGGATCCGCCCACGCCTCCGGGCCGGCCCATCGCTGGGTCGTCTCACGGGAGACGCTGGCGCACCTTCGCCCATGAGGAGGTGATGAGGAAACTCTCCTCCATATCCCTCACCATGCCGGCGAACTTGCGCATGGGCACCGCAAAGGAGAGCGTCTCCGCGGGGACAAAAGGACGCGCCGAAACATCGAACATCCCGATGAAGCCTCGCGGGTTATCGGCGTCCCGCTCCAGGTAGGGGTACTGGACGACGGAGCCGCACCCCGCGGCGAACGGGGTCACCACACCGTGCGCCGTCACCTGATCGAAATTCGCCAGCGTGAAGAGTCCCGACAGGACATCCGGTCGGGCGAAAAAGATGACGACTTCCGGGGCGTCCGCCGCGGTCAGGGCATCCCAGCGTTTGAACACGATGGAGCGGCCCGGCGCCCGAAACGCTGGGGCCCGCTCGACAAACTCACGGACCAGCTCGGGGGACTTCTTGTACCGCTCGCCTTCCAGCTTCCCCGGAATCCCGCAGGAGAGGAAATACTCGAACTCCGGCCGAACCTGTTGCGTGAATCCGAAGTACCGGCGCCCCCCATCGCAGCCCACGGTCGCGGCGTCGAACTGTAGCGCTTCCCCTTGCCGGACCCGTGCCAAGGCGGCCAGCACGCACTCGTGGCGCTCGTGCGGGACCGACGCCGCCGGCGCGCGACCCGGCTCGTCCGTGTAATAAAACGTGATGGGAAGTTCGGCGGCCCCGAAATACCGCCGCCAGCGCTCGATGAACGTGTTGCGGAATGCGAGATCCATGACGTTCCCTCCCGGCACCGCGAGGATGCCTACCTGTACTGGGAGCAGGCCAGCTCCTTGCACGTGATGAATTCCAGCAGCGCGGGGGTGCCCTCCCGCGTTTTCTGGACGCCGCGGCGGATGGCGGGCACGATCTCGTCGGGCTCGGTCACTCGCTCGCCGTACCCGCCGAAGGCGCGGGCCATGTCGGCGTAGTGGCTCGAGATGTCGGTGCTCCGGTACTTCTCGGTCGCCGCCTTCATGACCGGCAGCTCCATGGCCATGCAGAAATTGTTGAAGAGGATGGACAGGATCGGGATCCGCTCGCGAACCGCGGTCTCGAAATCCATACCGGTCATCCCGATGGCCGCGTCGCCCCACACGTTGATGCAGAGTGTGTCGGGGCGGGCGAGCTTGGCGCCCATGGTGAGGCCGAGCCCGTAACCCAGCTGCGTGCTCTTGCCCCACCCGATGTAGCTGAGCGGCGTCACCGTCTTCCAGAACGGCGAGAGCTGGTCGCGCGGGCTGCCCGCGTCGTGCGTGATGACCGTGTTCGCGACGTCCACCGTGTGCAGGAGATCCCAGATGACGCGGTACGGGGACAGCGGCACTTCCTTGGACGTGAGTTTCGGCCGCCACTCGGCCAGCCATGCCTCCTCCACCGCCCGGAGTTCCTCGGCGACCGCGGCCATGCGGCCGCGCGGCCTCCCCCGCAGCCGCTCGCGCACCTCGGCCAGGAGCGCCTCCAGCGTGAGTCCCGCGTCCCCGACGAGGGCGTGGTCTGCGACCACATGCTTGTTCAGATCCGCCGCGTCCAGCGTGGCGTGGACGACCGTCTTCCCCCTCGGCATGGGCGTCGCGAAGTTGCTCGTCGTGAAGCTGCAGCCGACCCCGAAGATCGCGTCCGCCTGCTGGAGGGTGTGAAACACCGTCTTGGGGATCGAGCGGCCGCCCGAGCCGGCGGACAAAGGATGCGTCTCGGGAAACGCGCTCTTCCCCTGGAGGCTCGTGACGACCGGCGCCTCCAGGAGTTCCGCGAGTTCCCGGAGGGGCTCCCAGGCGCGGGCGTAGTGGACGCCCTGGCCGGCATAGATCACGGGTCTCCGGGCATCGACGAGCACTCGGGCAGCCTCGGACACCGCCCGCGGGTCCGGACCCGAGCGGGTGTGGAAGGTCGGCCGGTAATCCAGCGGCTCCGGGACCTCCTCGGGAAAGACGTCCACCGGGATCTCGACCACCACGGGGCGCGGACGCCCGGTGCGCAGCTGGCTGAACGCCCGCCGGAGGACGTCCGGAACGGCATCCGGGCAGGTGATCTGCTCGATCCACTTGGTGATGTGCCGGTAATTCAGGAAGGCGTTGAAGAACGGATCGTAGTTGTTCAGCCGCCGCCCGTATCCCGCCGCCAACACGAGGATCGGCACCGATTCGCTGTACGCCTGCGCGATCCCGCCGAAGGCATTCTCCGCCCCGGGTCCGTGCTGGAGCGCGAAGACGCCGATCGTCCGGCCCGACGACTGGCGGCTCACCGCGTCCGCCATGTGGAGGCCGACCCGCTCCTGCCGGACGATGATCGGGCGGATATCGGCGACCGCCGCCGCCTCGATCACCGGGTTCACGGGATAGCCGACCAGCAACTCGACCCCTTCGCGTTTCAAGATCTCGGCGATGGCGGCGGCAACCTTCATGACGAAGCCTCCTCGGGCCGGACGACGCCGGAGCCGAAAAACCTCAGAACGGGGGGATGATGCCGCAGGCTATCCAAAGATGGCGGGCCGTGTCAAGCCGCGGCGGGCAATTGTTCGCGGGGCGGGCTCACGCCGCCAGGGCGCGTGCGTTTTCCAACACGTCACCGAAGAAGCGGTCCACGGCGGCGCGCTGCTCCGCAGCGGTGGGAATCTGAAAGACCCGGCGGCGGAAGGCCGCGGAATCGGGCAGACCTTTCGTGTACCAGCCGATGTGCTTCCGCGCCATGCTCACGCCCGTCCGCTCGCCGTAAAACGCGTACAGGGCATCCAGATGGGCGAGGAGGACGGCGCGAATTTCGGCCACGCCTGGAGGCGGGAGCGTCTCGCCGGTGGCCAGATGGTGGACGACCTCCCGGAACACCCACGGGTTCCCCAGAGCCCCGCGGCCAATCATGAGACCGTCGGCCTTCGTCACACCCAGCACGGCGTGCGCCTTGGCGGACGTCTCCACGTCTCCGTTGGCGATGACGGGGATCCGCGCGGCCGCCTTCACGGCGGCGATGGTGTCGTATTCCGCCTCGCCGCCGAACATGCAGGCCCGCGTCCGGCCGTGGATGGCCAGCGCCTGAATGCCCGCCGCCTCCGCAATGTGCGCGATCGCCAGCGCATTGCGGTGACTCTTGTCCCAGCCGGTGCGGATCTTCAGCGTCACCGGCACCTCCACGGCGTCGACCACCGCCGAGAGGATGCGCCCCACCCGCACCTCGTCCTGGAGCAACGCCGAGCCTGCCATGACGCTGCAGACCTTCTTGGCCGGGCAACCCATGTTGATGTCGATGATCTGCGCCCCCGCAGCCACGTTATAGCGCGCCGCCTCCGCCATCAGGGCCGGATCCGCCCCGGCGATCTGCACCGCCACGGGCGGCGACTCACCGGCATGATCCGCCCGTCGTCGGGTCTTGGCCGAGCCGTAGAGTAGCGAGTTGCTGGTCACCATTTCGGACACGGCAAGACCGGCGCCCATGGTCCGGCAGAGCTGCCGGAACGGGCGATCGGTCACGCCGGCCATCGGTGCCAGGATCACATTACTTGCGAGGGTGTACGGTCCGATCCGCATCTCACCAGTCTTCGGAAATGACCAATGACCAACGCGCATGCTGCCCATTGGTAATGGGTCATTATGTCATTGATCACTTGTGTAACGCCCGGGGTCCATCACACCGACACCGCACGAACGCCTCGACCTTGCCCCGGATGACCGCGTTGCTGCCCGGCACGTCGAGGACATCGCACTCGCTCCCCAGGATGAACGGGTGCTTGGCCTCGTGCATCCGATGCAGCAACTCGCACGCCATCTCCTCCACCCGGTCCCGCGGGATCACGGCGTCCGAGTAGAAGTGCTTGGAGGGCAGGTTCCCGAACAGCACGATGTCCTTCGGAACGATCCGGGCATCCTCCCAGAGCCTGCGCGAGCTCCCCAGGCTGAGGATGGCTGGGTTCAGCGTGGCGAACCGCCGCAGCATCGAGTCGTTCAGCTCGCCGCAGCAGTGAAAAACCAGGTCCACGCCGTGCCGATCCAGCAGTGCCTTGACGCGCCGGTCAACGGCCATCGGGTAGCGCTCGAAGATGTCCGACCCCGCCGCGATCTGCTTCGGCGAGACGTACACCACGTTGGCGGCCGGCTCGGCCATGAAGATGGCCTTGGCGCCGGCCCGGATCTGGGCGTCGACGGAGTAGAGGACGATGTGCAGGCTCAGGTCGAGCGCCCGCTCCAGCAGCGCGATATCCGGATCGTCGCCCGCCGTCATCCCGGATCCCGCCATGTAGATCGGCGTGATGGGGTCCTTCAGCAGTTTCGTCATCAGTGAAAACGGTCCGATGGTCATCCCGATCGGCACCAGGTCGGTGTGGGTGGCGACATAACCCACCGAGTCGATCTGGGCGCGCAGCGCCGGATGGAGCGGCTTGCGGAGGCCGGCCGCCAGCCGCGCGACCGCGTCGGCGCCCGGGTCTGCCGCAAAGTGATACAGGGGGATCTCCGAGGCGGGGACGCCCAGGATCTCCAGCAGGACTGCCTTCTCGAGCTGCAGGTCCATGTGCGCGAAGGCGAGCGGCGTCCGGTAGCGCCGCGCGGTCTCCTCCACCACGCGTCCCAGCGCCGCGCCGTCGGTCAGGATCGCGGCAGGATCCGGCTTCTCGTGCAAGACGAGGTCGGCGCCGATGGGCATCCGGAGGCCGGATCGGGCCAGATCGAGGTAAAATTGGCGGTTCATTGGCTCTCCTCTCTTCGGCGCATCACCTCGATCATCCTCGCGGCACATCCGCAACGCTATCTCGACGCGCACTCGGTGGTCTTCAGTGCAACATGGCCAGGGAAGGCTAGCCGTAGGGGGCAACCCTTGTCAAGGCGGAAGAGATTCTCTCGTCCAACCGCATCGCGGTGGCGATTGACACCTCCTCCTGAGTCGCCTACAGTACCCGCGACTTCCCCAGCCACGCTTCCACTGGAGGACAACATGTGCAGCGTTGCACGGCGCCCCGTGTGGTCGAATGCCGCACGCGTCTTGAGCATCTTACTAGTCACCGCGTCGTTCTTCGGGTGTGCCGGCGCCGCGGCCGGCCAAGCCGCCCCTGGCACCCAGTGCGCGGAGCCCATCCCCGACATCTATAACAGAGTATCCCCCGCCGTCGTGTCGATCACGGCCCGGTCGATCAACCCCTATGGGCCCATGGAACGGGTGTCGCGCGTCGCGGGCTCCGGCGTCATCTTCGACGCGTCGGGACTCGTGCTCACCAACTCCCACGTCGTCTTCGGCCGCCAAAGCGTCCTGGTCACGTTGGACGACGGCACCGCCCTGCCCGCCGAACTGGTCGGCACCGATACCATCTTCGACCTCGCCGTCCTCCGCATCCCGTCCCCGCAATCCGGATCGTTGCCGGTCGTCACCCTCGGAAGCTCCGAGCGCCTGCGGGTCGGCGAGGAAGTCCTGGCCATCGGAAACCCGCTCGGGCTCGAGCAGACCCTCACGCGCGGCATCGTGTCCGCCATCAACCGGATCCTCCCGAACACCGCGCTATCGCTCACCGAGCCGCTCATTCAGACCGATACGTCCATCAACCCCGGGAACAGCGGCGGCCCGCTGCTCAACCGCTGTGGCGAGATTATCGGCATCACGACGGCCATCATGCCGGACGCCCAGAACATCGGCTTCGCCATTCCCATCGACCTCGTGAAGGCGGCGCTGCCGTCGCTTGTGGAGAACGGTCGGATCGCTCGTCCATGGCTCGGCGTGCAGGGGCATCTCGTCGGGTCCGCCTTGCGTGAACTGCTCCGCGTACCGCTGACCGAGGGCCTCCTCGTCGAAATCGTGGAGCCCGGCAGTCCCGCGGAGGCCGTCGACCTCCGCGGCGGCCAACTCGACCTGGTGATCGGCGGGCAGGCGATGCTCATCGGGGGAGACATCATCACCGCGATCAACGGCACCCCGGTGGATACCCCGCCGCGGATGGCCGAAGCCATGCGCGATCTGAAGGTCGGGGCGACCGTTCGGCTGACCGTCTTCCGCGAGGGCCAAACCCGCGAGGTGGAATGCGTGCTGCCGGAAAGACCGCTGCTGCCGGGCGATATACCCGGCCAGCGGTCATCCGTGGTTCCCCAGGTTGCGCCAACCAGGTCTGACGGGGCACGCTATCGGATCTGAGGTGGGTGCGTACGCGGAGGGAACGGGGCCGCGTGATGGCAAATGATGGCAAAGTCCCTGAGCTATTTTGTGGACCGCTGTTCTCCTGCCAAATGTCTTTGCCCGCCGATATTCGCTACCGCGCGTTGATCCCATAAAACGAACCAAGGGAAATTCCCCGTTGACATCTCTCCCCGACTCCGAGTATGTATGCGCTGGTCCGACGGTGGCGCACCCCTCAGCGTACGCAAGACCTCCCGAATCCTCCGTCAGGACGTGTGCTTGGGCCAGAGAGGGACACGATGCGGGTGCATTCGCGGTCGTTCTGGCGATTCCCCTCCGATGACTGGCGTCTCCGATTTCCCTGCGAAAAACCCCGTGTGTCCAGCGTTCCGCCGAAGCCGAATCACCCCCGGGTCGGCACCGTCCCATCGAAACCGCCGAAGGCGAAACGGATCACTTTCGTGACCCGTTGGCGCGGGGACCGGCTTTGTCACATCATGCGCGACGTTCGAATCCCCGATGTCCATGCCCCCGCGCGTGCGATGCGAACGGCGATCGCGGTCGGACCCTGGGGATCCATCGTTCTTCCGGCACAGTCGGGAGTCCGGGACAACCCGGATTCGTTCTGGAAGCGGCACAAGGCACCGGACGAGGTTGCATGGCCCGCATGCAGCACGGATGCAAAAAGGAGGTGATGCTCCGGAGGCGTGGCGTTGGGTTCCGCACTCGCACCACGATCGTGGACTCTTTTATGAAGGAGACGAAATCCATGAGAAAGATGATGGCGATTCTGGCCGCGATGTTGATCGTACCCCTGCTGTGTTTGGCCCCGGCGGAGGCGCAGACGAAATTGAAATTCCAGACCCCCTTCGTCCCCGGCACCTGGGACTATATGTGGGGCGAGAATTACGTGAAGACGGTGAATCAGTTGTCCGGCGGCCGGTTGCAGATCACCCTGGAGCCCCCGGGAGCCATCGTGCCGGCATTCGAGATCCTCGACGCCATCAACAAGGGCGTGCTGGATGGCGGCGTGTCTTGGTCCGGCTACTGGACCGGGAAGAACACGGCGTTCTCCCTGTATGCCAGCGCCACCGGCGGCCCGTTCGGGTTGAACAACTGGGACTATATCGCCTGGTTGTACACCGGCGGCGGTGCGCAGCTGTACCGAGAAATCCTCGACAAGATGAAATACCGTGTGGTCTGGTTCCCCATCTGGGGGGAGATGCCCGAACCGCTGGGCTGGTTCAAAAAGCCGATCAAGTCGGCGGCGGATCTGAAGGGGCTCAAGATGCGGGCGGCCGGCTTGGCAGCCGACGTCTTCAAGGAGTTGGGCGCGGCGGTGACGACACTGGCGGCGGGCGAAATCCTTCCGGCGCTCGAACGGGGCGTCATCGATGCGTCCGAGTACAGCGATCCCCACAGCGACCTCGGGTTGGGCTTCCCGGATGTCTGCAAGTATTACTATCTACCCGGCATGCACCAGCCGACCGGAGTTGGGGAAGTCTTTTTCAACAAGGGGGTTTGGGATAAGCTCCCGGCCGACCTCCGGGTGCTCATCGAACTCGCCGCCAACGAGGCGATGATGCTCAACTGGACGAAGGCCTGGGACATGAACATCAAGGCGCTGGACGACATTCGGGCTAAGGGCGTAAACGTGATGGAGACGCCCAAGGATGTCTTGATCGAGTTCCTCAAGGCGTGGGACAAGGTGGCCGCGAGAGAGTCCGCGAAGAACCCCGATTTCGCGAAAGTCTATGAATCCCAGAAAAAGTTTGCGGCACGGCATGTCCCGTATCAGCGGATCGTGAACCCCGATTATTCCATCGCCGCCGATTATTACTGGCCGAGGAAAAAGTAAAGGGCCGTTCGCCACCGATCGTTGAACGGCGAGATCACGTGCGGGCGGAACGGGGAAGGCGGACCGGAAAAAGCCGCCTCCCCCGTTCCCGCGGAAACGGGGACCGCGGTTTTCAGAGAAGCCACGACAGGAATATCGTCCCCTCGCGTCTCGGCGTTGGACGTGTGCAGTGAGGGGGGCGCGCTCTCGGCTCGACGTAATTCAAGGGGGAAGAATTTGCATAAGTTCATCAAGGTTGTTGACGCGATATCCGACTGGAGCGGGAAGCTGCTTGGCTTGCTCGTGCTTCCTTTGGTGGGGGGATTGGTGTACGAGGTATTCGCCCGCTATCTGTTCAACGCACCGACCGTGTGGGCATATGAGGTGACCTATATGCTCTACGGCGCCATCTTCATGCTCGGGGCGGCGTATACCCTGTATAAAAAGTCGCATATTCGGACGGACATCCTGTACAACAAATGGACGCCGCGGCAGAAGGGGATCGCCGACGCGATCATGTACCTGTTCCTGTTCTTCCCGGGGATCGTCCTCTTTCTCATCTTGGGATGCGACTACGCGTGGCACGCCTGGGAGATCGCGGAAAGATCCGACTCCAGCCCGTGGCGGCAGCCCATCTATCCCTTCAAGATGGCCATCCCCCTCAGCGCGTTTCTTCTGCTGCTCCAGGGTGTTTCCGAGTTTCTGAAAGCCCTTTACAGCGCTCGCCATGGGAGAACATATGAGTCCTGAAATACTTGGCGTACTGTTGCTGGTCGCCCTGCTGGTCTCCATCTTTGTGGGGTTCCCCATCTCCTTCACGCTCATCATCTGTGCGCTGGGCTTCGGATACGCCGGCTTCGGCGAGCGCGTCTTTTCGTTGATGGTCATGCAGGTCTACGGGTTCATGAAAGAAGAGGTCCTGGCCGCGGTTCCTCTGTTCGTGTTCATGGGGTACATCCTGGAACGGGCCGGGCTCATGGAGCGGCTGTTTCGGGGTTTCCAGTTGATCATGGGTCCCGTGCGCGGATCCCTGTTCCTGGCGGTTCTGGTGGTGGCGACGGTTTTCGCCATGGCCACCGGGATCATCGGCGCCCCGGTCGCCGTCATCGGATTGATGGCGGTGCCGATCATGATGCGGGCCGGATACGATGCCCGCCTCTCCGCCGGCGTCATCACCGCCGGCGGTTGCCTGGGC
>JAKPQH010000118.1 GCA_029580855.1 bacterium | reverse complement strand
CTGCCCGAGGCCGACATCCGCATCCCCTTCACCGACGGCATGTCCGCGCTCATTCAGGCCAAGCTGACGCCCCAGGCCGCCGTGGCGAGCATGACGACCGGGCACCGCTTCGGCGGCGAGGAGGCCGCGGCATACGGGGTCGTCGACGCGGTTGCGCCGCTGGAATCCCTGGCGGACGCTGCCGCCGCCCGCGTGCGCGGGTTGGCCGGCAAGGACCGGACCACCCTCGGGACCATCAAGTCCCGGATGTATGCCGGCGTGGTCGCCGCCCTGCTCGCTCCGCCCCGTTCCTAACGTCTGCTAGCCTCCGTCTTTCACGGGGCAGCGGTTTGATGACGTGAGGTGCGTGGAGGGGCTGTCGGCGTGTGGGGGCAGGCGTTGGTGCCGCGTGGCGCTGCGGTGCGGGTTTTCGAGGGTCCTTGGGTCGCGGTGGTCAGGGCCGAGTGTGTTGTCAGGTCAGGAGCGGGATGGCCATCACAGCGGTGAATGCGGCGATGGCGGCCTGGGTCCAGGGCCAGGTTTCCGGCAGGCGGGGGTGGCGGCGTCGTCCGCTGCGGGTGAGTCGGGCGGGGATGTGGAGGAAGCGGTAGCGCAGCGCTTTCGGTTCGCAGGTCTTCAACGTCTCGGGCAGCGCGAGCAGCCGTAGCCAGGCGGTCAGGTCGGCGGCGATCGCGACCGCGAGAAGCCAGGTGGTGTTGATGCCGTATTCGCGGTGGGGGTACCTCCCGCTTGCGGGGGAGGGGAAGCGGCCGAGGCCGGTGTCTTTCGCGTGGCGGATGCTGTCTTCGACGCGGGCGTGGGCGCGGTGGCGGGCTTCGAGGAACGCCAACTGTCCGGTGGTGGTGTTGGTCGCGAATGCTTGGTAGCGCCACCCGTCGGCGTGTTCGAAGAGGGAGAGTTGCGCGCCGGGGTGGGGGTGTTCCCGGCGCACGATCACCCGCATCCCGGTCGGCCATTTCTCGGTCATCTCCTTCGGGAGTAGGCCGGTGATCTCGACGATGTCGGCGTGCTCACGGACATCCCCGTCGGTGTCCATCGCGGGGGTCCAGGCCCGTTTCGGCACCCGCGTGATGGCCTCGCGGATGGTCTCGGTGACCGCGAACCCGACGCGGTACTGGACCGAACGGCCCCCGCCTCCCACTGGTTTTCGCGGTGTTCATCCTGGGTGATCCAGTCCAGCAGCTCGTGGGAGTACCCGGCCCCATCGACCCGAAACAGGAGGCTCTTGCGGTGCGGGGCGGGGATGTGCGCGATCGCCTCGCTCAACACGCCGGTGTGGTCGGCGGCGGTGTTCGAGCCGGCGTTCCCCGGCCGCAACGTCGCGGCGAGCAGTTCGCCGGTGTTATCGCACCAGACCCCGATCGGGTGATACCCGAAGGTCTTCTTAA
>JAKPQH010000117.1 GCA_029580855.1 bacterium | reverse complement strand
ATGAACATCATCGCCGGCATCATCAAGACCGTCCTCGCGTTGATACGCGGCGACTGGTCCGGAGCGTGGGACGGCATCAAGCAGATAGCCAAGGGCGCGTCCCAGGTAATCGTGGCCATCGTGAAGGGCCTCGGCAAGCTGGCCGTGGCGGCGCTCCGCCTCGCCTGGAACCTCGCCGTGGCGGCCACCCGGGCGGCGTGGAACGCGCTCAAGGGCGCAGTATCGGCAGGCGTCTCCCGCGTGGTCGGCTTCGTGCGGAGCCTGCCCGGCAAGATTCGGTCGGCTATCGGCAACCTCGGCGGCCTGCTCGTGGACGCGGGCCGCTCGCTCATCCAAGGACTCATCAACGGCATCACGGGCAAGCTCGGCGAGCTGTGGGGCAAGGTGTCCGGCATCGCCGGGCGGATACGCGACCTCAAGGGACCGCTCGACTACGACCGCGTTCTGCTCCGCCCGGCAGGCCAGGCCATCATGGACGGCCTGATTCGCGGCATCGGGGACCGGGGACCGGCGCTCGCGGCCACGATGGGCGGCGTCACGGCGTCGCTGGTGGTCGCGCCGCTGGGCGGAAGGGTTCCCCCCCTAGCCGCAGGCGGCTACGGGGCCGCAGGCGCGGCCCCGGTCATCCACGAGCACCACCACGTCCACCTTCCCGGCGGGACGGCGCTGGTCGGCATGGCTAGCGAGGTCGGCAGCGCACTCGCGCCGCACGTGAGGCGCTCGGCGGACGCAGCGGCGCGGCACCGGGCGCGGAGGCGATAAGACGTGGCGCGGACGGTCTGCAAGTACGGCGGCTTGGACCTGAACGACGGGACCGGCTACCACCTCCTGACCGGCTTCGACCCGGGCGCTGAGGACCTTTCCTATGATGAGGTGGCGGGAGCGGACGGCACCGTGGTGCAGGTGAACGTCTCGGAAGCGCACCTCATCGACATGCACGTGCCGCTGCTCATCCAGGGCACGAGCCTGGCGGACCTAGAGGCCAAGGTGGCGGCGCTCAACGCCAAGATAGCGGCCGGTGAGCAAACGCTGGAATACGGGGAGTCGGGCGCGACCACCTCGTACTCGTGCGTGCGCTCCCGGCGCGTCTCCTACTCCAACGAGTACCTGAAGGCGTTCGCTGCGTTCATCGACTTCCAGCCCAAGAGGCTGCCGCTCCCGTGACCAGTTCTCACCCCAACCCGTTCCACGACGGCACGCTGTCGGTGAAGGTCGAGACGCGGCCACCGTCGT
>JAKPQH010000116.1 GCA_029580855.1 bacterium | reverse complement strand
TTCATGGCACGTCCTCCCACTTGACCTTCCGCTCGAGCTCCTCGATGTAGGCCTGCTGCTTTTTTTCGTATGCGTCCGATATGGTGGACAGCTTGGGGTTGATGATCCAGTACACCCCCACCGTCAGCACCACCCCGGCGGCGAGGATGATGTAGCCCAGCGGCATCAGCATCACGCTGAGCGCCGTGCCCACCATCAACGCCGCGTAGGCGAGCGGCGACAGGACGATGGCGATCCAGTCCTCACGGGTCCACTCGTCCGCCGCTTTGGGATCCCAGTGTCTGCGGATGAAGGCCATGGCGTACCTCCTTAGAGCAGGCCGAGCTTTTCGGCTTCGCGCCGGACGGGGCCCCACCAACCGATGGGGCGCGACATCGCATAATATTTGACCAGGTGTTTCATGTCCTCGGGCTTGGTCAGGAACGTCACCGGCACATAGATCAGCGCCCCCAGCACCATGAGCAGCCAGAACTGTTGATAGTCCTGGAGCGCGGGGATGACGCCGAAGGCCGGCAGCACCCAGACCACGAGCCACGACAGGACCAGGTTGGCGATCCAGGACGCCAGGTAGGCCCAGCCATTGAACCGCCACCAGACCACCTGGAGAATGTTGGGCAGCCACACGCCGGCCGCCATGATCCACAGGGCGAAGATCAGCCACTCGGTGATGTTTTCCATGATGGAGCCGAAGACGAATGAGCCCAGGAGCAGCAGCAGCGTGGAAATCCGGCCCACCCATACAAGCTGGTGCTCGTTCGCCTCGGGCCGCAGGTAATGGTGATACAGATCGCGGGTCATGTACACCGCACCCAGGTTCAGGTGGGTGGAGATGGTGGAGATGTGGATGGCCACAATGGCGGCGAAGAAGAAACCCAGCATCCCGGCCGGCAGGGTGTCGAAGCCCAGCCGGAACCAGGCCATCTCATAGTCCTTGACCTCGGTCAGGTTGGGGTACAGCACGAAAAAGCCCAGCACCGCCGCGCCCCAGATGGCGTTGCGGGTGAGAACCAGCGCGGTGCCGCTCCAGATGCACCAGGCGGCGTCCTTGACCGATCGGGCCGATTGGATGCGCTGGGCTTCGGCGTACCAGTCGATGCTGGTGCCCATGCCGAAACCGCCGATCACCGCGATGACCACCATGGTCAGGAACCAGGCGATGGGGAAATCGCCTCCGAACCAGCCGGTGAAGGCGAACGGGTTGAGCCGGTGCGCCTGGCCCAGCGCCTCGAGTTTGGCCACGATCGCCGCCGGGCCGCCGGCCTGGGCGATGCCCCAGAACGAGACGATCAGGATGGCGATGAAGGCGATGATTCCCTGCTGAAAGTCGGCCATCACCACGCCCCAGTAGCCGGCGGCCAGCACATAGACGGCGCATGCCGCCGAGAAGGCGGTCAGGCCGATGAACGGGTGCCAGCCGAACAGGTAATGGCAGACCTTGCCCATGGCGATGCCCACCCAGCCCAGGATGAACATGTTCATGAACACCTGCCAGCCGGCGGTCCAGCCCCGGAGCAGGTGGGAGGGGAGGCCGCCGAACCGGAGGGTCTGCCACTCGGCCTGGGTGTACGCCAGCGACCGGCGGAAGATCCGCGCCGAAACGAAGGCGCTGATGGCGCACCAGGCCGAGAAAAAGGTGTACCAGAGACCGGCCAGGCCGTGCTTGTAGATCACACCGGACACCCACATGGGCGTGTCGGTGGCGGTGTGGGTGGCGTACACCGAGGACGCCGGCAGCCACCACGGCAGGCCGCGGCCGGCGAGGAAGAAGTCCGCCTCGGAGCGCTTGCCCAGGCGGTAGAACAGAACGCCGCTGCCCACCATCAGCACCATGAAGGCGATGATCCAGAACCAGTCCAGAAAGCTCAACTCAACCATGGACACCTCGTCAGGCAGCCGGTTTGGGGACGCGATCCGCCGGGTGCGGCGGATCGTGCCCGGCTGTCGAATTCAGCGGTCAGTAGATCGTGCCTAGTTTAAACAGGATCCACAGAAAAGTAGACGATTATTTTTGGTCGGGAGAAAAACCGCCGCCGGTCACAGCAGGTGGATCTGCTCCCGCCGGCAGCGCTCGAGCACGTGGTCCGGCCAGAGACTGGCCTGGACTTCGCCGATATGCCGGCGCCGCAGCAGGAACATGCACAGGCGAGACTGGCCGATTCCGCCACCGATGCTGTCCGGCAGCCGCCCGTCCAGCAGCAGCCGGTGCCAGGGCAGATTCAAACGGTCGCGACATCCGCGAACGGTGCACTGGCGGACCAGCGCCTCGGCGTCCACCCGGACACCCATGGAAGACAGCTCAAGCGCCCGGTGCAGCACCGGACTCCATACGAGAATGTCGCCGTTCAAACCCTGTCGGCCGTCACCGGTGGGAGTGGACCAGTCGTCGTAATCCGGGGCTCGTCCGTCATGGCTGCCGCCGTCAGGCAGGGGGCCGCCGATCCCAACCAGGAAGACCGCCTGGTGCCGGCGGCAGACCAGGTCCTCACGTTGGCGCGGAGTCAGATGCGGGTACTGGCGACACAAATCCTCGCTGTGGACGAAGGTGATCCGGTGCGGCAGCAGCGGCGTCATGCCGAGCCGGCGGCACACGGCCCGTTCCGTGCGGCGCAGGGCGGCGAAGATGCGCGCCACCGTGTGCTGCAAGGTCGCCAAGGTGCGGTCTTCGTGGCGGATGGCCAATTCCCAGTCCCACTGGTCCACATGGACCGAATGGATGGCGCTGGCCAAGTCGCTTTCGTCGGGCCGCAGGGCGTTCATGTCGCAATAGATGCCGCGGCCCGCCGGCACGCCATACCGGAACAGGGCGTATCGCTTCCACTTGGCCAGCGATTGCACCACCTCGAGATGCCGGTCACCCAGCTGCGTCGCATGGAACCGCACCGGAGTTTCGACGCCGTTCAGGTTGTCCTGCAGCCCGGAGTTCCGATCCACAAACAAAGGGCAGGTGACGCGGGTCAACCGCAGCGCCCGCGCCAGCGACCGCTGAAAATGATCTTTGATGAAAAAGATGGCCTGTTCCAGTTTCACCAGCTCGGGAGCGGGGGCAAAGAGTGAGTGCATGAGACCCTTCCAATAACAAATTATTGTTATTGTAGAAATCCAAATATTTTAGTAAAGTAAAATTTATAAATAGGCATAATTATTATATTTTTTATATAAATATAGACGTAATTTTGTAGATTTAGAATTTTCAGAGGTGAGAAATGGTTCCGAATTTCGAGATCGACAAATTAGATGGAGACATTCTGCGCGCCCTCCAGCGGGACGCCCGCCGGCCGTTCCAAGAGCTGGCGCGAGACCTGTTGGTCTCGGGCGGGACGATTCACGTGCGGGTCAACAAGCTGAGGGAACAAGGCGTGATCCGCGGGACGCGGGTGGTGATCGATCCGGTCCGGATCGGCTATGACGTCTGCGCGTTCGTGGGCATCAACCTGCACAACGCGCGGGACTACAAGAAGGTGTTAAAGCAGCTTCAGGATGTGCCGGAAATCCTGGAAGCTCACTACACCACCGGCAAATACAACATTTTCCTAAAGGTGGTGGCCCGCAGCACCCGGGGATTGCACGACCTGCTCATCGACCGCCTACAGTCGATCCCCGAGATCCAGTCGACCGAGACGCTCATCTCGCTGGAGGCGCCGATCCTCCGGGAGGTCCCGGTGCCACGCGTCTGGTAGGCGGCGGCCGGATTCGTCAGCGCGGCGGGAGGACGACCCGCAGCGTCTTGATTTCAAATTTTCCGAAGTCGAGGGTGACCGTGGGGCCGGCGGGCGCCAGCTCCTGGATCGGATTTTCCATCAGATCGGTTTCGGATACATTCGCCGGGGTGACGGGCAACTGGAGCACGGCCCGGTCGGGCCGGCCCAGCGACTCATAGAACCGGAAAATCAGGGCGTCGCCGTCCTCGGCCAGCTTGACCGTCTCGAGGACGACGCCGACAGTGTCCACGGCGGCAAAGCTGTGCGCGGTGGGCAGCTTGCCGGGGTGCCGCGTCTCCGCCCACGCCCGGAGCGGCGTGTTGAGCTCGGCACCGCGGCGCACCGTTGCGCCGTCGGCCCAGCTCCCGGCATGGGTGTAGAGGGAGTAGGTGAACGCGTGCCGGCCGCGGTCCGCCATGGGATCGGGCCAGATGGGGGCGCGGAGCAGCGACAGTTCGATCTCGCTGCCGTGAATGTCGTAGCCGTGCTTGCTGTCGTTGAGTACGGAGATGCCGCCGGCGGCATCCGCCAGGTCGGCCCAGCGCAGGGCCGGCACCTCGAAGCGGGCTTTCTCGGCCAGCGTCTCGCGGCGGGTGCTCCGGGCGATGGCGGCGAACGGGATTTCGTAGGTGGCCTGGTTGCTGGTGACGGCGACGGGGAAGGCGGCCTTGAGCATCAGATGCGATTCCCACCAGTCGGCCTCGGTGGCGATGTCCACGCGGTCGAGGGCGCGGTACACGGTGATGGTCTGGGTGAAGGTCGATGACGGGAAGTCCTCGGTGGGCGCGTAGCGGGCCTTGTCGGGGCCCAGGAAGTTGTGGCGCACCCGGAGCATGGCGCGCACCGGCGTGGCGTGGATCAGCTCCACGGCGGCCGCCCGGTTCAACGGCCATACCCGGCCGGTGAAGCCCAGGTTCCAGGCATCCCAGTTTTCCGGTATGTCCTCATAGATGCGCAGTGCGTTGATCGCCTGGCCGGGGGCGACAAACTCGCGGTCCAGCTTCTTGTCGCGGAAGCTGCGGATTTGGCCGCTCTCGGGATCTACCTCCAGACGGTGCCACCGGTTCTCGAGGAAGGTCTGGTCGGCCTTGACCTCAATCATCGCCGGTCCGGGCGACCCGGGCCGCGCCACAAAGACCCGGTAACCTAGCGACGGCACGTTCTCGGCCACGAAGGCGACGCGGAGCGTGCCGGTCTCCGCATCCCGGCTGAATTCGGCGGGCACGGGCTTGCCGTCCACCGTCCACAGCGCCAGTTCGCCGGACACCGCCGGCAGCTCCGCGGAGACGAAATCGGACCGTTCCCAGGCCAACGGATTGAACACCACCACGGGAATGCCCTCGATCCGCGACGTATCCACGGCGGCGCCCACGCGGCGCAGCGCCTGATCTTCGATCCGCCCCAGCTTCCGCCGGACGGTGGTATAGGTCTCCAGAGCGTCCCGGTAGACCGGGGTGATGGAGGAGCCGGGCAGGATGTCGTGAAACTGGTTGGTGAGCACGTCCTGCCAGAGCGCGGCCAAGTCGGCCTTGGGATAGGCCGCGCCCAGCAGCCGGGCCCAGGTGGCCGCCTTTTCCGCCGCGCCCAGGTCCGCCTCGCACCGCCGGTTGTTCTGCTTGATCTGGGCCTGGGAGGTGAAGGTGCCGCGATGGTACTCGAGATAGAGTTCATCGCGCCAGACGGGGATCCGCTCGCCCAGGGCGCCGGGAATCTGCTTCAGGAAATCGCCTGCCTTGGCATGCACGTACTGGGGCGCCACCGGCAGCCGGCTGTAGCGGCGGACGCGGTCGAGGATCTCGCGATTGGGTCCGCCGCCGTGGTCACCCAGCCCGAAAAGGATCAGGCTGTTCTGCCACCCCGTGGTGGCCTGGTACTTGGTGATCGCGTCGGCGTTCTCGGCCAGGTCCACCCGGCTGGTGTAGCCCTCGGGCGGGAAATAGGTCAGCAGGCGGGTGCCGTCGGGGCCCTCCCACCAGAACACGAAATGGGGGAACACCGTCGTGTCGTTCCACCAGATCTTCTGAGTGATGAACACGTCGAGGCCGCTCTTGCGGTACAGTTGCGGCATGTTCCAGTTGTAGCCGAAGGAATCGGGGTTCCAGCCGATCGTGACGTCCACCCCGAATTTTTCCTTGAAGTACCGCTTGCCGAACAGGAGCTGGCGCACCCAGCTTTCGCCCGAGATCAGGTTGCAGTCGGGTTCCACCCAGGTGCCACCCACCACTTCCCAGCGCCCGTCGGCGATCCGCTGGGCGATCTGCCGGAAGAGTTGCGGGTCGCGCTCTTCCATCCAGCGGTACGTCAGCGCCTGGCTCTGGGCGTACACCAGCTCGGGGTATTCGTCCATGTTTTTCAGGACGGTGGCGAAGGTGTTGCGGGCCACCTCCCGGGTTTCGGCCATCCGCCACAGCCAGGCTATGTCGATGTGGGCGTTGCCGATGAGATGGACCTTGAACTCCTGGGCGTAGCGGCGCAGCTCGACGGTTTCCGCCAGCGACTGCTTCAGGGAGGCGTCGAGGCGGTCGCGGCTCCCGCGCTTGACGGCGTCCAAATCGAGGGCCTGCACCGCCCGCGCGTACGCGGCGCCCAACTGGGCCAGGCGCTCGGCGGACACGCCGCGGCGGTCCTCGATGGGGTAGGGCCGGCGGGTGAAGGTGTAGCGGACGAGCTCCGGCCAGATCAGCCGTTCGGCGGTCTGCAGGCTGTCCACCCAGTCGCGGAGCGCCGCGACCATGGGGCGGGCCTCCAGATAGTCCATCTCGGCGCCCCGGATGGCAAAGACAAGTCCCGTCTCGGTCAGCGGGTTGCGCCGGGGCGGCCAGAACTCGCCGCGGGGGGGCCGCCGGCCGGCGTTGACCGCTTCGAGGTCGATCGTGGAACCGGTGATCGGCGGCGGGTCGTTGAGGAAGACTTCCTTGACGACTTCGACGCCCTGGTCGCCGCCGCCGTCGATCCGGATAACTTGGACGACGCGGTCGTCCTGGCGCACGGTCACGTCGACAAGGCCGCGGGCGTACAGCTTCAGCTTGAGAACGGTGGGTGTGCCCAGCACGGGCACCCCCGCCACGACTTCGCGGCAGGGAATCCGGGCGCGCACACCCACCCGGGAGGCATCCAAGCCCCGTCCCAGTTTGTAATCGTCCCACGCCTGGCCGTCGAGCGTCCAGGCCCAGCCATCCACCGTCAGGTTCACGGCGGCGGCGATCTCCTGGAGTCTGGCCTTGGCGGCCGCCATGTCGGCGGCTGGATCCTGGGCCGGCAGGACGGCGCCGGCGGCGGCAAGAGTCGCAATCAGCAGAAGCCGGAGCACGATTGGCATCCATCCTCCTTCATATGCTCAAGCTGCCGGCCGGGCCCGTCAGACGGCCGCACCGGCGCCGGACGCGTGGGGTCATGCTTGAAGAACCATTCTAATCGAGGGGCGGAACGAACCCAATCCCTTTTTTCAGCGGCGCCTGGAGCGCAGCGAGCGGATTGCCTGGGCGGTGCCCCCGTGGTACCATCCGGAACACGGAATCACTGCGGGGGCGCACCACATGAACACAATCCGGATGCGGGGGAATATCGGTTGCGGAATCCGCCGGCTGGCGCTGCTGGTCGCTGCGGCCGTGATCGGAGCCGGCTGCGGCCGGGATTCCAGCGGCATTCCCGCGGAGCAGGCGGCCGCCTGGCGGAAGGCCCTCGAAGCGGACCGCACCGCGAAGGATCGGGAGTTCGCAACCGACGCGCTGTCGCCCATGGCCGGCGCGGCGCGGTTGACGCTTGCGGCACCGGGCGGCGGGTTGCGGGTGGCGGCCGGCTCGGTCGCGTCGACGGCGCCGCCCGGACCGGACGATCCGCTGGTGTTCAGCCTGGCGGACGGCCAGTGGCGGTGGGAATCCCGGGCGCCCGGCGGCTGGGCCGAGGTGGCGCGTAGTCCGATTCCGCCCGGTCCGCTGAGCGACGGGATCCGCTTCCGACTGGAGCGATTCACCCTCGCGGCGTACCCCGGCGCCGACGGACTGACCCTGATCGTGTTCGATCCCGCCCGGCGCGAGCGCCGCGAGTTCCGCCGGCTCCTGTACTTCCCGCCGGACCGCGCATTCGCCGTGCCGGCGCGCCTGGAGCGGCTGCCCGATCCCGAAACGGTGGTCATGCTGACCAGCCGCAACATGGAGAAGCGGTTCGTCCGCTACGCCCGGCTCCACTTCACCTTGGATGGCGCGGCCTGTGTGCTGGCGGCGTTCAAGTCCGCCACGGGTGCGTCGGACGACCGCACCCTCTTCGTGCCGTTCACCGATGCCACGACGGGGAACGAGACTTATCCCGCCGGACGTTTTCTCGATCTGGACGAGCCCGCCGGCGAGACCCTGGTGCTGGATTTCAACCGGGCCTACAATCCGCTGTGCAACTATTCGCCGGCTTACAACTGCCCCATCCCACCGGCGGAGAACCGCTTGCCGGTGGCCATCCGGGCCGGCGAGCAAACCTATCCGCACTGACGTTGAGACCGGCGCTCGCCGGAAGAGCTGTCACGCCTCCTACCGCCGCGAGAGGCGATGAAGAGTGAAACGAAAAACTCAGGAGATGCGGGTGGCGGTCAACGGCCGGTTGGCAGAACGGTTCCGCCTCAGAGCTTGGCAGGTGTCACCGACTCCCGGGTCCACCGGCACGAGCGCAATCCGGCCCGGAATTCCATCAAAAAATAGTGATAATCCCGAACCTACGGCCCGTCTATTGGCCAATGAATGACCCGACGTGGCGGTGACTTCCGACGCAACGGATCTGTGTGCCGGGCTGTTCAAATCGTGGGGCTCGCCCCATCTGACGCAAGGAGGATTCATGAATCGAGAAATGTGCCTCACCCTGATGACCCTGGTCTTGGCAGCGGTGGTGATGATCGGCTGTGGAGGGCCACCCGCCACCAAGACGGCGGCGAACGATGCGTCCGCGTTGGACCAGCCCCGGTCGCCGGCTGACCTGGGCAACGCGGCCGCCGATCTATACGGCCAGGCGATGAGCGAGTTGGTGGCGCTGCTCAAGGACAAGCCGGCACCGGCGGCGGTCAAGGACAAGGTGGTGCAACTCAAGGAGGCGTATGTGCAGAAGCTGGTGAGCCTGGGACGCCAGCGGGAGGCGCTGGGGGCAGCGGACCGCGCCACCGCCGACATGCGGGTAAGTCTCGGCCTCGAACGGGCGGCGGGCCCGTCTTTCCAGGCGTACTCCGACATCCAGCAGCATTACATGAGCCTGGACAACGAGTTGGCCAACCAGATCGCCAGCTTCAACATTCTCACGCAATATTTCAACTTTGATTTGTTGAAGAAGCAGAGCGCGGCGGAAGCCCAGCGTCTCGGCATTCAGTGAGCGGTTCCAGAGAGGCAATTAGCGTGAACAAGTTAACGATATGTAAACGACTCGGCGCCGTCGTGGTGCTGGTATCCGTGCTGGCAGTGTATCCGGCGGCCTCGGCCACGCTGCCGGGCGCCGGCGTCTATTTCTCCAAGACGCCCATCGACCCGAACAACCCAGCCAACCTGACGAAGAGTTTTCAGGCCGGTGATCCCATCTACGGCCTGATGGTGGTGGACAAAACGTGGCGGGAATTGTACTCGGGCAAGACGGAAATCCCGGTGATGGTGGTCATGGCCATCGACGACCAGGACATGCTGGAGTATCAGTACATCACCCTCAAGGGCCCGCTGGTCAACAACCGGTTCATGGTCCTCGACATTGCCCCGGAACCGGCCCGGATGACCGCTTACAAGGACCCGAATATGGTCTTCGGCGAGGGGAAGGGCAACCGCAAGATCGGCCCCATCGGTTTCACCTTCCGCCTGGGTGAGCTCGCGACCGGGTCCCACACCGTGCAGATTTACGTGCGCGACTTCGGCACCAAGCACGCCGAAGGATCATTCACCATTCAAGGGAACAACTACGCCTACTACACCGGCCTGAACCAGAAGTACCTCAATGCCGACGCCCAGGCCGCCACTCTGCCGCCGGCCAAGATGACCGACAAGCAGCTGGAGGCCGCCATGCGAAAGCTCCTGCTCAACGGCGGCTGGCCGGGCGTGCATCGGATCCACATCGTGGACAAGGACTGGTGGTACGACCGGGCATCGGGCGGCGACAGCCCCATCGTCGGGCGCCACATCGCCGCAGCGGCGCTGTACAAGGACACGGATGGCAAGTACTACTATCGGCTCTGCACATTCGAACAGCGCAAGCTCATCACCGGCGGGTTCGGGACGCTGGAGCTGACCGACCAGGGTCGCAAGATTCCCATCCCCGCGGAGAACATCGACAAATAGCCCCGTCCCGTGTCGGGCGGCAGGCGCACAGATGCCAGTGTACGGCAGGCGACGGCGGCCATGGGCTGCCGCCGCCCGCGTCTGTTTTGCCGGTGTTTTCTTGCGGCGGCATTTGCTATAGTGAAAAAGCGGCAAGGATGCAACGTCGACGGCGCGAAAGGAGCGTGGGGCCGTGAACAGAGTGATCGGGACGGCGATTGGTCTGGGATTATTCTGGTTGATGTGGACTGCGGGAGTCCGGGCGAGCGATTCGCCGCCGGCGGCTGCGGGAGTGACCGTCGTGAAGGCCGAGGCGGGCTTCGCCATGGCCAAGGCCGGCGTCCAGCCCGCCGACGTGCTGCTGCGCTGGCGGCGTTTGGCGGGCGTGGCGAGCAGGGATGAGTCGCTGACCTCATACTTCCATCTCCGCGAGGTGGAGATCCTGCACGCGCCCCGCGGCGGCGTTGACATCCTGGTGCGTCGCGGCGAAACCGAGCGTTGGGTGGCGATTCCGGCATACGAGTGGCGGCTCTCGGTTCGCCCTGCGCTATCCGGC
>JAKPQH010000115.1 GCA_029580855.1 bacterium | reverse complement strand
CGCTCTCGATGTCGTCCATGGACGCCTCTTGGGGACAGCGTGCGCTTTGCGCGGTTCACGGCCCAAGAGGCTTTCGTGTTTTCCCGGAACTGTCACACTCGGGGAGTCGCCCGGCAGAGCCGGGGGGTTACCTAACGAACTTACGCGCCTGTCCTATTTTGCGGGTCCGGCTCTGTCTGATAAGGCTATCGCGGAGTACTCAGAGTATGTCCGGTCGGATATGGATCTTCAGTGCGTATGGAACTGTGGTCTGCACGGGCGCGGGTTTGTGGCCGCGGCCAGGACAAGGGGAGGCGCGGAAGCCGGGTAACCCAAAGCAGATCAGCCATTTTTACACGGTAATTTTTTCGCGCCGCAAAAGATTCCCCGTATGTCGACCCGCCCTGACATCGGTTAACCCGGTGAACGATCGACTCCTGCCGCCTCGGTAACACCGAACGTAGCACGGCACAGGGTTTGCTATGCCGGTTTCCACGTACCCGCAGCGGGTGCGCGATGACACCAATAGCAATGCCCAAACCCGGTGGAGCTCATGTGGAGGCCGGGATGGCGAAGTTGCGGATTTTGGCCCTCACGTACAAGACCTTCCCCACCACCCTTGCCGCGGTCCGCCAGGCGATGATCGACGCCCTGAAGGGCATGGGGATGCGCGTTCTACCCAGCGAAGCGGGAGACGACGGAGCGAGTGTCAGCCTGCTGGCCAGTGGATGGCGACGCGAGTTCGACGTGGAGCTGGAGGCGCAAGGCGTAAAAGGAACACGGGTGCGCGTCCTGGCCAAAGATGGCGTCTTCTTCGAAGAAAACCCCGCCACCGATCTGATCGCTCAAGTCACGCGCCTTCTCGAGCAATCCCCGGAAACGATGGCCTTCGATCGCGCGGCAGCCATGACGGATCGTATGGCCGTTCTCTCGCCAAGCGCCTGAGGCACGATACGCTCTGACCGATCGGGCCTTCCGATTCGCCCACATCGCCCACACTCTCCCCGGCGTGACGTCTGCTCGAACATAAGGCTCCCTTTTGTCTTGACAACGCAAAACCATTGCGGCTGTGGACCGTTTCTCCGGCAGACCCCGGGCGTTCCTGGACACCGCGTCGGCCGTCCTGTGCCTGGTCTTCTTCGGCGGGATCGTCTGGGGAAGCCTGGTGATGATCGGTTCGGTCTCCGCGGTGGAGGCCGGGAGCTTCCGCTTGAGCATGAGCTATCTGTACCTCTCGATCCCCGTGGGGCTGCTGGGCCTTTTGCTCCTCACGGCGCGGGACATCCTGGCCTTTGCCCGAAACCTCTTGCCGCCCCGGCGCGGGTGACGGACGGGCGCCATGCTCATCTTCGTCGCGATGATGGGGGCGTTGCTGGTCTTGATGCTCCTGGGTCTCCCCGTCGCCGCCAGCATGGGGCTGACGAGCGTCGTCACTCTCGGTTTCCTGCGCGGGTTCGGCGCCATTCCGTGGGATATTCTCTCGCAGCGGATCATTTACGGCGTGACAAATTTTACGCTGCTGGCGATTCCTTTTTTCCTCTTTGCCGGCCGGCTGGCCAACGAGGTTCAAGTCACCGACCGCATCTTCAATTTTGCCAAGTCCTTCGTGGGCCACTTCCGGGGGGGTCTGGGGCACGTCAATATTCTCGGCAGTATGATCTTCGCCGGCATGTCCGGGTCCGCCGTCGCGGACGCGGGCGGGCTGGGCCAGATGGAAATCAAGGCGATGGTCGATGAGGGGTACACCCTGGAGTTCAGCACCGCCGTGACCGCGGCGTCCGCAACCATCGGCCCCATCATCCCGCCCAGCATCCCCATGGTGATCTACGGCGCCGTGGCCGGCGAGTCGGTCGCCAAGCTCCTGATCGCCGGCTTCATCCCGGGCGTCCTCATGGGTCTGGCGATGATCGGGCTCCTCGTCCTGATGGCGCCCTGGTACGGCTTCCAGCCCAAGCCGCGGGCGCCGTTCCGCGAGATCGTCACGGCCCTCAAACAGGGATTCCTCCCCCTCCTGGCGCCGGTCATCCTCATCGGCGGCATCATCTCGGGGATCTTTACTCCCACGGAGGCGGCGGCCGTCGCTGTGGTCTACGTCATCGTCATGGGTGTCGTGTACCGAACGCTGACGTGGCGCGGCCTCCTGGCCGTGCTGCGGAACTCTATGCTGGACACGGCGATCATCCTGCTCATCGTCAGCACCAGCTCCATCTACGGGTGGGTCATCGCGCGCTATCAGCTGACCGATGCCCTGGTCAACTGGATGGCGGGCGCCGTGGCCAGTCCGCTCCTGTTCCTGCTGATCATCAACCTCTTCCTGCTGGTCGTGGGCTGCTTCATCGATGCGACACCGGCCTTGTTCATTCTGACCCCGATCTTCATGCCCATGGTCAAGCAGTACGGCATCGACCCCATCCATTTTGGCGTCATCATGGTCTTCAACCTGATGATCGGCCTGGTGACGCCCCCCGTCGGCACCGTGCTGTACACGCTCACCCGGGTGACGGGCATTCCGCTCGAGCGGCTTTCGTATGCCATGCTCCCGTGGTACCTCCCGCTCGCCGCCACCTTGTGCGCCATCGTGCTCTTCCCGAGCATCTCCGTCTGGCTGCCGAGCCTCATGCTTGGACGCTGAACCCGTGGACCGCTCAGGACCCCAAGCGGCGGGGATCGATGCGCCGGTCCGCGGATCGGGTTGCCCGTGGCGGGCCTACTCCTCCATGAACCGGAAACGACTCTCGGGCCCGATGGCCCGCAGCGCGGCCGCCACGAGCTCCGCCGTCGCCGCGATGTCCCTCAACGAGCACACCTCGACGGGCCCGTGGGTGTAACGCGAGGGGATCTTGATGGTCAGCGACGGGACCCCCGGCCCCGCAAACTGGACGGCGGCCGCATCCGACGTAATGATCGGCATGCTGCCCTCGATCTGATACGGGATCTTCCCGCACTCGGCGGCCCGCCGGCAAAGCGCGATGAGCGCGGGGTGGCCAAAGAGACCGTACGGCACCGAGGCACCCCGGTCCATCACCGAGAGCGCCGGTCCCGCCCCGAGGCGGTTGGCCGCCTCCGAGAAGGTCGTGCTGGGATGGGCGCCGATGCCGCTGCCAAAGCCGGCCTGCGACACGGTGGCGTCGATCCCGATGCACAGGTCCGGCCGGATTCGACCGGCGGCCTGTGCCGCGCCGCGCAGACCGACCTCCTCCTGCACACAGGCAACAAAGATCACCGTCGCGTGGAGCGGCGTCCCCGCCGCGCGCAGCGCCCGCATGGCCTCCAGCATGGCCAGACAGCCGACCTTGTCGTCCAGCGACCGGCCGGTCACGAGTCCCGTCGAGGGCTCGCCCAGCCACGCCAGGTCGCGGTCCCAGACGATCTGCTGGCCCGGCTCGAACCCCATCCGCTGCGCGTCGCGTTTCGACGACGCGCCCGCATCGATGAAGAGGGCATCCACGGAAGGAACCACCGTGCCGAGCTCCCGCTCTTGGCGGAAGGCGATGTGCCCCGGTTTGCTTCCGACCACCCCCGTGCGCGGACCCTGCGGTGTGCAGATCACGACCCGCTGCGCGTACGCGAGGTTGGGCGGAACGGACCCCACCACGTCGAAGCGGAGGTAACCGGTATCCTCGATGTGCGACACGATCATCCCCACGGAGTCGCTGTGGGCCGGCACCATGACCTTGGGACCGGTCGGCGCGCCATTCAGCGTCCCGTAGACGTTCCCGAAAGCATCGATCTCCACGCAATCCGCCAGGGGTCGCATCTCGTCCGCAAGCCGTCTGGCGATCCCCTGCTCGAATCCGCTGGTGGCGGGAATCGCCGCCAGGGCCTTCAGCCGCTCGAACAATCCGTCAAACCGATCCATCCGCGCACCCTCCGTCGCCGAACGGCCCGCACCCGACCCGAAATATCCGGCGCCACCAGGATACCAAACCCGCTCTTCCTGGTGTCCTGGTGGTGAAAAACGTACCCGATGCTGCTAAAGCCGTCGCCCTGCCCCGCCCGCCGCCACGTGGATCCGGGGAGCCTCGGCGTAGATCCGCATGTCGTCGGTCATGTAGACGTAGGTCGCGTCGGGTCCGTTGGAGAAGCCCGCGTGGTTTCCCCGGGCATCCATGGCGATCAGGCTCACCCGGCCAAAGTACGGGTCCACCAGATAGCCGAGCTCCGCGGTGGCCGCGCGGCCGGCGGCCTCCAGGGTCATCCCCAGCTTCAAGTACGTGACGACGCTGTGGGCCGTGCAGAGCCGCATGGCCATTTCGCCGCGGCCGGTGCAGGCCGCGGCCCCATACCGGTTGTCGGCGTAGTTTCCCGCGCCGATCACCGGCGAGTCGCCGAGCCGGCCGGGGTACTTCCACGACCAGCCGCTGGTGCTGACACCCGTGGCCAAATTGCCCCGGGCGTCCCGCGCGATGAAGTTGACCGTCTCGTTCGGCCGCTCGGGATCCGCGGCCAGCTTTGCGTACCGGCGAATGCTCTCCACGTAGGCCATCCGCTCCTGGCATCCCGACGGCACCTTCGTGTCGAAGATTTCCGCCCAGATCGCTTTGGCGTCGGCGGTGAGCAGATCCGTCTCGGGGAATCCCATCTCTTTGGCAAACCGTTCCGCGCCGGACCCCACCAGCAGCACGTGCGGCAATTCTTCCATGACCTTCCGCGCCAGGGAGATGGCGTGCTCGCAATTCTGCACCGCGCCCACGGCGCCCGCCTGGAGCGTGCGACCGTCCATGATGCTGGCGTCCACCTCGACGACGCCCAAAAGATTCGGAAGGCCCGAGTACCCCACGGTGTGGTCCGCCGGATTGCTCTCTACGGGTCTGATCCCGGCCTCCACGGCGTCCAGCGCCGATCCACCGTCCCGCAGCACCTGCATGGCCGCCTCGATTCCCACGGCGCCGTTCGCACTGGCGATCACGAGCATCGCGCACACCTCCGCACCGCGGCTCCCGGCCGGGAGGCACGCCGCCCGCGCGCCGGAGCCCGGCTGTACACAGGATGATTTCCGACGGACGCTATCCAAGGGGGACGGGGGATGTCAATGGGAAAGCCCGCTGCGCCCGCCAGCGCGCTCCGGCGCAGGGGAAAGAAAAGGACGCCTACAGGAACTCGATCCCGTGTTTCCGCCCGATCGTTTCCAGCCGGCCCCGGTCGGGCGGCGCCTCCGACGCCAGCAGGCTCAACTCTTCGAAGCATCGCTCGAATCCTGCCGGCGCGATGGTGACGAGCAGTTTCCCGGTTCGGTACCCGACGTTGGTATAACTGTGGGGAATATCCCTGGGCAGAAAGGCGAACGCCCCGGGGGGCGCCGGCACCATGCGCCCGCCGACGCGGATCTCGTACATGCCTTCCAGAACGTAGAGGATCACGTCCTCATGCTGGTGGACGTGCAGGGGCGGCCCCACCTGCGGCGGCGTCGCGATCTCGACGGCAGCGCAGACGCCGTCCGAATCCTCGCCGCTCAGTTTCAGCGTCACGCGCTCACCGAGCACCGAGAAGACCCGTCCTTTTCCGGCTTGCAGGTCCCTCGGGCGTGGCCGTGTGTCCCGCATGCCCAACTCCCATCCGGATCGCCGCCTGTCCCCTGGCCGAGAGCGAAGGGACACTAGCAACGTCTCGGATACCTGTCAACACAAGAACGCCGGTTCGGACGCCCCGGCGGTGATCACCCGGATCGCGGAATCTCGGCGCGGCAGGGCTACGCGCCGCGCTGCAACGAGGACAGGGCGACGATGCGGTCGTTGGCGTCGCGCAACCGGAGCGAGAGATTCCGGCAGAAAGCCGCCAGGATCTTCTGGCCGAGGACAGGCGCCTCCCTGAAAAGGTCCAGCAGGGCGTCGCGCCCCAGAAAGAGCACCGTGCAGTCGTCCTGGGCAACGGCCGTGGCGGATCGAGGAAAGCCGTCCACGAGCGCCATCTCGCCGAAGCATCCCCCGGATTCGACGAAGGCCATGGTTCCATCCCACGCCTCGGGCGCCTGTTTGACGATCCGCACCGCGCCTTCGACAACGACGTAGAGGGCCTCCCCCTTGTCGCCCTCCCTGAACACCACCGCGTTCTTGGGGTAGGCGACGACGCGCCCCAGCGCCACCAGCAGGTCCAGCTCCGGTGGCGTGAGCTCCCGGAAGAGCGGCACCACGCGCAGGATGTCCCGAACCGTCGTCGGATCGGGATTCGGCGTCGTCACCACACGCCCACCCCTTCGGCCGGGAAGGCGTCCCGCACCCACTGGATGCGGGGAGGCTCATCCCCCACGAAGTCCACCGCCAGGACGTCGAAGCGGCACGCCACCTCGGGCGTGCGCCGCTCGGTCAGAAACCACTGTGCGGTCCGGACGATCTGCCGCTGCTTTCGCCGGTGAACGGCGAGCTGTGGCGGCCCGAACCTCCGCGAGGTCCGGGCCTTCACCTCGATAAAAAGGATCGCCTCCCCCTCCCGTCCGATCAGGTCGATCTCGCCCGCCGCGCACGCATAGTTCGCCGCCAGGATGCGGACGCCGCGCCGCTCCAGGAAGACGCGCGCCGCCTCTTCGCCCTTTTTACCCAGCGCCCGGCGCGCCTCGGTCACCACAAGCTCCTCTGCGGGTGCGGTGCATGGATGTGCTCGCGAACCCCGGCGAAGCTCCTCCGATGGATGGAGCACGGACCGTGCTCCGCGATCCGGGCCAGATGTGCAGCGGTGCCGTACCCCTTGTGCTGAGCGAACCCGTAGGCGGGAAATCGGACCGCCCACCCGTCCATGATAGTGTCCCGGGTGACTTTGGCAAGAACAGAAGCTGCCGAGATGGCGGGAACCGATCGGTCGCCTCGAACGATGGCCCGCGCCGGAACCGGGAGCACCGGAACGGCGTTGCCGTCCACCAGCACCAGATCCGGCGGGGGGGTCAAGCCGGACACCGCCATGGCCATGGCGCGGAGCGTCGCCCGGAGGATATCGGTGGCGTCAATCTCGGACGCTTCAACCGCGGCCACCGCGTAGGCGACCGCGCTGGCCCGGATCGCCTCCGCCAGACGCGCGCGGGTGGCCGGCCTCAAGAGCTTGCTGTCCGTCAGGCCGGGCAGCTCGGCATCCGGGGGCAGGATCACGGCGGCGGCCACCACAGGCCCCGCCAGGCTCCCCCGCCCGGCCTCGTCCACGCCCGCCGGGCGTGCCCCCGCCGCCACGGCGGGGTCCCAGCCACCGCGGCCGCACGTCGCGGCTGCTGCGCCGGTCGCCCCGGCGGCCTCCCCGGCGAATGGATCCCCTGCGCGGCGCCCGGCCATGCCAGGTCGCCGCTAGGCGGTCCGGCGCTCCTTGATCCGCGCCGCCTTCCCCTTGAGCTTGCGGAGATAGTAGAGCTTGGCCCGCCGCACCAGCCCCTGCCGCAAGACCTCGACCCGGTCGATGCTCGGCGAGTGTGCCGGAAACGTCCGTTCCACGCCGACGCCGTACGTCACCTTGCGCACGGTGAAGGTGGCGCCGAGCCCCGTCCCCCGGCGGCGGATGCAGACGCCCTCGAACGCCTGGAGGCGCTCTTTGTCGCCCTCGACCACCTTCACCTGCACCTTGACGGTGTCGCCGGGTTTGAACTGCGGCAGGTCCGTCCGCAGGTGCTTCTCCTCCACCGCCTGGATCGCTCCCATGTCCACACCCCCCTGGAGGCTGTCGGGTCCGCCCGCATCGGCGTCCGACGCCCCGCACAAATGATCGGCACCCGTTTGCCGCCCGGCCCCGCGTCGGCGGAGCCCGGCGAGGTCAATCTCTCTCGTCGCGGTTTTCCAGCGCGACGCCGGCGTCCTCTCGCTCGATCTCCGCCAGGAGCTTCCGGTCCAGATCCGACAGGCTCGCCCGGCTCAGGAGGTCCGGACGCCGCTGGCGCGTGCGCCGGAGCGCCTCTTTCCGCCGCCAGCGCGCGATTGCCCGATGGTCGCCCGACAGCAGGATCGGCGGCACCTCCATCCCGCGGAACCGCGGAGGCCGCGTGTAGTGCGGATGCTCCAGCAATCCCGTGGCGAACGAATCGGACAGCGCCGACGCCTCGTCCCCCAGGACGCCCGGAATCAGCCGCACCGTGGCATCCAGCACGACCAGCGCGGGGATCTCGCCGCCCGAGAGGACGACGTCGCCGATCGACACCTCCAGCGCCTGGAGTCCCCGCGGGATGCGGTCGTCGAACCCCTCGTAGCGCCCACAGAGCAGGATCACGTGCGGAAGGCGCGCCAGTTCCGAGGCCATCCCCTGGCCAAACCGCAACCCCTGCGGCGTCAGCGCCACCACCGTGCTCCGAGGCCCCTGCCGGAGAGCCTCCACGGCCTCGAAAACCGGCTCCGGCTTCAGCACCATCCCCGCGCCGCCGCCGTACGGGACATCGTCGACGACCCGGTGCCGATCGTGCGTCCAGTCTCGGAGGTCGTGAACCGCGATGGTCACCAATCCCTTGTCCTGCGCCCGGCGGAGGATGCTCTCCTGCAGCGGCCCCTGGAACATGGCCGGAAACAGCGTCAGCACATCAAACCGATTCAGAGTCCGCCTCTCCTTCCGCCTCGGCGCCCGCCAACCCCGCCGCATCCGCCGCCGGATCCAGCTCGATGCGCCCCGCCGCGAGGTCGATGCGCCGGATGTGGGCGCGGGTGGCCGGCAGCAGCCACTCGCCGGCGGGCGCGTCGATCACGTACACGTCGTGGGCGGGCGTCTCCAGGATCTCGCGCACCACTCCCAGCCTGCGCTCGCCGGACAGGACGTCCAGTCCCAGGATGTCGTAGTGGTAGAAGGCGCCGCCCGGAGGCGGCGGCGCCTCGGCGCGCGGAATGGCGATCTCGTGGCCGACGAACGCGGAGGCGCCCGCGGGCGAATCTACGCCCGCCAACTTGAGAGCCAATGACCGCCCGCGCTCCGCCTCCACTTGGATCCCGGTCGGGCGATACGGTCCGCCGGGTGGGCCCAGCCAGTATCGGCCCAACCCGCGAAAGGGCGCCCACCCGTCCGCGTACAGAACCGCCTTCACCCCGCCCCGGACCCCGTGGACCTTCGTGATCCGCCCGAGGATCAGATAGTCCGGCCGCACCATCCCTCACTCCACGATTTCGAGCACCACCCGCCGCTTGGCTTTGGCCGCCGTGGCGTGCAGCAGGGTCCGCATGGCTCTGGCCGTGCGGCCCTGCTTGCCGATCACCCGTCCGAGATCTCCGGGAGCCACACGCAGCTTGAGCGTCGTGGCCACCGGATCCTCCACCACCTCGACGTGGACCTGGTCCGGCTGATCTACCAGTGCCTTCGCCACGAACTCCACCATCTCCTTGAACACGGGCGCCCCTCCCTTGGCTGCGCTCCCCGCCGCCCGTCAACGTTGTCGACGGCCCGCGCCCCCGCCGTCGTTACGCGGCTGCAGGCGCCTTGCCGCGGCTTTCGGCGTACTGCCGCATGACTCCGGCGCCGCGCAGGAGCGAGCGGACCGTTTCGGTCGGCTGTGCGCCTTTTTGCAGCCAGCGCATGGCCTTTTCCGTATCGATCTTCAGCCCGCCGGTCTCCCGTACGGGATCGTAGGTGCCCAGGCTCTCCAGAAACCGCCCGTCCCGGGCGGTCCGCTCGTCCGCGACCACAACGCGGTAGTACGGAACCTTCTTCGTCCCCATGCGCCGCAACCGAATCTTGACCGCCATACGACCTCCCAAGTGGTCCGGACCGCCGCGGGCGCCGCAGCCCTGCCGGTCGAACCGGGGTTAATGAAGGGAAAACGGCAGATTGCGCGGCACGCGCCCGCCCTTGCCGGCCTGCATGAGCTGCCGCATCATCTTCTGCATCTCGCCGAACTGTTTGAGCAAACGGTTGACGTCGGTCACCGTGGTTCCCGAGCCGTCGGCAATCCGCTTGCGCCGCGAGCCGTTGAGGATCTCCGGCCGCCGTCGCTCCCCCGGCGTCATGGAGTCGATGATGGCCTCCACGCGTTTCAGGTCGCGCTCCTGCTCGGAGGCGTCGGGCAAGCCCTTGAGCCGCGACAGACCCGGGATCATCCCGATGAGCTGATCCAGCGGCCCCATGCCTCGGACCTGCCGCAGCTGATCCCGAAAATCTTCCAAGGTGAAGGTTTGGGCCTTGAGCTTTTTCTGGAGCGCGGCGGCCTGTTTTTCGTCGACGGCTTGCTCGGCTTTCTCCACCAGACTGAGAACATCACCCATGCCCAGGATACGCGAGGCCATCCGCTCCGGATGGAACACCTCCAGGGCGTCCAGCTTCTCGCCCAGACCCACGAACTTGATCGGGACCCCGGTGACCGCGCGGATGGACAGCGCCGCCCCGCCCCGCGTGTCGCCGTCGAGCTTGGTGAGGATGTAGCCGGTCAGTTCCAGCGCCCGGTGAAAGGCCGTGGCGGAATTCACCGCGTCCTGGCCCGTCATGGCGTCGGCCACCATGAGGATTTCCGTCGGCTTCAGCTCGGCTTTGATGGCGCAGAGCTCCTCCATCAGCGCCTCGTCCACGTGCAGCCGACCCGCGGTATCCAGAATGACCGGGTCGAGCATCCGGGACCTGGCGTGGCGCAATGCCTCGCGGCACACGGCCGCGGGCGTCGAGGCTCCCGCCGCCCGGTACACATCGATCTGGATGGTCCGACCCACCGTCACCAGCTGGTCCTGCGCCGCGGGCCGCTGCAGGTCCGCCGCCACCAGCAGGGGCCGCTGCCCTTGCCCGCGGACGAGGCGGGCGAGCTTTCCCGCCGTGGTCGTCTTGCCCGACCCCTGGAGCCCGACCAGCATGATGACGGTCGGCGGCTGCCCGGCCGTCCGCAGCCGGTTTGCCTCGCCACCCATGAGGGCCGCGAGCTCCTCGTAGACGACCTTGACGACCTGCTGGCCCGGCGTGAGCGACTCGAGGACGTCCCGCCCCACCGCGCGCTCCCGCACGCGCTCGAGAAACGAGCGGACCACCTTGACGTTGACATCGGCCTCCAGGAGGGCCAGGCGCACTTCGCGGAGCGCTTCGCCGATGTTGTCCTCGGTGAGGCTACCGTACCCGCGCAGTCGCTTGAAGACGCCGTTCAGCCGGTCGCTGAGCCCCTGGAACATGGATTCCTCCGCGAGACGTAAACCGGAACCCTACTCGTGCGGGCATAATTTGTCAAGACCAAACTCCCCCGGCCGAGACGGCAACTCCGCGTCCAGACTGAGGATTCGGCATCGATCTGCCGCGCGCCCGCGGCCGAACCCCACGGCCCCCTTGACCGGATTCGGGCTGCACGGATATCCTAGCATCGGAACGCCCGCGTAGCGCCGGAAATCCAGCGTAACCGCCAACGAGTCGCGGAGGCTCGACGCGTGTGGATTGCCCATCGTCTCGCCGGCCTGAGTCCCACCGCGCCGCCATGTCTCGTCTTTTTGCGTCGCGCCCCCGCGGGGACGGGGGTCTTCCCGGAAACGCTCCTCTGCCTGTCGGCGTCCTTCAACCCGATCACCGTGGCGCACGCCGTCCTCATTCGCCAGGCGAGCCGGCTGATTTCCCCCGGAGAAACCCTGCTGCTCTTGGCGACCGCCAACGTGGACAAGGGCGGTGAAGGTCTCCCGCTCGAGCGACGGCTCGACCTGCTGCTCCGGTTTGCCGAATCCCGACCCGAGATCTCCGTGGCGGCCGTAGCCCACGGCCGCTTTGTCGATAAACTGGAGGCCATCCGCGCCGCCTATCCGGCGGACACCCGGGTGGTTTTTCTCCTCGGCTTCGACACCCTGGTGCGGGTGTTCGATCCGAAATACTACGAGGACCGGAACGAATCCCTGCGGCGGCTGTTCGGCGGAAGCGAGTGCGTCGTCGCCAACCGCGGCGCGGATGGGCCGGAGGCCGTCCAAGCGTTCCTGGCCCGGCCCGATGTCGCCCCGTTCGCCCGCCGCATCCATGCGATACGGTTACCGCCGGATATGGCCGCCGTGTCGGCCACGGAGGTGCGTGCGCGGCTGGCTCGAGGGGACTCGGTCCAAGACCTGGTCCCTCCGGAGGTTCAACCGGCTCTTGCGGCCTGGAGCCAAAGCCTTCGGACCGGGTGAGGCGGGCGCTGCCCGCCGGGAGGACGACCATGGCCAACGCATACGTGTTGATCGAGGCGGCGCCGAAGAAAGCGCGCGCGGCGTGCGGGAAGATCGCGAAGCTCGCCGGCGTCTGCTCGGTTCACCTCGTCACCGGCCCTTACGACATCGTCGCCTTCGTTGAGGGCAGGGACCCCGCCGCCATCGGCAAGCTGGTGATGGGGAGAATCCAAGCCGTGGACGGGGTCGGACGGACGATTACCTGTGTTGTGGTCTGACGACGCCGCGGCCAGCGATCGGCGATCAGCTTTCGGTCTCACCCACGACGGGTGGGCTTGCCGGTCTCACACGGACAGCGGAGGGCTTCGTGGCCGACCGCTGATCGCTTGACGGCTGGTCGCTGCCTGCGGGTGGGCGACCGTTATTTTTTCGCCGCCATGTCCATCGCGAGCGCGACGAACGTGCGCGCCATGACACCCGTGGCACCCTTCGTCAGGTAGCCCTTTTCCTTGTCGGAGTCCGACGTTCCCGCAATATCCAGGTGCACCCAGGGCGTCTCGCCCACGAAGTGCTGCAGGAACTTGGCCGCGGTGACGGCCCCGCCTTTGCGGCCGCCCGTGTTCTTGATCTCCGCGATGTCGCTCTTGATGAGCTCGTCGTACTCCGCGTCCATGGGCATGGGCCAGATCTTCTCTCCCGCGGCCCTCCCCGCCGCCAGGACCGTTTCCAACCACGTCTGATTGTTCGCGAACGCTCCGCTGTTGACGGTCCCCAGCGCCACGACACAGGCTCCGGTCAAGGTGGCGGCGTCCACCAGATGGGTCACCTGCCGCCGGCGTGCGTATGTCAGGGCGTCGGCCAGGATGAGCCGCCCCTCCGCATCGGTGTTGATCACCTCGATGGACTTCCCGCTCATGGCGCGCAGGATATCCCCGGGCTTCAGCGCCGTCCCGCTTGGAAGGTTCTCCGTCGCCGGGACGACCGCCGTCACGCGAATGGGCAGGCGAAGCCGGGCGATGGCGCAGGTGGCGGCGATGGCGGCGGCCGCACCGGCCATGTCTCCTTTCATGGCCTCCATGTTCTCCGCCGGCTTGATGGAGATTCCACCCGAATCAAAGGTCACCCCCTTGCCCACCAGGCCGAGGTGCGGCCCTCCCCCGCGCCCGCCGTACGTCAGCACGATGAGCCGCGGCGGCTCCTGGCTGCCCCGGGCCACGCACAGCAGGCCGCCGGCGCCCAGTCGCCGCAGCGCCGGCGGTCCCAGGACCTCGCACCGGACGCGCGCGGCCCGGGCCATGGCGCGCGCCCGCCGGGCCAGCTCGGTCGGCGTGAGGGTATTCCCGGGCTCGTTGACGAGATCCCGGGCCGCGATGGCGGCCTCGGCCAGGATACGCCCCCGCCACACCGCCTCCCTCACGGCGCCGAGCCGTCGCGCGTCTCGCTCGACGACGGTCAACCGTTCGACGACCTTGGCGTGGTCATCGTTGGTCTTGTACCGCGTAAAGCGATACAGACCCAGCAGCGTGCCCTCGACCACCGCCTGCGCCGATTGTCCCGCGCTCAAACCCGCGGCGCCCGCCCCGTGGACAAGGGTGCCGATGCGCCGCGCGCCGCTCTTGCGCAGCGTTCTCGCGGCCTCCGCGGCCGCGGCGCGGACCCGATCCGCCGTAAGCTCCTCGGGCTTCCCGAGGCCCAGCACGAGGACCCGTTCCGCGCGAAGCCGTCCGAGAGCGTGAATCAGGGTCTGCTCGCCCCACTTCCCGGTAATCTCCCCCGCCCGGATGAGCCGGTCGAGGGCGCCGCCCAGGGCGGCATCCACCGCCGCCGTCGCGCCCTGCGGGGTGCCCTTGGCCGGCCCGCGCGCCGCTTCGAAGAGGTTCACCACCAGTCCATCGCCTGCAAATGTCGTGATGTCTCCTGCGACTACGCGGATTTCCAAGGGAGACTCCTTTCGTGAAGGCGAAGCGGCGCCGGCCGGCGGCGCCGGCCAGACGAAGGGTGCACGGGGTCCGGGAGCACCGGTGCGGGAGGACTCCGGACGTCTTCGGATTTATAGACCAGAAGAACGGACGAGTCCAGGGAGACGCGGCGGCTGGACTGGACATCCAGACCATCCTCGCGTTAGTATGTGTCCCGATGTCACGCTCCCGTCTCGGTTCGATCTCGCAGTCCCCCAAAAAAAGGAGACCGCCCATGACCACCTGGACCCCTGCCACCCTGGTTGCCGACGACCGCGCGCATCTGCTCCACCCGCTCCAGCACCCGGCGGACCACGCCGCGCCCCA
>JAKPQH010000114.1 GCA_029580855.1 bacterium | reverse complement strand
CCAGATTCAACCCCGTATCGAGGTAGGCCCACATCTTCCCGCGGAGAAAGTCCACGATCATCTGTCCGGTCGGCGTCGGTTTGATGTCGCCGGGACCGACGGGCGTGCTGGGGTTGACGATGACCACCGGCAATCCGCGCCGGGCGAAATCGCGCGCCACCTCCTCGGCCAGGAACTTGGAACGCTTGTAGTCTCCGACCATGTCGGTCAGGCCGACGGGCGTGTCTTCCGTCCCCGGGCGTCCGTCATCGGGGATCCCGAGGGTGCCGACGGTGCTGGTATACACGACACGGCCGACGCCGGCCTCCGCCGCACAGCGCAGAACCCGGCGCGTGCCCTCCACGTTGACCTCGTAGAACAGGCGCCGGTCCCGGGCCCAGAGGCTGTACATCGCCGCCGCGTGGAAGAGCAGGCGGCACCCCCGGAGGCACCGCCGGAGCGAGGCCTCATCGGTCAGGTCGCCGTCCGCGATCCCGACGGGGAGTCCGCTGAGCAACCGCCGCGAATGTTTGGGCCGCGCCAGGACGCGCACCCGATGACCCGCGGAGACCAGCCGGCGCACCACCGCCGCGCCGACGAACCCGGTCCCTCCCGTCACACACGTCACGTCACCCACGTCCGCCTCTCCGTGGGATCCGCGGCCGCATGACGCCTTTTTCCACTCCGGGGGCGCACCGATGTCCCGTCAAAAATCGCGCGCATTTCTAACACAGAGCGCGCGAATAATCAATCCGCCCGACAGATCGGCGTCGGCGATCGGCTCAGCTCAAACCCACGACGATCGTTCCCAGCGTGATGAGCCCCACGCCTGTCCAGGACTTCCATCCCAGCGACTCCTTCAGGATGGCGCAGGCGGCGAGGACCAGCAGGACCGGGCTGAGTCCTTCGAAAGGGTAGACATAGCTCAGGTCGAGTTTCTGTAGCAGGCCCATCCACAGGAGGAACCACAGGGTGAGCAGGCCGATGCCCGCCAGAAGAATCCCCACGATCCTGGCCGCGCCGCCGACCGGAGACCTCGTAAGGTTCATGCCGTGTTTCAGAAACACCTGGCCCGCGACCAGGGCCCCTTGGGCCAGCAGGATGAGCACGAGCAGATGGATGGTCACAGCGTCTCCTCGGCGTGCGTCAGCGGTTCGGCGATCAACCAGATCCCCGCCATGATCAACACAATCCCGCCCCAACGCAGCGGGCTCAATCTTTCGTCCAGGAACATCCACGCCCCCAGCGGGATCAGCGCATGGACCACGCTGGCGAGCGGGAACGCGACGCTGAGGGGGATCCAGCGCAGGACGTGCAGCCAGTTCACGAAGCTCACAACGTAACAGGCGATACCGGCCCAGACCCACCATGAACCCAAGATCGTCAGGCCGAGGCTGTCGAGCCAGGCGGAGCCCGGGATCTGCGCAGTCGCCATGGCCCCGCGCTTTAATAGGAGCTCCGATGCCGTCACGAGCAGGCCGTTGAGGGCGAGATGCAGATACGGGTTCCAGCCCCAATGGAGACGGGCCGGCGTGCCCGGGCCTGCGGGTGTTGGGGGCGACGGGTGTTCCATCACAGGTCGTCGGCGTTGTGGAATTTCTTCACCGTCGGGTCGTGGCGTGTCGGGTCCAACAGCCGGAGACTGCGGCCGACGATGGGGTTGAAGGCCGCACGGGTGTGTCGCACGTACAGATCCATCGGCACCAACGAGAATTTCAGATGCAGTTTCGGGTCGTAGTTGAGCGCGCTGCTGTAGTAACGGCCCAGACCCTGCGCGCAGCACCACTCGATGATATCCCGCAGGGTATAGAAGTACAGGTGCAGGTCCAGGGCGACCCGGTAATCCAGCCCCAGGTACTCGTCCCACAGAGCACCGGCGTGCAGCAGGCATACGCTGAACGCCACGGCCTTTCCCGATTGCCGCCAGATAAAGAACCGGATCTTGTCCGGCGCCGCGCGGCCGAGCCGGCGGAGGTAGTCGAGGGTGAGCTTCTCGAATCGCAGGGCCGACCGCTCGTACACCTGGAGGTAGAGCGGGTAGACCTCCTCGGCACAGGGCGTGAGGTCGCTGACGACTTCCAGGGCGATCGGCGGGGCCTGGGCGGCGTCCCGGAACTTCCGGCGCAGGTTCTTGCGATACGCATGGCTGAGGGCCGTCCGCATGTACTCCTCGAAATCTCTGAAGCTGAGGTCCAGGCTCGTGTAGGGCATGCTGGGGATTCTCGTGTATCCGTGGCGCACGAAACAGGCCAGACTCGAGCGAAAACTGGCGGGAAACTCTTTCAGCACGACGAGCGACGCCCGGTAGCGTCGCGCGCAGGGTAGGAGAGCGGCGCGGAGCGCCGCGGCGCACCAGTCCCGATCCTCGGGCGCCGCGCCCAAGCTGCCTTCGCCCAGAGGGGAGCCCACCATCAGCGTCCGCATCGTCAGCAGGCGCGGCCATACCGCGCGCGCGCGCCGCAGGAGGCCCTGCATCCCCGGTCCCGTCCCCGCAAGCAGGTCCTGCGTCCGCAGGAAGAACGGCTGGATGGCGCGGGGAATTCCCCGGGCGTCTTCGAGGACTAGGTAATGGTACTCGAAGTCCTGCGGGATCGTCTCTTCGATGACCGCCAGGAGCCGGTGATCCTTCCGCTGGCCGGCGAAGATCGTTTCCCACAGCGGCGACCCCTTGATGGTCGCAAGGTCCGCGACATAGGCGCGTCCAGAATCCACACGCAGGACCTGGTCCCGCGTCTCGCGCGCGCCGGGGCGCGACCATGCCGTGGTCGCGCTCATGCCTCTCGCCCTCCGGCCGTGAGGACCGGCCAGAGCGCGCGCAGCGCAGCGCGGTTGATGGTACGCGCTCGGTCCTCCTGGTGCGCCGGCAGTTTCGGATGGTCCCATTGGCTGGCGACCCGCTGCGTCCAGCGCGCGTAGCGGGGGGGCGAATAGGCGCCGCAGAGGTCGCCGCCGACGATGCGGGTCCGGGCGGCAAGGCGCGCGATCGCCCAGACCAGATCCGCGACGCTGAAGAGCCCGTTCTCCCAGTTGGTGACCGCCTCCTCGGAGCGCAGACAGTCGAGATCCACCGTGACGTACGCGGCCCGGCCCGCCAACCGGCCGACCAACCGGTCGAAACGGTCGCGCCAATTCTGGCGGGTGATGCAGTCGAACCGCCGCTGCGTGGCCGCGTCCTGTCGTTCGGCCCAGGCATAGAGCGACAGGCGGCCGACGCGAAGCTCGGCGCAGGCTCCGAACAGGCGCGACGGGAGCCTCAACTCGAAGCTTCCGCACCCCCAGACGCTGATGTGCTCGACGCTGCCGCTCTCCAACGCCCGGCGGAGCCAACCGCCGCAACACCAGCGGGGCGGCCGGCGGTCCCAGTCCGGGTGATTGTCGAAAGAGACCAGCGTCACGGGCCGGGCAACGCGCCGCAGCAGGAGCGCGGTCAGGTAATGAAAGTCCCCTGAGCCGTACAACACGAAGGGTGGCAACCGGTCCTTCACGTGCCGGTAGAAAGCCTGGACCTCCGCCGACGGCGCGCAGTACCGAAGACGCGGCCCCCAGCTGCGCAGGTCCAACTCCGGGAGGTCCAGGGTTCCGGCGTCCCAGGCGCCGTCCAGGTTGAGATGCATCGCCAGCGGCATTATCGCAGGTCTCCGCACCCGTTAGGTCGACCGATGGCGTCCGCGCGCGCCCGCGGCCGCATCACGCCTTGGCGACGCGCTTCGCCAGGCCGAATACCGTGTCCCACGCGCTGCCGGGGAACCGCTGCAGGTCCGCCAGGACCTCTTGCAGGGCGTTTAGGAACCAGTCGAGGTCTTCCCGAGTGATGATGAGCGGTGGGAGAAACTTGATGACCTCGGTGTGATAGCCGGCCACCTGCGTGAGAATCCGGTGCTTCTGGAGCAGCGGGATGATGATCATCTGTCCGAAGAGGCCGTAGTTCATCCGGTGCAGCATGTCCCAGGCCAGCTTGAGCTTGCCCGAGGATGTCGGTCGCGCGAAGTCCAGTCCGAACATGAGCCCTTTGCCGCGCACGCCGGAGACGAAGGGGCTGGATCCGGCGATCGGCTTGAGCCGTTCCATGGCGTATGCGCCCATCGCCGCGGCGTTCTCGACCAGGCGCTGTTCCTCGATCACGTACAGACTCGCCAGCGCGGCGGCCATCGCCAGGTCGTTTTGTCCGAAGGTATTGGAGTGGACGACGCAGCGCTCCATGGAATTGAAGACCGCGTCCATGATGGCGGGCCGCGTGAGGGTCGCGCCGACCGGGACATACCCCCCCGACAGCGCCTTGGACACGCAGACGATGTCCGGCTCCACCTCGGGCCAGTGCTGATAGCAGAACCACCGGCCGGTCCGGCCCAGACCGGACTGGACCTCGTCCACAGCCAGCAGGGTGCCGAACTTTCGGCACAGCCGCTGAGCGTCGCCGAGAAACCCGTCGTGGACGACCTCGCAGGTCTTGCCCTGCACCGGCTCAACGATGAATGCCGCCGCAGCCCTGTCGCTCAGGGCCTTTTCCAGCGCGCCGAGATCGTTGAACGGGATCTTCTCCGTCCCCGGCAAGAGATTGCCGAACCGCTCGCGGAAGAAATCGGCGCCGTTCAGCGCCAGCGCCCCTGTGGTCAGGCCATGGAACGCATGGTCGCAAAAAACGATCTTTTGACGGCCGGTCGCGCAGCGGGCGAATTTGATCGCCGCTTCGACGCTTTCGGCGCCGCTGTTGTTGAAGAAGACCCGCGAGAGGCCTCCGGACGCGTGCTTCGTGAGCGCTTCGGCGACCAGGCCGCTCAGGAGGCTGCAATCCATCCGCACCAGGTTCGGGAACTCGGCATCGATGAGCTGCCTCAGGACGGCCTTGATCGTCGGGTGGTTCCGACCCAGTGCGAATACCCCCCAGCCCGTCAGCAGGTCGAGATACTTGTTCCCCTCCCCGTCCCACAGATAGCACCCTTGACCGCGCACGTAGCCGCGGTCAAAATCGATCGTGCGCAGCATCTTCACGAATACCGGGTTGATGTGGTCGGTGTGTAACGCGTACTGCCGCCCTTGATGCTCTTCGAGCCAGGCCAGGAAATCCGAACGCATGTGACGCTCCACCGCCTGAGTAGGCGAGGCAGAATAGAGGAACCGGCGATGACAAGGACACCCGGCGGACGGCCGGTGGCCCAACGCCCGCCGAGTCTTTTGGCGGCCGAGCATCGCTCGGACACGGGTAGAGTGTCAAGCGAGAATCTGCACGGGGGGCGTACGGACGCGCCGCGCGCGGCGAAGACATTGCTGCGTCACCTCGATCGGCCGCCAAGGTCGCCGTCGGACTGGTTGACACGCATCCGACGCACTGCTATGAATGTTCCCGAATGCGGACCCGGGACGACGCAACCTACGGAGGACGGCCATGCCCGGCGACGAGACGTCGGTCAAGGTGAAGGTGATTACCGTGGCGGGGGTGCTGATCGGGAGAATGAGCAAGCCCAAGAACATCCGGACGCTGGACGCTCTGAACCTGAAAGGGGATTTCTTTGCGCTCACCGACACCGGCACAAACGGCAACGGCCACGGGCGGCAGGGGTTTCTGGCCGTAAACAAACACCACGTGATTTCGCTCGAGGAAATTCCCTAGGTCAAATCAAACACTTGAAGGCGCGCCGGTGTGCGTGCTCCACCGGCGCGCCTTCCGCGCCAGCGTGGCAAAAACGCGCCGCCTGGCTCGGCCGGCGAGACAGACGGCGCCAAGACACTCCAGGGTGAAGCGGAAGCCGTTACCGTCCCTGGATCACGAAATGCCCCCGGCGGTTCCACTTCCAGGCGCTCTCGTCGTGGCCGAGGACGAAGGGGCGCTCCTTCCCGTAGCTGATGGTCGAGACGCGGTCGGCGGCGATACCGGCGGCGATGAGGTAGTCCTTCACCGCCTTGGCGCGGCGCTCCCCCAGGCCGAGGTTGTACTCGGCGGTGCCCCGCTCGTCGCAGTGCCCCTCGAGGAGGATTTTGGCCCCGGCGTTGGCTTTGAGCCAGCCAACGTTGTCGTTGAGGGCGGCCTTCTGGTCGTCCCGGATGTTGGCCTTGTCGTAATCAAAGAAGACGTCCTTTAGGGGCGACGGCCCAGCGCCGCCGGGTTGAGGCGCCGCCGCCGCTGCCGCGGCCCCCGGAGCCGCGGTGGAAGGCGCTGCCTCGCCGGGGCGCACAGGGGCCTCGGCCGGAGGCGCCGGCCGGGTCACCGGGGTCTCCGCCGTCTGGGGGCTAGGCTGGGCCGCCGCCGCGGGCCCCGGCACCGTGGCCGCCGCCGGGCCGGCGGGGGCCGGAGCGGCTTGCAGGACCTCCGGCCGCTTGGGGCAGCCGTACAGGGCCAGGGAGCCGATCAGGACAGCCACCGCCAACAGTACGCGTACACTTCCCCGAAATCGCATCATACTCCTCCTTTCCCGATCGTGAGTGTCCGTGGATTCTTGTCGCGTATTCAGCAAGATTGCCGGCGTGCGAAAAACACGCGCAAGAATAGGTGCAATGCGCTTTGGATTCAAGAAAAAACGACACCCGCGCCCCCAAAAAGGTCCGGCGGGCGCGAACCGGACTTGCGTCTCCGTTTCTCCCGGTAACCTCCTCGGTCTGGGTCACCTCCTCCGGAAGCCAGGGAGTCTCCGCCGTCTCAGCAGCCGTTGGTGGGGGACCGCGACGGGACGTAGCGTGCAACGACACCGTGGGCGAAGGCGGTCACGGGCCGCGTGAGGGCCAGTGTGTTTCCCCGGTGCCCTCGCATCAGGATCTCGAACGAGAGGGTGCCCGCCACGAAGCCCGCAACAGCGCACGCGAGCGTGCGGGCCTCGGATTGACTCAACGAGGGCACTCCCAGGATCCTGCGGCATTCCCTCATCAGAAAGCGCACGTAGCGCCGGTACTCCTGCCGGAGCCGGTCGCCCGCCTCGGGTTGGCGGATCAGCAGCCCGCGGACCTGGTGCAAGAGAATCACGAGCTCCCGTCGGCGCCCGAGCGTCTGAAGTTGGCCGAGGATCAGAGCCGCCAGCCGGCCCGTCGGCGTCCGGTCGGCGCGCCGCTGGGTCGCCGTCGCGGCGATCAGTTCATCGACCCCGAGGCGCACCAGATGCGAGATCAAGTCGTCCTTGGAGTCGAAGTGGGCGTAGAACGTCCCCTTCCCAACGTCCGCGGCCTCGGTGATGCGCTCTACCGTGGTCTCGTGGAGGCCGCGTTGGCCGATGACGGCCAGACCCGCCTGCACCAGATTCTCGAAACTCTGCGCACGGCGGCGCTTGGTGCGGGTCTGTCTGGGTGTCGCTTCCGTCATGAAATGCGCGCCTCGGCTGTGTGGTCGTATTCGACCAATGGGTCGGGAGTGACCGACCAGACGGTACCAGACGGGCGCGGGGTTTGCAAGCGGGAAACGTCCCCGCTCCGGGCCCCACCCCGTGCGCGCCGGTTGTCGTGGGCGCCCGGCGTGTGTAGCCGGAATTCACTGGCGGCGCCGACCCGGGGTGGTAGTATGTTCGCGGTCCAACGCAACGGCTGTCTCGCGCTCGGCGCCGTCGGACGGTCGCCCGGAATTCCACTGGACGGACGGGAACCTTGGAAGACGCCACGGGTCTGACACTGCGGGATGCGAGGGGCGCCGCGGGGACCGCGGACGAGGATCGCGGCCTCGTGGATCGGGCAAAAGCCGGCGACGTTCAGGCGTTCGAAGCGCTGGTCCGGCGGTACCAGCGATGGGTGTTTACCCTGGCACTCCGCATGGTGGGTGATCGCGGCGACGCCGAGGACATCGCGCAGGAGGTCTTTCTCAAGGCCTATCGCGGCTTGCAGGGGTTTCGGAGAGAGTCGCGGTTTTCCACCTGGCTCTACGCCATCGCCGGCCATCATTGCTTGAACCGCCTGGCGGGCCGGGAATATCGGACGAGGCGGGCGGAGCGGAGCGCCGGGGCCGCCGCCGCGCTGCCGTCGGCGGCCGACCGGGTCGCGGATGCGTCGCCCGGCCCGGATGCGCTGCTGGAGCGACACGAGTTGCGGCGCGTGATCCAGACCGGACTCGGACAACTGGCCGAGCACCAGCGCATCGTGATCATCCTGCGGGACATCCAGGGGATGTCGTACGAAGACATCGCCGCGACCCTGGGCGTCTCGCTGGGAACGGTGCGATCGCGGCTGCATCGCGCCCGGATGGAGCTCAGGGCCCGCCTCGGGCCGCATCTCGACGATCGGAGTGCGCCATGAACTGTCGGGAGGCTCGCGCGGTGTTCTCCGATTTCCATGACGGCACGCTCTCCGGTCCTCGCCTGGTGGATCTGCAGCGGCACCTGGACGACTGCCCGGCGTGCCGGGCGGAGTGGGCGGCCTTTCGCCGGACGGTGCATATACTGCAGGGGATGGGGGACGAGGAGCCATCGTCCGACTTCGCCGCCCGCGTCGTCCAGCGGATCGAGGCGCCCCGGGGGTGGCGGCAAGTCGTCGCGACGCTGGTCTTGCCGCTCCGCGTGAAGCTTCCGATCCACGCGGCCGCACTGGTGGTGCTGGGTCTGGTGGGGCTGTGGGTGTCCCAGCGGTCGCCGGAACCGGAGCCGGCCGGCTTCGAACGGGCGCCTCGGGTCGCGCAGGATGCGGCACCGGACGCCGATCGGCCGGGACGGCTACAGCCGGCGCCAGCCCCTCCGGACGCCCGCGCGCCGGCCAGCCGCTCGGCGGACGACCGCTTGGCTTCCGGGGCCGCGCAGTTCGCCGCGCAGCGCTACCAGCCCGCCATCGACGATCTGCGAGCGTTTCTGGCGCAGCACCCGGACGACGGACGGGCGCCCGACGCGCGATTCCTTCTCGCCGACGCGTACCGCGCCGAGGGCCGCTACGGCGAGGCCGAGGGGGAGCTTGAGACGTTTCTCCGGCAGTACCCGCGGCACCCGAAGGCGCCGCTCGCCCTCTACCGCCAAGGGGAGGTCCGAATTCTCCAGGGGGACCACTCCGGGTGCGGCATCCTGCGCGACGCGTTGAACCGGTATCCCGACGCCCGCGAGGCGGTCACCGCCCGAGAGACGCTCGCCGCTCGCTGTCCGTGACGACAGAGGGGATGACCGAGATCTCCAATGCCGGATCATCTGGGGACGGAAAACCGCGTCTGACCCCGAGGAACTTTTTTGGCCGCAGGCGGTCTTACCCCGTAAACCGACCGTCGCAGGGCGTGTAAAGTGCGTAAGGAGGGAGACACATGCACAGATCGTTGGCGATGGTTCCCGTGGTCCTGGCGTGCGCGGCCGCGCTTTGGGCGGGCGACGGCCAGGCCGCACCGGGGCGCAGCGCAGTCACACGGCACGATCAGAGGGATGTGGCCATCACCATCTACACCGGGAACCTGGGCTTGGTGAAGGACGTCCGGGAGCTCCAGCTGCCCGCCGGGGTCCATGAGGTGAAGTTCATGGACGTCGCAGCGCAGATCGATCCCACCACGGTGCATCTCAAGTCGCTCACCGACCCCGCCGCGGTGCACATCCTGGAGCAGAACTACGAGTATGACCTGCTCAACCCGCAAAAGCTGCTGGACAAGTACGTGGGGAAGACGGTGAAGCTGATGACGGGGGACGGCACCCTCGTCGAGGCCGTCCTGCTCAGCAACAACAACGGCCCGATCTACCAGATCGATGGTCAGATCCATCTGGGGCACCCCGGCCGGGTGATTCTGCCCGAGCTGCCGGAGAACCTGACGCCCACGCCCACGCTGGTGTGGCTCCTGCAGAACGGCAGCGCGCGGCCGCAGCGCGTGGAGGCCTCGTATCTGACGTCCGGCATTACCTGGAAGGCGGACTACGTCGTGGTTCTGAACGAGAACGACAACGGCGGCGATCTGTCGGGCTGGGTGACGATCGACAACCAGAGCGGCGCGACCTACGCGGATGCGGCGCTGAAGCTGGTCGCGGGAGACGTGCACCGTGCACAGACCCGCCAGGAGATGCGCGCGATGCTCGAGTCCGCCGTCACGGCCGGCGCGCCGCGGCCCCAGTTCCGGGAGGAGTCCTTCTTCGAGTACCACCTCTACTCCCTGCAGGGGCGGACCACGGTCAAGCAGAACCAGACGAAGCAGATCCGCCTGCTGGATGCGCCGGGCGTTGTCATCAAGAAGGAGCTGCGCTTTTACGGCGCCCGCCAGTACTACAGGAGCCAGCTGGGCGCGCCTATCGCTAATCAGAAGGTCGGCGTTTTTCTCGAGATCGAGAACGCCGAGACGCAGAAGCTTGGCATCCCGCTTCCCAAGGGCACGGTGCGCGTCTACAAGGCGGCGGCGGACCAGAGCCTCCAGTTCATCGGCGAGGATGTGATCGACCACACGCCGAAGGGGGAGAAGGTCAAGATCAAGATGGGCGAAGCCTTCGACGTGGTGGGGGAGCGCACGCAGCGCGAATGGAAAAAGATCGCGTGGAACCTCTACGAGACCGAATGGGACGTGGAGCTGCGCAACCACAAGAAGGAGGATGTGGAAGTCACCATCATCGAGCCGGTCCCGGGCGACTGGGAAGTCGTCAAGAGCAGCCATCCCTACAGTAAAATCGAGGCCCACACGCTGCAGTACGTGGTGAAGGTTCCCAGGGACGGCAAGGTGACCGTGAACTACCGCGTGCGGATGCGGTGGTAGGCGCACCGCGTGCGGCGCGGGACGCGCCCGGCCCGGCCGTTCGATCCGGGCCGGTGCGCGTCCCAGCGCGGCGTCCCGCCGAAAAAACCCTGGACAATGCGGTGTGTCGTGCTATGCTTCGACGCCTCCGCCACGGAGGCTGAGCGATTCAGGGCCGGAAGCGGGACAGAAGAGTAGGGCAGGTCTCACAACCTGAACGGCGGCCTCTCCGGCGATCCCTCCGTTGATCCCCGCAACCAAGTCCAGCCGGACACATTGTGCGGTCACACCTCGACCCGCATGCGGGCCTCGTGCGTCCGCGGAACGCACAGGGAGACGTATGTCGTTTGCAGAACTCGGTCTCGATGCAGAACTGTTGAAGGCCACTCAGCGGATGGGATTCGAGCAGCCCACCCCGATCCAGCGTGCGGCGATCCCGCCGCTGATGGAGGGACGGGACGTCTTGGCCACCGCCGTGACGGGCAGCGGGAAGACCGCGGCGTTCCTCCTGCCGATCCTCCACCGTCTGAAGGAAAAGCGCCGGGGCACCACCCGCGCCCTGGTTGTGGCCCCGACCCGGGAACTGGCGGCGCAGATCACCGAACACCTCCGCGAACTGGCGGGCCAGACCGGCGTGACCGGCGCCGCGGTGTACGGGGGCGTCGCCATGGGCCCGCAGGAGCAAGCGTTCCGAAGGGGCGTGGATATCCTCACGTCGTTCAGCAGGCGGCCCGGTTGGTCTCGCTAGCCGAGCGGCGCAGACTCGCCGAAAACCAAGACGACGAACCGCCGGCCGGGAATCCGATCGGCGCGTCGTTTTTCTCACGTCCGGGTGCGTGGCCTCTTCTGCAGTAGGCGGCCCTGACACCACCCCGATCACTGCGGGTCTGGAAGCTGGCGTTTGAGGTTCGCTATCGTCTCCTGGTGCCACGCGAGCGCGGCGGGATCCTCGCCCTGCCGCGAGAGTTCGGCCGCGACGTCGGAGAATCTCCGCAGATACGCGCGAGCCTCCTCGACGTTCCCGAGCGCCAGAGCCGCCTGGGCCGCGCCCGCGAAGATGCGATCGGGCGCAGAGACCCCGTAGAGCGCCGAAGAGAGTCCCAGCGCCTTTTCGGCGCGCTGAAACGCCGCCAGCGCGGCGGCGGGGTCACGCCGGTTGTATAGCAGGTCCTCGCCTTCCATGCGCCAGAGAGGAGCAGACCGGGCCGCGGCTGCCTGCTTCAGCGCCGTGCTCCGCAGGGCACGGGCTTCCACCCACTTCCGCTCTGCCTCGAGGCGGCGGATCGCGTGGATCTGATTGACGACACGCACGCTCTGCCCGATGCCGGGAAGCAACTCCAGCATCTTGAGCACCGACTGCGCCATCGCCCTCACGGCTGCCGAGAGCCTCGCGCCAGATACGCCGCCTGGAGGCCGATGATCGTCTTGGCGTCCCGGATGGTACCGTCGGCGATGCGATGGATGGCCTGTTCCAGCGGCATCTCCACCACCTCCAGGACCTCGTCGCGCTCCAGGTTCTGGGTGCCCGGCGCGAGACCGGTGGCCAAGAACAGGTGGATCACCTCGTCGGTGAACCCCGGCGTGGTGTAGAAGCTGAGCATGGGCGTGATGGAGGAGGCCCGCCGGCCGGTCTCTTCCTCCACCTCGCGCGCGGCACAGGCGAGCGGTTCCTCCCCCGGGTCGATCTTTCCGGCCGGGAGTTCGTAGATGTACCCGCCCGCCGCGTGTCGGTACTGGCGGATCAGCAGGACATTCCCGTCGCCCGTGAGCGGCACGGCGGCAGCCGCGCCCTGGTGGCGGATCACCTCCAGCTCGATTGTCACCCCGTTTGGGAGCTTCGTCGTCTCCAGATTCAGAGTGACCACCCGCCCTCGATAGATCTGCTTCCGCTTCTCCGGGGGCGACCCGGGCCCCGACTTCACTGGGCCACCTGGATACGGCCGTCGACGGCCGGCGCAAGGGGGCCGGCCTTGAGGCGTTCGAGGATCAGGTCGGAGTCCATGGGACCGTACATGGGCGCCACCAGGACCTTGGCCTGCTGGAGCATTGTGTATCCGTCGCCTCCTCCCATCAAGAACTCGAAGGTGGCCAGGCTGTAGCGGGCGGCAGGGTCGAGCGGTGTGCCGCCGACGGTCACCGAGGTCAGGCGTGATCCGGGCGGCCTCTTTGGGTCGAAGGCGTAGCGGAGGCCGGAGACCTGGAGAAAACGGCCGGCAATTTTCTCGTGCTGGCTGACGCCGTTTTCGAGCGCGGCGCGCAGGCTATCGCCGGTGACCTCGAGCTTTACGATTTTGTTGGCGAAGGGGAGAATCTTCAGTACGTCGCCTCTCGTCAGCGGACCCGCGGGAGTGACGGCGTTCCCTCGGATGCCGCCGCCGTTGACCAGCGCCACGTCCGCGCCCAGCGCCTCGCGCATCAGATCGGCGATGAGGTTGCCGATCGGGGACTCGGTGACCCGCACCGTCTCGTTTCGCGTGTCCAGCGGCACCGAGGTGGCGCCCACGACCTGCTTCAGTTCGGCCGCCATCAACCCCTCGTACTGCTTGACGAGCGCCGCCACGGCGGGCTTCTCGGGGATCTCGTCGGTGACGGGGATCAGCTCCCACTTGGTCTCGACGCGCCGAGCGCCCTGGCCCACCGTCACCAACAGGTCGACACGACCCAGAGATACGGCGTCGGAGCCGGTCTTGAGGATGAGCGTCTTCCCCACCCTGGCGTCCAGTGGGTCGTGCTCGTGCCCGCCGAGGATCACGTCGATTTCCGGGACGGCTGCTGCCAGCGTGTTGTCGTCCGCCATGTCCTGGTGCGTCAGGGCCACGATGACGTCGGCCTTCACCCGGCGGGCGCGGGCCACCACATCCTTGGCCGCGTCGATGGGGTTCAGGAATTTGAGGTTCCGCCCGCCCTTGGAGAGGACGCGGGTCTCGGGTGTGGTGAGCCCGATGAAGGCCACCCGGATGCCGCCCAGATCGCGCAGAACCAAGGACACGGCGTTGCCGAAGGGCAGCCCCGTCGTGGGGTCCAGCACGTTGCTGGACACCCAGGTGAAGCGGGACTCGCTCATCCGCTGCCGGGTGGCCTGCTCGCCGAAGTCGAACTCATGGTTGCCGAAGGTGGCCAGGTCGAGGCCGACCGCGTCCAGCGTAGCCACCATCTGACCGCCCTGGAAGACGCTGGACATGGTGGAGGGCGAGAGAAAATCGCCCGCCAGGACCAGCACGGCGTCAGGCGATTCCTTGGCGATACGGTCACGCAACGTCGCGATGCGCGCCAGGCCACCCTTCTTTCCCTTCTCGACCGGCATGATGTCGTAGAGGTCGTTCAGCTGCAGGATGGTGACGCGCCCGGACCGCTCGACCGGCGCTGCAGCGTACAGCGACGGGAGCCCGGTCACGAAGAGCAAGCCGGCAACGACCAGGGTAAGAAACGTGCGACGGGTCAGTGTGCGCATGGCGACAATCCTCCAGGAAGTCCGCCCACGACCGTTGACCGGCCCCAACTCTAGAAGGTCGCCGAGTGCGGTGTCAAAGGAATTCCCGTGCGTTGGCGGATTCGCGTGACGGCTCTGCCGTGCGCCCGTTGCGCACCCTAGCCCGGTCGTCGGAAAAGTTATCAATTTCTCCACCACGAGCACCACCGCCGCCACCACCGGCACGGTCAGCATCGCCGGCGGGAACCTCAGCCTCAGCAGCAGTAACACCCTCAACGTCGGCACGACGTACGGGACCACGGGCGGCACCGGCACCCTCGAGGTGGCCGGGGCTATCAGCGGCCCCATCGGGGGCATTTTCGTCGGCTCCAACACCGCCGCCGGCGGCACGGCGAGCGGCCGGCTCGCCAGCGCCGGCCTGACGAGCACCAACTCCGCCGGGCTCGCCTTCCTCGGCGTCGGCCGGGACCAGGGCGGCGGGGCCGCCACGGGCGTCCTCGAGACCGGGGCCCTGACCCTGGCCGGCCCCGTGGAGTGGTTCGAGGTCGGGTTCACCGTGATGGGAGGCCGCAGCGCGGACGGCACCCTGCGGGCCACCAGCGGCGACCTCACCGTGCGGAACTCCGCCTACGTCGGGACCCACGCGGGGACGACGGCCGTGGCGGGGAGCGCACGCGGGGTCCTGGAGCTCGGCGGCACCCTGACCAGCGTGGGCAGGGGCGGCCCGGGGGCCCTCAGCGTGAGCGAGCTGTCCGGCAACCGCACGGGCACCGCGACGGGCAGCGTCACCGCCCAGGGCGTGGCGGGCTTTGCCTCCGGGATGCAGGTCGGCACGGCGGGGGACCACACCCCCGGCAGTGCGACGGGGACCCTCGCGGTGGGCCCCGGCGGCCTCCAGGGCGGCAGCTTCACCGTGGGCACCACGCACGGGGCCGCCGCCACCGGGACCGTGACCGTGGCAGCGGGTGGGACGACGCTGGCGGGTAGTTTCATCATTGGATCCGCATCGGGGAGCGGCAACGCCAGCGGCCAGATGACGGTTGCCCAAGGCAATGTGTCCGCCCCCGGTGGCCTTTTTGTGGGTTATCCGTCGGGCGCCAGTCCCAAGAGTGCTGATGGGATGTTCAGCCTCACCTCCGGCCGGTTGGCCGCCGGTTCCGTTGCCGTGGGGCAAAGGGCGGGAGCGGGCACGGTGACGGGTGACGTGAGGCTATCGAATGTCGTAGGGCAGGTTACAAGCATCCAAATCGGGGAGAACTTCAACGCGGCCGCAACCGTTTCCGGTGTGATATCCGTCGCAAATCCCGTGCTAACGGTCGAAAAGTTCGTGGCCGTGGGGTCGAGTCTCGGAGGCGCTGGCAACGGATCGCTCTCCCTCGTTGACAGCCGTCTCAACGTCGGGGCGGCAGCTGGGACGCCCTCTCTTGAGGATGACATGTTTGTCGGTATTGGCACGGGTGGAACGGGACTCCTTTCGCTTACCCGCAGTCTTGTGGATGTGGGTGATTTCCTGAGCTTGGGGACTGGAGCTCTCCTCGAGATTGGAATCGAGGGAACCGCCCGCGGCCTTCAATACGGCGCCCTGGATGTTTATGGCGGGGTGCTTGGTGGCCGCCTCCAGGTTGATTTCGGATTCACCCCAAGCTTCGACGAGGGGATCTTCGATCTGATCGTGTCGGGCACCACTGATGGGCTGTCCGGCGCTTTCTCCACGATCGATATCGTGGGACTCGATCCAGCATTCCGCGCCTGGACCGAATTCGCCGTCGATTCCGTGGGCGGAACGGACGTGGAGATCTTCCGCCTGCACGTAGCCCGAGCGGAAGTCCCGGTGCCCGAACCTCCTACGGCGCTCGTTCTCATCCCCACCGGGGTCGCCGGAGTCGGTTTCCTCTTCAGGGCCCGCCGCCGAGGCGGAAAGAGCCAAACCCGCTGAAGCATCAAGGACGGCGCGGGATTATCCCACCTCGCCCGTCCGGCTATTGCGGCGAAGGTCTCGGCTGAGGCGCCGTCTGCCTCCAGTCGCTGCGATATTCTTTCACGTACAGATAGTGTGCCCCGCGTCCTGGCAGCGGGAGTCCCAGTACGTCTCTGGGGATGGCGCGGCGCCCTGCTGGACGTATCGTGGGCCGGAACTGGATCACCACGGGCGGTCACCGACCCGATGGTTTCCCGGGTGCCACCCGCAGCCCCGAGGTGGGTCCTGGACCCGCGCCCGTTTTGCCGCAGTATCGCGCCTGCAACGCGATTGGCACGCACGCCCCTTCCGGCGCGTTCACGCCCAAAAGAGATCTCCGATCGACAGGACTGATTGCGGGACAGCCAGCGCGTGTGGTATGAAAAGCCGCACGGGCACCGCGGTGCCGTGGCGCAAGCGAGCGGGCGGCGGGCGGGTAGGCGACTGGTCGAGCGGCTGAAGTGCCGGGTGCGTGGTGCCGAGTGCCGAGTCACGGGTTTGTGGGGCTACCGACTCGGCACTCCACACCCGGCACCACCGGTGGAGCGGAGCGAAGCGTGCGTGACATCTGTGTCGTGGGCGGAATCAACATGGATCTGGTGGTCCCGGTGCCGCACATCCCGCGGCCGGGCGAGACGGTGCACGGCGGGGCGGTGTCGCGGTTTCCGGGCGGGAAAGGGGCCAACCAGGCGGTGGCGGCCAGCCGACTCGGCGCGTCCGTGGCCCTGGTGGGGCAGGTGGGGGCGGATGCCTTCGGCGCCGAGTTGCTGGACACGCTGACGGCGGCCGGCGTTGCCACCTCCGCCGTGCGGCGCGTCTCCGGCGGCGTCACGGGCGTGGCGCTGATCTCGGTGGCTTCCGACGGGCAGAATGCCATCGTGGTTGCCCCCGGAGCCAACATGACCTGGGGAGCCGCTGCCGTCGCCGACGTCGAGGGGGCGGTGACCGGGTGTCGAGTGCTTGTCTTGAATCTGGAAGTGCCCGCAGCCGTCATCGCGGCGGCGATCCGTGGGGCACGCCGAGGCAACGCACGCGTCGTCTTGAATCCGGCGCCGTACCGCAGCGGCGACGAGGCGTGTTTCGGGGACGTGGACTTGCTTGTCCCCAATCAGGTGGAGGCGGCCTTCTATGCGGGGGCGGACCCGGACGCGGTGACCGACTGGGACGAGGTCGGGCGGCGGCTTCGAGAGTTCGGGCCCGGCGTCGTGATCATCACGCTGGGGGGTGCGGGGTCGGCGCTTGTTGAAAGCACAGGGGCGGCGCGCGTGCGGGGTTTCTCTGTGCCCGTGGTGGATACCACCGCGGCGGGGGATGCGTTTGTGGGGGGTCTCGCGGCCGCACTGCTGCAGGAGCGCTCGCTGCACGACGCCGTGCGATTTGCGAATGCCTGTGGGGCGCTGGCGGTTACGCGGGCCGGCGCGCAGCCGTCGCTGCCGCGGCGGGACGAGGTCGAGCGGTTGTTGGCTGGCGGGAGGTGACACGATGGCGCAGGCGAAGATTCGGGTCGGACTCGTCGGGCCGGGGCGGATCGCGGGGATGGTGCATTTGCCCTCGCTGAAGCTGTGTCCGGAGCGGTGTGACGTCGTGGCCGTGGCCTCGCGCACGGAGGAGAAGGCGAGAGTCTTTGCCGCGCAGTGGGGGATCCCGCGGGTCTACACCGACTGGAGAGCCCTGGTGGCCGATCCGGACATCGACGCGGTGGTGCTCTGCCCGCCGAGCGGGCTGACCGCCAACATGGCGAAGGCCGCGGTGGCGGCGGGGAAGCACGTCCTGTGCGAGAAGCCGCTGGGTTTGACGTATGCCGATGCCCGCGAGGTGGACGCGGCCGCGGCGGCCTCCTCGCGGATCCACATGGTGGCGTTCACGTTTCGGTATGTGCCCGCCCTCCGGTATCTGAAGCGTCTGGTCACCGAGGGTCATTTCGGCGAGATCCGCCACTGGAGGATGTCGTATTTCACCGACTTTATGCTGGACCCCGCGGCGCCGGTCGTCTGGCGGAACCAGCGGGCCCAGGCGGGGTCCGGCATCCTGGCGGACATGGGTTCGCATGGCATCGATTTCGCGCGCTACTTGCTTGGGGATATCGTCGCGGTGTCGGGGGCCAGTCGGTTGTACGTGCGGCAACGGCCCCGGGTGGCCGGCGGCGCGCTCGTGCCCGTGGATGCAGACGACGCGTGCGCTTTCGCCGTGGAGTTCGCGGGCGGGGCTATCGGAACGTTCGATTTCAACCGGGCCGTGGCAGGCCGGGGCGGCACGGGCCGGGCCAACTATCAGTGTATCGAGATCCACGGCACGGGCGGCGCGGCGGTCTACGAACTGATCCACCCGTTCGAGCTACAGATCAGCCTCGGCGCCGCCATGACACGGACCCAACAGTGGGCACGGGCCGAGGTGCCCCTCGACCTCCGGAAGTTCGCCGGCTCGCCTCGCAACCCGCGGGTGGACGACCCCTTGCTCGGGTACAAGCTGGACCAGGGGGTGGCGTTCCTCTTGGCGATCGCGGGCGAGACCCAGGAGTACCCGACCTTTCACGACGGGGCCGAGGCGCAGAGAGTCGTGGACGCCGTGGAGACTGCGGTGTGCGAGCGACGCTGGGTCGATCTCAGAGCTTGACCCCCGGCCTTCGGGCAGGCATGATCGGGCTCTTCACAGAGCGGCGGTGCCGAGACCTTTGGCGGGGAGACGCACATGAATCCCTTTTTGATTCGGGCCGTCATCTTCGATTTCGACGGGGTGCTGTTCGACAGCGAGCCGGTCCGGTTCCGCGCCGGCGCCGAGGCGCTGGCGCAGATCGGCGTGACGCTCGCGTGGGAGGATTTCGTTCGGTGCTGGCTGGGCCGGACGGATGAGGCCGGCCTGACGGAGATCTTGGGAAACCGGTTCGCCTCCGAGGGACCGCAGGTCATCGAGCGCCGCAACGCGATCTACGAGCAGCGCCTGGACGAGGTTCAGCCCTACCCGGACGCCGGACGATTCCTGCGGCGGATTCCGCAGGGGACCCGCCTCGCCATCGCCACCGGTTCCCGGCGGGCGGAGGTCGAGGGAATCCTGTGGCGGGCCGTCATGACCCAGAGCTTTCAGGCCATCGTCACGGCCGAGGACTACACCCGCCCGAAGCCGGCGCCGGAGCCTTTCCAGATCGCCGCACGTCTTCTCCAGTTGTCGCCGGCATCCTGCCTGGTGGTGGAGGACAGCCCGGCCGGCGTGGCTGCGTCCGAGGCGGCAGGCATGCCGGTGGTGGCCGTCGAGCGAGGCCGCGAGGTGCTGGGCCTGGAGCGGGCCACGTGGAAGGTCGCCACGCTGGACGACCTGACCTTGACGCCGCGGGGAGAAGTTGTGGTCCGGGGGAACCCCATTGGCAGTGGTCGCCAACCCTAATGGGCCCCTGTGGAAGGTACTTCTCTCCCTCTGTGCTCTGATGTACTCTGAACTCGCCGGGAATTCGGGCCTGGCGCGGTTGAAAGCTCACGGTCTCGCTGAGCTACCCTCTTCGTCCATGGTTTCGACTGCGTCTCGATATTTCCTCCAACCGTTAGACGCGGACAGCCCACCGGCGCGACTCGCTCAGGTGGCGGTCCATGGCGGAAGTGGCGGCGGCCGGACCCTTGCTCAAGCCTGCATCGAGAATCGTAATGTGCTCCTGCATTGCGGACGGAAGCCGATCTGCCACGTAGCCTCTTTTGGCCTGGATCAGTCTAATCCGATCGCTGTTGATCCGGTAGATCTCTTCAATCAGATCGTTATCAAGTGCCGCGACGATCAGGTCGTGGAAGTGCCAGTCGAGGTGTAGCGCCTCGGTGAGCAGGGTCGTATTGATCTGCGTCCGTGCCCGCCCAAGCACCCGTTGGTGATCCCTCTTGAGTTGCGCCAGCTCCGCACGCGGTGTCTTTTCCACAAACGCGCGCACGGCTTCCCGCTCGATCATGACGCGCAGGTCGAAGACGTTACGGATGAAGTCGAGGCCGAGGTCGTTGATTACGATCCCGCGTTGCGGGACGACGCGTAGCAGGCCCTCGGTGGCCAACCGCAGGATCGCCTCGCGGGTCGGGCCGAGCGGGCAGCGGATGAGTCGGGCGAGTTCTTTCTGCGATACGAGCTGTCCGGGTTTCAGGGCGCTGGCGAACAGCCTTTGCTTCAGGCGGGCGTAGGCGTTCTCGCGCAGCATGCCGGATGCGGTGCTGCCGGATTCGCGGGGAACCACGGGTACGCTCAGGCTGTAACGCATCGTAGGATCCGCTCGCGACCTCATTCTCGTTCCCTCGTCGTTCCTCCGCCTGCCATCCTGATACGCCGGCGTGGCCCTGCCCAATATCCTAAAAAATCTACCAGAGAAATGAGTTGCCGGCAAATTGTCGACTGATATATCATCCAACATATTTCTCCGACCTGAAAACGCGACTCCGGCGGCGGGACGGGAGTCGAGGCACCGCCGCCGGTTTCTCATGCCGGTGTGACGTCGAGGCCACGCATCGGGTACACCGTCGGCGACCTGGCGGTACGGGGAGACCTCATGAAGATCCGCAACCCATATCGAAATTTCCCGCAGTGGTTCCGGGGGAACACGCACACGCACTCGACGCTCTCCGACGGAGAGTGGCCCCTGGATAAGGTGGTCGACTACTACCGCGAGCGCGGCTACGCCTTTCTAGCGATGACTGACCACGACGTCTTTACGGATCTCTCCACGTTCGCCACCCCGGACTTCGTCGGGATTTCGTCGGACGAGGTGACAGTCCGCGGACGCGAGCACATCGTCGGGCTCAATCTCACAGGCACCGTGATCCCTTTCGGCAACGATCACCAGCGGACGATCGACGACATCGGCGCGCAAGGTGGGCTCGCCGTCCTAGCACACCCCAATTGGTCCTGGCTTGCGGAGACGCAAGCCCTGGGGTGGCGCGGCTATCATGCGGTTGAGATTCTCAACGTGGTGTGTAATTACCTGGAGTACAATGGCTTCGCCCTGGAGTGGTGGGACGGGCTCCTGCGCCGTGGCCATCGCGTGTGGGGGATTGCTGCGGACGACGCGCACCGGATTCCCTATCAGGCGGCGAAGGCGTGGATCATGGTTAACGCCGAGAGGCTGACGGCCGAGGCAATCACGGCCAATATCCGCACCGGCAATTTCTATGCCTCGACGGGCCCGCAGTTTTACGGGTTTGAGGTGACAGGCCAGACGATCAAGGTGTCGTGCTCCTCGGCCGTGGAGATCCGCTTTGTAAGCGGGGCGTCGAGCGGTCCGGCGCTGCGACTTCGAGGGGACGACCTGACGCGGGCGGAGTATACGCCGCGCGCAGGGGAGTCGTATGTGCGCGTGGAGGTCGTCGACGCCGAGATGCAGACTGCATGGAGTCAGCCTTTCTTCCTGGATCCCGACTGGCGCCCTTGAACCGTGCACGCGGCGAACCGCAGGTGTGCGTCATTGGATCTCGATGGTCGAGAGGGGGTGAGAACTCAGGTACGGCCCGGGCACTGGAGCAGGCCGTGTCCTTTCCGTGGGTGCGGCCCAGGAAGTTGTAGGTCCGTAACGGAGGCACGAGGATGAACACACGAACGCTTCTGAAGTGCGCGCTGGCCGCCCTGGTAGCGGTGCCTGTCGCCGCACCCGCCTGGGCGAGCGAGCCGGTCACGGCGCAGTTCTGGTACTCCTACGGTGGCAAGGTTCGTCAGGTCACCGAGGAGATGGTCAAAAAATTCAACACCAGCCAGTCCAAATACCGCATCGACGGCTCTTTCCAGGGCGACTACTTCCAGGCCCTGGCGAAGATCCGGGCCGCCATCACCACCAAGACGGCACCCGCGATCTTCCACGTCATCGGCGAGGCTATGCCCGACCTGTGGCAGAGCGGGATGCTGGAAAGTCTGGAGCCCTACATCAAGGCCACCGGCGTCAAACCTGAGGATTTTGTGGCCGGCTTGTCGCAGCACGGGTACTTTGACTACTACGGGAAGTCCGTGCCGATTTTTGCCATTCCGTTCAACCGCAGCATGCCAGTTATGTACTATAACAAAGACATGCTGGACGCGAAGGGCGTCAAAGTCCCCACGACCTGGGACGAGTTGCGCGCAGCGGCCACCAAGCTCACCCTCCGCGAGGGTAGCGATATCAAGGTCTGGGGCTACGAGGTGCCCATCGACTGGTGGTTCTGGTATGGTCTGCTCTATCAGGCGGGCGGTACACTCCTGTCCGGCGACGGTAAGCAAGCTAGCTTCCGTCAGAAAGGGGGCGACGCCTTACAGTTCTGGGTGGATCTCGTCAATAAGGACAGGATTATGAAGCGGCCGCCGGGCAAGGACTACAACGCCTGGGAAGTCACCAACACTGATTTCATCAACCAAAAGGCCGCCATGATCTTCACATCCACCGCCTTCGTGAATTACCTAACCGAGAATGTGAAGTTCAAAATGGGCACCGCCTTCATGCCCGCCAAACAGACCTTCGCCGGCCCGACGGGCGGAACGTTTTTCGTCATGATGAAGGACGCAACGCCGACGCAGAAGGAAGCGGGCTGGGCCTTCATCAAATGGATGGCCGAGCCAGCCCAGGCGATCTCTTGGTCGCAGAACACCGGCTACATCTGCGTAAGCGAGCCGGCCATCAAGTCCCCCGAAATGCAGAAATTCTATCAGACCAACCCGAACTACCGCGTAGCCTACGAGCAACTTAAATACGCACAGAAGATGCCGTTCACTCCGGCCCTTATCCGGATCCAGCGCGAGGTCATTCAACCGAACCTGGAGGCTCCCGTGATCGGGCTCAAGACTGTTGAAGAGACCATGGCCGCGGCCGAAAAGGCGGCCAACGACATTCTTGCCGGGAAGTAAACTCCAGCGGTGTCCGTCCGCGAGAGGCGCGCCGCAGGGTGCGCCTCTCGCGGTGCACAGAGATCCCATGGCATTGCTGTCTTCGTCTTCCATCGGGCGGCCGAAACGCCAGACGCTGCTCGGTTACACACTCATCCTCCCGTCGCTGTTTTTCTTCGGCACGTTCTACATCTATCCCGTCGTCTACTCGCTCTATCTCAGCGTCTTCGACTGGGATCTGGTCCGACCGAGGCGTTTCATCGGGCTCACGAATTACCGGGATCTCCTGGCCTCGGCCGAATTCGGTGAGGTACTGGGCAACACGTTCAGGTACTCGTTGGGTGTCGTGGTGTTGGCCATGGGGATCGGCCTAGTGGTGGCCCTACTCCTGAACAACCGGACGGCGCTGAGCAGCACCTTTCAGGCGTGCATCTTCACGTCATATATCGTCTCCTGGGTGGCGGTGTCGCTGCTTTGGATCTGGATGCTCGACCCTCAGTACGGGCTGGTGAACTACGTCGGGAGCTTCCTGGGGATGCCGCCGGTGGATTGGCTCGGCAGTCATCGCACTGCTCTGTGGAGCCTGGTAGGCGTTACGGTGTGGAAAGTCATTGGTTACCCTGTCGTTATCTTCTTGGCCGGTCTGCAAAACATCAGCCAAGATTACTACGAAGCGGCGGACCTCGACGGGGCGGGAGTCTGGCAACGGTTTCGCTACATTACCTGGCCGCTCCTCACGCCGACGACCGTCTTTCTGTTCATCACCCTTACTATCGCCACGTTCCAGGGGTTCGACATCGTGAACATCATGACGCAGGGCGGCCCGGTCCACGCGACGAGCATCTATGTCTTTTATATTTACGAGCAGGCGTTCCATTACTTTCGCATCGGGCGAGCCTCGGCCGCCGTGATCGTCTGTTTCGGCCTGATCCTGAGCCTCACCTACGTCCAGCACCGCCTTTTCCGACGAAACGTGCACTATACACAGGTAGGGTAGGCGGGAGACGCCACGTGACGAGCAAGAACCCGTTCATTCGCGCGCTCACCATCATCTTCCTTGCGGCGGTTGCCCTGGCGGAGGTCTTTCCCTATTTCTGGATCGCCACGACATCGTTAAAGGATCTGGCCGGCGTCCTGCAATTCCCACCGAGCCTCCTGCCGATCCCGCCGCATTGGGAGAACTACGCACAGGCCTGGCAGTCCGGGCCCTTCCCTCGCTACTTTGTGAACAATATCATTGCCACGTTCGGCATTCTCGTTATCCAGCTCTCCCTCGGATGCCTCGCAGCGTACGCGTTCAGCAAACTGACGTTCCCTGGGCGCGACGTATGTTTTTTTCTGGTCGTCGCGTGTCTCATGGTCCCACCACAGATCCGTTTCGTACCCATCTACATCATGCTGGCCAAGATCGGTTTGCTCAACACGTACTCAGCGCTCATCCTGCCGTACGCCACTTCAGCGCTGGGGACCTTTCTCATCCGCGAGGCGTTCAATAGCATCAACGACGATATTCTGGATGCGGCACGGATCGATGGTGCCAACGTTTTGCAGGTCATCTTCCGCATCATGGTTCCCATCGTCAAGCCCACCATCATTGCTTTCTCCCTGTTCAGCGTGGTCTATCACTGGAACGATTACTTCTGGCCGCTGGTGATGACCACCGACGAAACGGTGCGGACACTTCCGCTCGGCGTAGCACTTCTCCGAGAGGAGGGGACCGGTTCTCGCTGGCACATCATCATGGCGGGCAACATGTTCGTCGTCGTACCAATGATCCTCACGTTCCTCGTGGCCCAGCGCCACATCATCCGCGCCTTTACCTTCGCCTCGCCCAAGTAGCGCTGAGGTAAGACAGAATCGCCGTTGACAACGTGCGCTTCTCCACGCTACGGTGCGCAAACGAGAACTGACAAACAAATCCAGGTACTGTCGCGCCGGTGGTGCTCTTGCCTGCGCAGAGCCTCCGGGTAGCGTCATGGGTTCCTTGCTCGCCATGTACCGTCCGCTGACCGAGGGCAGACCTGGGGTAGCGGATTTAGCGACCTTTTGCGAAAGGACACCATGTCGAAGGGTGAGGTGGGGAGAGCAGTGCAGGGGACCTCGTGCCTCGCGCGCGCCCTCGGCCATGTCACGAGCATCCTGGCCATCCCATACGGCTACACGGTGACGCTGGGGGCGGCGGCGCTGCTCTCGGTCACTCGCCTGGGGGCGCCGTCGGAGGGGGAGGTGCTCCTCTTCGCCGTCGGTGGCGTGCTGGGGTTTGTCTCCTTTGCCGCCATCGGGCGGCCGTATCTCGCGAGCGAGATCCCCATGCGCGTTCCGTGGTTCCTCATCTTCAATTTTTTCCCGATTGCGGCTACGCTGGCGGTGATGGCTCTTCCGGCGCGTCTTCTCGGCAAAGGACCGAGCTACCTGGTCAACAGCTTCGTCGCCACATCGGTTTACGTGCTCTCGCTCGCCGTCCTGATCCGCATTCACGAGCGGTGGCGTGGCCGCTGACGTGGTGTCCGGGACGCCCGCAGGGAGGCGGGTATCCCGGACCGGTCTCCGACCGACCGAGAAAATCACGTTGCGCGTCCATGCCGGCGATAGTATAAGACGCGCATCGGGAGCGGTCTCGGCCCGACGGGGATGCCAACCTTTGTGGAAGGAGAGGATCATGAAGGGAAAGCGATTCGGGTGTGGGTTGCTCGTGCTGGCGCTGGCGGTTGCACTCGGAGCGGTTGGGGTCCTCGCGGCGGAGAAACCGAAAGATTTCCCGAGTCGTCCTGTGACCATCATGGTGGGTTTCGGCGCCGGCGGCTCCAGCGACGTGGGTGTCCGGATCCTGGCCGAGGCATTGAAGAAAGTCATCGGGCAGCCCGTCCTGGTGGAGAACAAACCGGGCGCGGGCGGCCAGGTGATGTGGACGGACTTCAAGAACAACGCCAAGCCGGACGGTTACACCCTGGCGCTGATCAACGTTCCGCAGCTCCAGACCACGGTCTTCGACCCTACCCGGAAGCCGGCGTTCACGATGAAGGACTTCCAGCCCGTGGCGAACCACGTCCAGGACCCGGGCGCCATTTTCGTGCGTACGGAAAGTCCGTACAAGACATGGGAGGATCTGTTGAAGGACGCCAAGGCCAGGCCGAAGCAGATCAAGGCTTCGACCACTGGAATCGGGGGCGACGACCACCTTGCACTGCTCGATACGGAGCGCAAGGCGGGCGTCCAGTTCAACACCGTACATTTGGTGGACACACCAACGGCGCTGCGGCAGGTCCTCGGCGGCCACACCGATATCAATTTCGACAATGTCGGCGGTTTCCTGTCTGCCGTGAGATCCGGCCAGGGCCGGATGCTGGTGATCTTTGACGACCAGCGGTTTCCGGATGCGCCCGACGTTCCCACTTTCAAAGAGAAGGGCGTCGACCTCATCTCCTCTTCCACGCGTGGGTACGTCTATCCGGCCGGCACCCCCATGGAGATCGTCCGCTACATGGAGGAGTGCATCAAGAAAGCCATGGACGATCCCGACCACGTCAAGCGGATGAAAGAGTCCGGGTTGGCCTTGAAATTCATGGGGGTCGAGGGGTACTCGAAGTTCCTGGAGGCGCAGAACGAGCGGGCCAAGGATCTGATCGGCCTCTACCGAAAATAACAGCAACGGGCACGGGCGGCCCGGCACCCCGCACGAAGGGTGCCGGGTTTTCATCCGGGGAGGGGAGGCGGCAGGGCGCATGGCCACGGTCGATCGCATTTCCTGGTCTTTTCTGCTCCTCTTCGGGGTCTTTGTCATCTACGAGTCCCTCCAGATCAACTACTATGGCAGCGACTTCGGGCCCGGTCCCGGCTTCTTCTCGTTCTGGCTGGGGGTGCTCGTCGTCGTCCTGTCCACGATCGAGATCGGCCGAACTCGCGGTAAGCGCGTCCCGCTCCCCGCGGATTTCTTCCCGCCGAAGGCCGGAGTCGCCCGGATCGCCTGCCTGCTCGGTGCCCTCATGGCGGTGGTGCTCCTTCTGACCCGTCTGGGCTACAGCTTGACGATGTTCCTGTTCTGCGGCTTTCTCCTGAGGGTTCTCGGAAAGCAACCGTGGTGGCTGACCGTCGTCCTGACGCTGGCGGGGAGTTTCGGCACGGCGTATATTTTCCGGCAACTGCAAGTGATCCTCCCGGGCGGCTGGCTGGGAATGTAGAGAGGTCTTCGTGGAAACACTCCAGCACCTGATGGGTGGGTTCGCGACGGCGCTCTCGCCGGCGAATCTCCTCTTTGCCACCATCGGTTGCGTCCTGGGGACGCTGATCGGGGTCCTGCCGGGGTTGGGGCCCGCGGCGGGGACGGCACTCCTCATCCCCATCACGTTCAAGCTGGAGCCCACCTCGGCGATCATCATGCTGGCGGCGATCTACTACGGGGCGATGTACGGCGGGACGATCACTTCGGTCCTGGTCAATGTTCCCGGCGAGGCGGCGAGCGTCGTGACGTGTCTGGATGGTTACGCGATGGCCAAACAGGGGCGCGCCGGCGCCGCGCTCGGCATTGCCGCCATCGGGTCTTTTATCGGGGGGAGTATCGCCACGCTGGGCCTGGTGGTCATGGCGCTGCCCCTGTCCCGTTTTGCGTTGAAGTTCGGCCCACCCGAATACTTCTCGCTGATTCTGGTCGGGCTCTCCCTGGTGATGGCCTTGGCGGGGAAGTCGCTCACCAAGGCCCTGCTGATGGGCGTCGTCGGTTTGATCTTCTCTTTCGTCGGGATCGATCCCATCGAAGGGGCGCCGCGGTTCGACTTCGGGATCACCCCGCTGCTGGACGGAATCCGCTTCGTGCCGGTGGTCATGGGCTTCTTCGGCATCGGGGAGATCCTCGTGAACTCCGAGCAGCCGCTGGAGAATGTGGTGGTCGAAGAGGGGAAGGTGAGTTCGTTTCTCCCCAAGCGCGACGAGTGGAGAATCTGCGCGAGCTCGATCAACCGGGGCACCTGGCTGGGGTTTTTCCTGGGCCTGATACCGGGCACCAACTCCGCGGTGGCGGCCTTTATGTCTTACGCCATCGAGAAGAAGGTCTCCAAACACCCGGAGAAATTCGGGACCGGGATCATCGAGGGCGTCGCGGCCCCCGAGACGGCCAACAACTCCTACGCCAACGCCGCCCTGATCCCCCTCTTCACGCTGGGAATTCCCGGCTCGCCGACGGTGGCCATTCTGATGGGCGCCCTGATCATGAACGGGCTGACGCCGGGCCCGCTGCTGTTCTCGCAGCACGCCACGTTTGTCTGGGCCGTCATCGCGTCACTCTATATCGGCAACGTGATCCTGCTGATCCTGAACCTGCCGCTGGTGAACCTCTGGGCGAAGCTCCTGAAGATCCCGTACAACATTCTGGTCGTGTTCATCCTGGTCTTCTGCATCATCGGGGCCTACAGCCTGAACAACAGCGTCTTCGACGTCGGAATGATGACGTTCTGCGGGCTGCTGGGGTACGTCTTCAAGAAGCTGGACTTTCCGCTGGCGCCGGCCATCCTCACGCTGATCCTGGGCCCGCTGATGGAGCGGAGCCTGCGGGAATCCCTGTCCCTGTCGCAGGGCGACTACAGCATCTTCTTCACGCGACCGATCTCGCTGGTGCTGCTGATCATCACGGCGATCATCTTCGTCACGTCCGCGTGGCAGGCGCTGCCCTCGGCCGTACGGGAGGAAAGCAAGGGGGCGCAGGTCTGACGGACTTGAGGTAACCGCAGATTACGCAGATTTCAGGCGGGATGGGTCCCGGAAAGAATCTGCGAACTCTGCGCAATCTGTGGTATCGTCGGTGTCGGTGTTGCGGAGGCGGTCATGCGCACGAACAGCCTGAAGCGAAAGCTGGCGGAGGGGAAGCGGGTCTGCGGCGCGCTGGTGGAGTTCAACTGCCCGGAACTGATCGAGATCCTGGGGCACCTCGGCTACGACTTTGTCTTCCTGGATGGCCAGCACTGCGGACTCAACCCGGAGAGCGCCCGCAGCTTGATCCGGGCCGCGGACGGCACCGGGATGACCAGTATCGTGCGCGTGCCGAGAAACGACCCGGCTACGATCCTGGAGTATCTGGATGCCGGGGCGGGTGGGATCATCGTGCCGAACATCGTCAGCCGGGCCGAGACCGAGGCCATGGTGGCGGCCATGAAATACCCGCCGGTGGGAATCCGGGGCGGCTTCGGCCGCTCGCGGGCCAGCAACTACGGGATCACGCAGACGCAGGTCGAGTATTTCACCAAGATGAACGACGAGGTGCTTGCCATCCCTCTGGTCGAGGATGCAGCGGCGCTGCCGAATCTCGACGCCATCTGTTCCACGCCGGGTGTGGACATCGTCGTCACGGGGCCGGGCGATATGGCGCTGTCCATGGGTATTCCCGGGGGCTGGAAGGACCCGCGCGTGCAGGCCGGCGTGGCCCAGGTCCTGGCCGCCGCCACGGCGGCGGGAAAGCCGGCCATGATCGTCGCCCTGGATCCGGCCGATGGACGGGCCCTCTACGCCCAAGGCTTCCGCGCGCTCATCGTGAGCGCGTGCGCCACCTTCACGGCGAGCGCCCGCGATTTTCTGCAGCAGATCGGCCGGCAATAGCTCAACGGGGGCCGGCGGCTCCGGCGGGGGCGGGGAGCGGGAAAAGAGGGGGCAGCCCCGTTCCCTCCTCGCCGGTGGTGCGTATCACCGCCCGGCTGCGGGCGTCGGCGAGCCAGGCGGCCAGTTCCCGCCTGACGCCCTCCTCGCGCAACGCGTCGATGGCCTGCGCGCGGGCCTCCAGGCTATGCGGGCCCGGGCCCAGTTCCTTCAGGACGTCTTCCTCGGGCACAAACACGAATGCCCGGAATCTGATTCCGATGAAGCGCCGCCCGCGAAGATCGGCTTCCACCAGCTTTCGCACCCACGCCTCGGTGAGGCCCGCCCGATCCGCCCAGCGGCGCAGGGCGTCCACCCCTCCCACGCGCCCCGCGACGGATCGCCAGGCGTCCTCGAGCTCCGCGGCGGACGGCGCGATCTGGAGGCGAGCGGCCTCTGCGTCGACGAGCCAGGCGTCCACCAGCCGGCTGACATCGTCGGCCCGGATGGGTTGTTCCGCCGGCTGGAACCCGAACAGGCCCAGTCCCCTGGCGATGGTGGCGTCGCTGGCGGTGATGATGGCCCCGTTCACGTCGGCCAGGACGGCGTCCAAGAGCGTCGTCGCGGCGTCACCCGGGGCCGCGAACCCGACGATCGTCAATCCCGCCAGGCCGGCGCCCGCCAGCGTCAGAAAGCCTGACCGATTCCGAAATAGACCTGCCACCGGTCGTCCCCTTTTATGGGGTTCAAAGCGTAGCCCACATCGAGACGGAGCGGGCCCACGGGCGTCTTGACGCGGATCCCCCCGCCCACGCCCGTCTTGAACGAGGCGCTGGCGAGATTTCCGACCTCCGGCGCCACGGCGCCGGTGTCCACAAAGACGACACCGGATAACCACCGCCAGACGGGGAAACGCCCCTCGGCGTTCAGAATGACGAGGGCGTTCCCGCCGGTCGGGTTTCCAAAGGAATCCAGGGGGCCGATCTTGTCTTGCGCGTAGCCGCGCACGGTCGAGGCGCCGCCCGCGTAGAACCGGTCCTCGATGGGCAGGGCGGCGGTGTCCGACAGCGGGGTGGCGAGGCCGAGCCGCCCTCCCAGCGCGATGACCACCGGCGAGAGCCAGTCCAGGTACCAGGCGGTTTCCAGGCGCGACTTGACGAAACTGACCTCGCTGCCCAGATAGGGTCCGGCGAGATCCACCGAGACGGTGTGAAAGCTGCCGCGGCTGGGGTCCAGCACGTTGTCCCGGTAGTCCAAGGTCAGCGTGGGCATGAGCCTGGCGATGATCTGGCTCCCCTCCACGATGGTCCCGGAGTCCGCGGCCAGCAGCGACGACTCGATGTCGTAGCGTCGCACCCATCCGAGCTGGTAGCGCAGTCCGAGGCGCACGCGACTGATGTCCGTCAGCGGCTCCCGGAAGAATTCCCGACGCACGCCGGCGGCGATGCCCGCCCCCTGTCGTTTATAGCCCAGCTCCTGCCACTGTTCCCGAAACACCGTGGCGTCCGCCTGCAGCGGCACCCCGAACAGCCACGGGGTCCGGTACGTGAGATCGGTTCGATCGCCGTCCTCGGCCACCTTTTCCCGGACGCTGGCGCTTCGCGCGGAGCCAAAGAGGTTGTCGTGCCCGATCTCCAGGAGGCCTCGCCAGCCGCGATCCGTGCCATAGCCGCCGCCGAATTCCACCCGCCACGGCTTCGCTTCGCGCAACGCGATCTCGACGTCCGCGAAGGGCGCCTGGGGCGGGCGGAGCGGACCGACATGAATCCGCTCGAACACACCAAGCCCGGACAGACGGCGCTCGGTCTCCACCAGAAGCTCGGGGTCGAACGGGTCGCCCGACCGGAAGGGGACCTCGCGCCGCACCACCTCCTCGTCGGTCGCGATCAGACCGGCGACCAGAATGCGGCCCACACGGGTCGGATCCCCCTCGTCGATTCGCAGGACAATGTCCATCCGATCCCCGATCCGCCCGGTCTCGACCCCGATCTGCGAGTAGAGGTAGCCGCGCTGGGCGTACAGGCGCCCGACGGCGCGCTGCGCATCGGTCGCTTTCGACGGAACCCACGGGTCACCCGTCCTGAACGGCAGCGCCGCCAGGATGTCTTCCGCGGACCGCACACGGGCGCCCTCCACGGATACGCTTCCGACCAGGACGCGCGGCCCTTCCCGCACCGGCAGGGTGATCCACACCTGGCGTCGGTCGTCGGAGAACTCGACCTCCGCCGGTCCGACCGCGGCCTCCAAAAAGCCCTGCGTCCGATAGAAGGCGGTCAGCGCCAACAGGTCCCCATCGAGGACGTCCTGCCGGAAGACCCCGGCGTGCAGGATGCCCGGAGGCCGGGTCGTCATCCGCTCCGCCAGCTGTTTGGCGGGGATGGCTCGATTCCCCCAGATGTTGATCGCCGCGACGGTCACCCGTGGTCCTTCCGACACGTCGAAGCGGATCGTGCGGTGTCCGCCGTTTTTACCGAGCGAGCCGGCAACCCGCGCGAAGTGGTAGCCGGACTCCCGGTACACCGCCTCGATCTCCCGCGCGTTGGTGGCCACCTCGGTCTCGTCGACCACGCCGCTCTCCGTGAAGCCGAGGCCGTCGCGCAGATCGGACTCCTTCAACGCCGCGACGCCGTGAAACTCCACCCGGTACTTCGGTCCGCGCTCCGCCTCGACCTCGATGGCGACGCGATTCGAGGCGGAATCCCAGACCGCCCTGGTCAGCCGAAGCTGCGCCTCGAAGTACCCGTCCTTGCGCAGCGCGTCCTCCAGGCGTTGCACGCGCTCGCGGGCCGCCCGCTCGCCATACTCGCCGCCCGCGTCCAGCTTGAGTGATCGTCGAAGAGCCGCAGCCTCCGCACCGGCGACGCCGCGAAGGTCCACCGTGCCGATCCGAGCCCTCGGTCCGGAGTGGACGACGATGGTCAGGTCTCGACCGTTCGCGGCGGGGTCCTGGTGCGTCCGGATGTCCACCCGAGCGGCAAAATAGCCCTCCCGCGCGTAAGACGCCAGCAGACTTCGACGGGCCTGCTGGAGCCGGTCCGGTCCGGCATCGCCGCCCAACGCCAGCCCCGCGGCATCGGCCAGATCCACCGTGGGAAGGCCCGGATCGCCCTCCCACGCGAGACGGCGCACGAACGGCCGGCGGACAAGATGGAAGCGCAACCGCACGCCGCCCTCCGCGGGCGTCTCCTCGACCCAGAGGCCGCTGAAGAGACCCAGAGACCAGACGCGGTTCAGGCTGTCCCGGACCGCGGCGCGCGAGAGCAGCCGACCCGTCAGGTCCCCGACGGCGGCTCGGACCAGATCCGCCGGGAATTGATGCGGGGAGACCAGGTCTATCCCGAGGATGATGTCGGCCGCGACGGCGGCGGAGAGACCCAACCCACCCAGCCACAGGACGAGTCCCACCGCTCCCACGAGACACACCCGGCAGGGTCTCATCGGAATCTCAGCCGGATCAGGATGTCGCCCGCGAAGCCGCCCTGAAAATCCTGCTCGCCGGAGAGGAGGACCGGACCGATCACCTGATATTCGATCCGCAGGACGCGCTTCGACGCCCCCGACAACGCTTGCGAGTAGAGGACACGGACGTCCTCGCCGACCTGCTTCCCGACGTTGAACACCTCCTGGTTCTTCTCGGTCTTCTCGACCCCCAACGTTTCCGGCGCGAAGCCGCCGGTGGCCAGACCGAGGATGTCCTCGGCAAGAAGCTGTCCCACTTCCCCGAATGCCGCGCCGGCGGTGGCGCTGGTCGTGCCCACGGTGACCAGCGACAGGAGCTCCTGTTCCTTCAGCGGCGGGACCGAGGAGAAGCGGAAGACGAGTTCGTTCAGACGTCCGGAGAGATGCAGGGTCACGTCGTATTGGTTGATCGAGGCGCGGCCGGTCACGTCGAGGATCGGTTCAATGCGGCGCGGGTCCGCGAACCGGGCGGCGGCAGAGGTGACGGTCCAGCGATGCTTCCGGAACGTGATGCGCCCCTCCTGCGACTCCAGAGACCCCAGGACAATGGGTCTGGCCGTCGTGCCCTCGAGACTGAGCCTGCCGTCGATCCGAAGCCGCGCCCAGTTGGTGTCCACCCGGAAATTGTTGTTCAGCAGCAGGACGACGTGGATGGGGATGGCGGGCGACGCATCCGCCGCCGGCTCCGACTGCCGACTCAACAGCAGACTGACGAGATTCAACTGTCCGGTGTAGCGTCCCTGGACGAGACGGCCCTCCCCCCGGAGCAGCCTCCGGTCGCCTTGCCCCGCCAGCTCCAGATCGAAGTCCCACGCGGTTTGCAGGCCTTCGATGGGGGCGATGGAGACGTTCGTCCCGGCGGCGGTGATCCGGTAGGCCCCCGGCCGCCAACCGTCCAGGGTGAGATCCCCGCTGGCGCGGATCTGCCCGCGCCCCAGCGACGCCGTCGCCTGCGCGAGACGCAGCCCGTCGGGCGAAAACAGGATCTGTGCCTCGACATCGCGAAAGATCTCCGGCCGGTCGCGGAGCTGGAACGTCGCCGCCTGGATCGTCGCCTCGCCCGTGGGGCGGGGCGCCCCCGCCGTGCCGCGGATCCGGCCGAGGATCGTCGCCGTCCCGGCGACCTGGCGAATCTCCGGGCGGAAGGCGGGAAGGACGGCGAGCGGCACGCGGCCGTCGATCTGCAGGTCCAGGGCGCCCCAGGGGTTCACCAGGCCGGAGACCTTGAGATCTCCCAGGCGGCTGCCCAGGTGCAGACGGTCCACCGTGAGAAGGTCGGCTTCCCACCGCAGCGCCACGGGAGCCCGGTCCGTCCACTCTTCGCCGGCCACGCGGAGCCGGACCGGGGCCAGTGTCACCACGCCGCGCGCCGCCGCGGGCTGCGAAAGGGGAACCTGGAACTCGGCCACCGCGGTCAGGGTTCCGTCCACGTCCAGGCTGCGGAGTTTCTCGACTCCACGAAGCGCGGGCGCCAGGGCCAACTCGCGCGCGTCGAGCCGAACGGCGAGAGGCCGACTGCCGTCGACCGGTCCCTGCGCCACCGCCGAGAGCCGGGCTTCGGGGAAGTCCAGGTCGGCCTGGAGCTGGCCGCCGTGCAGTGCAAATCTCCCCGACCCGTTTCCCAACGCGAAGTCCCTGACGACCGTGCGCTGGAGCGTCACGGTGCCGGACGCGTCGAGGGTTCCGCCACCAACGGCCGCCTCCACGCGCGCCTGTCCCATCCCGCGGAGCCCCGCGTCCGGGGATACGCCCGGAATTCCGGCCAGGTCTGCAGGCCCCACCTCGGCCGTGGCCCGGCCGCTACCGTCCCAGTTCCACACCCCCGACCCGCGGGCGGGGACGCCGTTGATCCCGGCACGCAGCGAGGATACCTCGACCCGATCCTGGTTCAGGCCGAACGCGGCCCTCAGGTCCTGGATGCGGACGTCGTGCGACACGAGGGCCGCGGCGTCGAGCGTGCCCTCCGCCTTCCATTCGGCCGGTGTGCCGTCCGCGCGTCCGGCGAGGAGCAGGCGGCCGCTGCCCTGCGCGACGGCGGGAAGCCACCGCCGCAGGTCTTCCCACTGGGCGGCCACCGTGATCGGATCGGCGCGGAAGCGCATGCCCCCCGCCGCCGCGGCGGGGCCGGCGTCGTCCCAGACGAGCGTTCCGGAGACGTTCGCGCGGCTTTGCCCGAGGTCGGCGGTGGCCGATTCCACCGTCAGGGTCGTACCGCGGAACCGAAAGGGCACGTGGAGTCTGTCGAGCGCTACGCCGGCCACGGTGACGGGGGCCGCGCGCGCCTGGCCGGTCAGTTCCGGTTCCGCCCAGCGGCCGTCGACCTCGCCCGTCACGGCGGCGTGTCCGGCGAAGTCCCGCAGGTTCCAGAGGGGAGCGACGACGCCGAGATCGGCATCCGCCGCGAAACGCAGCCCGGCCGGCCCTCCGGCGTCCAGGCGGCCCGACACCCGGACCCGTCCGCCGGCCCAGCGCCCCACGGCCTCGTCCAAAACCGCGATCGCGCCGTGGAGGGTGCCCGCCGCGGTCAGCGTGCCCGCGCCGAGCCTGTTCAGATCTCCCGGCAGGGTGAGCTGGTTCGCGGTCAGGCGAAACCGCCCGCGGGCGTTCTCGGGCCGCCGCGGATCGCCCTCGAGATCGGCCTTCAGATCGAGCGTGCCCCGAAAACCGAGGGGGCCGGGCGCCAGGGTTTCGAGCGCGGCGACCGAGGCGCGCCGCAGCACAAATGCCGCGCGCGTCTCGGCGAGCCGATCGGGCGGCATCCGGAAGGACCCGTCCAGGGTTCCCTCGAAGATCCGCGCCGAAATCTGCGTGAGGTCGAGCACGTTGTCGCTCCACGTCCCGCGGGCGGAGACATCCTGCGCCCGGATGGGTCCGGCGGCGAGGCGGGGAACCCCGACGCTCCCGGCGATCCGCAAGGCAGCCGGGGCGCCCCGGACCTCGGCGTCGACGGCCGCCAGACCCGTGAGAGGCCAGGGGGCATTCAGGCCGCCGGCGAGCGGCGCGAGGTCCACTTTTCCCCCTATCCGGAGACCGAGGTCGGCCTGACTTCCCCTCCCGCGGACGACGACGTCCTGTGCCTGCACGGGTCCGGCGGCGAGGCGGGGAACGGAGACCTGTCCGGAGGCGTGGAGCGCGTTCAGCGGCCCGCGGACGTCGGCCTTCACCTCGGCCACGCCCGCCAGCGGCCAGGGTGTCTCGAGGCGCCGGGACACCTGGGCCAGGTCGACCTCGCCCTCGATGCGAAGACCGACCTCGGCGGCGGCAAACGGGTGGCGGATCTCTCCCATCACCCGGATCGGCCGGTCTTGCCACCGGACGGCGAGGGATCGAACGGAGAGCAGGTCGCGGTGCAGCCAGCCCGAGGCCTGGATACCCGTGATGGTCTCCAGACCGCCCGCGGCCCGCACCGAGAGGCTGCTCAGGCGAAGGTCGAGGTCGACCCCTCGTCGCGCCGGGCGCAGGGCGGCCTCGAGGCCGCGGGCCTCCACGCCGAGCCCCCGCGCATCGTCGCGATAAACGACCTCGCCGCGCCCGATCCGGACGGCCCCGATGCGGACCGTGACCGGACCCAGGTCCACGGTCTCGGGGATGTCCAGCGGGGGAACAGACCCACCCCGGCCGGATCCGGCGACGCGCAGGCCGACATCCTGAAGCCGGATGGTGGACAGGACGATCTGCCGCCTCCAGAGGCTGCTGATGCCGACGCGGACTTCCGTCCGGCCGATGCGGAGGACGGGCTCCGCCCCTTCGCCGGGGCCGGGCTCGACGCGGAGATTTTCGATCACGGCGCGGGCCAGCCACAGGGAGAGCGTCACCCGCTCGATCCGGACGGGTCGCCCCAAGCCCGCAGTCAGGGCGGACTCGAGCCTTTCGCGGGATAGCGCGGGGGCGTACGCGCGCAGGAGCACGGCGGCCGCCAACATCAGGCCGGCAAACAGCGCGGCGGCGGCAACGAGGCAGCCGATCCACCGGCGCCGGATCCACTCAGAGATCTTACCCATCGTCTCGGTCCATCGCGGGGGTCCCGTTCCTCTCCAAAGCCGCTGTGGTCACGAATTATATCCAGACTACGGTCCTCCGTCACGGGATCGCGCGGGTCCCCTGAGTTTTTCTTGTTGCAGACCGAGCGATCCGATATGGTAGGCTTCCGGATGCCGCGGGGGCTCCGCGGGACGCACGACCTGCGACGATTCCGACCACGTTACGGGAGGCTACCGATGTCTCAAGCGACGGACCACCTTGATCAGATCTGCATCAACACCATCCGGATGCTGGCGGCCGATGCCGTCCAGAAAGCCAAGTCCGGCCACCCGGGCATGCCCATGGGCGCCGCGGCGATGGCCTACGTCCTGTGGACCCGGTTTCTGAAGCACAACCCTGTCAATCCCACCTGGCCGGACCGGGATCGGTTCGTGCTGTCGGCGGGGCACGGATCCATGCTGCTGTACGCGCTGCTTCACCTGACCGGATACGACCTTTCCCTGGAGGATCTCCAGCAGTTCAGGCAATGGGGGAGCCGTACACCCGGTCACCCGGAGCATGGGCACACGGCCGGTGTCGAGACCACGACGGGTCCGCTGGGGCAGGGCTTCGCGACCGGAATCGGCATGGCCATCGCCGAGCGCTGGATGGCGGCGCAGTTCAATCGGCCCGGGTACACGCTTGTCGATCATCACACCTACGCCATCGTGAGCGACGGCGACCTGATGGAGGGCGTGTCCTCCGAGGCGGCCTCGCTTGCGGGCCACTTGAAGCTCGGCAAGCTGATCTATCTGTACGACGACAACAAGATCTCCATCGACGGCAGCACGGAGCTGGCTTTCACGGAGGACGTCGGCCGCCGCTTCGAGGCCTATCATTGGCACGTGGAGCGGGTGGCCGACGGGAACGACCTGGGCGCCGTTGAGGCCGCCATCCGCGCGGCGCAAGCCGAGGCGACGCGGCCGTCCCTCATCATGTGCCGGACGCATATCGGGTTCGGGAGTCCCGGCAAGCAGGACACAAACAAGGCTCACGGCGAGCCGCTGGGCGAAGAGGAGGTCAGGCTGACAAAACGGAAGCTGGGCTGGCCCGAGTCGCCCGCCTTCCTGGTACCGGAGGATGCGCGGAAGGAGTTTGGCAGAGCCGTGGCGCGGGGCAAGGACCGGGAAGCGGAGTGGCAGCAACGGTTCGAGGCCTATGCGGCCGCGTTTCCCGCCGAGGCGGCGCGTTGGCGGCGGTACTTGAGCGGGCAGCTCCCCGCCGGGTGGGATGCGGCGCTGCCGACGTACGCGCCCGGCGACCCAGCCGTGGCGACGCGGGCCGTGTCCGGCAAGGTCATCCAGGCCGTCTACGCCACGGTCGGCAATCTGCTGGGCGGGTCGGCCGACCTGGCGCCGTCGAACAACACCTACGTCCCGGAGGGCGGCGAGTTTCAAGCCGGAAATCCCGGAGGCCGCAACTTCCGCTTTGGCGTGCGGGAGCACGCCATGGGCGCCATCGCCAACGGGATGGCGCTGCACGGCGGTCTGCGGCCCTATGTGGCCACTTTTCTCGTGTTCTCCGACTACATGCGTCCGGCGGTCCGGCTGGCCGCTCTCATGGGCGCGCCGGTCATCTACGTCTTCACGCACGACAGCATCGGGCTGGGCGAGGACGGACCCACGCACCAGCCCATCGAGCACATCATGGCGCTGCGCGCCATCCCCGGTCTTCGCGTGATCCGGCCGGCGGACGCCGCCGAGGCCGTGGAGGCCTGGCGGGCGGCGCTCACACATCGGGGCCCGACGTGTCTCATCCTGACGCGGCAGAACCTGCCGAACCTGAACAGAGGCGGGATGCAACCCGAGGGCGGTGTGGAGCACGGGGCGTATGTTCTCGCCGACGCGGCTGGCGGGAAGCCCCAGGTGATTCTGATCGCCACCGGCTCCGAGGTCGAGGTGGCCCTCGACGCGCGCAAGGTGCTACAGGAGAAGGGAATCGCGGCTCGCGTGGTGAGCATGCCGTCGTGGGAGCTGTTCGAGGCGCAGCCGCAGGCGTACCGGGATGCGGTCCTCCCGCCCGCGGTGCCGGCCCGTCTGGCGGTCGAGGCCGGTAGCCCCATCGGTTGGTACAAATACGTCGGTCTGCAGGGCGACGTGGTCGGCATGACGCGGTTCGGGGCGTCCGCGCCGGCCAAGATCCTCTTCGAGCAGTTCGGCTTCACGCCGGACAACGTGGCCGCGCGGGCGATGAAGTTGGTTGCGAGGTAAAAGACGGCACCTTGGCAATTGGGCGATTTGACAACTGGGCAACTGGGCGATTTGGAAGCAACCATGCGGCGGCGCGGAGGAGTGCTCGGCGCTGCGGACTATTTCGATCCGCAGATTGCGCAGATTCATCCGCGATGGTCGTGCGTTTCAAATCGGCCCATCTGGACCACACGCTCGTAGAAACGTGTGGTCTTGGTGAGGTCTTTCGACTCCTCTGGAAATAGGCCAATCTGCGTAATCTGCGGATGCAACCGTTTTCGCTCTTCTCGCGGAAGGGAGCGCGATCATGAACCCGAAACAGGCCGCCGCCGAGCATGGCGCGGATCTGGTGAAATCCGGAATGGTCCTGGGCCTGGGCAGCGGAAGCACGTCGGCGCTGATGGTTCAAGCCGTCGGAAGAAAACTTCGCGAGGGAACGCTGCGGGACGTCATCGGGGTTCCGTCCTCCAGCGGGATCGCGGCGGTGGCGCGGGAGTCGGGTGTGCCCCTGGCGACCCTCGAGGATCATCCGACGCTGGACCTGAACCTCGACGGTGCGGACGAGGTGGACCCGAACCTTGACCTCGTCAAGGGGCTGGGCGGGGCGCTGCTATGGGAGAAGATCGTCGCCACCGCGTCGCGGCGCGTGGTCATCCTGGTCGACGAAACCAAGCTGGTGCCCCGCCTGGGGGCCAAGGCGCCCCTCCCGGTGGAGGTCGTTCCGTTCGGCTGGAAATCCCATCTGGCGTTCGTGGAGTCCCTGGGCGGAAAACCCACCCTCCGGACGGAGATCAACGGTCGTCCCTTTGTGACGGACGAAGGCAATTACATCCTGCACTGTCGGTTCGAGGGCGGGATCGCGAATCCCGTCGAGCTGGAGGCGCGCCTGCTCGGCCGGGCCGGCATCGTGGGGACCGGGCTCTTTCTCGGCGTGGCGGATCGGGTGATTGTCGGGAGAGCCGATGGGGTCGAGGTGCTGACGCGAACAGGCTGACCGGCTGCGGCCCCCACCGGTCGCGGGGGTCACCGCGGCCGAGTCGCGCGGAGCGCCCGCCACGCCAGAAGCGCGACGGTCGCGCAGAGCACGAAGATCAGGACGAGGTACTCCAACCGCCAGGCCGCGTGCTCCAACCGGGTGAGGTATTCTCCCCAGCCCAGGCCGACGGCATATCCGATGCCGACGGCGGCCGGGACGTAGAGCGAGGCGCCGAGGATGTTGGCGAGGATGAAGGGCATCGGGCGGAGACCGCTGATCCCGGCGACAGGCCCGGCGAGGAAGCGCAGCCCGGGAAGGAACCGCGCAGCAAAGACGGCCAACGGGCCGTAGCGGGCGACCACGCGCTGCATCGTGTCCAGACGCGCGGGGGTCACGAAGAGCCAGCGTTCGTAGCGCTCAACCGCCCTCCGGCCGAACGCGCGCCCGATCCAGTACCCCAGATTGTCCCCGGCGATAGCGCTGACGAGGCCGACCGCGACCACGATGGGGAGGCGGAGCTTTCCCTCCCACACCAGATAGCCGGCCAGGATGAGGATCGTCTCCTCGGGGATGGGCAAACCCATGTTCCCGAGGATGACGACGACGGCGATGCCGATGTAGCCCCACGTCTCAAGGACCCAGCCGGGATCCTGCATTCGCGTGACCTCCCGGAGCGGACGACACGTTTCGCACCGCCTCTCGAAGTGTACCAAAAGCACGGCGGTGGCACAACGCAGAGAAAAGGGCGCGCCGCCTGTCTCCTTGACACGCTTTCGCAATCTCAAGATAATACGCCGCCATGGATATCGCCGTGTGGGGGGCGGGAGCCATCGGTGGCATCACGGGAGGGGCGCTGGCCCGCGCCGGCCACGGCGTGCTGCTGGTGGACATCCACGAGGGCCACGTGGCTGCGTTGAAGCGCGACGGCCTCAGCGTGGAGGATACCCGAGGCAATTGGCGCGTGCCGGTTACGGCGCTGACCCCGTCCGAAGTCCAGGGACCGCTCCGGCTCGTCCTGCTGGCGGTCAAGGCGCAGGCGACGCCGGCCGCCCTCGACCAGATCGTCCCGCACCTCACCGATGGGTCGCTGGTGGTTTCCATCCAGAACGGTTTGAACGAGGAGTTGATCGCGGAGCGGATCGGCGCGGCCCGCACGGTCGGGTGCCTGGTGAACTGGGCGGCCGATTGGATCGCTCCGGGGCGGGTCCGTTTCGGCGGCGCGGGCAGCTTCGTCGTGGGGGAGCTGGACGGCGCTCGCACGACGCGCGTGGGAGAGCTGGCCGACCTCCTGTCGGCCGTCATCCCCACCCGTGTGACCGGGAACATCTGGGGCTACCTCTGGGCCAAGCTATGCCTTGCCGCGCTGCTCTTCGCCACGGCGCTCACCGACGCGACGGTATACGAGGTGGTGGAGCGGCCGTTCCCCACGCAGCGCATGCTGGTCCGCCTGGTGGCCGAGGCCATGGCGGTCGCCGAGGCCGCGGGCGTACGTTTGGCGGCGTTCGACGAATTCGATCCGACGCTCTATCGGCGGGGCGCGGGAGGGGATCGCGCCGCCGCCGGGGAGGCCATGGCCCTGGTGGCGCGCTTCTATCGAAAACACACCAAGGTCAAGACCGGCGTCTGGCGCGACCTCGCCGTCCGTAAGCGGCAGACCGAGGTGGACTCGCAGCTCGGCATCGTGGCGGCCAAGGGACGGCGCCTCGGTGTCGCCACACCCCTCCTGGATCGACTCATCGCGTTGATCCACGACCTCGAGAATGGCCGTCGCAGCATGGGTTGGGAGAACCTGGACGAGCTGGTGGCCCTGACCTGAGGGGGGCCGGAGCGCCGGGGCCGCCCCCGGCTTCGCGGAAGGAGTGTGCCATGAACACGAAGATCTCGCAGCGGGTCATGCGGGTACTGGCGGTCTGTGCGCTGACGCTGGCGGTCGCGGGTTGGGTGCCGGCGGCGACGGCGGGTGAGAAGCGCGGCGGGACGCTGACTATCGTTCGGCCCACCGACCCGGTGTCGCTGGATTCCAACCTGGAGACGACCGGCCCCGGCGCGTGGGTGTACTACAACATCACGGAGCCGCTCCTGGTCCTGGACGAACAGGGAAAGCTCACGCCGCGGCTGGCGACAAGCTGGCAGCAGCTCTCGCCGACCAAGGTCCGGTTCAAGCTCCGGCCGCATGTGAAATTCCATGACGGGACGCCGTTCAACGCCGCGGCGGTGAAGTTTACGATCGATCGGGCCTTCAACGAGAAGCCGGGCGCGCGCTGGGCCAGCCTGGCCGGTCCGTTTGCCGGCGCAGAGGTCGTGGACGACCTGACCGTGGACATTCTCACGAAGGAGCCATACGGGCCGACGCTGCGCTCCCTGGCCATGGCCTATATGGGCATCGTGTCGCCGACGGCGGTGAAGAAGCACGCTGAGAACTACGGCCGGAACCCGGTGGGTACCGGGCCCTTCACGTTCGTGGAGTGGCGGACGAACACCAGCATCACGATCGAGCGGAACAACGACTACTGGGGCGACAAAGCCCGGGTGGACCGCGTCGTCTTCAAGGTGGTGCCGGAGGAGGGCGCCCGCATGATCGCGCTCCGGACGGGCGAGGCGGACATGGTCCTGATCCCGTCCCCCGCCGAGTTGCCGAACATCAAACGCGAGGGGAAGTTCAACGTGTACGAGGTGGTGGGCGGCCGCATCATCTTCGTGGGGTTCAACCTGGCCAAGCCCATCGTGGACGACCCACTGGTGCGCCAGGCCATGTTTCACGCCGTGGACATCAACGGCATCCTCGAAAACATCTACGAGGGGTCGGCGGTCCGGCCGAGAAGCTATCTGGCCCCCACGGTCTTCGGATTCAAGGACATGCAGTTCGACAAGCTGTACCCGTACGACAAGGCGAAGGCGAAGGCGCTTTTCGCCAAAGCCGGCTGGGCGCCCGGCCCAGACGGCATCCTGCAGAAAGGCGGGCAGAAGATGACGCTGTCCTGGCTGGCCTCGCGAGGCCGCTACCTGAAGGACGGCGAGATGGCCGAGGCGGTGCAGGCGGAGCTGAAGGAGGTCGGCGTGGATGCGCGCCTCCAGTTCCTGGAGTGGGGCGCGGTGTTCAGCCAGATGCGCTCGGCCAATCTGGATCACCACATGTACACCTTCGGCTGGATCACCACCAACAACGACGCCGACTACACGATGTACTCGTCCTTCCTGTGCAAGAGCGTCCCGCCGGCGGGCTGGAACCGCGCCAGATACTGCAACAAGAGGGTGGACGAACTGATCGAGAAGGCGCGGAGCAGCGTGGACCAGGCGGCGCGCGAGAAGATGTACGGGGAGGTCCAGACGATCATGGCCAAGGACCCGGTCTGGATCCCCGTCGCCAACACCAAGGAGGTGGCGGTCACCCAGCGGTACGTGCGCGGGTTCTCCATTCACCCGGTCGAGTACAATCTGGATCTGACCACGGTCTGGATGGACAAGTAGACTCGCTGTTAATCTCGTTGTCTGTCGCTGCCCCCGAGTCGGGCGGCTCGGGGGCGTCGGCCTTTCGATGACGTTCTATCTCTTGCGCCGCTTGCTGCAGGCCGTTCCCGTGGTCCTCGGGGTCATCTTCGCGGTCATGCTCACGATCGAGCTGATCCCCGGTGATCCGGTCACGCTGATGTTGGGGGAGCACGCCACGCCGGAGTCCGTGGCGGCGGTGCGCCAGGCCCTCGGACTCGATAAACCCCTGCTCGTCCGGTACATGCAGTACATCGGGAACCTCCTCCACGGGGACCTGGGTCGCTCCCTGCGCGAGCGCCGGCAGGTGAGCCAGGAGTTGGCCGACGTCTGGCCGGCCACGCTGGAATTGACCGGTGCGGCGCTGCTCATCGCCGTGGTCTGCGGTGTGCTTGCGGGCGTCGTGTCCGCCGTGTGGCCGAATTCCCTGTTCGACGGCGCGATACGACTCACCTCGCTTTTTGGCCTGTCGATGCCCGTCTTCTGGACGGGCCTCACGCTGATCGTGTTTTTCAGCCTCTGGCTCAACTGGCTCCCCGTAGGGGGGAGCGGATCGCTGCGCCATCTCATCCTTCCCGCCGGCACGCTTTCGCTGCCCTCGTTGGCGATGGTGGCCCGGATGACGCGCTCCAGCGTGCTGGAGGTGTTGCGCGAAGACTACATCCGGACGGCGCGGGCCAAAGGAGTGCGCGAGCAGGCGGTGGTGCTCAAACACGGTCTCCGCAATGCCTGCATCCCCATCGTCACGTTGCTGGGACTGCAGGTGGGGCAGCTGCTGGGAGGCGCCGTGCTGACGGAGACCGTGTTCGCGTGGCCGGGGATGGGGCGTCTTATCGTGCGGGCGATCTTCGCCCGCGACTACATCCTGTTGCAGGGCGCCATCTTGGTTTTCGCCCTGGCCTTCGTGCTGATCAACCTGCTGGTGGACATCTCGTACGCGATGTTCGATCCGCGGGTCAGCCGCAGATGAGGGCCGGGGACGGAATGGCTCCACAGATTACGCAGATTACGCAGATTCTCTTGGACGTTGTCCTCCGTGAAATCGGCCAATCTGCGCAATCTGCGGATGAATAGCGTCCTGGTGTTCAAGTGAACGTGCAATCTGCGGAATCTGCAGTGCGGGCGGATGCCTGGAACCGGTTCCGGCGGAATCGTCTGGCCGTGGTGGGCCTGGTGATCGTGGCAGGCCTGCTCCTGGCCGCCGTCTTCGCACCGGTGCTGGCCCCCCACGACCCGAGCCTCCAGGATCTGGTCGCCAAGCGAACGCCGCCGGGGTCGCGCTTTTTGCTGGGCGCCGACGAGTTCGGCCGGGATATCCTCAGCCGGATCATCTACGGCACCCGCGTCGCCCTCCTGGTCGGGACGGTCGCGGTCGGCATCGCGCTGAGCCTTGGCCTTCTCTTCGGGACCATCTCGGGATACGCGGGCGGTGTCGTCGACAGCGTGATCAGCCGCGGACTGGAAATCCTGCTGGCGTTTCCGTATCTGTTGCTGGCCATCGCGGTGGTGAGCGCTCTCGGTCCGGGTGTCCTCAACACGACGCTGGCCGTGGGCATATGGGCCATGCCCGCTTTCACGAGGATCGTGCGGGCCTCGGTTCTCTCGCTCCGCGAGATGGACTACATCCAGGCCGCCCGGGCCATGGGTACGCCTACGGCGGCGATCCTGCTGCGGCATCTCCTGCCGAATTTTCTTCCGACGCTCATCGTCTACTCGACGCTGTACATGGCCAACGCGATCCTGGTGGAGGCGGCACTGTCGTTCCTGGGTTTGGGCGTGCAGCCCCCGACGGCGTCGTGGGGATTGATGGTGGCCACGGGGCGCGACTTCCTTCTGATGGCGCCGCACATCGCCACGATCCCGGGCCTCGCCATCATGTTGGCCGTCCTTGGCTTCAATCTTCTCGGCGACGGCCTGCGCGACGCCCTGGACCCACGGCTCAGAACCTGAACCGCCTTTCCCGCCTTTCTGCTGCCAACCGCCCTTTGACCATCGCCTTATCCCGCCTCAGCTTCCTGCAATCTGCCCGCTGTCTCCTGCCCTCGGAATTCCTGCGCCGCCTTCCTTGACACTCCGTTGGGTCTGGGCTAGGGTTGGGTCGTTCCAGCGATTCTCCGGGAGCGCCACGGGAGGGCATTCGAACGCGGGCGCCTGGGGATCACACGATGAACGACGCGCATGCGTCTCGGCCGGCGCGGCACGCAACGCGCGGCCCTCTGCCGCAGACCCTGCCCACCGGGGCCGTGTCGCGTCCGACTCCCTCTGCGCCCGCACCGAGCCCCGGTCCCTCTCCACGGCCCGAGCCGCCCCGATTGGAGACGCCGCCATCGCGACGGGAATCGGCAGACATGCCACCCGTCACACCCTGCGCCGCTCTTTTCCGACGCACCTGCTCGAGGACGGCTATGACATCCGAACCATTCAGGAATTGCTTGGCCACAACGACGTGAAGACGACGATGATTTACACGCATGTCTTGAATCGTGGCGGCAAAGGGGTGCGGAGCCCGGCCGACGCCTTGTAGTCGCCACGGGCCGCAGGGATGTTACACGGATTCCGTATATAATCCCGAGCGGATCGGTACGCTGCCCATAATCACTCGGATCTTGGAGGTCGATGGATCGTCAAGACCCCAAGCGTATATACAGACGCTCGGCAAGAGAAACGTAGGTAGCGAAAAACCGTACAGCCGTAGTCAGCCGTCAAAAAAACCGCGAAAGGAAAAACCGATGAAGGTGCTGATAATCTTTAACCGTGAGCCATACGACAATACCGATGTGACTTGGAATGGCCTGCGCTTGGCCGGAGAACTGGCGAAGACTGGACAGGAAGTTAGAATTTTCCTGATGAACGACTCTGTTGATATGGCTCGCGATGTTTGCAAGCCGCCGGAAGGCTACGACCAAGATTTATCTCAAATGCTCAAAGACCTTATGGCCCGAGGCGTTCCCGTGAAGGTGTGCGGAACCTGCATGGCACGGTGTGGAATCTACAAGAACCATCCGTATTTTGACGGTGCTGAGAAGTCTACAATGCCCGAACTGGCGGCATGGGTCGTTGAGAGCGACAGGGTTATTACTTTTTAGGTCGGCTCTCGCCTGAGGTCAGGCGAGCATGATGGGTGACTCGCATGGCCCAAATAGGACCATTTGAGAAATTTAGCGATAGAGACGATGGGTGATTCGAAAGGAATCGCGAAGCTTATTATGCCGAATTAGAGGTAATACGCCAAGTAATGCCTCCCCCTCCCGCCAAAGGGTTGGAGGTAGGCGTTGGTTCAGGGAAATTTGCCGTGCCTTTGGACATAAAAATCGGCGTCGAGCCGTCGGACAATATAGCGCTCAAGGCTGAAAGGCGGGGCATCCGGGTTTTTCAACAAGTGACGGAAGAGCTGCCTTTTCCTGATTCTAAATCTGACCTCGTGCTGATGGTAACAACAATTTGGTTGCGGCCGACATTGCTCCGCTACGCTCCGCAACGCGGCTGAACCCGACCGCTAGATGCCCCCAACTCGCAGGCATCAGCGACCGCCGCGTGAGGTAAAACTTGGCGAAACGCGCGAAACAAACGGACGCAACCACATCCACGGGTGCCACCGTCGGCTACGAGGCCCAGCTCTGGCAGATGGCCGACGCGCTCCGCGGCTCGATGGATGCCGCCGAGTACAAGCACGTCGTCCTGGGACTCATCTTCCTCAAATACATCTCCGACGCCTTCGACGAGCAGCATGAGAAACTCGTGGCCGAGAAACCGGCAGGCGCCGACCCCGAGGACCCTGACGAATACCGCGCCCTGAGCATCTTCTGGGTGCCGCCGGAGGCGCGCTGGGCGCACCTGAGGGCCCAGGCGAAGCAATCCACCATCGGCCGACTCGTGGACGACGCGATGGTCGGCATCGAGCGCGACAATCCCGCGCTGAAGGGCGTGCTGCCCAAGGAATACGGGCGTCCGGCACTCGACAAGACGCGCCTCGGCCAGCTCATCGACATGATCAGCAATATCACGATCGGCGACGAGGCCGCGCGCGCCAAGGACGTGCTCGGCCGCGTCTACGAGTACTTCCTCTCGCAGTTCGCGAGCGCCGAGGGCAAGAAGGGCGGCGAGTTCTACACGCCGCGCTGCGTGGTGAAGTTGCTGGTCGAGATGCTCGAGCCCTACCGCGGCCGTGTGTACGACCCCTGCTGCGGCTCTTCGGGCATGTTCGTGCAGTCGGTGGAGTTCATCCGCGCCCACGCGACCGGCAACGGCAATCTGCCTGCCGGCAGGCAGGCAGCCCGGAAAGCCAAGCCCGACATTTCGATCTACGGCCAGGAGTCGAACTACACCACCTGGCGGCTCGCGAAGATGAACCTCGCCATCCGCGGCATCGACGGCCAGATCGCCCACGGCGACACCTTCCACAACGACCGCCATCCGGACCTCAAGGCCGACTTCATCCTCGCCAACCCGCCGTTCAACATCTCCGACTGGGGCGGCGAGCGGCTGGCCGGCGATCAGCGCTGGCAGTACGGCACGCCGCCCCGGGGCAACGCCAACTTCGCGTGGGTGCAGCACATCGTGCACCACCTCGCGCCCGCGGGCGTGGCCGGCTTCGTACTCGCCAACGGCTCGATGTCGTCCAACCAGTCCGGCGAGGGTGAGATCCGCAGAAACCTGATCGAGGCCGACGTCGTGGACTGCACGGTCGCGCTGCCGGGCCAGCTCTTCTACTCGACGCAGATCCCGGCGTGCCTGTCGTTCCTCGCGCGCGACCGCAAGAACGGCAAGTTCCGCGACCGCCGCGGCGAGATCCTGTTCATCGACGCGCGCAAGCTCGGCGGCATGGTCGACCGCACCCACCGCGAGCTGACCGACGCGGACGTCGCCCGCATCGCCGACACCTATCACGCCTGGCGGGGAGAGAAAGAGGCGGGCGCGTACGCCGACGTTCCTGGCTTCTGCAAAAGTGCCTCGCTGGGCGAGGTCCGCAAGCACGGCCACGTGCTCACGCCCGGCCGCTACGTCGGCGCTGAGGCGCAGGAAGACGACGGCGAGCCGTTCGAGGAGAAAATGATGCGGCTTACGAAGCAGCTTGAGGAGCAGTTTACGGAGTCGACACGGCTGGACCAAGCCATCCGCGAAAGCCTGGCTATGCTGGGATACGATATCAAGAAGGAATCGAAATTATGAACTGCCTGATCGAAGAACACCGCGATGACTTGATCCGCCTGTGCGCGGAATACCGTGTTCGGCGGCTTGAGATCTTCGGGTCGGCGCTCACGAACCGTTTCGATCCCCGTGCCAGCGATCTGGACTTTCTCGTCGAGTTTCTCCCGCTCCGGACCGGTGAGTACGCCGATGCGTACTTCGGCCTGCTGGAGGCGCTGCGGGAACTGTTCAAGCGCAACGTTGATCTGATCATGACCAGTGCCATTCGAAATCGCTACTTCCTCGAATCGGTCAACCGCAGCCGGTTGGTGCTCTATGCGGCTTGAGTCCAGAAAGCTCCTGGAGGACGTCAGACAGGCTATCGGGCTGATCCTTCAGTTCGCCGCAGGCCACACCGTTCATGATTATTCAGAGAACGCGCTTCTCCGTTCGGGGATCGAGCGTCAGTTTGAGATTATCGGTGAGGCCATAAATCGATTGGCTAAACTCGATGCTGCGACCGCATCGAAGATCAGCCAGCGTCGGCGGATCGTCGACTTCCGCAATATCCTGATCCATGGCTACGACGTAGTCGATACTAACGTTGCATGGGATGTGCTCCAGAATGACCTGCCGACGCTTCTGCGGGAGGTCGAGGCTCTGCTTCGCCAATGTGGGGATTGAGTTCAATTGGTAACCCCCCGGCTCTGCCGGGGGATACTTACTGGATTAGTACAGTATGGTCGGAACGGGCAATTGTGCAAAAGGCTCTCGTGAAGGGCAAATTGGAGGAAGATCGGGATGAGCGCTGATCGGCGCATTGTTATTACGGTCCGCTGCGCGGCCCGCCGCTCAGCCGCGGGCCCAGTTGGACGGTCGGAGGGCGCGACTCGGTGACCACGCGAAGTACACGGAGTACAATGCTGAAATGAAGATGGAAGGGGTGGCGCCACTCGTGAACTCTGCAACCACGCCGACCCGCAGGCGCGACCTAAGGGAGTCGGTCCCGGAGGAACTGCGATCGCTCGAGAACCCGCAGACGGCGATCCCCGCGATCGCCAAGGACGCACGGTTGATGAGCCTTATCGACAACGCCGTGCGCTCGATTCCGACGACCCATCACCTATTTCATCGTGATGCGCGGTCGTTCGGCGATCTGGGGCCCAATTCGGTTCATCTCGTCTTGACCTCGCCGCCCTACTGGACGCTCAAGGAGTACCGTGATTCGGACGGTCAATTGGGGCACGTCTCGGACTACGAGACATTCTTGGCGGAGCTTGACCGGGTTTGGACGCACTGCTTCCACGCGCTGGTTCCCGGTGGACGTCTCATCTGTGTTGTCGGTGATGTCTGCCTCTCCCGACGCAAGAACGACGGCCGACACACCGTGGTGCCGCTTCATGCCTCCATCCAGGAGCATTGCCGGCGCATCGGCTTCGACAACCTCGCCCCAATCATCTGGCACAAGATCGCGAACGCCGTCTACGAGGTTGAGAACGGCGGAGCAGGATTCCTTGGCAAGCCGTACGAGCCGAACGCGGTGATCAAGAACGACATTGAGTTCATCCTCATGGAGAGAAAGCCAGGTGGCTACCGAAAGCCCTCGCTCGCTGAGCGAATCCTCAGCGTGATCTCCACTGATGATTACCAGCGGTGGTTCCAACAGATCTGGACCGGACTGACCGGAGCATCCACACGAGATCATCCGGCACCTTATCCGACGGAACTCGCCGAACGCCTGATTCGGATGTTCAGCTTCGTCGGGGACACGGTGCTTGATCCGTTCATGGGGACGGGCACGACGAGCGTCGTCGCCGCACGTTGCGGTCGCGACAGCATCGGCTGCGAGGTCGATGCGCATTATTTCGACATGGCCGAGCGGCGTATTCGATCCGAGACCACTGGATTGTTTTCCGCCGTTGACGTCCAGGTTCACAAGGAGTAGGCGACGCTGATGGTGAGGAGCCGGGACGATCCGGCGACCGCGATCCGTGGTGCCGTGCGCCACTTCTGGCGCACTCGGTCTCGGCAAGCCAAGGCCCAGGGTGTGAAATCGGGCGATCGAGACCGAGGCGCAAGAAGCGCTGTCACGGGCGGTGCCCATCTTGACGGCTTCGCCGAGCTCATCCGCAAACTCATCGTGGATGCGGGCGTCAGCGATACGGCTGTTCATCGACGCACGCGAGTCGAGCTGCCCGGGTACTACCGTGCTGAGAAGAAGTGGGACCTCGTGGTCGTGGTTGATGGTCGCCTGTTCGCAACCGTGGAGTTCAAGGCGCAGGTTGGCCCATCGTTCGGGAACAACTACAACAACCGAACCGAGGAGGCGCTCGGAAACGCAACGGACTACTGGGCCGCTTTTCGGGAAGGGGCGTTCCGAGGATCACCCAAGCCGTGGTTGGGGTATATGATGCTTGTGGAGGATGCGACAGGCCCTACACGCCCGGTCTCGGTGGCTGAACCTCACTTCCCAGTCTTCGGCGAGTTCCGCGATGCTTCGTACGCCAAGCGATACGAAATCCTCCTGACGAAGATGGTGCGTGAGCGCCTGTACGATGCGGCGAGCCTCATCCTGTCGCCCAGCGATACCGGGCGGAACGGGGCATTCTCAGAGCCCTGTGCCGAGTTGACGTTCGCCAATTTCGCCGAAAGCCTCGTCGCCCGCGCGATCGCGTATTCGAGAACCCAGAAGTGAGCCGATGCGCCTGCCGTCCAACAACCGGCTGAACGGGGCGGCGGCCGTGCCGACGACTTCCGGCCGCGATTTTGCCAACAGAACAGAACACGTCGCATAGCCCGGCGCAATTGACGCGGAATCCGGGGACAATTCCCGGGACGCCATCCGCAGCTCTTGGTCCGGATCTGGGAAGAGATAGGCCGGCAGCATGCCGCAAATCGCGCGGGTCGTGGTGCCCGGAATTCCGCCCTATAGCGTGGGGCGTCGCCGGCGCTGGTCGGCGAGTGGAGGGGCTTTCTCGCCACGGGAGCCACGGAGCACGAGGTCCAGCCACTCCGCCGCCATGAACGAAGCGGGAGATCCTTGGGCCGAGGGCCCTTCGTCCGTATGGTCGAGCGGCAACTTGGGCGGACGCTCCGACGCGGAAAGCCCGGGCCAAAGCGGGGGACGCCGGAATAGCTGGGTATGGTGTCCCCAGAACTCGGGTGGCGATTCGTTTCTATGGATGAGGACAAATGTCGATCCTTGCCCTGGTGTTCGATTTCGACGGCTTGATCCTGGACACGGAAACGACGGACTTCCAGTCGTGGCAAGCGGTGTATCGGGCCCACGGGTGCGAGCTGCGGCTGGAGGATTGGGCCGACTGCGTTGGGCGACCGGCGGGCCATTTTGACCCGTTGGAGCACCTCGAGCGGCTCAGAGGAGTCCGTGTCGATCGCGATCGCATCCGGGCGGAGCGGAGTGCCAAGATGCGCCAACTGAACCTGGCCCAGCCGGTTCTGCCGGGTGTTCGCGAATATCTCCGCGGGGCTCGGGAGTTGCGGCTGAAGATCGGCCTGGCTTCCAGTTCGGATCGCGCGTGGGTATACGGTCATCTCGGGCGCTTGGGTCTGCTCGATTATTTCGATACGATCAAGTGCGTCGAGGATACCGGCGCGCACAAGCCCGATCCGGCCCCGTATCTCGCCGTCCTCGACACACTAAGGATCGCGGCGCCTCGCGCCGTGGCTTTCGAGGATTCGCCCCACGGCGTCGCCGCCGCCAAGGCAGCGGGGATGCTGTGCGTGGCCGTGCCCAATCCGGTCACGCGGCGGCTAGGTCTGGACCGCGCAGATCTCGTGCTGGATTCGCTGGCCTCGCTACCTCTGCCGGCGTTGCTCGGACGACTTGACGGGCCGCGGCGACCGGCGGATTGAGGCCGGGGAAGGGACCCCGCAACGTTCAACCTCGATGGGCGCTATCTGGAGGCGGACGGGAATCGCGAGATCGCAAGGAAATCCTCGATCCAAGAACGTCTGAGGGGTTCATCACGTTTGCACGGATATCCCCGCACGTCCAAAGGAGCACGACGATGTCCACAAAACCGATGACGGTTGGCGAGATCACGGCAGGATCGGGGCAGACGGCGCGCGGATTCCTGGTCACGGATGTGGGACGGGGCGCCACCATCCGGATGCCGGTGGTGGTCATCAACGGTACGGCGGATGGGCCGGTGTTTGCGGTGACGGCGGGTGTCCATGGCGCGGAATACCCGGGTATCGAGGCCGCCATTCGGCTGTCCCGGTCGCTGGATCCGGCGGAGATACGAGGCGCGGTCATCATCGTTCCTGTCGTGAGCGTGCCGGCTTTCCAGCGGCGCGCGATCTACGTCAACCCGCTGGACGGAATCAACTTCAACCGGGTCTGCCCCGGCAATCCCGCGGGG
>JAKPQH010000113.1 GCA_029580855.1 bacterium | reverse complement strand
TAGATGAACGTTTTGCAAAGTAGACCTTCCAATCATGCATCACCTGTCAAAAGTCTGTGGGGTTCTTTGTACGATTGCGGTCAGGCCCCTTTGAGGGGCCAGCAATCGTAATACCTCCGGCTTTGCCGGAGGATACTTATTCTAATTAGTCAACCACGTCCCCGGTCTGGAGGAGAATATGGAAGAGGAATGGAAGGGCCCGGCGCAGTGGATTACCGCGCTGATCCGGGACTGGGTGAACACGTCCCCGGAGAACACCCTGGGAAACGAGGCCCGTGACAGGGCGTGGGACGACCCGCTCGTGGGGTTTTCCCGCGGCGACGACGCCTGCTGGGAGTCCTTCAAGGAGCACGTGGGCCCCTTTCACTGGACGCCTGTGGAGGCCTTCCTGCTGGCCTACCCGGACGGCGGCGTGCGGCCGGAGGCGCTCACGGTGGTCAGCTGGGTCCTGCCCCAGACGAAGAAGACGAAAAGAGAGACGCGAGGGGAGAAGACCTACCCGCCCGAGAGCTGGGCGAGGGCCCGGTTCTACGGGGAGGTGGTCAACGAGAAGCTTCGCAGGCACGTGCTGGCGGAGCTGGCGAAGGCGGGGGTCCGCGCGACGGCGCCGGCCTTGCTGCCGCAGTTTTCCCGCATGCCTTCCGAGGCGTTCACGTTCTCCTCGACGTGGTCCGAGCGCCACGCCGCCTTCGTGTCGGGCCTGGGGACCTTCGGGCTCTCCGACGGCCTGATCACCCCGCGGGGCAAGGCGGTGCGCGTGGGCTCCGTCGTGGCCGAGATCGAGGTCCCGCCCACGCCGCGGCCCTACACGGGCCACCGGGACTGGTGCCTGTGGTTCAACAGCGGTACCTGCCGGACGTGCGCGGCGCGCTGCCCGGTGGGCGCCCTCTCCGAGAAGGGGCACGACAAGATCCCCTGCTCGAGGCACGTCCACGAGACCTGCAGCCGGTACATCCGCGAGCGGTTCGGGTTTCCCGGCTACGCCTGCGGCCTCTGCCAGACGGCGGTTCCCTGCGAGTCCGGCATCCCGGTGAAAGGGGCGCCCGGGCGGGACTGAAGGGCGGCGTCCCCGGAATTGCCTAGAGCGGACCCCGCTCGGCCGGGCGCGGCCCGGGGCGGCCCGCCGAGGCGCCGTTTCGCCGAAGGGGATAGAGCCTGGATCCCTTGCGGACGCCAACCACCCGCATGACGATGGGCTGAAGGGGGCTTTCGCTGCCG
>JAKPQH010000112.1 GCA_029580855.1 bacterium | reverse complement strand
TGTTGACTCCCACGTAAATCCGCATCCGCATTCCCGCATTCGTTCGGCACGCCGTACCGCGAGACGCCTCTGGATCCCGCAATCGACCGAGGGCGGAGCATTCCGGGACAAGGAAGCCTTGCGAGGGGTGGTCGCGGTTGGCGAGCGTTCTCTATGGTGCCGCCTGTCGGCGTCATGCTGTTGATGGGGCTGCATCAGAAAGGCAAATCGGGTGTCCTGCCGAGGCGATGCTCGACGGGTGCGCGAGCGTGAGCGGCGGCGATGCGGGCGCCGTGCAGAGCACGATCCACGGGATCACGGGCGGGCAGGTTCCGAAGCCAGGTGTTGGGGACGACGAAGAGGTCGGCGAGGTCGAGGATGGCGTCGGCGACCTGATCGGCGAAGCGTCGTCCGCACAGGACGACGGTAGCGGGCCCGGGCAGTTCGTTGAGGGCGGCCCGCAGTTCGTCTGGGTGGACGAGGATGGGGCCGTGGCGCAGCGTTCCGCGGTCGGGTCGCCAGAAGAGGCGGAGTCCGCCGGAGTGCTCGGGAGCCAGGATGACGGTGGTCATGGCCGGACCTCCTCGGCGGCGCGGGCGACGTGGTCGGTGTCGAGGATGCGGGCCTTGGTCGCCGCGGCGGCGGCCAGGGCGTGGTGCGCGAGGGTGTCGATCCTGCGCATGAGTCCCTGGGATGCGTTGTAGACGGCTTCGACCGCGGGTTCGGAGAAGACGGGTCGGTCGCAGCCCGCGATGCGGAGGCGGTGCTCCAGGTAAGCGCGGGTGGTGTCGCGGTCGAAGCCTGCGAGGCTGTAGCGGACGGTAACGCGCTGGGCCAGGGCCTCCAGGTGGGCCATGCGGAGCTTCTGGCGGAGCCCGGACTGCCCGGCGAAGAGGAGCGCGAGGCGTCCGACGCTGTCGAGGTCGAAATTCGTGAGCATGGGGAAGAGGCCCAGCACGTCGGGCCGCAGGGCGTGCGCCTCGTCCACGATGAGCAGGACGGCCAGGTGGCGCTCGCGGGCGAGCCGGACGACCTCGTCCTGGATGGCGCGGAAGATGAGGGCGCGGGAGTATGGGGGGTGGATGCCCAGCTCCAGGGCGACCTGGCGGCAGAAGTCCATCGCGTTGACGGACGTGTCGTGGACGTAGAGGGTGCGGACCTGGTCGGGGTGCAGGCTGTCGCGCAGGCGGCGCAGGCCGGTGGACTTGCCGCTGCCGGGCTCGCCCGTGACGAGGCCGATCCCCCGCGTCTCGACGAGGTAGTTCAGGCGGGCGTGCAGTTCGTCGAGCACGGGCGCGGCGAAGAGTTGCTCGGTCGGGACCTCCCGGCCGAAGGGGTGACGGTGGAAGCCGAAGTACGAGCGATACATCACTTGCCCTCCCCGTAGAAGCTTTTCGCGACGAGGTCCAGGTAGCTGATCCCGGTCGGCGACGGCGGGTCGCAGGACTCGGGCTCGCGAGCATGCCGGTGCAGGGTCGCGTTGACCGCGAGGTCGAGGCGGCGCAGCGGCACCTCGTCGGTCTCGCCCTGCCTGCGCAGGTGCACGGGCCGGGTCGCGTCGTAGGGGTCGTAGAGGACGTCGACCGTTTCGGAGGCGTAGCCGTCCGGGGCCTCGTAGACGCGCCCGTCGATGCGGACCGTGCGGTCCCGGCCGACGCGGCGGACGGCCTTCATGCGCAGCAGCGCGTCCAGGTCCTCGGGCGCGGGACGCACCAGGGCGTGGTCTTCCAGGAAGCGGTCCAGCGGCGTCCGGCCGTCCAGGCCGTTGTGCGGGGACTGGTGGTACTCGCCCTCCAGCCAGGCCCACCAGACGCGGTTGAGCGAGGCCAGGTCCGAGAGCATCGCGGGCGTGACGTGCGGCAGGAAGGCCGACCGCACATGCCGGAAGAAGCGCTCGACCTTGCCCCGCCCCCGCGGGTGGTACGGCCGGGAGTGCACCAGCGTGACGTTGAGGGTCGCGCAGATCACCTCCAGGTGGTGGGTCCGGTAGGTCGCGCCGTTGTCCGTGTACAGGCGGCGCGGAATGCCCCGCCGCAGGACGGCCTGCTTCAAGGCGTCCTGGAAACAGGCCGCGTTCTCGGCCAGGTAGAAGGCCGCGTACGGCACGACGCGTGAGGCATCGTCCAAAAATGCATACAGGTACGTCTTCCCGCCATCCCGCCGCCCCGGCACCTCCAGGCGCGGCCCGTGCATCAGGTCCGACGTCCACAGGTCGTTCACGTGCGGATGCGTGAAGGCCATCGCGTCCGCCTCGGGCGACGGAGCGGCCGCAGCCGCAGCCCCGTGCCGGGCGAGCAGCCGGTACACCGTGCTCCGCCGCAGCGGCAGGTCCGCGGGCACCTTGCCCGCCAGGCGGGCCGCACGCACCAGGCTCTCCACCGTCGCCTTCGGACGCTCCTTGCGCAGCGCCACCAGCAGATCAACGACGGCCTCCGGGATCACCCGCGACATCCCCGTGTCCGACCGCGGCAGCGGCTTCAGCCCGTCGAAGCCCATCGCCCGGTACTGCTCCACCCACTCCCGGATCGTCGTCGCACCGATGCGCGTCCGCGCACTGCCCGGGATCCGCCACTCCTGGTGGACCAGCCGCTCCAGCACCCGCTGCGTCTCCCCGGGCGCCAGCGGCCGACTCACCAGCTCGCCGATCACCCCGTACCGGAAAAGAGCCACTTCCTCGCACTGTCTGTCGTCCATCGCGTCCTCCTCGTTCGACGGGCGGGGACATCCCCCACTCGCGTACGAAAGGACTACCCCCGCCCCCAGGTCCGGGGCCAGGGCAGAGGTTTGTGGAGGACCCGCGGACACCGTCCCGGGCTCGTCCGTGTCGCCACAATCCGGACGGTCCGCCGAAGAAGACCCGGTACGTCGACCACAGCCATCGACGCAGACGCACGAGCGCCCCCGCCGCGCTTCCCACGACCGCCTGCACTCGCGAAAACCACGACCCCGGTGCAGGCGGCAGATACCCGCACAGCCGCTGCTCGAAGGCCGCGTCGAAGCCGCGAAACCAACGCCGCACGCACCGGACCGCTTCGGCCGCCTCGTCCACCAGCCAACGCACGCACGCCTTCCGCGCCGCCGCCTTCGGGTCCGCCGGGCCCACGCCCAGCGCCGTCTCCACCGCGCCCAACGTCGCGTCCCGGTACGCGCACAGATCCTCCGGCAACACCGCGTGCGTCACCCGGCACACCGGGCAGATCGCTCGCCGGATATCCATCCACACCCAGCATACCCGGCGGCCGTACCAGCCGTGGCCCCGCAGAAGCGCACCGCCGCAACCCTCGCCAGGGCAGGCGATCGCGGGCAGCGCGGACACCTTTGCTCGCTCGAAAACCGATCCGTATTCCTGGATCCCAACCCCGGCCAGCGTTACCATGGACCCCTCCTGGGGGCCCGTCGGGATCCTTCGGCTGGCAGGCGGGTTGGTCCTGGCGGGCGCCCCTCTCTCTCCCGAGCCCCGCTCGGGATCCCACACTCCACCGATGATGAATCTATTCGGGATCGCTCGATCTCGGGAAATCGGTGCTACGCGGTTACGAGGGATGGGGGGACTCTACAGCGGGATGAACGCATCGCCAGGGAAGGGGAATGCCTTCCCACTGATGGCCTGACCTTCGATGCTGACCACGCGGCGTTGGCCCTCAGTCAGGCAGATGTCTTCGCCACACGCGACCAGGTGTTGCTCAACTCGTGCAAGACGCTCTCGTCCAAGTGGGCCGGGCATCTCAAGTGGAAGTGCCGGCCGGTGTTCACGCCCGCCCAACTTCGAGGGAACCTGATTCCGAGCGCCGCTCGTCGGTAGTTGCCTTCTACCAACAGGTAAGAATCTACCTGCAAGTAGAACGAGATGGTCTCCCGGTCGAGAGCCTCCCCGGCGTGGAGTGAGGTGGCGGGACCGCGGGCACCTTTCCACAAGTGTAAACCGTTCTTGTACTCTAAACAGATTTGGTTTACTCTGCCCTCACGGTTTAGCGATTGAGGCGCCCCCATGGGCAGGGAGACAGAATTTGCCGGCTACCTCATCAAGGTGTTCGGCCAGTCGTTTCGGGTCCACGTCATTCCTCCTGCCGCGGTCCGGGAGGTTCCGCTGTTTCTCAGAACCGCGTACCGGTTCGCTCGGGCGACTCTGCTGGGCAGGACATTCCTGGTGGCCATGGAACCTGACGGCGTCCCGACCGCGACGCCGACCGAGTACGCGAAACACGCCGAAACGCTGCGAACC
>JAKPQH010000111.1 GCA_029580855.1 bacterium | reverse complement strand
GGCTCGCAGGGCCGGGCGCCCATAATCCGTCGTTGCCGCGCACCCAACCGAGCGACGCGGAGGCGGGAATCCAAGGAACCGACACGCACGGTCACGACAAAGCGTGACCCTCCAGCCCGTGCACCTGACTGCCGGCGACGTCGCCCAGGGCTAAAATGTCGCGGCCCTTCAGGCCTTCCGGCGCCCTCGAAGGCGGGCGCCCAGCGCCAACGGCGCGGAATAACAAAGCCCGGCTCGCAGGGCCGGGCGCCTACAATCCGTCATTCCCACGCGCTCAACCGAGCGCGACCCGGAGGCGGGAATCCAGGGGAGCGACACGCACGGTCACGACAAAGCGTGACCCTCCAGCCCATGCCCCGGGCTGAGATATCCCGGCCCTTCAGGCCTGAACCGGAGCACCCATCACCCGGCAAGCGCCAACGGCGCGGAATAGCAAAACCCGGCTCGCAGGACCTGGCGCGGCGCCGCTCCCGGGCTCCTCGATACAACACTCCGTCCGCTGCGCGTCCTCCGTGTCACTCGGAGACCGGGACGCCGTGTCCACCCGGCCGGCTGCACCGGAGCCTGCTAGATCCACTTGTCTCTCGGCCTGTCCAGCTCCCCGGCGATGACGCTTTCCCGGAACTCATCCGTGATGTGCGCGGCGTACACCTGCGACACCCCCGTCCGGTCGGAGCCGAACACGGCGGTGCGCCCATCCTGGCTGAGAGCGGGGTGCGGGTGCCCCGCCGGGGTATGGTCCAGCGTCGCCCGCGGGTGGCACAGCGTGCGAAAGTGCCCCGTTCCCACGTGCACGAGCTGCAGGCCGTGATCCGGCCAGTTGGTGTCGGCGACGATCCACTGGCCATCGAAGGATGCTCCGGAGTGCCAGAAATAGGGGCCTGAGCAGAGCCTCCGCGGGCTCCCGCCCGGCTCCAGCATCCAGATGCATCGGTCCGGCGGGTTGCCGCAACCCTGCAGCCTGTCGGTGCGGCCCAGCAGCGTGCCATGGGAAAACACGTCCGGCCCGATGAGATGCGCGTCTCCTCCATCCTCGTCGCAATCCCAGAACGTCCGCACGCCGCCCGATGCCCTCACGAACGACACGTAGTCCGCCAGCTTCTCCTTCGGCAGCGCGCTCTGCTTCATCAGGACTATGCGCGGCTTTTCGGCGTTACAGCCCCAGAGCAGCCCGTCGAGATCGAGTTCGCTCACTTCCCCGGTGGCGATGTCGAACCGGTATGTCGTGATACGGGGATACCTCAGCACGATGAAAAGCCGGCAGCTCGTCGGCGAGAACAGCATGTGCTGGATCACCGCGCCATCGGGGGCGAAGCGCGAGAAATCGCCGATGGCTTCGGTTCTGCCCGTTTCCACGTCCACGGCATACACGCGCGGATCACCGTGCCAGACAACGTACACCGTCCGCCCGTCGGGGTTCATGATGCATACCGGCGCATTCTGCTTTGCCGCCTGCGCCACAGGATTGCCCGTCTCCTCCCGTTCCGTGAGCTGGAACAGGTTCAGACCGTCGGTATCCACGCGGAAGAGGTCCCATGGCGCTCGCCGCCCGGCGTACCGCTGGCTCATCAGGATCACGCGCCGGCCGTCCGGGGTGACACTGGGCCAGTTGTAGTTCAGGTGCACGCTGGGCAGCGGATAGGCGGTCAACTG
>JAKPQH010000110.1 GCA_029580855.1 bacterium | reverse complement strand
GGGCCGCGAAGGCCCCGCGTAAGACGAAAGGAGTTGCGCACCCGAGCCGATCACGGTAGAAGAACGCTCAACCCACCCGGCGCCGGGGGTGGGGGAATGCTTCTGAAAAACCGGTGGGGGAAACCTTCTGAAAAACGACACGTGCTGTCGTCATCTTTCTCCGACTAGACACCTAACAGTGATTAGACCGATCCACGTAAGACGCGGAACACGGATATGCTGTCCGCATATTCTGCATCGCGGTCAATTGCCAGAGGTGGGACAACCTGCATCATTTTAACAAGTAGCAGCACGTCCGACGGTTTATCCCGGCGTCTTACGCGGATCGGCATGATGCGCTCCTCGGTTGGGTCATAGGCCATCCACCGGACGCCCGCCGGTCCACGATTGAGGACATGAGTATAGATCATAGTGGTCTTCACGTCGCTATGGCCCAGGAGTTCTTGGAGTGTCCGAATATCGTAGCCGCTTTCGAGGAGATGTGTCGCGATGGAATGCCGGAACGTATGACACGTGGCCCGCTTGGTCAGGCTGGCTCTCGTGACGGCATCGCGGACAGCCTTTTGCACGAGGGACTCATCGATGTGGTGGTGGCCCTGCTCCTTCGTCGTGGGGTTGATCCATCGGTGCTCTTGCGGAAAGACCCATTGCCAGCGCCAATCCGTCGGCGCGTTGGGATACTTGCGATCCAGGGCGCTGGGAAGGGCGACCCAGCCGGCGTTGTGTCGAAGATCCGCCCCGTGTTGCCGCCGTGCCGCATCGAGATGCCATGCCAAGTCGACTTTGAGGGAGGCCGGAAGGAGAGTCACACGGTCTTTATCGCCCTTCCCGCCACGTACGAGGATCTGATTCGTCGCAAAGTCCTTGTCCATGACGCGCAGGCGCGCGCACTCCAACAAGCGGATCCCGGCGCCGTAGGGGAGCGTCGCGATCAGCCGCGAGGTGCCGCGGAGTTGGTTCAAGACCGCCTGCACCTCGTCCCGCGTCGGACGACGGGTAGCCGGACGGAGCGCTTGGCCCGCGCAATCCCATCGAGCCACGGCAAGTCCTGACGCAGCGCTTCTTGATACAGGAACGGGATGGCGCTGCGAGCCTGATTCTGGGTGGACGCGCTGACATGGCCATGGAGCGAGCGAGGAGAGGAACCGGGTCACCTCGTCAGCGCCCATCTCCGCGGGGTGGCGCTTGTCGTGAAAGAAGATGAAGCGCTTGATCCAGGCAATGTACGCTTCCTCGGTTCTGGCGCTGTAATGGTGCGCGCGGATGGCAAGGCGGACACGGTCGAGGAGTCTGGGCGGGTGGTCCCGGTCGAGCGGGATCGGGGTGGCGATGCGGCTTCCGGCGTCCACGACAAAATCCTACACTGGACCGCGAAAGCAGAGCAACCTCGTTCTCTGAGATCGGATGCAGTACTGATACCACACATCCGTATGGATATCAAAGAGATGTTTCCCCAGCGGACGAGAATCTCGTTCGCCATCTCGGCCAGCCACATCGCGGACGTCTCGCGGCCGCGGGCCCAATCCTCGTGCGCGACCTCCCGCTATGGTGTTCCATGCGCGGCGCGGTCCAGGCGCGCACGAACTACCCCTACCGCTCGTCGTCTTCCTCGTCATCGTCCGGCACTCCTTCGGCCATGGCCAGGGCCTCGTGGACTGCCTCCACGATGTCTTCGTTTGTCGAATCGAGGAGGTCGCCGAGGGTCTCCGCCGCGTCTTCCGGCCGGATGCTCTCCACGGCGTCTATCGCGGCGAGTCGCAGGGGCTTGTCACTTTTCTCGGCGGTGACGGGCGCGGCGACGTGAGGCCAGGCTGCCCCAGGGACCAGACGCCAGCCGCACAGACGGCCTCGTGGTGAACGTCCGAGTTCTCGCTTTCCATCACGACGAGGATCTCCCGCTCGAAACCCGGCACCAACCGCATAGCGAAGACCGCGGTCAACGTCCAGTCCTCGTCGCCGCTCGCGTCCGCGGCGCGGATCGCGTCGCGATGCCACTCCTGCGGTGCCCGCACCGAGGCTTCCAGGATCCGCCGGCGCACCTCCTTGGGAGCGCTGGCGTCTCGATAGAGCTTAGGCAGTGGTTCTCGGACCTCGCGGAAAGTCCGCTCGCTGATGGGCACGTCGTCGGGCGCCTCGAACCCCTCCGTATCCACGTACTCAAACGCCGGGCCCAAGGAGGTCGCCGCCCGGTTCCGCAGGCTCTCCGGCTCGTCGCCGCTACGCAGGATGGATAAAAGGATACCGACGAGCGTGTCACCGATCACGGTCAAGTCGCCGGCCAGTTCCGTGGCCAGCGGGCGCGCGTCCCCACCGGCCCCTCGATCTCGCAGCATGTCGCCGAGCCTCTTACCCGTGCCTTCGGGCCAATCCCAGGGCGGGGTCTCCCGCACGGTCTTCAGGCCCATCGTGCCCCTCGCTCTTTTGTGGGGCGCCCTGACATACCACCGGGCCCCCTTCATCGCTTCGTCGCACTCTGCTTCTTCGCTTTCGTCGTAAGCCGGGCTTTCGATGTCTTTTGTTTGGTCCGCGACGAAGCGCGTTGCCCTCCCGGTATCGCCGCCGGCGTCGCGTCTTCGGGTACCGCCGCCGCGCCTGCCGCGCGACGCGCCCTGACCGGTATCGCCGGCGTCCGTTCGGTTCCCGACACTGGCACCTCTTCCTTTGCGTCCATCTCCAGCCCGAACAGCTCCGACAGGCCCTCGGCAGCCGGGATCCTGCCGTCCGCGGGACCTTTCCGCGACAGCGGCAGCCCGCGTCCTGCCCTGGCGATCAGGTCCTTCTCGTCCACCTTGCGCAGCGTGAAAAGGCACTCGGGCTGTCCGTCGAGCCGGGCACCGATGCCGTATAGCACGGCGGCGACCTGCTTGCACATCGAGGCCCAGTCTGGACAGCTACCCGAGAATGCGATCTCGGCGAGCGCTGGGAATAGGCCGGTCGTCTGCCGACAGATACGCTCCATGACCCCTGTGGAGAATCTCCCTTACAGCAGCTCCGGCAGGAAGTCGATGGCGCCCGCGCAGTCGGTGTAGATGGAGACCCATCGCGCCTTCGGCACGGCCGTCACCTTCACCGCGACTTTGTAGATGGCAGAGCCGCTGACCAGGGCCTTCACCTCGCCGGGTGCGATCTGTAGATCGAGGACCGACCCGTTCCGAACATAGGTCCGCCCGCGCGCCAGGCGGTTTGAGAAGTCGCTGTAGCGCTCGAGGTTGTCGCACCAGGCCTTGCCCCAGAAGGTCCGGGCGATGGTCCGGCCTGGGATCGCCACTGGCGACCACGGATGGCCCTTCTTCGACCGAGCCCAGGAGACCCGGGTTGATAAAGTCGAAGATCGACCACAGGTCGCCGAGGCGGTTCTCGATGGGGGTGCCCGTGAGCGCGATCCGTGCCCGCGCCTCGAGCGCCTTGGCCGCCCGCGCCTGTTTGGCCGCCGGGTTCTTGATCGCCTGCGCCTCGTCGAGGACCGCCAGGTGCCACGAGGTGCGCGCCAGCCAGGGCACGCGGAGGAGGGAGCCGTAGCTGGCAATCACCAGGGCTACCCGGGCGACTGTCTCCGGCGGGAGCGACGCCACCTTGTCTGCCGGCATCGCCGAGGGATTCGCAATCACGAACGTGAGGGTCGGCGCGAAGCGCTCGATCTCGGCCGCCCAGTTGGCGAGCAGCGAGCCGGCGCCACCAGCAGGCTCGGGCGCCTCGACGCCGTGGGCTCGTTGCGTTCTACCAGGCGGTCAAGTACCCGCCGCCGGGCATCGGCGGAGCCCCCGAGGCGAGCGTATCGAGGTCCTCCTCGGACGGCGGAGCGGTCCTTGCGCGGCGGTCTTCGACGTCGGGCCTGGTGCACAGGGAGGCAACATAGCGTCCGCCGAACGCCCGCCAGTAGGCGCAGACCGGCGGAAGGATCTGGACGGCCTCGACGGCCCCGAGCCGCAGGAGTCCGTGACCCGCACTCTTGGCGAAAGCCTGTTGGATGCGTCGGGCGAGGGCGCCGCCCATCTCCGGCGCGTCGTCCGCGGACGCGAGCGCGAGGCGCCCGCGCGGCGTCAGGCGGAGGGCCAGCCGAGCGGGCTCCGTCGCCGGCGGCGTCCTGCGCGCTCGCGCTGGGCGTTCACGCCGAGGGGACCTCTCCCCGGCACCAGCTCAGGGCCGCCTCGAGGGCCTGCCGCGGCGTGCGGGCCTCGTGGGTCTTGACTCGGGCCGGCCGCGCGGTCTGACCGGCGCGCTCGCCCGCGGCGGCGATCTCCCAGAAGCTCCCGGACCGATCGGACGCCACAACGGTGAGACGCCCCGTCGCCGGAAGGCGGCCCGACTGGAGGGCGCGCGGAACTGCAGCGACGAGCTCGTGCACGAAGCGAAAACATTCGTCGACCGCCGCCGTCGCTCGGTTTTGCCCTGCCGGACTTCCGCAGGCCACCTGGAGGAAGACCTGCAACGGTCCCTGCACGAGGAAATAATGGATCGCGCACGCGGCGGTGCCGTGCCCGACGCGCGCCACCAAGACGTAGTCCGGGGACACGCCGGCGACGGCCTTCCGCACGTAGTGCGGCACGTTGGCGGGGGACTCCTTGAAGGTCCGCGTGCTGAAACAGCCCTCCGCGCGCTCTTTGATCCGCGTCGCGGCGTCGGCGGGCATCGGCGGCATGGACAGCCCGGTGTCCGCCAGCATCGCCTCGAGTCGATCGTATTCTCGACTCCGCCCTCTGGCCATCGCGTTGTGTCGCATCCCTCGGTGACGCGAACCCCGGGGTCACCGATCCCGCATCATCGTCCCGCGGCGCGGTCCAGATAGAAGCGGCTCATGTCGGTGCTGGCGGGTGTCGCGCCCAGCTGCCGGAGCATGGTCGTAACCTGGCCGCGGTGGTACGTCCCGTGGTTGACGACGTGTTGCATGCTCTGCACGAGAGGCAGCCGCATCGCGTTGCCCGCCAGATCCCGGTACTCGAACGGCTGCTGTAGCCGCTCGTCCGACACCCCGGCCAGGAACGCCTCCCGGTCGCGGTCGAGGGCGTGGAACCGCTCCCGGAGACTGGCCACCGTGGGATACTCGCCGACCGGGGGGCGGCTCGGCGAATCGCCGTGCCAGCGCCGCAGCCAGATCCATTCCGCGCCCGCCATGTGGACCAGCGTGGCGTGAACCGACGCGAAGCTGTTGCCGAGATTCTTCATGAACGCCGCCGGATCCAGCCGCTCCACGGCGTCCAGCGTCCTGCCGTTTGCCCATCGGTGGTACTCGTACAGCAAGGCGACATCGTGTTTGGTCATCGCGACTCCCCCCCTGTGCCTCGGGACTCCCCTTCCGGATCCGCGGCGGCCGGCTGCTCCGTCAGCCGCCGGTAGTACGAATGGCTCGTGTACAGCGCCGCCGCCGGGTTGTGCCCCAGCACCCGATCCTTGGCCACCAGGACCGTGACCGGGGCTTTGGAGTACGCGAAGAACAGGCTGTCGTGGCCGACGCAGAGGCCGATCACGACGTTGAACTGCGTGCCGGCCTTGTCCAGCAGTGCCGCCTGCCCGACCGGGCTGCACATGCTCTCGTACCGCCCGGGGTGGACCTTTTCCTCGTCCCGGATCCCGACCCGCTCCTTGTCGATCGACCCGGCCTTGCAGCACACCGTGCACACCTCGAACCCGCCCGCCCGAAAAATGTCGCGCGCCGCCTTGGCTTCCTGCATCAGGCCGACGCAGTGCGCGATCCCGAGGCGCTTCCAGCCCATGCGGCGGGCGAAGTCCATGATCTCCTCGACGCGGGTGACCTTGCAGTACCCGGCCGCCTCGGTGCGCGCCGATTCCACGGCGATGCGGCGAAGCTGCGGGTCCGACAGGTACGCCTGTTCGACCTCGGCCAGCAGCTCCGGCTCGGCGGGCATGGGACAGAAGGGCGGCGGATCCTTTGTCTCGGGCGCCATCGTGCACGCCTTCACGCCGCACAGCGCACAGACCGGCCCATCGTAGTCGGGCATGGCAGTCCTCTCTTCATGCGGCGGACCGACGGACGCGCCGATCCGCCGCCTCCGGGTTGATGCAGCGGGGGGGCATCCGCCCATCCAGATAGGCGGAGACGTTTTCCACCACCTGGCGGAAGAAGACGCGGTATGTCTCCTGGGTGACGTACCCGAGGTGCGGGGTCAGGACCGCGTTGTCGGGCCCGAGAAACGGGTGATCCGGCGGCAACGGCTCCACGTCGTACACGTCCAGACCCGCCCCGGCGATCCGCCGCTCTGCGAGGGCCGCGACAAGCGCCGCCTCGTCCACGATGGGCCCGCGCGCGGTGTTGATCAGGTACGCCGTGGGCTTCATGAGGCGGAGCAGCTCGGCGGTGACGAGTCCGCGCGAGGCGGGGGAGAGCCGCAGATGCACGCTGACGACGTCGCTCTCGCGGAAGAGCTGTTCCAGCGACACGCGCGATACGCCGCTCGCCGCCGCCCGCGCGTCGGTCAGCGTCGGCCCCCACGCCAGGACGCGCATCCCCAAAAACCGTCCAAACGCGCCGATGCGACTTCCGATGCGCCCGAGACCCAGGATCCCCAGGGTCTTCCCCTCCAGCTCGACGCCCAGGCTCGTCTGCCACCGCCCCGACCGCAGCGCCGCGGCCTCCTGAGGGATGCGCCGCGCGACGGCGAGGATGAGGCCCATGGTCAGCTCGACGGGGGACGCGCCCGACCCTTCTGTATCGGTGACCAGGATGCCGCGTTCGGTGGCCGCCGCGGCGTCCACCTGCCCCCGGTTCCCGCCGGTGAGCGCCAGAAGCTCCAGCCGCGGCAGCCGCGCCAGCAGCGGCGCCGGGAACCGCGTGCGCTCGCGTATGAGCACCAGGATCTCGTAACCGGACAGCCGTTCGACCAGGTCCCCCTGGTCCCTCAGCGTGTCGCGGTAGACGTCCACGCCGGCCCGCCCGTCCAGTTGCGACCACGCGGCCGCGGACAGCGCGGCCCCCTGGTAGTCATCGAGGATGGCGACTCGTTTCATTGTCCGCTCCGCCAGCGTCCGCCGGCCCTCCGTGGAACGGCGGGCCGGACGCCGACCCCGCCGCGCCGCCGACCCTATCAGAACCGGCGCATCGCCGCAACGTGTCCGAACCCCTCCGCGTCACCGCTGCTTCCGGTCCAGCTGCGCCCAGCGCTCGTAGAGCCGATCCACCGCGGCCTGCGCCTCCTGGAGGGCGGCCCAGCGCTCCTGGAGGACGACCGGGTTCGCGGCGACGGCCGGATCGTCCACCGCGCGTCGGGCAACGGCCAGCGCCGCCTCGGCGTCCAGGATGGCCGGCTCCATCTGCTCCCATTCTTTTTTCTCCAGGTAGGTGAGCCGCCGGACGTCGGGCCCGACCGGCGGGCGCGCGGGGGTCTCCGCCCGGGCCGTCGGCCCGGCCGGCGCGCCCTCTCCCGTCGTATCCCGCGGTCCATTCCCACCGCGCGCCGCCTCCCACTGCGCGTAGTCGGCGTAGAAGGTGGCGCCGCCGGCCCCGTCGAGGGCCAGGACGACCGTGGCGACGCGCTCCAGCAGGTAGCGGTCCCGCGTGACCAGCACCAGCCCTCCGGGGAATTCCGCCAGGGTCTCTTCCAGGACCTCCAGCGTCGGGATGTCCAGATCGTTGGTCGGCTCGTCCAGGATGAGGACATCCGCGGGCTGGAGCATCAGCCGCGCGATGAGGATCCGCGCGCGCTCGCCCCCCGACAGCCGCCCGACGGCCGTCTCCAGCTGTTCGGGCCGGAAGAGAAACCGTTTGGCCCACGACACGACGTGCACCGACCGGTCGCGGTACACGACCGCGTCGGCGTCCGGGGCCAGGGCCCGCCGCAGACTTACGGCGGGGTCCAGCCCCTCGCGCTCTTGGTCAAACTGGACCACGCGCACACCGTCGGCCCGCTCGATCTCGCCGGCATCGGGCTGGATCCGTCCCGCCAGCAGATTGAGCAGCGTGCTCTTGCCGCTCCCGCTCGGCCCCACGACCCCCACGCGCATCCCCGGCGTGAGCGCCAGGCTCAGACCGGCGCACACCGGGCGCCCGCCGACGGTCTTGGACAGATCCCGTGTCACCAGAAGCTGCTTGGACTGCCGCCCCGAGGCCGTGAATCCGATCCCGGCCACGCCCCCCGTGGTGCGAGCGCGCATCGCCTCCAGCTCCTCGATGAGCTGACCCGCCGCCTTGATCCGCGCGCGGCTTTTCCGCGTCCGCGCCTTGGGGCCCCGCCGCAGCCACTCGACCTCGCGCCGCACCTTGTTCGCCAAGGTCTCGCGGTAGGCCGCCTGCCCCCGCAGCGCCTCGTCCCGCCGCACCAGATAGTCCGTGTACCGCCCCTCGGCTTCGAAGAGGCCGTCGGGATACACGCGGTTCAGCTCCAGCATCCGGGACGCCACGTGTTCCAGAAAGTAGCGGTCGTGGCTCACGACGACATAGGACGCCACCTCGTCGCGCAGCAGCCCCTCCAGCCAGAGGATGCCCTCGACGTCCAGGTGGTTGGTCGGCTCGTCCAAGAGCAGGAGGTCCGGCGCCGCCGCCAGCCCGCGCGCGATGGCCAGCCGCTTCCGCCAGCCCGCCGAGAGTGCGGCCGCCGGCCGGCTGGGGTCCGCGAACCCGGCGCGCCCCAGCAGGGCCGCCACCCGCGAGGAGGTCTCGACGGTCTCGCGCCGCTCGGGGGGCACCGCGTCGGCCAGCGCCGCCTCGATGGACCGGTCGGCCGGCACCACCGGATCCTGCGGCACGTACCCCAGACGCAGGAATCGCCGCTGCGACCGCGTGCCCGCGTCCGGCGCGTCCACGCCGGCCAGGATCCGGAGCAGCGTGGTCTTGCCGCTGCCGTTGGGGCCCACGAGGCCGACGCGGTCCCCCTCGTACAGGGCGAACGACAGGTCGCAAAACAGCGGCTGGGTGCCGTACGTTTTGCCGAGCCCCTCGCAGCTCAACAGGAGCGCCCGGCTCATCCCCGCCCCCGTCGCGCCGGCGGGGTCTCGGACGGCCTGGGTCGTGGGATTGCCTCGACGATCTCCAGCTTGGCGGCGCGCGGGAGACGCTTGATGCGGGATTCCTCTTTGAGCGCGCGGCGCCAGGTGCGCACCCGGCGGTGCCACGCCAGCGCCACCGGGAGCCGGGCGCGCGTGTACCGGGAGGCGCGGCCCGCGGCGTGCTCCGCGAGACGACGCCCCACGTCCTTGGCGATCCCCGTGTAGAGCGAACCGTCGGCGCAGCGAAGGATGTAGACGAATGGCATGAGCGTCAGCACGCCCGTCGGGAGGACCCGACCCCGGCGGCCCATGACCCTCGGGGCCCGAAACCGCGCGGGGAGACCCCAACGGAACACCCCGCGTTCCACGTCGCCTTGGTCATTTGGACTTGGCCGCTGGTCATTGGATACAGAATCGGGCGCGAACCCCCCGCGAAGGCCCGGACTAGAGGCGCGGCATGACCATGCGCGCCGTCGCCGCCACCACGGCGGGTTCGGCGCACTGCGAGACGCGGGCGTCGCCGCGGATGGACAGCAGCATGTACGCGTCGTCGGCCGAGAGCCCCAACCGCCCCATCAGGAGGCGCGCCATCTCCTCGGCCGCCACGCGGATGGCGTCGGCGATGGTGGGGCCGTCCCCGGTGGTGATCCAGGAGTCGGGCAGATCGATCCACGGCCGCCGGAGCGCCGCGTCTTTTTCGAGGTCCACGCGCACGCGGACTTCGCCCGCGACCTCCAGCGCGGTGATGGAAATCTCGCCGTCGCCCATGCTGGCGTGCACGTCCCCGATGGACAGCAATGCCCCCGGCACGAACACCGGCAGGTGCACCCGCGCCCCGACCCGGACGTCGTTGTGGTCCATGTTGCCGCCGTGCGGCCCCGGATGGAGCGTGCCGATCCCCTCCCCGGGCGGCGCCGTCCCGATCACGCCGACCATGGGTCGCACCGGGAAGCGGATCCGGTCGTTGAAGACGACCATGCCGTCCGCGATCTCGCAGAGCCTTGTCCGGTGCGCGGCGATGGTGTGCCCCAGGACGCCCTGGCCCGGCCGGGTGCCGGTATAACCGCGCGTCCCCAGCGCGATGTCGAGGATCTGCACCGCCAGCGCGTCGCCCGGGTCGGCGCCGCGCACGAACACCGGACCGGTGGCGGGGTTCGGGCCGTCGGGATGGGGCGCGTCCAGCAGGTCCCGCTCGCTTCGGATGGTGCCGGTGCGCGCATCCCAGGTCTCGAACAGCAGCTCCGCGCCGGGATCAACGACCGCGACCGGCGCGCGGGCCTTGTCCAGAGCGTAGTGGATCGTATCTCGCGTGATCCGCAGCATCGGTGGCCTCGTGTCAAGGAAAGGTGAGCGATTCCCCGTTGGCGGGAATCCACACCTGCGAGAGGACCCCCGCCTGGTCCAGCGCCGAACCCAGACCGAGACGGTCGAGGGCGCAGTGGCTCAACGCCCCCATGTGCACGGCGACCACGGTGGCGTGCGGGGCCGCCCGACAGACGCGGACCACGTCCTCGGCGGTCATCGTGATGGGGCCGCCGCTGCTCAACTGGGCCGCACCGGCGTTCAGCACGATCACGTCGGGCCACAGCCCGGCAATGCTCGCCTCGACCTCGGCGCACCAGATGGTGTCCCCGGCGAGATAAAGGCTCGGCTCACCGGGAACCCGCAGGACAAAACCCGACACCGCCCCCATCCGCTCGCCGACCTCGCCCGTGCCGTGCCGGCCGCCGGTTCTCGCGAACCGGACGCCCCGCCACTCGTGTTCCACCTCGATGGGCACCACGGTCTGGAAGCCCAGCTGTGTCAGGCGCTCGGCATCCGGCGGTTGGCAAAAGACCGGGAGCGTCTTCGGCAGGATCTCGGCGGCGCGCGGATCGAAGTGATCGGGGTGCAGGTGCGTCACCAAGACCCCGTTCAGCCGAGCGATGAGCCGGAGCAGCTCCCCCTCTTCCAGCGGCAACTCCACCAGCGGAATCCGCCGCTGGTCGGCCGCGCCCTGGACCGGGTCCATGCTCCCCGCGCGGCCGAGCATGGGATCGATCAGGATGCGGACCCCGTTGACCCACAGCACACAGGTTGCGTGCCGCAACAGTCGGAGCTGCATGGCGCCCTCCTCAGCACGGCTGCCGAAAACGCCCCGCCTGCGGCGTCGGCGCACCCGCGCGCCGCGGCGGCGTACGGACCGGGCACGCCTCGCACCGCGCATCGCTTGCCGCCGTGGATCTGGGCCTTTTTGAGCAGCCTTGGAAACACGGCTTCGGCGACCCGCTAGGCGTCAATGGCCTTCGCCAGGCGTGCGACCCCCTCGTCGATCTGCTCTCGCGACGGACTGACAAAATTCAGCCGCATGCTCTCCTCGCCCCCGCCGGCGGGGAAGAACGGCGCACCGGGGACAAAAGCCACGCCGTGATCCAGCGCCGCGGGAAGCAGCGCCGCGGCCGACCGGCCCGCGGGCAGCCGGAGCAGCACGAACATCCCCCCGGCCGTCCTGGTCCAGGTCGCCTTGCCCGCCAGGTGCCGGTCCAGCGCTTGCAGGAACGCGTCCCGTTTCTGCCGGTAGACCGCTCGCAAGCGCGCCACCTGCGCCGGTAGGTGGCCGCCGGAGACATAGCGGTGGACCAGCCGCTGGGTCAGCGAGCCGGTGTGCAGGTCCGCGACCTGCTTGAGAAGCGCCAGACGCGCCACCGCCGCCGCCGGTCCGGCCAGCCACGCCACCCGCAGGCCCGGCGCGATCGTCTTGCTGAACGTCCCCAACGAGATCACGGGCGCCTCGGGATGCGCCGCCGCCAGCGGCGTGGGCTCGCCGGGATCGTACCGCAGGTCCAGGTACGCCTCGTCCGCCAGCACCGGAACGCCCGCCGCCAGCGCCGCCTCCAGCAAGGGGCGGCGGCGGCTCTCGCTCAGCGTCGCTCCGGAGGGGTTCTGGTGGCTCGGCATGACGTACAAAAGCTTCACGCCCGCCCCGCGGAGCGCCGCCGCCGCGGCCTCCACATCCATCCCCTCCGCATCGGTGCGGACAGGCCGGACCGTGGCCTCGTAAGAGGCGAAGACCTGCAGGGCCGCCAGATAGCTCGGCTCCTCGGTCAGGACCGTGTCCCCGGGCTGGAGCAGGCTGCGCGCCACGAGGTCGATCCCCTGCTGCGAGCCGTTCACGATCAGAACCTGGTCGGGCGTCGCGGGCGCGCCCCGCCGGCGCAGGTCGGCCGCCACCCATTCGCGGAGCGGCCGGTAGCCCTCCGCCTCGCCGTACTGCAGACCTCCCCGCCAGTCCTCGGCCAGCACGGCCGCGGCGCCGTCCCGCAGCGCGGCGATGGGAAAGCCGTCGGGGTCCGGCAGACCCGAGGCGAAATTGATGACCCGACGCGTGCCCATCACCCGGATGAGCTCCATGATGGGCGATGGCTCCACCTGCGCCATGCGTGTCGCGTAGGCCGCCTCCCAGTTCATCGCGCCCCCCTCGCCGGACGCACCGCAGCCCGGGCGGTGATTTTCATCGGTCCTTGGGTCCGGCCGCCCGCCACACGGCGTATGCCGCCTCGGCATACTCCCGGTGCCGCTCGTGCCACTCGTTCACGTCGGCGATGCGGCGATACCGGACCTCGGTCGCCTCGTGGGAGGGCCGGATGGTCCCCCCGACCACGTCGCACAGATACACGATGGCGACGACGCTGTGCGGCCCGAACCCCCGATTGGCCTTCCGGGTGAACACATCCACCAGTCGGGTGGTGCGGACGACGAGCCCCGTCTCCTCCCGCGTCTCCCGCACCGCCGCCTCGGCGGGCGATTCGTTGGGCTCCACCCAGCCGCAGGGCAGGCACCAGCGGCCGTCGTCCGACCGACGGACGAGAAGCATCCGGCCGTCGCCGTCAAAGATCGCCGCGTCTGCGCCGACCTTCGGCGTGATGTATCCCAGCTCCATCCCCAAGCGCCGCCGCACCTCGGGCGGGGGAAGGTCCAGCGCCTGACCGTAATAGAGGCCGGCCAGCTCCAGCAGGCGTTCGTACCGTTCCCGGTCGTACGCGCCCGTCGTGAAATTCAGACCGTTCCGGGCGATGGTCTGGATCTCGTCGAGAAGCGGCAAGATGTCCATGACGCACCCGCGCTCAGCGTTCAGCGGTCCGCGCCTCTCGCCTCAGGCCCAGGACCCGACGAAGGGAGAGTGGTACCGATCCGCCGTCGCCACCAGCGCCGCCTGCGCCGCCGCGTCCAGCGGCCGGAACCGCTCCGCCGCAGACAGCACCTTCGGCAGGACCGTCACGTCGCCGACGCTCACGAGCGTGGCGACCGGCTGGGACAGCACAAACGCCACGGCCTGGTCGATGGTGGCCTGGTCCGTGAACGGCTCGTACCAGGTCGCCTGCGTCCTGGGGCGGCCGCCCCAGGGGTCCTTGGCGACGGTCTTGATGATGTGAACCCCCACGTCTTTCCGCCGGCAATACTCCAAAAGAGCCTCGGCGTCCCGGCGATACTGCGCGTCCGACCACAGGATGAAATTGAGCGGGAACATGACCGTATCGAAGTCGAACCGGCGCAGCGCCTCCAGATGCGTGCGCGGCGCGTCGTGGGTGTGGCCGGTGATGCCCAGCCAGCGCGCGATCCCGGATTCGCGGGCCTCGACAAGCGCCTCCAGGGCGCCGCCGGTCGCCGTACACTCGTCCAGCTCGTGGAGCTTGCCCACGGCGTGGAGCTGGTAAAGATCCAGCCGGTCGATCCCCAGCCGCTCCAGCGAGCGGTGCAGCTCGGCGGTGGCCGCATCGCGCGTTCGCTGAGCGGTCTTGCACCCCAGGAAGATCCGATCACGGATACACGACATCCAGGGCTGGAGGCGCACCTCGGCCTCGCCGTACCGGGGTGCCACGTCGAAATGATTCACCCCACGATCGAGGATCAGCTGGATGGCCAGATCCGCCGTCTCCTGGTCAACCCCGCCGATCCCCGCGGTCCCGAACGCGACGACGCTGCTCGAATGGCCGGTCCGACCCAACCGTCTTTGCTCCATGGCGATCCTCACGCTCCCTCGCGGACGCCCGTCCCTCGGCACGAGTGTATGCGAAATTCCGGGAATTGGCCACTCCGGAACACGCGCCGGGGTCCGCGGACCCGGGGCGGCGCGGCTAAAGGTCGCGCAGCGACCGGCCCGACAGATACAGTTCCCTGGCGCGATCGTCGGTCGTTTGGGTATGACGCCGCAGCGACTCCTCCAGCCGTAGCCGCCACGTCTCCAGACCGGACGCGTCCAGACCCGGCGGGACCGTGACCGCCGCGCCCACGTGGATGACGCCCCAGGTGAAGGGCCACGGCGCCAGAAACTCGTCCCAGCTCTTCAAACGCCAGAACCGGCCGTAGCTCACCGCGACGGGCACGACGGGAAGACCGCTCTGCGACGCCAGGTAGACGGCACCCACCTTGAAAACGTGGCGCGGACCCAGCGGACCGTCCGGCGTGATGCCGAAATCGCGCCCGCTCGCCGCCTCGGCCAGCAGCCCGCGCATCGCCTCGATCCGTGCCCGCCGGCTGGATCCCCGGATCGGAAGGCATCCGAGGCCCGCCGCCACCCGGGCGATGAGGTCGCCGTCGCGCGACCGGCTCACGAGCGTGCGCGGCCGGTACCGGCCGTGGGTATACGCGAAGCACAGCAGGCGTTGATGCCAGAAGACGTAGATCCCCGGGCGTCGGCGATCCGGATCGGGATGGAGTTCCGCGCCCCCGACCCACCGCAGCCGGATCGTCGAAAACCAGGCGCGCAAAAACAGGGGGCCGAGTCGCCCGGCGACCCGGACGAGGGCGTCCCGCATCATGCGCGGCCGCCCGCCGGTGTCTTGCGCCCGCGGTGTACCGCCGTCCAAAGCCTCCTCCGCTCGCCGGTCCTGTCTCGCACCCGGTCGTTGCGTCCGCCGGACGGCCCTTCTTGTACCCCGCTTTGTCCCGTTGCGCAATTGCGTTGTTGACGGCGCCTCCGCATCGGCCCGCCGCCGCGCGTCTCCTCCGTCGCGCGGCGGCGGGCCGCCTCTTGCGGCTCCGTGTCTGCGCGGCGCGTTGGGCTCGCCGATCCCCCATTTTCCCGTTGACACCGCGTCGAGTGATGGTAACGTCCGTGCGGCCGGCGGGCCGCCGCCCTCCGTCTCGATGCGCAGACCCTGGACCTTGCTCGCCGAAAGACCGCCAGACCACCCGGTACAGGGACCCCGGCCGGCCGGGAATGGACACCGCATGTCGGCATTGCTGGCCGCATCGCTCATCTGGGCCTTCTCGTTCGGGCTGATCAAGACCCAGCTCGCCGGGGTGCCGGCGCACCTCGTCGCCTTCGTGCGCCTGGGGCTGTCCACGCTGTTGTTCATGCCGTGGTGCCGCCCGGGCGCCGTCACCCGTCGCACGCTCGGCCTGTTGCTGCTCTGCGGCGCCGTACAGTACGGGTTGATGTACGTCGCCTACCTCGCCGCCTTCGGCTACCTGAAGGCCTCGGAGGTGGCGCTCTGGACAATCTTCACGCCCCTCTACGTCGTCCTGCTCGCCGACCTGATCTCCCGCACCTTCCGTGCGCGGGACCTGTTCGCCGCGGGCATCAGCGTCGCCGGCGCGTGGATCGTCTCGTACGGCAGCGGCGTCTCGGACCTCATCGGCATCGCCCTCGTCCAGGTGTCCAACCTCGCCTTCGCCGCCGGCCAGGTGTGGTATCGCCGGCTGCTTCCCGCGCCGTCCGCCGTGCGCGATTCCCAGGTCTTTGCGGTCCTCTATCTGGGGAGCACGCTCCTCACCGCCATCCCGGTCGGCCTCGGCGCCGGCACCCTGGACGCCGTCATGGCGCTCACGGCCACGCAGGTCGCCACCATCCTCTATCTCGGCCTCGTGCCGTCCGGCCTGGGATTCTTCCTCTGGAACGTCGGGGTGCGCCACAGCCGGGAAGCCACCGCCGCCGTCCTCAACAACGCCAAGGCGCCGCTGGCGATCGCGGTCTCGTGGCTGATCTTCGAGCCCTTCCCCACGCTGCAGAGTCTCGCCCGCACCCTGCTCGCCCTGGCCCTGATCGCCGCGGCGCTCTGGCTCACGGAGATGAATCGTGCTCGTGACTCGTGATCGTGGCCGTTTCGGAGACGGTCATGCCCCTACGCCCCTTACGGTCATGGTTATTCCTCGTCTCACGCCAGACCGACCGTCACCGGCGTGACGCGGCACTCTGCGCCCCAGCTGTCGGGCCGCCCCCGGAAATACTCTTCGGCGTCGCAGACCCGCGGGAAGAGCACCGGCCCGCCTTCGTCTTCAAGCCGCTCCGTGTTTTTCCCGGCCGCCGTCACTTTCCACAGTTCGTACATCCGCATCTGCAGCGCCCTCCCCGGCCTGAACGCTGAAAGGTCCCGCATCCGTGGGTCGGAGATCTCCATGCTTGGCCATCCCCGACCCAAGCCACGGTCGCGCGTATCGGCTCAGCCCACGGTCCACCAGCGCCATACCCTATAGGTTCCGTACCCCACCGCCACTGCCGCGACGGCGGGGCCGGCCGCGACGATGCCGACCCCGGCGGCCATGCCGCCGCCCGTGCGACGGCGCCGTTGTCGGAGACGCGACGCCTCCCGAGCGCCTCGCCACCCGGGCAGTGATGTCCGCGCGGTCCGGTGATACCAGACGCGCCATCGCGTTGCGAGATTGGTAACCTTGCCGGCGCGGCGAGGGGGTGTTACCGGTTTCCGGAGAGCGGCAGGCTAGGAGATAGAACGGCCGTCATATGGTGGGTGTGACTTGAAAAGAAGGCGCACCGGCGGCGTCGAGAACGTATAACCTGAATCCGGCGTCATTGGTCGGCTTCGCCTTGCTTGACACCTTGTCGTGCAAGGGTAAACTTGACTGCATGGTTGTCCGACGAAAGCTACCCTACAGGTAGGGGTCATCGGGATGCCCAAAGGCCCTCGACAGTTGAGCGGCCACTTCGGCGCCGAGAACTTGACGCACTACGGTGGCGTCTACCTGCTGCATCGGTTCTTGACGCGCATCGGGTTCAAGCGGGCGGTGGCCACAGATCTCCGGCTTGCGCAGCGCAACAATCGCTACAGTGTGGGCGAGATGCTCTTGGCCCTGCTGTATCCGATCAGCCTCGGCCTCGAGCGGATCGAGACGACCCAGTTGCTCCGCCAGAACGGCGTGTTCCAGTACCTCACCGGCCTCCCCCGCTACCCGGAGGCCACCACGCTCCGGCGCTTCCTGCTCCGGGTAGCGCCGATGGTCCTCCCGAAACTCCGCACACTGCACGACCGCCTGCTGGCCCGCATGACGGTCTGGCCGCGGCGGCCACCCCGTCTCCTCTTCGACGTGGACTCGACCGTGCTGGTGGTGTACGGGACCCAGGAGCAGGCGCGGATCGGCTACAAGCCCAAGAAGCGCGGGCGCCCGTCGTACCATCCGCTGCTCTGCTTCGAAGGCCAGACCCAGGACTTCTGGCACGGGGAGTTGCGGCTGGGCGATACGCATACGGCCAGCGGGGCGGTCGCCCTCCTCACGGCGTGCTTCGCGAAGGTGCCGGCGGGCGTCCGGATGGTGATTGTCCGCGCGGACAAAGGCTTCTCCGATCCCACCTTGGTGGAGTGGCTGGAAGGCCAGGGGGCGGGGTTCGTCATCGTCGCGCGGCTGACCGGGCCGATCAAACGGAAGCTGGCCCACCTGCGCTACACCAGCCCCAGCCCGGGGGTCGAGGTCGCCGAGTTTTCCTATCAGCCCACCCGGTGGCCGCACCCGTATCGCTTCGTCGTTATCCGCCGGCCCCAGCCCGAGGAGCCAACAGCGCAACTCACTCTGTGCAAGCTCGGGAAGTACCACTATCAAGTCCTCGTCACGAACCTCGCGCTCCAGCCGCTCAACCTCTGGCGATTCTACAACGATCGCGCCGGGGTCGAACTGATCATCAAGCACCTGAAAGGCGAGTATACGCTGGGGAATATGCCCACCCGCCACTTCCGCGCCAACGAAACGTACTTCCACCTGCGCCTCCTGGCCTACAACCTCGTCAACTGGTTCAAGCGCCTGTGCTTGCCTCCCGAGTACCAAACCGCGACCCTGCAGACCCTGCGCCACAAGATCCTGCTTATGCCTGCCCAACTCCTGCGGGTCGGGAATCGCCCCCGCTTGACGTTGCCGGCGAGCGGGGCCCGCGAGGCTGCGTGGGCGCATGCCCTTCAACACATCGACAGGCTCGTGTGGTAACGGAGGACTTTTTCACGCCGGTTTCAGGATTATCCCAGAGCTTGACGCTGAAGGAGCGTAGTGTGCTGAGTGGCGCTGCGGAGAACGGTGACAGTAATTGCTGGTCGAAACGCGACGCGGGAAACGGGGCGAAAGAACCGTAGTCGTGCCCTGCCCGTGGTCGCGGTCGGCCCGGATACGGACACGTCTCACGAACACGGCGCCCCCGCCATCCTTTTTGAGTCGGGTCTCATCTTCCGTCTCCAACTATTTCGCCAAACCGAACGAAGTGCGTTTTTCCTGACGGCAGAACCGGTCGAAGAGCCAGCCATAAAGGGAATGACACCTCATGGGATGCGATCCCCGGGAGATGCCTCTTGACGACATAGCGTCAATACATATAATCTGTACATATCTTGGAGGTGTCTGTAATGCGCACCACGCTGAACCTGGACGATGCCTTGATCGACGAGCTGATGGCCGCTACCAAGGCCAAGACGAAAACCGAGGCGATCCATCAGGCCCTTTCCGAATTTGTTCGTCGCCGGAAGCGACAACGTTTGAAGGCGCTGTCGGGAAAGATCCACATCGACCTGGACTGGCGGCAGAACGAGGCGGAGGAGATGAAGGCCCAGGCGGAACGAGAGAGACTCTGGCGTGGTCATCGTTGATACTTCGGCCTGGATCCAGTTTTTTAACCGACCCGAATCCGCCGAAAGGCACGCCATCGACGTTCTCATCGACGCCGACCGTGCGGTAATGGTCGGCGTGGTCCTCGCCGAGCTGCTCCAGGGTTGCCGCACATCGCAGGAGTCCAGCGCCATACTCTCCGAAGTCAGGGGCCTCCGGTTTCTGGACACCGACTTCGCCACATGGCGACGGACCGGAGAACTCTCCCGCGCGCTCCGCTCCCGGGGAGTGACGCTGCCCCTTCCGGACATCCTGATTGCCGCGCTTGCCACGGAACACAACTGCCCGGTGTACACGCTCGACCCTCACTTCGAGCAAATCCCCGGCCTTTCCCTCTACCGGCCTTCACGACAACGTTTCATCGCCCGGTGAAGATACGGATCATGGCCATGATCGTGAGTCGTGACGGCGACGAGCACGAATCACGACCACGGCTCTTCCAGCCGATACTTCCCCAGCCCGAAGGCGGTTCCCTTCCCGATGTGCGCGACTTCGCCTACTCGCAGGAGCGGTGACCATGGCGCCAGCGGCCCGGCGAACGTCACGGAACCGACGAAGCCGCCGAGGCTCATGCGGGTCTGCTGGCGCGCGGAGTAGCGCTCCCAGTCGTGCCAGCGCAGCGCGCTCCGCTCGACACGCACCGTCTCGGCCGACTCGAGGATCGCCTTGGCATCCAGCTCCGCTTGTGCCCCGCAGTGCGCCTCGGCGAGAACCGAGATCCGGCGCAGCAGGGCCGTGGCGAGCGTTGCGAACTCCGGCTTCACCACAAGGTCCGCATCCTGCCGGAGCCGGGTCGGCGTGACAAACCGCAGCGTCACACGATCCGTCGCCCTCCGCCCGGCGCCGAGATCGTCCCAGCTCCAGGGCGGCACGGCGGGGGCCAGGAGATCCCGGTCTCCGTCGTAGACCACGCGCCCGTTCGCCGTCGCGGGGTCGTCGGCGACGGCGCGCTCCAGGCGGAGCCGCCCGCGTCCCCGCCCGATCCCCCGCTGGACCATCTCGCGACAGGCCGCCAGGAAGTAGGGCGCCAGCGGGATCGCGCGGCCGACGAGCACGAGGCCGATCGTCACCGCGTCCCCTGGGCGCACCGCGACTGTGGGACTGTCCGGCGGCTCCAGGACGAACGGATGCGTCACGCTCGCACCTCGCGTGAGGGGGGAGCCGTCGGCCCTCCCCGGCGTCTCGAAAACGTACGCGTACACGCACACGTCGCGGTAACCGCACCCCTGGCACTCCCGCCGCAGGGGGCAGGCCACGCGCTTGAAGGCGTGGCCGAAGGCCCCCCGGAAGGTCGAGCCGGCATAGGGCGGAAGCGAGATCGCTTCCTCCGCCCGCAGCGTGAGCGTGAGACGCGCCCAGCGCAGAGAGCGAACCAGACCGTCGATCTGCGTGGCGGCTGTCGCCTCCATTTGCGTGATGTCTCGCGTCATGCCTGCTCCTTGGGTGTCCTTCGCCGGCCCGTTTCTACCGCAGGCTGCGGACGCGCGGAACGATAACAACCTTGCCGGCAAGGTTGCCGCGCGACCCCGCCCGCGACGCGGCCGGCTACCCGAAGCGGATCAGGTCCCGCGAAGCGGGAATGCAGTAGAGCGTCTCTCCGCGCTTGCCGGTCGCCGCCAGGAGATAGCGATCCACACATCGGCCGACCCCCAGCGCCTGCCGGACCTTGCGGTTGATCCGACTGCGGACCTGGAGGAATCGATCGCGCGGATCCTTCTTGCTCAGATCGGTCGAATACCAACCCTCGAGGGTTGCCACGCGGTCGTCGTGCACGTGGAGCCCTTGGAGTATCCCCCGGAGCGCCTCCAGGGTTTCCGGTTCCAGGAACGCATCCGTCCGCAGGGCGCATCGCTCGCACCCCGGACATTCGGCCCGGCCGCAGCCCGCCGTCCGCCGTCGCGCGAACAGCGTGTACACGGCGAACTCGAGTGGCGTCAGCCGGACGGTGGTTTCGGCGATGCGCAGCGCGCGCGACCGCGCCTCCAGCACGAGTGGCGGGGGCTTTGTCTGCCAGTCCAGTTCGCGCTGGGTCAGCGCGATCAGTTCGGAGTACGACTGCTCCCCGGTGCCTATCGCCGGCACGTGATCTCGCAGCAGCGGCACGGGGATCTCCGCCAGCTCCACGCGGACGTCCCGGCTGCGGATCGGCGCCGCCGTCACCCGATACATCCTGGGCGCCCGTGGCGGGTAAAAGAAATCCCGCTGCCCTTCCAGCTCCGAGGGTGAGACCAGCACGTGGGAAAGCCGGTCCTGGGGCCGCGCAAGAAGCTGGAAGACGATGCCGAGCAGGAGGCCCATCGTCTTGCGTCCGCCGGCGACGGATGCGTGGAGGGCGCGCCCGGGATCCCGCGTCAGGTCGCGCACCAGCGCCAGCACCGCATCGGCGAGCCGGACATTGTCCTCCGGGGTCCGCACGTCGTCGAGGAAGGCGCCGTCCGCCCCGCTGACGACGTGGATCGTCCTCGTGTTGAAGCGGATGCGCGCAGCTGGAATCCCGTACTCGCGGCAGAAGCGATGAAACCAGCCGCGGCGCGGGGCCAGCAGGTCTTCGCACACCCGCTGTTTGCCCACCGCGGTGGTCAGCACATGGACCTCGCGCACGTCCGCCCGCGGCCGGCGCTGGACCAGGAGGCAATAGAGCGTCTCTGTGATGACCTGGGGCGATAGACCGGCGACCGAGAGAAGGATCGTGGGGGGACCCGTCGGCTCGGCGAAGGCGGGAGACGGGCGTAAAGGACGCGACGCGCGCTTTCGTGCCGTGACCCGGTGTGGAGCGTCCACGGCCGCTTCCCTCCGGCCCCACCCTTCGAAGACCCAGGGGCTCGACGGCGTTCCCGGAGTGTGGTCGCGCCGTAGGCACCGTTGGCGGACCGTCTCGGCGCGACGTGACGCTAATCAATCACGAGCCCCTGTTGCGTGCCAAGCCGTGCGAACGAATTGTCCAGACGGCTTTGTCCTAGCTGTCAACATGGGTAACACTTCAGTCGCTTGATCGCCCGGTACGCCTTGAACGCGTGGAGCGCCTGGAGCGGGGTGCGGCCCCGCATGCTGGCCCCGGTGTGGACGCGCGTATGGTTGTAGTGCCAAAGCCA
>JAKPQH010000109.1 GCA_029580855.1 bacterium | reverse complement strand
CGTCAGCTGATGGCTGTCGTTGGCCTCCGTCACCACGTCGGCCGCCACCACGATCCCCGTCTGCCCATCCACCAAGCTCTGCGCGTTGTAGCCGAACTCCTTCCGCCCTCCGCTCGGCATCATCCGCGCCGCCTCGTCCGTGCGACTCAGATGGTCCGTGCCCGCCGCCGCCAGCTCCGCCAACCCCTGCCGGATCCGCTCCCGGCCCGCCTCCCGGTCCGCCAACTCCGCCGCCACCTCGGCCGGCAGCTCGTACGCCCCTTCCGCCGCTTCCCCCGCCGCAATCTTCGCCGTGATCTCCTGGATCGCCTCCTCCACCTTCGCCAACTGCTTGAGCAGCTCGGGCCGGTGCCATGCCCCGTCCCGCTGCACGTCCGCCACGATCTTCGTCCCGTCCAGCGCCCCCACCGCCAGATCCACCAACTCCATCCCCATCGCCAACCGCACCACCTGCCCGAACACTCCTTCCAGCGCCTCCCGGTTCGTCCGGAAGAATCGCCACAGCGTGTTGTGATCCGGACAATGCAGGCCCGTCAGCCACAGCAGCCCCACGTCGTTGGCACACAACCGCTCCAGTCCCCGCGTCGAGCGCACCTTGTGGAAAAACCCGTACAACCAAACCTTCAGCAGCAGTCGCGCGCCGTAATGCGGCCGCCCCGCCTCTCCCTCGCTCCCCACGATCCCCGCCGCCGCCAAGTCCAGCTCCTCGACCACCTGCCGAATGAAGCGGGCCGGGTGCCGCTCCCCCACCCAATCGTCCAATCGCGGCGGAAACAGAAAAGTCTGAGTGTAATCGGCCTCAATCGGTTGGCTCATCCGCTCGCTCCGCTGGAAGAATCATGCGTCCAAGTCAAGGCATTGTACCACTTATCTTACTCATTATAAAGATATTTACACGATTTGTATGCACCCGCTGTTCCCTGGGTAACTACGAGTCGAAATGACGGGTTTTGAGACAGCCTCCGCCGCTCGCGGTACCTCCCGCCCGCCGGCTGTTTGATCTTGCTCATGGCTTCAGTAAAAAATCCTGCCAAAAATTGACAGAAAATCGAGAGCAACTGAGTAATCGTAATCGTGCTCGGGACTCGAGGATCGATCCCGACGTGCACAGCACGGAACCAGAGCGGCGTCATGCCGCCGTACACCAGATCGTCATGCTGTTTCACGATGGATCGCGGCCAGGCAGCAGGCCGCCTCCGGCGGGACGCGGCCAACTCCCGATCCGATTGCGATTCTCGATTACGATCACGATTACGATCACGATTACGATCACGAATTACGAGTTTAGGGGCAGGCGGCCGGTGCGGCGGAGGTGGGCGTAGAGCAGGGTGCCGCCCGTGACGGCGACGGGGAGGCAAATGAAGTTCAGCAGCGG
>JAKPQH010000108.1 GCA_029580855.1 bacterium | reverse complement strand
ACGGATCGGTCCCGGCTCCGGGTCGGCCTCGATGTAGCCCAGGCGGAACACGGGGGGGCACCTCCGCCACGCCCACACCCGGGTCGTGGTGCCCACGCTCACCATCCCGAACACCACCCGGGGGGTCACCCAGCTCTGGGCCCGGATCCAGCAGGCCCAGCGCGGTACTGGCTGCCGCGAGGTGGCCTGCGGGCTGGAGCCCACCGGGACCTACCACCAGGCGGTGGCCGCGTTCCTGGAGGCGCCGGGGGCGGACGTCCTGCTGCTCTCCAGCAGCGTCGCCTCCTGGAACCGCCGGACCCACGACGGGACCTGGGACAAGTCCGATGCGAAGGATGCGGCCAACTGCGTCGATCTCCTGGAACAAGGCAAGGTGCTCTTCTACTCGCAGCCCGCGGGGCCCCTCGCGGATCTGCGCCGCCTGGTGGAGATCCTCCGGCGGGCGCGGGCCGAGTTGGGGAGCTGTAAGGCGCGCTGGCGGACGAGTCTCCGCCCCGCCCTGGCGCCGATCGGCGAGGCGCTGCCCCACCGGCGCTGGGCGGAGCTACCCGGCGTTCTGCAACCCTGGGAGCGGGCGGCGCCGGGGCGGCCCGCGATGCCGCAGGGCCGGCTCCCGGTCGGGCTGGCCACGGCCTGCGCGGACCTCGGGGCGCAGGTGACCACGGTGCCGGCCCGGATCACGACGCTCGACGCGACGCGGACCCCGGTCGCCGAGCGCCTGCCGGCCTCCGCGCGCCTCCGGACGATCCCCGGGATCGGGCCCACGGTCGGCGCGCTCCTCGTGGCCGAGATCGGCGACATCGCCTGGGCCACGCAGTTCTCCCAGCTCCGGAAGCTCGCCGGGCTCGACATCGTGCGCGTCCAGTCGGGCCAGTACGCCGGCCAGCACCGGATCTCGAAGGGTGGCCGGAGCCTCCTCCGGTGGGCCCTGTACCAGGCGGCGGTGGGCCTGGTCCGGACCCCGGCGGGGCGCGCCCGCCTCGTGGCCTGCCGGGCCAAGCGACGCGGCGATCGGTTTGGGGGGTTCAAGGCCATGGTGGAGCTGGCGGCGACGCCGCGCCGGCTCGTGTGGGGCGTGGGGCGGAGCGGCCAACCGTACGACCCGACGCGAGCGGGCGGCGTCCGCCGGCAACGGCGCTGAGCGGGCCAGGCGAGCAATGGTGGACTTCCCCGGGGAGTGGGCCGCGCGAGACGACAACGTGGCGGCTCCACCTGGAGACCGCGAGGGGACCCCGGCGCGCCGCTCCCGCTCTCGTCAGCCCGGACCAGGCCGGGTGGGCTCTGCGTGGCAGTGCAGCGGCCGGATGCCACACTCCGATGGGGCGTGAGAGATCACCCCGGGCGCGGTCCTCGGGGATGGCCGGCATACCGAACTCGAACGATGCGTAGAATCTTGCACCGCAGGGAGGATTTTACCTTGACACCGAAAAGACGGCCGGGTCCCGTATTACGTCCCGTATTATCCCGTCTTAACGCAGCCGTCGGATGGGGCCACTACGATGGGGCGTGAGAGATTCTTCCGGGAGCGGTCTCGGGGGATGACGACATACCGCAGATTGGCGATGCGTTCCATCACTTGCCATCGAGAGGAGGATTTTCTCTTGACACCGAGAATACGACCGCGTCAAGAGAAAATCCTCCTCTCGATGGCAAGTGATGGAACGCATCGCCAATCTG
>JAKPQH010000107.1 GCA_029580855.1 bacterium | reverse complement strand
AATCGCGAATGCCTGTGTGGCGGCGTTTTCCCCACGCCCGTGGGGATGGACCGCTCTGCGGCAATCGCGAATGCCTGTGTGGCGGCGTTTTCCCCACGCCCGTGGGGATGGACCGCGACGGCCGATGCTGTAGCCGATGCTGGATTGGTTTTCCCCACGCCCGTGGGGATGGACCGTCTGCGTCCGCTGCCGACGAGTGGATCAAGGCGTTTTCCCCACGCCCGTGGGGATGGACCGCCCGGCCTTCGCCAATACAACCGGGTTCGTTGGTTTTCCCCACGCCCGTGGGGATGGACCGCGGCGGATGGAGCTCCGCTGCCGGTTTTCTCCCGTTTTCCCCACGCCCGTGGGGATGGACCGTGGATACCCGTACCTATTGATCTTTGTAGGCCGTTTTCCCCACGCCCGTGGGGATGGACCGCCGGCCCAGCCAGCCCAGCCAGCCCGGCCCGGGTTTTCCCCCCGCACGGGGGGCGCGGATTGAAACCATTGGGCTCCAGAACTTCAGAGCCAGCGCTCTATCGCCCCCCACACGGGGGGCGCGGATTGAAACATCGGCATCCCATGCATGCACTGCAGAACCTGCATCGCCCCCCGCACGGGGGGCGCGGATTGAAACATTTATATAATAATCCCCGCAGCCCTCACACCCCCATCGCCCACCGGCCGGGTCAGATGGCCCGACAGCCTGACACCATCGCGCATGGGGATCAGCACACGCCGGTCCATGCGGATCTCGTGCCGGGTCTCGTCCATGCCCCTCGTTTCGCCACGATGGCCCCAAAGGGCCTCCCACGAGCCATCCGCGCGACCGGGCATCTGGGGTCCCCGACGGGGCCGATTCGGGCCGTCCAAGCTGTGCCGGTGCAGTATGTGCTTAGCAAGTGAGAACTGCGCCCTCGCGCCTGAGTCTCTGGCGGGCGGGGGTGTGGTCGTCGTGGGTCAGGACTTGGTTCCGGGCAGCGCTCGGGTTCGAAGGTCACCGGGGCCGAACGGGCGAACTCACGCAGGAGACAAGTGACTACACCGGGCGCAAGGAGGCGCGCCGCTGATCCTCCGCATTGCCGAGGTCGCCTTCGAGGCGGAACTCCTGGCTCCCGGCCCGTTGCCCCGGGACCTCGGGCGAACGGTTCGAGGCGGGTTTGGAAAGGCACTCCGTGAGGCCTCGTGCGTCGAGCCGTCGGCCTCGTGCCCGGGGTGCTCGTTGTCGCGGCGGTGTGCCTACGGCTACCTCTTCGAGACGCCCATTCCGCCTGACGCGCAGGTCATGCGCAAGTACACCCATGCGCCGCACCCGCTAGTGCTGCGCGTCGAGGGTCCCGCGACGGGACCTGATCGGCCTCTGGGCGGCCTGCGCGTGCACGTGGGGCTGGTGGGCCGAGCCGTCGCCTACTTCCCCAACGTTCTCTTCGCTCTGAGTGCTCTCGGGAAGATGGGGATCGGGTCCGCTCGCCTGCCCTATGCCCTGCGATCGGCCGTCGACCTGAGTACCGGGTTGGAGTCCCCTCTCGGCGGGCGTAGCGCGGTCGTCAGGCCTCCCGAGTCCGTCCGAGTCCCCATCGCCCTGGGCAGCCCAGGCGAGACCCCAGTCCGGGTCCGCCTTGAGACGCCCGTCCGGCTGGTGGCCGACGGGAAGCTGGTGCGGCAGCTCGATCTGGCCCGACTCGTCTCCGCGTCGCTCCGGCGGCTGGAGTTGCTCTGGCGGATCCATGGTGACGACGCGGAGCAGGACTGGTCGCTGGACTCGGCCGCGCTGGTGGCTTTGGCCAATTGCGTGGACGTGCTGGATGACCGGACACGGTGGGTCGAATCGGACCGCTTCAGCCGGCGTCAGGGTCGGGAGCATCCAATGGGCGGTCTCGTTGGCGAGGTGTCCTTTGGCTCGGGAGCCGCGATCTTCATCCCCGTTCTAAGGCTCGCGGGCCGAGTGCATATAGGGAAGCACACGGCGTTCGGGCACGGTCACTTCGTCGTCGTCGCCGAGGAGGATCAGCGTAGCGTTCCCGCGACCGCCAGCTCCAGCAACAGCCCCGGAG
>JAKPQH010000106.1 GCA_029580855.1 bacterium | reverse complement strand
GCCGTCGAAATCCTTGCAGGCGTTGATATAGCCGAGCTTGGCACGCCCGACCGTGCCACCGTTCTTCGCCTTGTTGAGGAGCTTCTGCTTGATGTCCTCCCCACTTTGGCGTGGGGTGTGACACTTCTTGTAGACGGTCGTTACCAGGAAGGAACGACAGGCAGAGATGTCTACGAATCGCAGGAAGTTCACTGAGGAGTTCAAGGCCGACGCGGTCCAGCTCGTCGTGCAGGGCGGCCGCCCGATCGCGCAGGTCGCGCGGGAGTTGGAGATCAACGAGAGCTCGCTCGGGTACTGGGTGAAGGCGTATCGGGCCCAGCACCCCGACCCGGAGACGGCGCCGCCACCGGTGGAGGCCGCGCGGATCGCGCGGTTGGAAGCGGAGAACCGGCGGCTCGCGGAGGAGAACGCGTTCTTGAAAAAAGCCGCGGCCTTCTTCGCGAAGGAGCAGCGGTGAGCGAGAAGTTCACGCTGATGCACGCGGAGAAGGCCACCTTCACGATCGAGCTGATGGCGCGCCTGCTCAGCGTCTCACGCGCCGGCTACTACGCGTGGGCGAAGCGGCGGGACACGATCCCGCCGACCACGGCGCGGAGGGTGTGGCTGTCTGGTGTGATCACGCAGATCCACGACGACTCGCACGGGGTGAACGGGTTCCGGCGGGTGCTCGCCGAATTGTCTCGCCGCGGGATCGCCGCGTCGGAGGGTCTGGTCCGCAAGATCATGCGGGAGGCGGGGATCTTCGGGATCCAGCCCCGCTCCAAGAAGCGCACCACGATCCCCGCCGACGACGTGGTGACCCGCCCCGATCTGCTCAAGCGGGACTTCACCGCCGACCGGCCCGGGGTCCGCTTCGTCGGCGACATCACCTACCTGCGCACCGGGGAAGGGTGGCTGTATCTGGCGACGGTGATCGACCTGTTCAACCGTGAGGTCGTGGGCTGGTCGATGGCTGAGCACATGCGCACCGAGCTGATCGGCGACGCCCTCACGATGGCCCATACCCACGGGCGCATCGAGTCGGGCGCTCTGTTCCACTCGGACCGCGGAAGCCAGTACACCTCTGACGAGTACGCCAAGCTCGCGGGCCGTTTCGGGGTGCGGTTGTCGGTGGGAAGGACCGGGGTGTGCTGGGACAACTCGGTCGCCGAATCGTGGTTCTCGATGCTCAAGAACGAGATGTACTACCGGCAGTCCTTCGCGACCCGGCGGCGAGCGAGATTCGCCGTGATGCAGTACATAGAGGTGTTCTACAACCGCCGCCGGCTGCACTCCACCCTCGGCTACCGCACCCCCGCCGAGACCCGGGCCGCCTACTACGCCCAGACCGCAACCGCGGCCTGAAATCCACAAAGAGATCGTCTACGAAGCTTGACACAGCCCAGGGCTACCTGACCAAAGCGGGCCGGCTGCAGGCGGCGCGGCTACAGGCGGAAGAGAGCGTGCTGGCCGAGCTGATGTGGATCAGCGCCCCGGAGCAGACTCCCGCGCAGGCGCGGGAGGACTGGGAGCTGGACCGGACGCCGGACTCCTGGCTGGCCTCCTGGGCAGAACGAGTCCAGGACTCCCCG
>JAKPQH010000105.1 GCA_029580855.1 bacterium | reverse complement strand
TCAGAAACCTCCCGATGTGGCAGTGTAGGACCGCACGCATGGACTGCAGATATTCAAATGGCTCGGCCCTGCGCGCGCGGTCAGGCCCCTTTGAGGGGCCAGCGCGCATAATGCCCCCGGCTCTGCCGGGGGATACTTACTCCTCTCGCCCGGAGGAGGTTTCTGATGCATGCGTCCTTCTCCTCGATCTCCGTCATGCGTGTCATCGTCCGGCCTCCGTCGTGGGGTTGGCGTGGTGCGCCGCCGCGGCGCCGCCCACAGTATACCCGATATCGGGGGCCGTCAAAGGCGTTTCGTCGGAGAGGCCGGCGGGCTCACCGGAAGCCGTGCGACCACAGACTCCATACGCCGACGAGGCCGAGGCCGAGGCCGACCAGCAAGAGAAACACGAGTGCCGATTCGCACAGCAACGCTCCCCAAGGAATGGCGGCGAGGTTCATCGAGTGGCTCCGTGGTTGTCTGCGGCCCGACGACGGCGCGCATCGACCGACAGCGCAGTGCCCCGACCGTGCGCGGACTGATCCGGGACGGCCGGTCACGGCGAGGTCGGCGGTCGGTTGTAATAATCGGGGTGAAGGCTCCGGACGCACACCGGGCAGATCCCATGGGTGAACTTGACGCCAAGCTGTTCGCTGAGGTATCCGTCCGGTTCGTGCCACACCCCGCCCGGATCGCGGATCCGCTTGCAATGCGCACAGATGGGGATCAGGCCGACGAGGAGCGCGAGGCGTTCCGAGGCGCGATGCGCGCCCGCACGGCACCGGTCATGTTGCCGCGGGCTTGGTGGGCTGAGATCGCGCATGATCACCAGGAATCCGATGGGGTCGGCGTCCGGGGCGCCGAGGGCCGCGATGGACCGCTCCAGGTGTCGCGTTCTGCCGTCCCCGTTGGAGCGAACGGCTTCGCACCGCCAGACCTCTCCCCGCGCGATCGCCGCGAAGACCGCCGTTTCCTCCTCGGTGCTGAACCAGGGGGACAGCTGCGCCTCGTTCGGGCGCTTGCCGAGCGCCCGGTCGACCGCCAGATGGCACAGTCGTTCGGCGCCGTGATTCCAGAACACGATGCGTCCGCCGCGGTCGAGGACGATGATGGCATCCGGGATCTGATCCAGGATCATCGTCTGGAGGTACGCCAGGCTGCTGCAATCGCTCGGTGTCGACACACCCCGCTCCTTTCCGATCGCTCTCGGGGTCGATGGTCGTCGCGCCGGCCTCCGTGATGTTCCGCTGTGTCGTTCGTCCTGCGAAGGAAGCAGGTTATGTGCCACGACGGTTTGTGGGTCGGGAGCGGCGTAAGCGGTGAAAGCAAAGGCGGGTACGGGGACAGCGGGGGCCGCGAGCGGATGACGGGGGCCCGGGATGTTATCCGAAGAGATACACTATCCGTATCCGAAACTGAACGCCGAGGAGCGAGGGCCGAACCCCGCGCCACGTCCGGGCGGTGGGTCGGGCCGACGGGTCAGGTATCCCGCAGCCCCAGTTCGCGCAGCAGTCGCGAGAGATAGGTCCGCTGGACGCCCAGCGCTTCGGCGGCTCGGGTCTGGTTGCCGTTCGCTTGCAGAAGGGCCGAGCGGAGGAACTCGCGCTTGAAATTGAGGACGGCCAGCCGATACGAGCTGTCGGAGGCGGCTTCGGCCTCGTCCTCGGTGGGCGCCGGGGCGATGGGGAGGTCGTGCACCTCGATCGTGGGCGCGGTGGAGAGCACGACCGCGCGCTCGATGGCGTTCTCCAGCTCGCGGACGTTCCCCGGCCATGCGTACCGCTGGAGAAGGGCAAGCGCGGCGGGTGAGAGCGCCTTCGGCGCGCGTTTGAGTTCAGCGCAATATTTCGCCACGAAGTGCTGGGCGAGGTCCTGGATGTCCTCCGTTCGCGCGCGGAGCGGGGGCAGCGGCAGACTCACCACGTTCAAGCGATAGTAGAGATCCTGGCGAAAAGCCCCCTGTTTCATCGCCTGTTCCAGGTCGGCGTTGGTCGCCGCGATGAACCGCGTGTCCACCCGAATCGGTCGGCTGCCGCCGACGCGCTCGAACTCGTGCTCCTGCAAGAGGCGAAGGAGCTTCGCCTGCAGCGGGGGCCGGATATCGCCCACCTCGTCGAGAAAGAGCGTGCCCCCATCCGCGAGCTCGACCTTGCCGCGTTTTCGCTGGTGGGCGCCCGTGAAAGCGCCCTTTTCGTGGCCGAACAGCTCGCTTTCCAGCAATTCCTCCGACAAGGCGACGCAGTTCACGATCACGAGCGGTCCCTCTCGTCGGGGGCTCCACTCGTGGATGGCGCGCGCCAGAATCTCCTTTCCCGTTCCGCTTTCGCCGCGGAGGAGGACCGTGGCATTGCTGGCGGCGGCCTGCCGGGCGGTGCGGAGCAGCTCTTGGATGGCCGGACTGTGGCCGACGATGGGCCGGGTCTCGGCCGCGATGGCGTCGTGGAGTCGCCAGTTCTCCTCCCGCAAGGTCTCCCGCTCCAGCGCCTTGTTGATCACGACCTCCAGGTGGGCGGGGTCCAGAGGCTTCGGGATGAAATCGTAGGCGCCCGCGCGCATGGCCTCCACGGCGCGCTGGGGTGTTCCCAGGGCCGTGATGACGATCACCGTGGTCTCGATGGCCTCGCGGCGGACGGTGTGAAGTACCTCCATGCCGCTCAGGCGGGGGAGCTGGAGGTCCAGCAGCGTCAGCGGCGGCGCCTCGTGGCGGAGAATCGTCAGGGCTTCCTGCCCGTCCTTTGCGCAGGTGACGTCGAACCGCATGAGCTGGAGACGATCCGAAAGCAGTTCCAGAATATCGGGGTCGTCATCGACGATGAGGATTCGGGATCGCCGCGTGCTCATGGCTCGCTCCCCCGATCATCCGGGACGGCTGCCGCGGCCGTCGGCAGGGTGAAGATGAAACGGCTTCCCTTCCCCGGCTCGCTTTCGGCGCGGATCTGCCCGCCGTGGAGCTCGATGAGGCTCTTGGCGATGGTGAGGCCCAGCCCCGTGCCCTGGGCCTTGGATCGGTTTTCGCCCCGCACCTGATGAAACTTGTCGAAGATCGCGTCCAGTTGGCCGGGTGGGATCCCCTCGCCGGTGTCGGCGACGGACACTTCCACGAAGCCGCGAAGGTTCGGCGGTTCGGCGGGACGGCCGTTCGGCATTCCGGGAGCCTCGGTACCGTCGGACCGCCCAACGGGCGGACCGTCGTCCGACGTGTGCGCACGTGTCGAGATGTTGACCGACCCTCCGCTCGGGGTGAACTTGAGGGCGTTGGCCGTGAGGTTGATGAGGATCTGTTGCAGCTTGTCCCGATCCGCGAAAACGAGAAAAGGCTCGGGGCTCGGGAGGAGCGACAGCTCCAGCCCCTTTTCCAGGGCCATGGGCCGCAGGCTGTCCGCAACCTCCTGGATGATCTCGGTCAGGTCGACCGTCGTCCGATGCAATTCGATCCGGCCGGCTTCGATGCGCGACAGATCCAGCAGATCGCCGATGAGCCGCACCAACCGGTCGGTATTGTTCTGCACCTTGGTCAGGTAGCGTTGTAGCGTCGGCGTGACCTCGCCGACGACGCCGTCCAGCAGATTGTCCACCGACATCCGGATCGCCGTGAGAGGCGTGCGAAGCTCGTGGGAGACGTTGGAGACGAAGTCCGACTTGAGCTGATCGAGCTCCTGCAGTTTCCGGTGCGAGACCTCGAGCGCCGCGTTTGCTTCCGAGAGCTGGCGCGTGCGCTCGGCCACCCGCGCCTCCAAGGTGCGGTTCAGCAGCGCGATCTCGCGGTAGGCCAGCGCATTGGATATCGCGACGGCCGCCTGATCTCCGAGGCGCTGGAGGGTTTCCACCGCCTCGGCCCCGAAGGCGCCGTGGGTCCGGCGGCCCGCGGCGAGCACCCCCACGCAGGACTGCTGAAGCCGGATCGGCGCCAGGGCGACCGTGCGGAGCCCCTCCTCGGCCATGACGCGAGCCTCCTCGGGCTCGGTCGTGGGCGCCGGCGGGGGAATGGTCGCCACGCGGCCCGCCGCAAGAACCCGGCCGGCGGCCCCCTCTCCCGGGCGAATCGTCCAGTTCCGGATGGCCGCCCCGCGGGTGCCCGCGCAGGCGGCGATCTTGACCGCCGGCGTGTCGCGATCGCGGTACGCGAGAAAGGCCAGGTCGGCGCTGCAGAGCCGCTCGGCGTGGCGGACGAGCGTCTCCAGGACGGTCTCGAGATTCAGGGTGGACGACAGCTCCCGATCGATTTCAAAACGGACCCGGAGCGACTCCGCCATCTGGTTGAACGCACCGGCCAGTTCGCCGATCTCGTCATGCCGTGTGACGGGAATCCGGTGGGCGAGATTGCCGCGGGCGAGGGCGGCGGCTCCGCCGACGAGGGCCCGGATCGGGCGCGTCAAACGGCGGGTCTGCGCCTGCGCCCAGACGAGGCCGCCCACCAGCGTGACCAGCCCGAGACCCAGAATGGTGTTTTTGGTCCGCCGGATCAGCGCCAGGTCGTCCGCGATGGAGATCCCGATGCGCGCAACCGCGCGCCGCTGATTCAGGACCAGGACGGGAGCCGCGAAATCGTAGAGGACTTCCCCCTGCCGCGTGTGTGTCTCCTGGTACGCCGGCGTGCTCACGGCGAGCGCGTGTCGGGTGAGCGGGTCGCTGTAGAGCCGTCCGGTTTCGTTGACCCGGCTGTGGATGAGGACGCGGCCGTCCAGATCCAGGACCATGGCATAGCGGACGTCGCGCTCTCGGCCCAGGCTGTTGACCGTCTGGCGCAGCGCCAGGAAATCGTCGGCCACCACGGCCTGCACGCTCGCAAAGGCAAAGATGTTGACGAGGCGAAGACCCTGGTCGCGCGCGGTTCCCAGGATGACCGATTCCTGGATCAGCAGGACCGCGGGAATGACGAGGGCAAACAACACGGCGACGAGGAGGATGACGTGAAGCGCAAAACGGGTCTGGAGCCGGCGGCATCGGTATCGGGATGCCAGTGCGCCAAACAGGCTCATGGAGGCGAAGCCTCAGCGTATCTCCACGGCGGTGAGCTTGTCCTGGGGCCGGCCGTAGAGGTCGAGCGTCAGTCCGGCGATGCGCGCGTGATGCGCCGCGAACGTGCTCTGGTGGAAGAGGAAGACCGCGGGGACGTCGGCCACGATCAGCTGGGTGATGTCCCGGTACAACCGCAGGCGTCCCGCGTCGTCCATGGGCCGGCGCGCCTGGGCCAACAGGTCGTCCACCTTCGGATTCGCGTATCGCCCGTAATTGTCCTGGGACTGGGATTGGTAGAGGGGCAGGAGAAAGCGCTCCGGGTCCGGCGTGCTGACCGTCCAGCCGTAGATGTACAGATCGTACGCGCCCTTCTTCCGTTCTTCGTGGTATTTTTGCCAGTCGGCCACGCCGAGGAGTTCGACGTTGACGCCGACTTTCCGAAGGTCCGCGCGGATCGCCTGGACGGCCTCGGACCAGTACTCCAGCGACGCATTGTACAGCAGACGGAGCGTCAAGCCGCTGGCCACACCCGCCTCGTGGAGCAGCGCGCGAGCGCGGTCGGGGTCATACGGAGGTTGGCGAAGCTGCGGATCGTACCCCAGACTGCTGGGAGGCAGAGGGCCGCGAGCGGCCAGCAACATGCCCCGACCGGAATGCGCGGCGAGCCGTTCGACGTCGATCGCCCGTGCGAGTGCTTCGCGCACCCGGCGATCCTTCAGCGCGGGCCGTTCCATCTGCAGACCCAGAAAGCGGACGTTGAGTCCGCCAACCTTGACCAACCGAATGTCCGGGTTGGCCGCCAGTCTCTCCAGCGAGGACGGCGCCACCTCCGGCGCGAGGTCGAACTCGCCGTTCTCGATGCGTTCGGTGGCCGCCTGACTGTCCGGGACGACGACAAAGGTCGCGTGGCTTACGCGCGGCCGGCCGCGCCACGAGTCGGCAAACGGCGTCAGGACGATCCGCTGGTCCTCCCAGCGCTCCAGACGGAAGGGGCCCGTCCCCACCGGCGTGCGCGTCAGGTGTCCACCGTAGCGCGTGAGCGCCTGGGGGCTCACGATATTCACGATGGCAAACTGGTGAGGCCGCTGGTACTGGAGCGTGATGGCGACGGTGTGAGGATCCACGACGCGGACGCTCTTGATCAGCCCGGACAGCACGCGCTCGTAGTAATTGGGCGGCGTGGCGGAGTAGAAGGGCGAGCCGGGGAGGAACTGCCGCTCGTAGCTGATTTTGACCGCCTGCGCGTCGACCGGGGTCCCGTCGTGGAACAGAACGTGACGTCGCAGGGCGAAGGTGTACGTCAGGCCGTCCGCGCTTTGTTCCCAGCGCTCTGCCAACGCCGGCTCCATCCTGGTCCCGTCGGCGGAGAGCTGGGTGAGCCGGTCGTACAGGAGCCACATGACCTGATCCGCCTGCAGGCTGCCCGTTTTGCCGGGATCCAGCGAGGCGGGAGCGCTGATCAGATGCTGGAAGAAGCCCCGCTCGCCCGCGGCGGCGACTGCGGTCCAGGGTGCGATGGTTGCCAGGACGCCGAGGCAGAAAACGGCGAGAGTTCGCACCAGGCGGGATCTTCGGGCATGCGCGTTCATCGGATCACACTCCTCGCACGTGAGTCGAACCAATCCGTGGACCACCGGTACGGGTCGGGCGTCGCGCCCGTCCAAGGTAGCACAAGAGTCCCGATGGAGGCAACGGGACACTCCTCCAGAATGGGGATCCGGGCCGCCCCAGGCCCATCGCGGTGGGCCCGCGGACGGTGCGCCTTGACAAGGGCGGAGAAACGCGTTAAGCAGTTCGGGCTCGTGCGCGCCCCGCGTCGTCCCCGACGCCCCGAGGACGACGTACGCCGGGGGTCGAGGCGCCCCGGCGCCCGTGTGACCGGTCCAGATGTCGAGGAGGAGGCATGGCACTCCGAATCCGGGGATTCAACGGCGCCCAGCGACGGGCGATCGCCGTCAGTCGCTCGATGATCGCACGCCGGCTCGGCGAACCGCCGTGCCCGGTGCCGCGGGACCTCTGTGAGGAGCTGGAGGCGATTCTGTCCGCGCGGCGACCGGTCGTGGATGTGGCCTACGGCGGGGACGGGGACGGCCGCCGGACGCCGTATGCCCGGAGCGCCGGGTACCGCATCCTGCTGTACGGACGGGCCTTTCCACCGCGTGGCGGCGGGGCGGCCCGGCTGGCGCCGATTCTCTTTCACGAACTGATCCATATTGCGCGGGGCTGGGAGCTGGACGCCGAGGCGTTCGAAAACGCCTGGTTTACCCCCCAGGAAGGCGCGCGGCCGCCGACGCCGGAAGACTGGACGATCTTCAAGGCGCAGCGCTACCGGGGGTGGTGGGTGCGTCTTCAACCGCGCACGCGTCGGGTCACGGATTACGCCGATCGGCTCGTGGTGACTTTTCCCTTTTCCCCTTCCAAAGGAGGCGCACGGTGGCAAAACCCAAGGTGACCAAGAAAGAGAAGCTGGGGGTGAAGATCGTGGTGGAGCTTACCGGGCACATGCCGCGGACCGAGGTCGACCAGTTCATGGCGGCGCTCACGAGTGTGGTGAACAACCACCTCGAAAACGGTGGGAACGGGGGCATGTAGCGGCTGCGATCCGTGTCCGGCGCGGCGGGGGCGACGGCCATCCGATGCGGTGGCGGGCAGGGGCATCGATCGGGGGAGTGGTCCCGTCTCGCGCGCCGACGCGCATCGCGGGCCTGGCCCCGGTGCCGGTCCGTCAATGCAGTTGACTTCATCCCGGAAATCACGTAGGCTGACAAATTATTCGTGAGTCGGTATAACTGGCTGAGCCCAAAGGGGCCGGGGGCGATGCTCATGGCGGAGACGGCGGTGCGGAAGGGACCGGCGAAAGAGGAGCGGAAGGAGCGGGACAAGGCCCTGGAGATGGCGGTCTCCCAGATCGAGAAACAGTACGGGAAGGGCTCCATCATGCGGATGGGCATCGCCGGGGCCCTTCTCCCGGTGGCCACGATTCCCACGGGCTCGCTGGAGTTGGATTATGCGCTCGGCGTGGGCGGCATCCCCCGCGGGCGCGTGGTGGAGATCTTCGGCCCCGAATCCAGCGGCAAAACCACCCTGGCATTGCACATCATCGCCGAGGCGCAAAAACGCGGCGGGGCGGCGGCGTTCGTGGACGCGGAGCACGCCCTGGACGCGAACTACGCCAAAACCCTGGGTGTGAACATCGACGAGCTGTTGATCTCGCAACCGGACACGGGGGAGCAGGCCCTGGAGATCACCGAGGTCCTGGTGCGCAGCGGCGCCGTGGACGTGGTCGTCATCGACTCGGTGGCGGCGCTCGTCCCGCGCGCCGAGATCGACGGCGAGATGGGAGATTCGCTGCCGGGGCTGCAGGCGCGACTGATGTCGCAGGCCCTCCGCAAGCTCACCGCGGCGATCAGCAAGTCCCGCACCTGCGTCGTGTTCATCAACCAGATGCGGGAAAAGATCGGCATCATGTTCGGCAACCCCGAGACGACCACGGGCGGACGGGCGCTCAAATTCTACGCGTCGGTTCGTCTGGATATCCGCCGGATCTCGACCATCAAGGACGGCGAGGCGGTGGTGGGCAGTCGCGTCAAGGTCAAGGTCGTGAAGAACAAGGTGGCTCCGCCGTTCCGCGAGGCCGAGTTCGACATCGTGTACGGCGAGGGGATCTCGCGGCTGGGGAGCCTGCTGGACCTCGGCGTGACGCACAGGGTGGTGGAGAAGAGCGGGGCCTGGTACGGCTACGGGAACGAGCGCATCGGGCAAGGCCGCGAAAACGCCAAGCGGTTCCTGCAGGAGAATCCGGCCATGGCCGACGAGCTCGAGGCCAAGCTGCGGGCGGCGCTCGGACTGGCCGTCGCGCCGGAGGCGGAGGCGTAATGGAACTCGTAGACCTCCTCAAGATCGCCGTGGAGCGCAAGGCGTCCGACCTGCACATCAAGGTGGGGATGCCGCCGGTGCTTCGCATCGACCACAAACTGGTCCCGCTCATGGAGCTTCCCCGTCTCGGCCAGGACGCCGTGGTGTCCATGGCGGCGAGCGTCATGAGCGCGAAACAGCGGGAGCGGTTCAAGGAGCGCAACGAGGCCGATCTGGCCTACGGCGTGCCGGGGCTGGGGCGGTTCCGTGTGAACGTCTTCCAGCAGCGCGGTATGGTGGGCATCGTGCTCCGCCTCATCCCCCTCAAGATCCAGACGGTGCGGGAACTCAATCTCCCGCCGGTCATCGAGACGCTGTCGCTGGAGCAGCGCGGTCTGATCCTGGTGACCGGGACGACGGGGTCGGGCAAATCGTCCACCCTGGCGGCCATGATCGACCACATCAACTCCAACACCACCGGGCACATCCTGACCATCGAGGACCCCATCGAGTTTCTGCACCGGGACAAGAAATGCCTCGTCAACCAGCGCGAGATCGGCGTGGATGCGCCCAGCTTCAGCGAAGCGCTGCGGAGCGCCCTGCGCCAGGATCCGGACGTGATTCTGGTGGGCGAGATGCGCGACTTCGAGACCATCTCCACCGCGCTGCTGGCGGCGGAGACGGGCCACCTGGTGATGAGCACGCTCCACACGCTCGACGCGACGGAAACCATCAACCGCGTGGTCGCCGTGTTTCCCCCCTATCAGCAGAAACAGGTGCGGCTGCAACTCGCCTCGGTGCTGCGCGGGATCCTCTCCCAGCGCCTGATCCCCCGCGCCGACGGCAAGGGGCGGGTGCCCGCGGTGGAGGTCTGCGTCGCCACCGCCACGGTGCGCGAAGCGATCGTGGATGCCGACAAGACGCGGAAGCTCCCCGACGTCCTGGCGGCGGGCCTGAGCCAGTACGGGATGCAGACCTTTGATCAGTCGCTGATGACGCTCTACACCCGGGGGCTCATCACGTACGAAGAGGCCCTCCGGTGGTGCAGCAACCCCGACGATTTTGCGCTGCGCGTGCGGGGCATCGAATCCACCGGGGACTCGGCGTGGCGGGGAACGCTGCAACCGGAGGAGTCCCCCAGGTCGGTGCCGGGGATGACCCGACTCTGATGGCGGACGAGGCGGGGCGTGGCCGCCGACGCACCGCGGGTGATCCGGCGAAGACGGCGCGGTCCGACCCCTGGCAGCTCGCGCTGAAGCATATCGCGGTCCGCGCCCGCACCGTGCACGAGGTGCGGCGGGCGTTGGCGCGTCGCGGGTACGCGCGGCCGGTGGTGGCTGCGGTCATCGAGCGGTTGCGGGCGGCCCGCTATCTGGACGACGCCGATTTCGCCAGGACCTGGGTGTCGACGCGCGCCCGGCGCGGGGTTGCGGCGCCGGCGCGGCTGGCGCGCGAACTTCGGGGGAAGGGGATCGCCGAGGCCGAGATCGCGGCGGCGCTCCGGAATCTGGACGAGGCCTGGGACCCCGCCGAGGCGGCCGGCCAGGCCGCCCAGCGGAAGCTGAAGTCGCTGCAGGGACTTCCCGCTGCGGTGGCGCGCCGCCGGTTGGCCGCGTTCCTGGATCGGCGAGGCTTCACCGCCGACGTGATTCTGGCCACGTGCCGGCGGTTCGTGGCCGGCGCGGACGCATGGGAGTGAGACGCGAGCGCCCGGGGGGTGCCGGCGCCGCGGTTGGAACCGATGACCCGGAAAATCCGACGCCACACGGAAAGAGCGCTATGACATCGACTCCACAGCGGGGGAACGAGATCCGCGACGCGTTTATCCACTTTTTTACACGGCGGGGACACACCCACGTTCCCAGCTCGTCGCTGGTGCCCGCGGCGGATCCGACGCTGCTTTTCACCAACGCGGGGATGGTGCAGTTCAAGGACGTCTTTACGGGGGCGGAGACGCGTCCGTACCGGCGGGCGGTGACGGCCCAGAAGTGCGTCCGGGCGGGGGGCAAGCATAACGACCTGGAGAACGTCGGCCGCACGGCGCGCCACCACACGTTCTTCGAGATGCTCGGCAATTTCTCGTTCGGGGATTACTTCAAAGAGGCGGCCATCGCCTACGCGTGGGACTTTCTCACGACCGAGGCAGGGCTTCCACCCGGACGGCTGTGGGTCACCATCCACGAGGGCGATTCCCGCATGGGTCTGGGGCCCGACGAGGAGGCGCGATCCCTCTGGCTCCGGTACGTGCCTGCCGAGCGGATCGTGGCGTGCTCCACCAAGGACAATTTTTGGGCCATGGGGGACACGGGACCCTGCGGGCCCTGCTCCGAGATCGTCTACGACCAGGGGCCGACCCTGGGCTGCGGCAGGCCGACCTGTGGCGTGGGGTGCGACTGCGACCGGTACCTGGAACTCTGGAACCTGGTCTTCATGCAGTTCGAGCGCAGCGCCGCCGGCGCGCTGACGCCGTTGCCCCGCCCCAGCATCGACACCGGGGCCGGGTTGGAGCGATTGGCGGCGGTCCTGCAGGGTGTGGCGAGCAACTTTGATACCGACCTGCTCCGGCCGGTCATCGGTCTGGTCGAGGAGCTGTGCGGCCAGGCATACGGCCGGGATCCCGCCAAGGCGGTGTCCATGCGGGTGATCGCCGACCACGCCCGCTCGACGGCGTTCCTGATCGCCGACGGCGTCTTGCCGAGCAACGAGGGCCGCGGCTACGTCCTGCGGCGTATCCTGCGCCGCGGCCTGCGGCACGGCCGGCTGTTGGGTCTGGACGGGCCCTTCATGGCGAAGATCACGCGACGGGTGGCGGAGATGATGCGAGGCCCCTACCCGGACCTGGCCGAGGCGCAGGAGCACGTGGTCCGGGTGACCCTGGCCGAGGAGGAGCGGTTCGGCCACACCCTGCGGGTGGGGCTGCGCCTGGTGGAGTCGCTGGTGGCGGAGGTTAAGGCGCGCGGGCGCGCCGCCATCCCCGGCGAGGAGATCTTCCGGCTCTACGACACCTACGGGTTTCCCGTGGATCTGCTCCGGGACATCGCCACGGACAACGGGTTGACGCTGGACGACGCCGGGTTCGACCGAGCCATGGCCGAGCAGCGCGCCCGGGCTCGCGAGTCCTGGGTGGGCTCGGGCGAGGCGGAGATCCCGGCGAGCCTCAAGGACCTGACGCGCTCGGTCACGGTCGACGGGCTCTGGTATGCGGCGCTGGGCGCCGACGCGCGCGTGGTCGCCGTGCTCGTCGGGGAGGATCAGCGACCCGCGGAGGCGCTGCACGAAGGGACCACGGGCGAGGTGGTGCTGGATCTGACACCCTTCTACCCCGAGGCGGGCGGACAGGTCGGCGATACGGGCGTTCTCGTCGCGGAGGGGCTGCTGGCGGAGGTGGAGGGAACCCAGCGGCCCGTGCCGGGTCTGGTGCTGCACCGCGTCCGGGTGAAGCGGGGCACGCTGCGGACAGGCCAGAGCGTCCGGGCGTCGGTGGACGCCGCGCGGCGTCGGATGACGGCCAAGAACCACACCGCCACCCACCTGCTCCACGCCGCGCTGCGGCAAACGCTGGGCGACCATGTCAAGCAGGCCGGCTCGCTGGTGGCGCCGGATCGGCTGCGTTTCGACTTCACGCACTTCAGCCCGCTGACGCCGCAGGAGCTCGACCGAATCGAAGAGACGGTCAATGCGCAGGTGTGGGAGAACCGCGGTGTCGTCACCCAGGTGATGGCGCTGGACGACGCCCTGGCCTCCGGCGCCACGGCGCTTTTTGGCGAGAAGTACGGCGAGCAGGTCCGGGTCGTCAGCGTGCCGGAATTCAGCACCGAGCTGTGCGGGGGGACGCACGTGGCGGCCACGGGGGAGATTGGTCTCTTCAAGATCGTCTCGCAAGGCGGGGTGGCGGCCGGCGTCCGACGGGTCGAGGCGGTGACGGGCCCCGGCGCCTATCAGCATGTGAAGCGGGAAGAGCAGGTGCTGGCGGAGTCGGCGGCGCGACTGAAGGCGCGCCCCATGGAGCTGACCGAGAAGGTGGAGAAGCTCGCCGAGGCGAGTCGCGATCTGGAACGGGAGGTTCAGCGGCTTCAGGCCCGTTTGCTCGGCGGAACGCTGGAGCGGCTCCTGGACAATGTCCTGGATGTGCGTGGGATCCGCGTGGTGGGCGCGCTGGTCGAGGCGACCGATTCCAAGGGGATGCGCGAGCTGGGCGACCGTGTGCGCGACCGTCTGCAGAGCGGGGTGGTCGCGCTGGCCAGGCAATCCGACGGGAAGGTCACGTGGGTGACGATGGTCACCAAAGACCTCGTCGGACGCATCCACGCCGGGAACCTGGCGCGGGACCTGGCCAAACTGACGGGAGGCGGCGGGGGCGGCCGGCCGGACATCGCGGAGGCAGGCGGAACAGACCCGGCCAGGATACCCGAAGCGCTCGCCAAACTTCCGGAGCTGGTTTCCGGTCAGTTGACGAGATGAGCGGGGAGGGCCGGTTGGGATCAGTGCAGGGGTGAGCTATCTCACGTACAGTCTAAGATAGTGTTCGTAATCTCTCGTCTTTATGGAGCAGATTACCGTATATGCACCGCTTGCCGATCGAAAGAGACGGCCTGGTTTTTGTTGTGCCGATGGTGGTCATAAGCGGCCTGTTGTTCATGTTCCGCTTTTCCTGGAGCGGAACCCTGGTGCTGCTGCTGGCCGCGTTTGTCGCATACTTTTTCCGCGACCCTGAACGAGAGATCCCGGCCGGTGAACGGATCATCCTCGCTCCCGCCGATGGAAAGGTCGTGGCGATCAAGCCCTTTCCGGACTGGAAGGGCCCGTTCGGCGAGCCGCTGGTGCGTATCAGCATTTTCCTGTCGGTCTTCGACGTGCACGTCAACCGGGCGCCCATCGCGGCGCTGGTGCAGGACGTCTCCCATTCGCCGGGGCGGTTCAGGGCCGCCTGGGAGGAGGAGGCGTCTCGGGCGAACGAGCAGACGGTGGTCCGGTTCGCCACGGCGGACGGCGACGTGTGGGTGAAGCTGATCGCGGGCCTCGTTGCCCGGCGCATCGTGTGTCGAGTGAAACCGGGGCAGAAGGTGGAGGCCGGGGAGCGCATCGGCCTCATCCGTTTCGGTTCCCGTGTGGATTGTATCCTGCCCGAGGCGGCGGTGCTGCGCGTGCGCCGCGGCCAGACCGTCAAGGGCGGGAGCACCATCCTGGGAGTGATACCATGAAGCCCACCCGGCTCGGGACGCGGCGGCGGATGCGGCGCGGGGTGTACCTCCTGCCGAGCATGCTGACGCTGGGGAACCTCTTCTGCGGCTTCTATGCGCTGATCGCCGTGTACAACGACGAGTACATGGCCGCCGCCATCGCCATCCTGGTGGCGGAGGTCCTGGACTGTCTGGACGGCGCGGTCGCGCGCATGACGGGCGCCACCAGCGATCTGGGTCTCCAGCTGGATTCCCTGGCCGACCTGGTGTCCTTTGGCGTGGCGCCCGGGCTCCTCGCTTACGTCTTTGCATTGAAGCCCTTCGGCTGGATGGGGGGGTTGGCCGCCTTCGCGTTTGCGGCGTGCGGCGCGTTCCGGTTGGCGCGTTTCAACATCCAGACGCACGTCCTGGACAAGCGATATTTCGTGGGGCTGCCGATTCCGGCGGCCGCGGCGGTGGTGGCCACGTTTGTGCTGTTCATGGGGGAGTCGGCGGCGGTGGTCGTTTACGGGCGGGAGCTGGTACCGCCGCAGGCGACCGCTGCCGGAGTCTTGCTCGGGGTGTACGGGCTGGGGTTCCTGATGGTGAGCCGGATTCGCTACCGCAGCCTGAAAGGTCTGGAGATGCGAAAGCGCCGGCCGTCCACCATCCTGACGACGCTGCTGCTGCTGCTGGTGATCGTGGCGTCAAACCCCGTTTTGTTCCTGTTCGTGTTTTTTGTGCTGTACGCGTTCTCGGGCATTGCCCGGATGCTGCCGGCCTGGCAGCGGCGGCATCCTGTGGAAACGACAGAGCAGCCTGCCCAGGGAAGGCGCTAGGGCAGGGCGCGAGGGGGTCGGAACCATGGCCGAACGTATTCTGATCTTCGACACGACGCTGCGCGACGGCGAGCAATCGCCGGGCTGCAGCATGAACACCCGGGAGAAAGTGGAGCTGGCCAAGCAACTGGCGCGTCTGGGCGTGGACGTCATGGAGGCCGGTTTTCCCATCGCCTCGCAGGACGACTTCGAGGCGGTGCGGGCCGTCGCCGGCAGCCTCAAGGGCGGGCCGATCATCGCAGGACTGGCGCGCGCCAAGGATGTGGACATCGACCGATGCTGGGAGGCGGTCAAGGTGGCGGAGCGTCCGCGCATCCACACCTTTATCGCCACGTCGGAGATCCACATCAAGTACAAATTGAAGTCCACGCAGGAGGAGGTCCTGGAAGCGACGGTGGCGGCCGTGACGCGCGCCAAGCGGTATACCGACGACGTCGAGTTCTCCGCCGAGGACGCCCACCGGACCGATCAGGATTACCTGTGCCGGGTGGTGGAAGCCGCCATCAAGGCCGGAGCCACCACGATCAACATCCCCGATACGGTGGGGTACGGGTTGCCGTGGGAGTTCGGCGACCGGATCCGCAATCTGATGAGCCGGGTGCCGGGGATCGAGCGCGTGGTCGTCAGCGCCCACTGCCACAACGATCTCGGCCTCGGGGTGGCGAACTCGCTGGAGGCGATCCGCGCCGGGGCGCGGCAGATCGAGTGTACCATCAACGGGATCGGCGAGCGCGCGGGGAACGCCTCGCTGGAAGAGCTGGTGATGGCGCTGCGCACGCGGAAGGATTTCTTTGGCTTCGACACGGGGATCCGGACGGAAGAGATCTACCGGACCTCCCGGCTGCTGCAGTCCATCACCGGGGTCAACGTCCAGCCGAACAAGGCCGTCGTGGGGGCCAACGCCTTCGCCCACGAAGCCGGGATCCACCAGCACGGCGTCCTGCAGACGCCGCTGACCTACGAGATCATGACGCCCGAGTCGGTCGGGGTGCCCAAGAGCCAGCTGGTCCTGGGCAAACACTCCGGGCGGCACGCCTTCAAGAAGAGGCTGGAGGAACTCGGCGTCGAGCTCTCCGAGGACGATCTGAACAAGGCCTTCGGGCGCTTCAAGGATCTCTGCGACCGCAAGAAGGAGGTCTTCGACGATGACCTGCTGGCGCTGGTCGGGGACGAGCTGCTGACGTCCAACCAGGGCTACCGCCTGGCGCATCTCCAGTTCACCAGCGGGACCAATATCGTGCCGACCGCGACGGTGCGGCTGCAGCTGCACGACGCGACCTGCCAGGAATCGGGGTGGGGCGACGGGCCGGTGGACGCGGCCTACAAGGCCATCGATGCGATCACCAAGGTCCCGGGCAAACTCTTGGAGTACCAGATCCGGGCCATCACCGCGGGGAAGGACGCGCTGGGCGAGGTGACCGTGACGGTGGACGTGGACGGGCGGCGGGTCATCGGCCGCGCGAACTCCACGGATGTCATCGAGGCCAGCGTCCGGGCGTATCTGAACGCCATCAACAAGGTGGTGGTCCGGCAGGCGCCGGCAAACGCCAAATAGCGGGCGGCGGGAACCCGCCGTGGAAGATCGAGGAGGAAGACGAGATCATGCGTAAAGACGGGTACGTGGTCGCCGTCGCGGGAGCGACGGGAGCGGTCGGCGAGGTCATGCTGCAGGTGCTGGAAGAGCGGAAATTCCCGGTGCGCCGGATCAAGCCCCTGGCCTCCGAGCGGTCCGCGGGCAAGACGGTCACGTTCAACGGGGAGGCGGTGCCGGTCGAACGGTTGACGGATCGGTCGTTCGCGGGTGTGGATGTGGCCCTCTTCTCGGCGGGGGCCGGCCGCAGCAAGGAGTTTGCGCCGGCGGCCTGGGCGTCCGGCGCGGTGGTGGTGGACAACAGCTCCGCGTTTCGGATGGAGCCCGACGTCCCCCTGGTGGTGCCCGAGATTAATCCCCACGCCATCGCGCAGTACACCAACCGCGGGATCGTCGCCAACCCGAACTGCACGACGATCGTGACCCTCATGGCGCTGGCCCCCCTGCATCGTTACAGCCGGATCCGCCGCGTGGTCGCGTCCAGCTACCAGGCCGTCTCGGGGGCCGGCGCGAAGGCGCTCGATGAATTCACGCGGCAGGTGCGGGCCTGGGCCAAGGGGGAGCCGCTCCCGGTGTCGGTGTTTCCATACCAGATCGCGTTCAACGTCCTGCCCCACATCGACGTCTTCCTGGAGAACGGCTACACCAAGGAGGAAATGAAGCTGGTGCACGAAAGCCGGAAGATCCTGGAGGATGACCGGATCCTCATCTCTCCGACGACCGTGCGGGTGCCGGTGTTCACGGCGCATTCGGTCTCGGTGCACGTGGA
>JAKPQH010000104.1 GCA_029580855.1 bacterium | reverse complement strand
AGCTCGAACCAGGCGTAGCGTTGACGAATCTGCTGCTCTGGGGTAAGCATGACCTTGGACATGGGTGACCTCCTTTTTGGGATGCACCTCCTGTCTAGCGCAGGAGGCCAGAAGTGTCACCCATGTCTCTTTACAACATATACCTTGCACGATTTCCCCTTGACACGGCGCCCGGGGTGCGGCGATGCTGTCTGGGTACGATTTCTGCGCCCCGGCGTTGTGCATCCGCGACCCGGCGCCGGGTCAGGACACGCATTCCACGAGCTGACGATCGCTTGTCGGGTTTTCGGGCGTAGACGAGAGAGCCGGCACTGCACAGTGGTGGGCCGGAGGCCTCGGGCGAAGCATCTCCCGCATCGTCACCAGCCCGCTGGTTACCCGCCCGCGTTTCCCTGTGCGGACGTGTTTCTTTCCCAAGGCGGCCGCATCCCGGCCGAGAGCGCATACGAACCGCCGGAGAGGTCGGCGCGACCCGGGCTAGGACCGGGAAGGAGGAAGACCCGTGGCTGCAGCTCAAACGAAGAAACCGCTGGGCATCTGCGACACCGTCCTGCGAGACAGTCACCAGTCGCTCCTGGCCACGCGCATGCGGACCGAGGACATGATCCCGGCCATGGAGATGCTGGACGACATCGGCTACTGGTCCCTGGAGGTCTGGGGTGGGGCCACCTTCGATTCCTGCATGCGCTTTCTGAACGAGGACCCGTGGGAGCGGCTCCGCACCATGCGCAAGCGCATGCCCAAGACCCGCCTGCAGATGCTGTTGCGGGGGCAGGTCGTGGTGGGATACCGGCACTACGCCGACGACGTGGTGGATCGGTTCGTCGCCAAGGCCGTCGAGAACGGCATGCAGGTGTTCCGCATCTTCGACGCCTTGAACGATCTCCGCAACATGGAGCACGCCATGCGCACCGTGCGCAAATACGGCGGGCACGTGCAGGCATCGGTGTGCTACACCCTCAGCCCCGTCCACAACAACGAGGGCTTCGTCAAGACGTTCAAGGAGCTGCTGCAGGTCGGGGCCGACTCCCTTTGCATCAAGGACATGGGCGGCCTGATCTCGCCCACCGACGCCTCCGACCTCGTCACGCGGCTCAAGGCCGTGACCGACGTGCCGATCTCCCTCCACTCGCACTACACCAGCGGCATGGCGTCCATGGCGTACTTCAAGGCGGCCGAGGCCGGCGTGGACCTGGTGGACTGCGCCATCTCCAGCATGTCCCTGGGCACCTCCCAGCCGCCCACGGAAACCCTCGTGGCGTCCATGGCCGGCACCCCGCGCGACACCGGGCTGGACCTGGCCAAGCTGTCCGCCATCGGGAAGCACTTCGCCTCTATCCGGAAGAATTACAGTCACCTGGAGATGAAGAGCTACGGCGTGGACACCAATGTCCTGCAGTTCCAGGTTCCGGGCGGGATGATCTCCAACCTGGTCAACCAGCTCCGCGAGCAGGGGCAGGAGGGGAAGCTTCCCGAGGTCCTGAAGGAGATCCCGCGCGTGCGTGCGGACCTCGGCTACCCGCCCCTGGTCACCCCGTCCAGCCAGATCTGCGGCACGCAGGCGGTGCTCAACGTCCTGATGGGCGAGCGGTACAAGATGGTGCCGAAAGAGGTGAAGAACATCGCCAAGGGGATGTACGGTCGGACGCCGGCGCCCATCGACCCGGCCTTCCAGAAGCAGATCCTCGGCGACGAGGCGCCCATCACGTGCCGGCCGGCCGACCTCCTGGAGCCGGAATTGGAAAAGGCCAAGGCCGAGATCGGCGCGCTGGCGAAAAGCGAAGAGGACGTGCTGTCCTACGTCCTGTTCCCGCAGGTCGCCAAGGAGTTCCTCGCGAATCGCGGCAAAAAAGCAGCCGATCTCACCGGCGATCAGTTGGCCGCCATCGCGGCGGCAGTCGCGGCGAGATAGCTGAACCGCGACGGCGCGCCTGCGGCCTCGAGCGCGGGCGTCGTGCGGCCGGGCTCTTGTCACTCGCCGTGGAGGGATACATTCATGCTGGCGTTGAATGTGACAATTTACGGGTTGGGCATCGTGTTCCTGGCCCTCCTCGTCCTCATGGTCGCCATCATGCTCCTCAACAAAGCCTTCTCGATGGCGACCGGCAAGGACATCCTCGTGGTGCAGGCGCCACCCGCGCCGGAAGTCACCCCGCCGCCCGCACCCCTGGCTGCGGCACCCGCCGTGGCGGTGCCGGCCGCGAGGGAAGCGGTAGAGCCCGTCATCGCGCCGCTGCCGGGGAAGGTCCTCTCGGTGGCGGTGACGGCGGGCAACCCGGTGCGGCGCGGCGACGAACTCTGCGTGATCGAAGCCATGAAGATGGGGAACAGCGTGAAGGCGCCCCGCGACGCCGTCGTGGCCGAGGTGTGCGTCGCCGCCGGCGACACGGTCAGCTTCGGTGCCCCGCTGGTCCTCCTCGCCTCGACCGCGGCGGCCGCGCCGGTGGCACCACCGCCGGCGCCGGTGGGCGCCGGCACTCTCGTGCTGACCGTGGCTGGAGCCTCCCACACCGTGGAGGTCGCGCCGGGTGCGAGCGGGGCGGCGACGGTGCGTCTCGACGGAACCACCTACCAGGTACAGCGCGACCCTAGCGACAGCAAGAAGATCCTCGTGAACGACAAGCCTCACGTGGTCGAGGTGAAAGATCTGGTCGGGACCTCGGCCACGGTGCTGCTTGACGGGGTCTCGCAGAAAATCGACGTCGCCCGCCACGCCCCGGCGGCCCCCGTGACGCTCTCGCTGGCCCATGCGGGGAAGCCGCACACGGTCGAGGTGCGATGCGGGGACGGAGGACCATTCGCCGTCGTCCTGGACGGCTCCACCTACCAGGTGGAACAGGATCGGACGGAGCCCACCCGGATCCTCGTCAACGGCCAGGCCCACACGGTGGATATCAAAGAGATGGCCGGGACCGCGGCCACGGTGCTGATTGACGGTCGTACGGAGCGGCTGGAGATCGCCCGCGGCGCAGCTACCGGCGGGCCGCCCGGCGCCCCAACGGCGGCGCCCCCGGCGCCGGCTCCACCGCGGGTCGGCCAACCGGCTGCAGGCGAGCGGGTCACCGCCCCGCTGCCCGGCAAGGTATTGTCGGTGGCGGTCAAGCCCGGCGACGGCGTGCGCAAGGGCGACGAACTGTGCGTGATCGAAGCCATGAAGATGGGGAACAGCATTCGGGCGCAGCGGGACGGCACGGTGCGTGAGGTCCTGGTCGCGCCGGGCCAGACGGTGGCCTTCGGCGCCGCGCTGCTGGTCCTGGATTGACGCGGTAGCCCAGATTATTCAGAGGAGGATCGGGACTGATCCGGATCGAATGACCAATCGCCAATGGCCAATGGCGCTGGGATTAGAGCACACACCGTCGCCGTCTCTCCGGATCGCCGCATCTGCCATTGGTCATGTGTCATTGGGATTTGGTCCTTCCCGCAGAATTCGCGTACCGTCTTCGCGAATCATGCGGGGTAGGCCCCCGGGCGGCGTGCCGCTTCCGGATGTGTTGCCAACCACGATGACCGATAGGTGAACGGGTATGATGGATCCAAAGGTCACCGCCAAACTGGTCGAAGGTTTCGCGAACTTCGGGTGGGGCCACCTGATCATGATCGCAGTGGGCGGCATCCTGATCTACCTGGCCATCGTGAAGGAATACGAGCCGGTGCTGCTCCTCCCCATCGGGATCGGCTGCATCATGGCCAATATTCCCGTCACCGGCATGAACGATGCCGGAGGCCTCTTCAACATCCTGTATGCCATGGGAATCAGCAACGAACTGTTCCCCCTCCTGATCTTCATCGGCGTCGGCGCCATGACCGATTTCGGCCCGCTGCTGGAGCGGCCCTACACCGTCATCCTCGGCGCGGCGGCTCAGTTCGGGATCTTCGGCACCCTGCTCATGGCAACGCTCCTCGGCTTCGATATCAATCAGGCCGCGTCCATCGGCATCATCGGCTCCGCCGACGGGCCGACCTCGATCTACGTGGCCTCCATCCTCGCCCCTGACCTTTTGGCCCCGATCGCTGTCGCGGCGTATTCGTACATGTCGCTGGTGCCCATCATCCAGCCGCCCATCATGCGGGCGCTCACCACGCCCGCCGAGCGGGCCATCGTCATGCCCTATACGGAACGACCGGTTTCCAAGACGGCCCGGGTCGTGTTCCCCATCGTGACCACGCTCGTCTGCGGATTGATCGCCCCCATGTCCACCCCGCTGATCGGCATGTTGATGTTCGGGAATCTGCTGCGGGAAGCGGGAGTGGTGGAACGCCTTTCCCAGGCCGCCCAGAACGAGCTGATCAACATCGTCACGATCTTCCTGGGGCTCACCATCGGTTCCACCATGTCCGCCGGGAAATTCCTGACCCCCCAGACCCTGTTCATCCTCGGCATGGGCCTGGTGGCCTTCGCCTTGGATACCGTCGCCGGCCTGGGATTCGGCAAGCTGATGTGCATCGTCACCCGCGGTAAGATCAACCCGCTCATCGGCGCCTCCGGCATCTCCGCCTTCCCCATGTCCGCGCGGGTGGTGAATCGGATTGGCCTCGAGGCGAATCCGAATAATTTCCTCATCATGCACGCCATGGGCTCGAACACCGCGGGGCAGATCGGATCCGTCATGGCCGGCGGGGCGATCCTGGCCTTGCTGGCGCGATAGACCGCAAGGCGCCTCCCGACACACGACGAGCGCTGGTTCGTAGCCGGGGCTCGTCGTGTCTTCTCGGCTCAGACGGATGCTCGGGCGCGCCGCGTGGCCGCCACCGGCAACCCGGCCTTCGCACCGGGACCTCGGAAACCACGATTTCCAGGGTTCACCGCCGCGGAACTCCGCGCCACGCCGAAGCGCCTCTCCCAAAACGCGCTCGGGCCCAGACCGACCCCCGGGGCCGTGCTGAACGACGGCGCGACGCGGCCGGCGGCGAGGGTCTCACGGGTCACGCCCGCATCACGACGGCAAGGCGCAGCGGTACGGGAACCGCACCGAGACGTCTCGGTGTGCGGGCGGCCGGGGCGTCGATCGGCATGTCCGGCACCTCGGGGAACGCAACGACGGCCGGCGGGCGGACGGGCGGCATCGCCTTGAGGCCCTCGAGACGGGGACGCCCCGGCAGCTCCGCCTCGCCCGGTTTCCGGCCGATCGCGCGATTCCCGCCTACGCCGCCCACATCGGCGTCCACGTTCGCCTGCAAGAGTTCCGCCTGGAGCGCCTGGGAGCCCGGGGCCGAGCTCCGCGCGCGCCGGGCCTCGCCGTGCGCCAGGTCCTCGACCAGTTCGCCGCCATGCAGCGGCTCGATGTGTCCTGCCCAACGCCGGGGGGCGCCGCTCTTCGCGCGGTCTCCGGAGCCGGAGGTCGACCGGCAGGTGCTCCTCGCGTCGTTGGGGTAGACGCCGCCCCCGCAGCCATCCCCGCGCATCACTGCAAAACGAGCCGTGCCTATGTCGACCAGACTTTTGGGGAGTGTCGGCGCCAATCTCAACGACTTGTGCCGATCCGCCCAGGTGCGAAGCTGAGGGTGGCGGAGCCCGTCGGCGAAGGTTCGGCGCGGGTATCCAAGGATGGCCGGGGTCAATTCTGTGAGCAGTGGACCTTCTTCGGTGCTTTTGGAAATTTGAAATGCACGAGCACCCGTTTTCGCATCTGGAGGTGCGACGAAGGACGCGGCTCTGCGTGAGACCGCCCGCGTCAGCCGAGCGCGGCGGCGAGGCCGGGGTGGCCGTGCGATGCGAGGAACTCTGCAACCTCTGAAAGCCGCGGGATGCCGCGGACGAACCGCGGATTGCACACCACGAGATCCACGCTCGGCCACCGCCATCTTGTTGACGCCCGAGGCACTGACGACTAGAATCCTTGTACGCGCAACGCCTGCGGGAGGCACGCCGATGTCTGTGGAGCTGTCGACAGATTTGCACAATCCGGACGCTGTCCCGTACTTTCTCTGGGACGAGCCGATGACCGTATCGGCTCTGCGAGAGCGCCTCCGGACGGCGTCTCCGCCGGAGGCAGCGCGGCTACTCGGGAAAATCCTCCGCGAGGCTCGGGACACCGACGTCTGGGTCTTCACCACCCCGGGCGAGGTTGCCGCGCGATGGGAGCGCCTTGCCCCCCACTTGGGTCGGCGCCGGCCGTTCTGGGAGTTCCTCCTCGGCCGATGGCGACAGGACGGCCTCCTTGCCCGCTGACCGACTCAGCCCCCTCCAACGCGATCTGCTGGAGGCCTTCTTCCTGCATGAGTCGCGTTTCCACCTGACGGGAGGCGCCGCCCTGGCCGGCTATTATCTGGGCCATCGGGAGACGGCCGACCTCGACCTCTTCACGTCGATCGGGGTTATCGAGGAAGGCGAGGCGGCGCTGCGTGCCGCGGCGCGCGATGTCGGCGCCTCGGTGGAACACGTCCAGACCGCCCCCGAATTCCGGCGGCGGCTCGTCCGGCGAGCGCGCGAGAGCGTGATCGTGGACCTCGTCGTCGACACAACGCCACAAGGCCCGCAGCCCAAAAGACATTTTGGTGACGTGCGGGTCGATCCGCCCCAGGAGATCCTCGCAAACAAGCTCTGCACGCTGCTCTCCCGCGCAGAGCTCCGCGACCTCGTGGACGTCCTCGCCCTGGAGCGCGCCGGCTTCCGCGCGGAGGATGCCCTCCCGCTCGCCAACTGTAAGGATGGCGGGCTCACGCCCGCCCAGCTCGCGTGGGTCCTGTCTCAGGTCACCGTTGGCGATGACGCGGCGATCCCGGGCGGCGTTTCCCCCGCGGACCTGCAGGCCTTTCTGGCCGACCTCATCGCCCGGCTGACCCGCCTCTCGTTTCCGCGGTAGCCGCTCAACAAGCGCGCATAATCCGTATCCGGCCGCGTGAAGAAGGCAGCCCAGTTCTGTCCTCCTTTGCGCCCTTTGCGGCTTTGCGTGAGACCGCCCGCGTCAGCCGAGCGCGGCGGCGAGGCCGGGGTGGCCGTGCGATGCGAGGAACTCGGCGGCTTCGGAAAGTCGCGGGATTCCCCGCCGGCCGCCGAGGACGCGGCACTTCATGGCGGCCACGGCGTTGGCGAAGGTGAGCGTCCACTCCAACGGCCAGCCGCGCAGTTCCCCCACGGCGCAGGCCCCGTGGAAGACGTCCCCGGCGCCGTTGGTGTCCACGGGCTCGATCCGGAAGCCGGGAATTCGGACCCAGCTCCCTTCCGTGAAGCCGAGCACCCCGTGCTCGGCCAGCGTCACGGCCACGCGCGCGGGGCCTCGGTCCGCCATCTCGCGGAGCCCGTCCTCGATCGCCGCGTGCCCGGTCATCCCGCGGACGAACCGCGGGTTGCACACCAAAAGATCCACGCGCGGCCAGACGTCCTCGATCCCCGGCACGATGCGCTCCCCGTCCATGGTCACGCGCATCCCGGCCTCGCGCGCCCACCCGATGGCCCGGACTGCGGCAGCGGAGTCGATGCCGTCCACGTGCAGGAGGCGGGCGGCGGTGAAGGCCTCGCGCCGGAGTTCCTCCGGCCGGATCGCGTAGGCGGGCGGCCGGCGGAAGAACAGCGTCCGCTGCCCGGTCGCCTCGTCGGCCAGAACGATGCTGACATGGCCGGGGCTGGTCCGGTCCCGGATGACGTGCCGGACGTCGATCCCCTCCCGCGTCAAGGTCTTCATCGACGCCCGGGCCCAGAAGTCTCCGCCCACTTTCCCGATATAGCGAGCCTTCAAGCCCAGACGCGCGCAAGCGGCCATGGCCGTGGCCACCACGCCGCCCCCCTGCACGTCGAAGGTGCGGAACTGGACCTTTGTGTCCGGCTTGGGGTAGCCGTCGATGATGGCAATGAGATCGAGGGCGTTCGTGCCGAGACCCACGACGTCAAACGGGCGCTCCGCCAGGGGAAGGTCGGTCATGATTTGATGGCTCCCGCGGTCATGCCCTGGACCACATAGCGCTGCAGAAAGATGAAAGCGATGACCAGCGGCGCGCTGGCCAAGACGGAGAACGCCATCATCATGTTCCACTCGGTGACAAACTCCGCCAGCAAGCTGTAGATGGCGATGGTGATCACCCGCTTGCTCCAGGACTCGATGAGCACCACGGCGAAGAGGAACTCGTTCCAGGCCAACAGGAAGGTGTAAAGACCCGCCCCCACGAGCGCCGGGAAGGACAGCGGCAGGAGCGTCCGGACGATGGCGCCGATGCGCGTGCAGCCGTCGACCATGGCGGCTTCTTCCATGTCCTTGGGAATCTGCGCGAAATAGCTCCGGAGCATCAGGATGCAGAACGGCAGCGTGAACGTCGTGTACACGATGATGAGGGCGGTGAGCGTATCATAGAGCCCCAGCCTGACCACGACCCGGAAATACGGGATGCAGAGGAGCACCAGGGGGAACATCTGCGTGGTGATGAGGAACATGATCACCGCCCGCTGTCCCTTGAAGTTGAAGCGGGCCAGCGCGTAGGCCGCCAGCGCCCCGATGAAGAGCGAGAACGCGGTCACCACGATGGCGATGAAATAGCTGTTGACGAAGGTCCAGAGGTAGCGCGGGCTGCCCAGGACCTTCAGGTACGGCTCCAGCGTAAACACCGTAGGGATCCACTGGGGCGGGATCTTCATGACCTCGACGTTGGGGCGGACCGACACCGTGAGCATCCAGGCCACGGGGAAGAGCATGATGGCGGTCACCACCACCAAAAGGCTATAGATGGCCGTGTGAGCGGCCTGCCGACGCGCCCGCATTCCCCAGCTCTCTCGCGCCATATCAGGGATCCTTTTTTGTTGCAGCGGGCCGCTCAAAAGGGCGCAGATGCGCGGCGACGCCGCCGGGGGCCTTTTTCGGCCGCCCGTCAGGTGATCTCCCGCACGGCGCGGCGCACGTACGCCACGCTGAAGGCAAAGAGGATCAGGAACATGATCATGGCCTCGGCCGAGGCGTAGCCGAACTTCAGCTTCTGGAACGCGTCGAAATAGATGATCGTCGGCAAAACCTGGGACGAATTGATGGGGCCGCCGCCGGTCATCACGTACACGGGATCGAAGGCGCGGAAGGTCCAGATGGAATCAAGCAGGACGACGGTGAGGATGATGCCGCGCAGCGCCGGGATGGTGATAAACCAGAACTTCTGGAGCGGCGTGGTCCCGTCGATATCGGCCGCCTCGTACACGTCGTCCGGGATGGCCTGCAGGCCCGCCAAGAGCATCACCATGAAGAAAGGAAACGCGCGCCAGATGTTCATGGCCGTGACCGACAGCAGGGAGGTCTGGGGGCTGCCCAGCCAGTTGATGGTGGCGTTGGGATCCAGAAGCCCCAGGGTCGTGAGGAAACCGTTGAGGACGCCAAAGGGGGAGAGCATCAGGACCCAGATCATCCCGGCCACGGTCGGGGCGAACAGCCAGGGGATGATCAGGATCCCGCGAAAGAGATTCCGGATCCGCTGGTTGATCTTGGTATGCAGGAGAAGCGCCAAGCCCATCCCGATGACGAGGTGGAACACCACGCTCCCCACCGTGAACAGGACCGTCTGCCAGAGGATCTGCCAGAAAAGCGGCGTCTGCAACAGCTCGGTGTAGTTGCCCAGCCCGACCCACACCGCCCGGCGGAGGTCGAGCTGGTAGAAGCTCATCTGGATGACCTGGAACAGTGGGTAGACCATGAGCAGGCCCAGGAGCAGGAGGGCCGGCCCCAGAAATCCGTACGCCTGGATTTCGTGGCGGAATCGCTGTCGGAGCGTCATGAGGCTCGCCGCGGGGTCGACCCGTCCCGCGCGGGGCGGGTCGACCCCCGATCCGTGGGGAGAGCGTTGCGGGCCGTCACTTGGCCAGGATCTTGTTCCACTCGGCCGCGGCGTCATCCAGCGCCTGCTTGGCGTTCTTCTTTCCCTGAACGACGTTCTGAACCTCGGTGGTCATGATCTTGTTCATCTGGACGGCGTTGGGCATGCCCAGGAACGGCGACTTGGCGTTCGGCTGCTTCATCTGCTGCACAAACGCCTGGGCCAGCTTGTTCTCTTTGAAGAACGGCTTCTCGGCCACGTCGTTGCGGCCCGGGAAATCGCCGCTGCCCTTGGCCCACATCTCGTTCCCCACCGGACCCGAGATCCAGCGCATGAATTTCCACGCGGCTTCTTTGTTCTGGGCCTGGGCGGTCACGGTGTTGAGCGCACCGCGCACCACCGTGCCGGAGGTCATCCCCTTGGGCAGCGGCGCGGTATCGTACTTCAGGTCCTTGTTCAGGTTTCGCTGGATGGCGACCCCCCAGGGCCCCTCGAACATCATGGCGATGTTCCCGGTGGCGAAGTTGGCCCGCTTCTCCTTCTCGCCGTTGGACAGGACGCCGGGAACCACCACCTTGTGCTTGTTGATCAGATCCACATACCATTCGATGGCCTTGACGCCCGCGGGCGTGTTGAAGGCGGCCTTGTTGTTCTTGGCGTCGAGAATATCGCCGCCCGCCTGAAGGATCAGCGGGTAGATGTCGTACGTCATATTGGTCGGCGGCTCGATCTGGAGCGTCGCCGTGGTGGCGAAGATCTTCTTCTCGGGATTGGTCACCTTCTTCGCGATCTCGACATATTCGTCCCACGTCTTGGGCGGCCCGGCGATCCCGGCGTTCTTGAAGATCTCGGTGTTCCAGTAGAGCGCAACACAACCGGAATGGAGCGGCAGGTAATACTGCTTCCCCCTCCACTTCTGCTGGAAAGCCTCCGGGATGTTGCCCAGGAACTCCTTGGGCTCTTTGGCCAGCCATGCATCCAGCGGCTCCAGCATCCCCAGATCCGCGTATTCCGCCACCCAGTCCACCTGTACCATCAGAACATCCGCCAGCTTCTGCGCCTGGAAAAGGGTGATGGCCTTGTCGTGGAATCCCTGGAACGGGTTGTCGACCAGGGTGAGTGTGATATCCGGATGCTCCTTCTCGAAGCCGGCCTTCAACTCGTTCATGAGCTTCTCGCCCACTTCCGTCGTCTTCCACTGAAACCATCGGACCTCGGCCTTCTGCCCGGCCTGCGCCATCGGGGCGAGCGCAACGAGAACCGCCACGGCAAGCGTAAGGAACGCGAGTGTTCGCACCACACGTGACATGGCCCGACTCCTTTCTCCTGGTGTTGCGTCTCGTGGCCGAGCGGTCCGGCAAATCGCTTCGGTTTCGTTTGGCGAAAATTATCGCCACAACCGGGCGCGAGTGTCAAGTCGCCCGGCTATCCGCCGGGCGCTGGCGTCAGCGCGTCAGGGCGTCGGCCAGGACCGCCGGTGCGGCCACCGGCACCACGGGCGCCTCGGCGAACTTGGCCACCAGCGCGGTCGTGCCCCCGACCCGCATGCGCTCGAACATGTCGCGGAACATGTCCTCCAGCGACCCCATGAGGGTTTCCTGGATGTCCGCCGGCAGGTCCCAGAACCGCCGCTTCATCCCCGCCCAGGCCTTCTTCCGTGTCGTGTAGATGAACTGGGCCTCGGTGTGGTCGGGCTTCCGCTCGTCGGCGTGATGGGTGAAGCAGTACGCCCGGATCTCGTCCTTGACCGCCTGGGGGAGCTTCGGGTGGTCGAAGATGAGGTTGTTGAAGCCGAGCGCCAGGTGGATTTCCACCGTGCCGCTCTCCGGGAACTTCCCGAAATAATCCATCGGAAGCGTGGAAGCGCCGTGCTGCACCGCGCCCGCCAGACCGAACTCCGTCCGGCCGACCCGCGAGATCTCCGCCAGCGTATCGAAGGCCACGGGTACCTTGGCCAGCGTCCCATCGGGCAGCACCTTGCCCCCGTGGTAGGTCCCCGAGTTCACGCTCACCTTTGTGATCCCGGCGCCGCCGCCTGCGGCGGCCAAGGCCTTGGGGTAGGTCGCCATGAAGGCGCGGAGCTCGTCCGGCGTGGTGTTGTGGGCCCCGACCTCGCCGATCTCGGCGCCGACGGAAATCGTCACGCCCTTTGGTTCCAAATTTCGGACCAGCCGGGTGAACTTGGCGGTCAACTCCGCGTTCAGCCGTTGCTGCTCCACCAGCGTCGGAAGCGACAAGTCCACCACCGTGGAGGCGTCCACGTCGATGTTGAAGAAGCTGGCCGCGATTTGTTCGCGGATGACGGCGCTCAGCCGCTCGACTTCCCTGGCCGGATCCGCGGCGTAACTCGCGGCGTTGACCTGGTCGTGGTCGGCCTGCAGGAAGATGGGGCCCCGGTGTCCCTCGCGAAGCCCGGCGGCCAGAACCGCCGCCGTGTACTCGGCGGGCGTCTGTTTGGCGTAGACCGCCTCCGCCAGCGCCTGTTCGAAAATCAGGAGACCCGCGTCCATCTTCCGCGCCGCGCGGAAGGCCGCGCGGCAGGTCTGATATGTCCAGCCGCGCAGGTTCATGGCCGGCACGGTCGCGTTCGTCCACCGATCCTTGCCCCTGGCCACGTACAGGCTGTGGATGGACGCGGGAATCAGCCCGCCCGCATGGGCCGCCTCGCGGATGGCCCAGATGGCGGCCTGCCGGACATCGGAGTCCGCCAGGGCCGCCGCCCGCGCCCAACCGTCCAGCATCTCCGCCGGAGGTCGCGCACCGTCCGGCAGCCGCGGGCTGGACCCGCGGGACACACCCAAGCTTCGGAGATCGGCGACGATGGCCGAGATCGTACGTGGCTCCATTCCGGTGATCCTCCCATGCAGGCGTGGAAAGCGCGGCCGTCTCGGCCACCATCCGACGGCCGGAGAGTCTAGCACGGACTATCGGCCCGACAAAGCGCGATCGCGGGCATGACGCACCAACCGGACAAGCCGCTCCGCTGTGGCGCTTTGGGCGCCACGAGGCGCTGCGGCCGCCTTGACCGCGCGGGACTCTCCCGGGTAGCATGACGGACATTCGCGCGGCATTGGCCCGCCACGGGCGGAGATCGACACAACCGCAACACGTGAGGGAGAACAATCATGCGACGTCTTGGCGTCATGCTGACTCTGTTGGCTTTGCTTCCCGGGACCCCGGAGCCTGCGCGGGCAGCGGGACCGTCCGTGCAGCCCGCGGAAACCCAGGCCGCCGCCCAGGATCCGCTGGGGCGCGGAACGCCCCGGGGTACCGTCCTGGGCTTCATGCGAGCCGCGCAGGCCGATGACTACGCCAGGGCGGCGCAGTACCTGGACTCCAAGCACTCGACCGCGCGGACGCAACAGCTGGCGCAGGAACTCAAGGCGATCTTGGATCGCGGGCTGACCGTCAATCTGGACCTCCTGAGCGCCAAGCCCGAGGGGGATCCGTCCGCCAGCCCCAAGCCCGATCGCCAGCTCATCGGCACCGTGGGCATGGAGACCGAAAATCTCGACATCCTCCTGGATCGGGTCGAGCGCGGCAAGGGGATGCGGATCTGGCTATTCTCGCCCGAGACCCTCCGGCGCGTCCCGGAGGTGTATGCCGAGATCGGCCCCCCCTGGATCGAGTTCTACCTACCGAGACCGCTCGTGGAGACTCGGCTCGGCAGCTACCCGGTGTGGGTGGTGATCGCCACCCTCCTCGGGATCCCCATGGCGCTCCTGCTCGCCAGGCTTTTCAATCGCGCCCTGATCCCCGCGCTACGGCCGCTGGTCCGGTATCTGGCCAAGGAGCAGGACGACCGCCAGCTGGAGCGGATTGCGGGGCCGATCCGTCTGCTCACCCTGGTCCTCGCCCTCCACTGGCTGGTCGCCCTCTTCGGCTTGCCGTTGCTGGTCCGCCAGTTCTGGGGGCGCGTGGCCCTGACCCTGGCCGTGCTCGGTGTGACGTGGCTCCTCAGCCGCGTGATCGATATCCTGGCGGAGTTGACCCACCGTCGGCTGGCCCGCCTGAATCGACCCGACGGCACCAGCACGCTGGGTCTCCTCAGGCGTCTCGGCAAGGTGGCGGTGGTGGTCGCGGGCGCGCTGGTGTTCCTGCACGCGGGCGGCGTGAACATCACCGCGGCGCTCGCCGGTCTGGGGGTGGGCGGGATCGCGGTCGCCCTCGCCGCCCAGAAGACGCTGGAGAATCTCTTCGGCGGCATCACGCTCACCTCGGACCAGCCGATCCGCGTGGGCGATTTCTGCAAGTTCGGCGACCAGTCCGGCACCGTCGAGGACATCGGTCTCCGCTCCACGCGTATCCGCACCCTGGACCGCACGCTGGTCAGCGTGCCCAACGGATACCTCTCGTCGATCAGCCTGGAGAATTTCGGGGTCCGGGACAAGATCTGGTTCCACCCGACGATTCAGCTGCGCTACGAAACATCGGCAGACCAGCTTCGCTTCGTGTTGGCGGAGATCCGCCACCTGCTGTACGCCCATCCGAAGGTTGAGTCGCGATCGGCCCGCATCCGGTTCGTCAAGCTTGGCTCCTATTCCCTCGACCTCGAGATTTCCGCGTACATCCTGGCCACCGACTACGGCGTGTTTCTGGAAATCCAGGAGGACCTGCTCCTCCGCATCATGGATATCGTCGAGCAGAGCGGGACGGGATTCGCGCTCCCGTCGCAAACCGCCTACTTCGCGAAAGGTCGCGGGCTGGACGCGGACAAGACCCGGGCGGCGGTCGCCCGGGTCCGTCAGTGGCGCGCGGCGCAGACCGTGCCGTTCCCCAACTTTCCGCCCGAGCGGATCGCGCAGATCGCCGACACGATCGAGTACCCGCCGCCGGACTCGGCCGTGCGCGGCAAGGCCTGACCGGCTGCCGCGCCCGGCGCCCCGGCGCGAAAAGCCCAGCTATCCGCTGGACGATTCCCCGGTATCCGAGGTACACTGCCTCCATCGAGCGATCCGATAGGTGGTGCGGGCTGTCGCACCGTGTGGGTCCGACCGCGGGTGGGTCTATCGGCAGGGATCCGTCACACAGACGAGGAGACAACCATGAACGCGAGATACGGTATGCGCCCCCTGACCATCGCCGCCTTGACCGCCCTGGTCGGTTGGCTGGCGATCGCCCCGGGTATCGGCGGCGTCGCGCCCGCGTGCGCGGACGACGTCATGGATGCCCAGCAGTTGGTCGAGAAGTCCCGTATGGCCTTTGACGAGTTCATGGCGGACGCGGAGTTGTCCCCGAACTTGCGCGCCGTTCTTCCGCAAGCCAAGGCCGTGCTCATCTATCCGCAGGTCCTCCGCCTGGCGTTTATCTTCGGCGGTTCGGGCGGCAGCGGCGTCCTGTTGGCCCACGACGAGAAAACCGGCACGTGGAGCGGCCCGGCCTTCTACACCTTGGGACAGTTCAGCTTCGGTCTGCAGGCCGGCGGCGATGCCGCCACCATCGTCCTCGTGGCGCTCACGGATCGCGGCCTCTCGGCGCTCCTGTCCACAAGCTCGAAGCTCGGCGCCGACGCCAGTGTCGCGCTGGGACCCATCGGCGGAGGGGCGGAGGTCGCCACCGCCAACCTGAGCGCCGACATCGTCAGCTATTCCCAAGACAAGGGATTGTACGCAGGCATCTCCGTGAACGGCGCCGTCGTTGCGGTGCGCACGGCCTTGAACCAGGCGTACTACGGGAAGGATCTCACCCCGTCGGCCATCCTCATCTCCCGGGAGGCGACGAATCCGCACGCGGCTCCGCTGATCGAGGCCGTGTCCAAGGCTGCTGGCGGAAAGTGACGGGACGGCCGCCGCGGCGGAGCCCGCGCGTCTGTTCCTCCGGGCGCGGCGGATCGCTCCGCCCGGCGGGTTTTTCTCCGGGCTGCCGAGCAGCCCCGGACTCCCTCCGGGGGTTCCATACTCTTCGCCGCCGCCCCGACCCCTGTAGGCCCGATGTCGCCGAGGTCATCCGCCAGCCCGCGCACGCCGAGCCCCAGCCCCTCGACCAGAGTCGACGTCACCCGGGCGGCGTACGTGCGACCGGTCCGTCCAAGCGACCCCTCCCCCGGTGGGTCGATCGCGGTCAATTTCTTTACGATCCAGACGCGCCGACAACAGAGAATTGAGTGAAACGGGGCATTTTGGCCGTGGCGGGACACCCGTGTCCAGCGTTTGCCAGTGTGCGACATATCCGCTACAATACGCAAAACGGTGTGCCACAGTGCTGATTGACCCTCACTATTGCGTGCACGTGCCGGACTTGGATACGGATCACCCCGCCGGTGTTCCCGCGCGCGCGCGGTTGGCCGACCCTGGTGCCTTCATCACCGCCGGCGCGGAGGTGCGCGGATGAGCCTCGGCGCGAAGCTCACCCTCTGGCTGCTCGTCCCGCTGCTGGGCGTGTTGTTGGTGCTGGCCACCCTCACCATGCGGCGCGAGCGCAATACCCATTACCAGCGGGCGGCGGCGGAGGTGGAGCGCATCGCGAACACCTTGGCTATTCCGGTCACCGAGGCGCTGCAGCGCAACGAACCGGCGAACCTCTCCGAAATCGTGAAGCGCTCCGGCCTGGAGCCGGGGCGTTTCGGGCTGGCCGTCTACGACCCAGCGGGGAATCCATTCTTCACGTGGGGGCTGTTCGCCGCCGATCGGTCGCTTCGGCGCGAAGACCTGCGACCGATCCTAGACCGCCCGCAAGGCTTGGGCAGGCAGGAGGAGATGGCCGGCGCCCCGGTCCAGAGTCAAATCATCGGTCTGACGGCCGGCGGGAAGCCGTTGGGGGGCATCAAGGTCACCATGAGCCTGCGGGAGATCCAGGCGATCCTGGGGCGCGAACGGAACGCCTTTCTCGCCACGCTGGCCGCCGTCACCCTGATCCTCATCGTCCTGGTCTCGGTGCTCATCCACCGGACCGTCAGCCAGCCCCTCGGCCAGCTGACCGAGCGCATTTCGGCCCTGGCCAACGGGAAACCCATCGAGGATGTCGCCATCTCCGGCCGGGACGAGGTCGCCCGACTCTCGCAGGCCTTCAACGCGCTGGGACGCAGCCTCGAGGAAACGCGACGCCGCCTCGTCGAGCAGGCGGAGCACGCCGGCAACGTCATCCAGAGCATCACGGACGGCATCATCGGGTTGGACGCCGACAGTCGGATCCGCACGTGGAACCGAGCCATGGCGGATCGCTACGGGGTTGCCGAAGCCGACGTCCTGGGGCGGAACCTCTTCGAGGCTTTCCCGGCCTTGGCGGAGGAGGGGCTGCAACCGGCGGTGGACGGCCTGCTTTCCGGCGCGCAGCCGACGTTTCTGTTGCGGAACTTTGAGCACGAGACGCGGAAACGCGGGCGCGTCGTCCTGAACTTCCGCGGCAGCTCTGTGAGACGGGCGACCGGGGATATCGACGGGGCCGTGCTGGCCATCGAAGATGTGACGGATCGCGTGGCGCTGGCCCAGGAGGTTCAGCAGGCCGAGAAGCTGGTGGTGGTGGGCCAGCTCGCAGCCGGGATCGCCCACCAGATCGGAACCCCGCTCAACGTCATCTCCGGCTCGGCGGAGTACCTGATGATGGAATGGGGGAACGACAAGCCCCGGCCCCGGGAACTGGACATCATCATCGCCCAGACCGACCGCATCACCAAGCTGATCCAGCAGTTGCTGAACTTCGCCCGACCGGCCCGCATGGAGCTCCGATCGCTCGATCTTCGAGCGCTGCTCGAGGGCCTGCTGTCTTTGACCGAGCACCAGATTTCCAAGGAAGGCATCAGCGTGAAGGCGGACTTCGAGCGCGAACTGCCTCCCATCAATGGGGATGCCAACCAGTTGGAACAGGCCTTCCTGAACATCGTGATCAACGCGTGGCATGCCATGCCGGAGGGCGGCCGCCTCACCGTGGCCGCGCGGGCGGTACCGGCGGCCGAGCGCCACCGCCGGATCGGCCGCCCCGCCCTGCCGGGCGTGGAGGTCGTCATCGCGGACACCGGGACGGGCATCGCCCCGGAACACATGTCCAAGATCTTCGACCCCTTCTTCAGCACCAAGGGCGTCGGCAAGGGGACCGGCCTGGGGTTGGCCATCAGTCGTCGGATCATCGAGGATCACCACGGCGGCATCGACGTGGACAGCGCCGTCGGCCATGGGACCACCTTCAGCATCTGGCTGCCCGCCGAGAAGGGCAAGACATGACGGCGAACGAGCGCATCCTGGTCGTGGACGACGAAGAGCAGATGCGGGACCTGCTCGCCAAGGTCCTGGAGCGCAAGGGTTACCAGGTATCCGTCTGCGGGGACGGCGCGGAGGCTCTCGCCTTCCTGGAACGGGAACCGGTGGACCTGGTCATCACCGACGTCCGCATGCCCGGCCTGAACGGCATGGAGGCCTTGCGGGCCATCAAAGAGCTGAACCCCGAGATCGTCGTCCTCATCATGACCGCCTTCGGCTCCATCGATCAGGCGGTCCAGGCGGTCAAGGAGGGCGCGTACGACTATATCAATAAGCCGTTCAAGATCGACGAGATCCTCCTCACCATCGAGAAGGCCCTGGCGGAGCGGCGCCTGCGTCATGAAGTCACCACCCTTCGACAGGAGCTGCGCACGCGGTACCACTTCGAGAATCTGATCGGAAAGAGCCGCGCCATGCAAGAGGTCTTCGGCCTGATCGAACAGGTCGCGGGCAGCCGGAGCACGGTCATGGTGTACGGCAAGAGCGGCACCGGCAAAGAGCTCGTCGCCAAGGCTATCCACTACAACAGTCCACGGTCGGCCAAAGCGTTCGTCGCCGTGAACTGCGCCGCGATCCCCGCCGAGCTCCTGGAGTCGGAGCTCTTCGGCCACGAGAAGGGGGCCTTCACGGGGGCCATCGCCACCAAGGTGGGGAAGTTCGAGCTCGCCACCGGGGGGACCCTCTTCC
>JAKPQH010000103.1 GCA_029580855.1 bacterium | reverse complement strand
CAGCGGACCCGGTCCAGGGAGGTGGGATGGGCAGGCACCGTTGCGGCGCTCATCAGCTGTCCTCCTATTCTTGGTGAGGTGACAGTTGACGATACCAAGCGGCTCAGCGGAAGTCATGCAGGCGTGCCGAAAGGACACGATGCATCGGGGATTGCCGCCACAAGACGGTCGATCATCGTGTCGATGCCGGAGACGAACGGCTCCCGCACCAGACCAACGGCGGGGTCGTCGAAGACCCACAGGCCTTCGTACTGGTATGGGCAGATGACGCCGATGGTATTCAACTTGGACTCCTTGGCCCGGCATGACGCGCCGGGTGGGCAGCAATGATGGTATGCCTTCTGTATGACATCTGGGGTCACATTCTCTCGACGTGTCTCGAGTATCCCTCGGCCGAGGCGAGCGCTATCCTGGGGCCTGCCTGGCCAGTCGGAGCCTCCTCAGATCATCGCTGCGGCGGGTTCGTGAAAAACCCGGACTGCGTGCGGCAGGTGAGGCATCGGCGTCAGAGCGTACGGCCATCCCGGGGAATAGGTCCGCGGTTTCGGGGGTTCCCAACCCTTCCGATCTTAGAATCCGGATTCGCCCACCAAGGAATTTAAGCAGTTAGTTGCAAAACGGGTAGAGTAGAGCACTGGTCACCCGCGGGTAGGTCGGGCCTATCTGTTCCCGCCCCTTTCGTCTGGCGGTGCCTCACGAGCCCGACCGTGCGCGACGGCCAGCACCCCCTCATCGAACCGGACGTGCGGTTTGCCCGCATCCGGCTCTCCGGTCACCATTCACCGCGAGGCATACGCCGGAGGGGTCCAGGGCGCGCGCATCGGTAGCCGGTAGAGCCCCAGGCGATCATACAACACCGTGTACGGAAGCGCCCGGTACGCCCGCGTCCGATGGCGATGCTTGCGCCGGAGATACGTGCGAACCCGTTCCTCGGTGTACCACCGCAGCGCGCCGAAGGCCTGCGTGCAGTGCCCGAAGTGGAAGTACCCCGCCCACCCGCGGAGGACGCGATTGATCACCGCGATGAGTGCCGGCGTCGGCAGGGCGAGGTGATCGCGGCCGGTGAGCGCCTTCACCTGGTCCCGGAGCCGTTGGCAGGCCGTCGCGGAGGGGCGGACCAGGGGGAACGTCCGCCCGGTCCGGGGACTCCGCACGATCTGCACCGTGAACCCGAGGAAGGTGAAGGCCTGCTGGCGCGCATCCAGGACGCGGGTCTTCGCTGCGTTCAGCGTGAGCCCGAGAGCCTGGAGTTGCTGCGCCACGACCGTGTGCACCTGCTCGACCGCCGTCCGACACAGCACCACGAAGTCATCGGCGTACCGGATGAGCCGGGCCTGCCAGCGACGCTCCAGCCCGCCTGCTCGCCACGCCGTGTCGAAGGCGTGCAGGTAGAGGTTCGCGAGCAGCGGGGAGATCACGCCCCCCTGCGGGGTGCCGCGACGGGTCCGCTTGCCGCCTCGCATCTCCTGCTTCCCGTCGTCCCGCTCGACCACCACCGGGGCGCGGAGCCAGCGCGTGAGGAGCCGCAGGATGTGCCGGTCCGTCACGCGGCGCACCACCGCCGCCAGCAGGCGGTCGTGCGGGATCGAGTCGAAGTAGGCCGTGAGGTCGGCGTCGAGCACCTGCGTGTAGCCCTGCGCCAGCGTCCGGGAGACATCGTCCACCGCCTGGTGCGCGTCCCGCTTCGGCCGGAAGCCGTACGAGCACGGCTGGAAGTCCGCCTCGAAGACGGGTTCGAGCACCAGCACCGCGGCGGCTTGGACCACCCGGTCCCGCACCGTCGGGATACCGAGCGGTCGCTCGCCCCCACTCCGCTTGGGGATGGCCACACGCCGGACCGGGGCGGGTCGGTAGGTGTGCGTCCGGAGTTCCTCGGCGAGACGCGCGAGGAACGGCTCGACCCCGGCCGCCTCCACGGCAGCGATAGTAACGCCGTCGATCCCGGCGGCGCCCCCATTGGCTCGCACCAAGGCCCAGGCGTGATGCAGGACATCCGTCCGGTGGACCTTGTCGTAGAGGAGGTAGAACCGGAAGGTGGGCTCCGACTTGGCCTTGCGGTAGAGCGCCCGCTGGAGAGCCCGCACCGATGCGGGAGGTTCGAGCCTCACGGCAATCCTCCTGGCGACTCTCGGTCAGACGCGTGGTGAGAGTGCGGCCCCTTCCCTCGGCGCCGGTTCTGTTGTCCGGCGCCTGCGGGCGGTACTATGGGCCGCTCCGACTGCCTGGCGAGCCCGCGATGCCTTCGGGGTCTACCCTTATACGCCGCGGTTGACGTCCTGAGCGTCGCTGGCCAGGCTCTCCCGTGGTGCCCGCTGGAGCTATCCCTGCATGCCATCCCTGCTACCCCGGAGGGCTCCCGATAGCCTGGCAGCGATGGTGGCCATCGGGACACCGGTCTTCCTCCCCGGACAACGGAGTCGACGCCCTCAGTGAAGTTGACGAGGCTACGCCTGGGTTCGCTGCACGCTACGGCCTGCAGGGTTGCGCGCTCACTTCCGTGAGCATTCGTCAGGGAACTCGGTGTTCTGGGTTACCCCGCACACCTCCCTCGAGCTACCCGGGCGCGCTACCCGCTCCCGGGGCCGGACTTCCACCGGCGAGTTCCAACGTATCCACGGCATACTGTCCGGTACTATTTCTCAACGCCGATGATACCGCTGCCCAACCCGTCGGTGACGGCAGTCAAGGAGATAGTTTCGAGGGCAAGCCAGGCGGAGGCCACATCGCCGCCCTGGATGCCGACGGCGACGACGCTGGCATGCTTGAACCGCTTCTCCTGGCTGAGCGCCCGCCCCTCGACCCCTTGTTGGGCCTCACCGGGGCCCGGCGGGAACCTCCGGTTGTACCGGCACTTCAGCTCGGCGATCTGGTCCACGCGCTGTTGGTTCGTGACGTGGATGAACCCCCGGGACCGCGTCTTCCGCGTCGAGGGCGCGCTGGCGCCTGTGGCCAGCGGTTTGCGGAGCTGCGCCTCCGACATTCGCTACGCGACGATGCGAATCGTTCGCCGTTTCTCGATGATCGCGTGGAACTCCATCGGATCGTCCCTCCCGTGACGCGGTGAGAGAAGCGCACACCATCCTCTCCCGCTCCCTTGATCGTCAGGACGTGAAATCGCACCTCGGGGAATTCAGGCGCTCGGCGCCTGAAAGGTGCCCGGTACTTTTTGGAATCCGCGTCTGCACCCGCCGACCGCTCCCGGGGCCGGACTTCCACCGGCGAATTCGAGTGTCGCGGCGGTACACTACCGCGTGGGGCGAAGGAGGCGGCGTCTCTGTCGGGCTTCGTTCGGTGACGCACTCGGAGTTCCTCCGGGCGCGACACCCCCGCTGCTCGTTAAGTTGTTTCCGCACCAACGTCCCCCAGAAAAAATCGTCGCATATCGCCCGCGTGGCGCATGAGTGACCGATCCGGGGAAAACCAGTGGCGATCGAGCGGCGGGAGGCGGGATAGGCGCATGCGCCGCACGCTCTGGCGAGCTCCCGGCGTTCACGTGGCTCACGTTTCCGGGATCAGCCGCAACCCGGTCTCGAACGCTGCCGCGAATTCCGCCAAACCGTGCGATCCGCCGTTCACCAGCCGACGGGCCTGACGAAGGTTGTTGTCGATGAGCGCCTCTTTGAGGGGACGCTCTCGATCTTTCAGGAAACGCGCGAGCAGCTTTGCGGCGATCTGGGGGTCGTTGGCGGCCTCGGGGTCCCGCACCAGCCGATCCCCCAGGCCCAGTGTTCCGCTGTAAAGCGTGTAGTTGGCGCGCCCCGTGAGCTGCACGAAGCCGCGGCCCCTGAACTGCTCTCCATCGGGCGGCCCCTGGTTCCCCAGATCCCTGCGGTGATCGTAAAGATCGAAAGGATGGCTGGCGTTCGGCGAGGTGTTGTACCGCGAAATGTACTCGCCGATCGGTTTGAAGACACCCGTCTCGGCTCGCACCGTTGCGATGGCCATGAGCACCATCGGCCTGTCGACCAGGCGCTCCGCGGCCAGCGCGTCCGAGATGGGTGGCAGGTTCGTCTTGATGTTGCCCAGCGGTGCGGCCGGGCACATCTCCGAGACGACCTGCACCGTCAACGCCGGGATGGCCGATGGCAGGTCGTCGTTTTCCGCGAGACCGAGCGCTTTCAAGGTCCGAGGCCCCGCCACCCCGTCCGCGAGCAGCCCCTGACTCTTCTGGAAAGCGATCACGGCAGCTTCCGTCCCGGCTCCGAACTGCCCATCGAGCTTCCCTGGGCTGAAGCCACACTCCTCGAGTTTCCTCTGGAGCGCCCCCACCTCCGGTCCCGTGACGCCCCGCCGCAAGACCATCGGCGCGTGAAAAGAACCGTTGCGGGCCGTTTGTGCCGGCTGAGGATTTTTCTTCTGCGGGCCCCCTGCTCCCATGACAGCCATGCGCTCTCCTCCTTTGCGTCAGCGGGCGGTTTATCTCTCCTCGCATCGCCCAACCGGGACGGCATTCGGTCCCGGGGGTCGACCATTACGCCGCTGCCTCCACGGGGTCTTCACCGGCTTGCCGATCCCGCGACCAGGCGCCGCGCGATCGCGTCGGCGAATAGCTGGGCGGTTGCCGTCTCGAAGTACGTGAATCCCGGTGCAGACGCCTCGAAGCAATACCACATGCCGGCGACGGAGCGGCGGAGGTCCACACCGGCAACGGTCAAGCCCGGGCGCGCCGCGAGCGCCTCCAAAGCCGCGGGATGGGGACGACCGATCGCATCCGAAACATCAGGCGGACCCCCGGCAGGCTCGCCGGGGGGCCTCGGCCTCACAGCGCGGGCTGCGTGATGCGGATACGCCGCCCGGTCCCCTCCAGATCTTCCGGGCAGAGCACGGGATTGCTGTCGCCAACCCGCCAGCACTGCGCCGGGCCCCCCGGATACCGGGCGGCGATGTCGACCAGCCGATCACCCTCCAGGACCGTGTGCTCGACCAGCGTGGTCTGTCCCGCCGGCCTGGGAATCAAGCGGCGCCGCCTGTAGGCGATGCGTCGCGCCTCGCCCTCGCCATCTTTCGGCTCCAAGATGGCGGTCTGGATTGTGAGATACCGGCTGGCGGGAGCGAACATGCTCACCTCCCGACGATGGCGGGAGGCCCTGCGCCGCTTCCCGTGCTACCGATCGCGGCCATGGTCGCCTTGGCGAGCTGGTGGGCCATGAAAAGGCGACGGCACCGGTGTCCGCCTGGCCCCGGTCGAGGATCCCGTTGTCTTTCGGCGCCGGGAAACTGTAGGCGCGAGACGGGCGGGCGTCGGACGCCCCGAGCTCGTTCAGCCGAAGCTGGACCCGCTGCCCCCGGCCGACTTTCGGCGCGACGTCCACCGTGACCGTCCCGGAGCACAGCGTCACGGAATTCACGACCTCGCGCGCCGTGACGCCCGCCGCCGTGATGGTGGGGTACAGGACGAAGGCGGCGAGATTGGACTCTACGTCGCGATGCGGCGTCTCCGGCTCCCCCATCGGGATCGGCTGAACCACCTGCACCCCCTGCACGCCGACACGAAGGGACGTAAGCGGTGCGAGCGAGAAGCGGATCTCCGTCTCGCTCGCGCCGAGCGGCGGCGGGGGCACGAGGAGATCTCCGAGCCGCACCAGGGTGCCCGGGCCTCGTAGCTGCCGACCCGCGAGGACCAGCGTGCTCGCCGCCGTGATGCGGGGGTCGGCGGCGGCGGCGAAGACACGGGCGGTGGCGGGCTGCCCGAACGGCACGGCAGAGATCTTCGGTTTCCGCTCCGGCAACGCAGAGCGGGTCGAGCGCGCGCTCTAGACCAGTACCACCGACGCCTGGTACGCCGCCGTCGGGCGGTACTTGGCGCCACACGCCGTCCACAGCCTCGACAGGTCCTCCACGCTCAGCGATTCCGGGGAGAGCTTGATCAGCTCCACCTGATCGGCGAGATCCGCGGCGGTCGGGGCCTGGCATCCCGGAGGCCGCTCGCCGCCCCCGACGGGGGCGGGTGGCGCCAGGGCGGCGCGGATGGCGTCGCGTCCGAGGACGGGATTCTCGCGCAGCAGATGCATCGCGTAACCCAGAAGAATCTCCGCCTGGAATTCCGCGGCGCCGTAGGCCGTGAGCAGATAATGCAGATTGAGCGGCGGCGGGTTGCCGTGACGCCGGCCGTCGGCGTCCACCGCGGGCAGGTCGACGTTGCGCCAACCCGGGTTCTCGGTCGCGCGGTACATGAACAGGTTCAGTTGCGCGGTCTCCGACGGACCGGTCGCGATCAGGTCCGGCGGCTTGGCCGTGACGGTCACTGCCCCGACCGCCGAGGCGAGGTCGTGGTCGATCAGGCCGTTGTTGAGAAGGCCCTTCAGAACCGCAGTCACGCCGGCGATGGCGAGAGCGTTGCTCATCGACCCCCTCCATTACTTCGCCCGAGGTCGTCATCCAGGGACAGGCCGGGCGGCGGCGGGGGAGCCGCGCTTCACCGACGGCGGAGCCTGTATCACAGCCCGCACCTCGATGCGCCCGGTGGTGACGCGCACGGCCGGCGGCGGCATTGCGCCCCACCAAGATTCGGAGCGAGGGCGGCTTGTCGAGACCGACCGTATTTGCAAAGGCGGATCTGTTTTGCGTCCCTCCCAGCAGTGCCACCGCCCCGCTTCCCATCATGCGATGAAGTCCGTCGAGCCTGATCTCGCCGCCCCACCACGGTGCAAGTCAGTTTGGCCTCATCGACGGTTGGCAAGATCATCAGCCGCGTGCCCTGACCCGAACGGCTGGGGGGGACCTTCGGGGCGTCTTGCGGTCCTCCTGCCCCGCACGTCCGCCACCCGCCGGAACCACCCGGCGAAGCAACCATCCTTGCGCAGAATATGGGGTGGAAGCCGACAAACGTGCCCGTCTCGGAGTCGAATTCCTCGCCTGGTCTCGCGGCTGCCGCTCCTCTCTTTGCCCGCCGCGCGACGACGGCACGGATCGGCTTCCGTAACGCTCGGGCCGTCGATAGGGGCAAGCGTCTGTCCCGGATGATGCCGTTCTGTTACGGCTCCCGGATTTCATAGCATGTCAACCCGGCAACCACAACCGGGAACAGGGATGCCGGTGGCGTGTTGGCCCGCCATACAAATCGCCTGCGGCGCCTACCCCCATGCGATGCAGTTCAACGACAGCGGGTTGTGCAGGTCTTCGTGGGCCGGGAGGACGCGGATCCGAAAGCCGTGGCGACCCGCGTCCTGCCCCGACAGCATGCCCTGGTACGTGTAGACGCCATCCCGCACGGACCCTGTGACACTCATCTCCGAGATCCGCGGAGACACGATGTCCGCCTGGCCGACGATGGGGCCGGAATACAACGCGACCGACACGTCCTCCGGGCGCAGCACGCCCAGCGCCACGTCGGCCTCGACCGGCCGGACCTCACCCGCCGGGAGCGCCGTGACGGTGTCGGCGCGCACGGCCCGCACCGCGACCTCCCTCCATGCCGCGCCCGTGCGCTCTTGCCACTGGGCCAGCGCCCGGGCGCGGGCCAGCCCGTCCGCACCCAGCCGCTCCCATTGCCGCCCCGCCGGGATGTACAGCCGCTCCGTGTACTCGCGTACCATCCGGTAGGCGCTGAACACGGGACAGATCGTCCGCATGGCGTGCTTCATGCGCCGGATCCACTCGCGTGGCAGGCCGTCGCGGCCGCGCGTGTAGAACATGGGCACGGCTTCGCTCTCCAGGATCTGATAGAGCGCCTGGCTCTCGATCTGGTCCTGATAGCCGGTGTCCTGGTACTCCTCTCCGCGCCCGATGGCCCAGCCGTTGTTCCCGTCGTAGGCCTCGTCCCACCAGCCGTCCAGAATACTGATGTTGATGGCGCCGTTTACGGCGGCCTTCATGCCGCTGGTGCCGCTGGCCTCCAAGGGACGCCGCGGGGTGTTGAGCCACACGTCGACCCCTTGGTAGAGGTACCGGCCCACCTTGATGTCGTAATCCTCCAGGAAGACGACGCGCTGCCGGAACTCGGGTTGCCGGGCGAAGCGGACGACCTGCCGGATGAAGTCCTTGCCGTCGTTGTCGGCGGGATGAGCCTTGCCGGCAAAGATGATCTGCACCGGCCGGTCGCGGTCGGACAGGATGCGGCTCAACCGCCCGGGGTCGGTGAACAGCAGGGTGGCGCGTTTGTACGTCGCGAAGCGCCGCGCAAAGCCGATGGTCAGCGCCTTGGGATCCAGCACTTCCTCGGCCTGCTCGCGCTCCGCGGGCGGCGCGCCCCGCTGCTCCAGGTGCATGCGCAGGCGCCGCCGCGCGAAGCCCACCAGTCGCTCGCGCCGCCGTTCGTGCGTGCGCCAGAGCTCCGCATCGGGGATCTGCTCCACCCGCTCCCACACCGACTGATCGGCCGGATGCGAGACCCAACGCGGCCCGAGGTAGGCGTCGAAGAGACCCGCCATGTCCTGGGACAGCCATCCGCGCACGTGGACCCCGTTGGTGATGGACGTGATGGGGATGTCGTCCACCGGTACGTCCGGCCAGAGCCCCGACCACAGCCGCCGGGAGACGCGCGCGTGCAGCGCGCTCACCCCGTTGGTGGCCCCGGAAAGTCGGATGGCCAGCACGGCCATGGAAAGCGGCTCGTTGGGGTCCGCGGGATTCTGTCGGCCGAGGGCCATGAACTGGTCGCGGTTCAGACCGAACTGCGCGCAGCACGACGCGAAGTACCGGTCGATGAGGTCCGGCGGGAAGACATCGATCCCGGCGGGAACCGGCGTGTGGGTCGTGAACACGTTGCCGGCGACGACCGACGCCTTGGCTTCCGCGAACCGCGCGCCGGACCGCTCCATCACCTGCCGGATCCGCTCGGCGGCCAGAAACGCGGCGTGCCCCTCGTTCATGTGGCAGACCGTCGGCTCGATCCCGAGCGCCTCGAGGGCGCGAAGCCCGCCCATGCCCAGCACGATCTCCTGACGGATGCGCATGTCCTTGTCGCCGCCGTAGAGCGTGGCGGTCACGGCGCGGTCTTCGGGGTGATTGCCCTCCACGTCGGTGTCGAGAAGGTAGAGCGGCACGCGGCCGACCTGCGCGCGCCACACCTGGATCTGGGCAACGCGTCCGGGGAATTGCACCTGGACACTCACCGGGCTTCCGTCGGGCCTCCGCTCCCGCGTGAGCGGGAGGACATGGAAATCCGCCTCGGGGTATTGCTCCTGTTGCCAGCCGTCGGCGTTCAGGTATTGGCGGAAATACCCCCGGCGATACAGCAACCCCACCGCCACCAGAGGTACGCCCAGATCGCTGGCGGACTTCAGGTGGTCGCCCGCCAGAATGCCGAGCCCGCCCGAGTAGAGACGTATCCCCTCGACGATGCCGAATTCCGCGCAGAAATACGCCACCAGGAGTTTGCTGCCGCCGTGAGCCTGTGCGAACCATGTGGGGCGCTCCAGATAGTTGGAGAGCTTGGCGCTGGCGCGGTCCAGCATGGCCAGGTATCCCTCGTCCGCCGCCAGTTCCGTCAGTCGCTCCTGCGAAACCAGCCCCAGCATGCGGATGGGGTTCGCATAGCACCGCTCCCACAACATGCGGTCCAGGTGGCGAAACAGATCGATCGCCTCCGGGTCCCAGCACCACAACAGATTGCTGGCGATCCGCGAAAGCGGTTCCAGCCTCTCGGGGATGCGCGGGGTGACGGTGAAGGGATGCGCGGGGATCATGGGGGCTCCTTCACGGCAGGCCCCTCCCCCCAGGCGGAGGAGCCGGGACAGACCCGCAACATCCGGGTGGGGCGCCCCTGGGTCGCGGCCCCACCCGCCAAGGCGGGCAGAGCATACCGCGAGCGATTGATCCGGGCAAGCGGATGCCGAAGACGTGGTCGTTACAGTAGTGGCGTGGGGCGGCGGCGACGGGGGACCCCCCGGCTCTACTCCGCGATCGCGTTGAGCAGGCGGTGGGCCGTCCGAGCGACGCGCGGCGGCAAGCCGCCCAGCTGGGTCAATTCCTCCACCGACGCCGTGCGGAGACGCTTGAGGCTTCCAAAGCGGCGGAGGAGCTGCCGCTTGCGCTTGTCGCCGATCCCCGGGATCTCGTCCAGTGCGGACTGGAGTCCCGTTTTTCCGCGCAGGGTCCGGTGATAGGCCAGCGCGAACCGGTGCGTTTCGTCCCGCACCTGCTGGAGCAGAAACTTCGCGCGCGATCCGTCGGGTAACCGGATCGGTTGGGTGCGCCCGGGGCGGAAGACCAGTTCCTCCTCTTTGGCCAGACTGGCCAGCGGAAGGTCCGGAAACCCGGCCTCCTTCGCGGCCAGCAGACCCACCGTGAGCTGGCCGCGTCCCCCGTCGATCAGCAACAGGTCCGGCAGCGCCCACTCCGCGTGCGCCAAACGCCGGCGCAGTACCTCGCCGAGCATGGCGTAGTCGTCGGCCCCCGTGACCGTTCGGATCCGGAACCGCTTGTACTCCGACCGGCGCGGTTGCCCGTCCACAAACGTGACGAGCGACCCGACCGCGAGCACGCCCGAGATGTCGGAGATGTCCGTGCATTCGATGCGCCGCGGCAATCGGGGCAAGGCCAGGGCGGCCTGAACCTCCGCCATGGCGCGCTCGCGGGCGGACGCCGACGCCAGACTCTGGGCCAACACGGCCTCCGCGTTCCCGACCGCCATCTCCACGAGTCGGGCCTTGGCGCCCCGTTCCGGCACCTTCAGCGCCACCGGCTGGCCTGCGCGGGCCGCGAGCATGGCCCCCAGGAGGTCTCCGTCCGACGGCGCGTGCGACACCAGGACCGTTTGCGGAATCTCCCGCGCGCCCAGGTAATACTGCGGCAGCAGCGCGCCGAGGACGGCGCCGGCCGAATCCGGCGAGACGCCGTCGAACGCAAAGCGGTCGCGCCCGATCAGCTTGCCGCCCCGCACCACCAGGAGCTGCACCTGCGCCTCGCGCCCCTCCTGGGCCACCCCGAAAACATCCTGGTCCTCCGCCTTCGCCGAGATGGCCCGTTGCCCTTCCCCGGCCCGGCGCAGCGAGGCGATCTGGTCCCGGAACCGCGCCGCCCGTTCGAACTCCATGCGGTCCGCGGCCTCCCGCATCTGGGCCTCCAGTTGCCGGACAACCTCGCGGTCCTTGCTCTCCAGAAGCAGCCGCACCTTCTCCACCGTCTGCCCATACTCCTCCGACGTGACGAGACCCTCGCACGGCGCCTGGCACCGGCCCAGGTGATATTCCAGACAGCGGGTCCGCCCGGCGATGCTGCGGCAGGTGCGCAGCGGGAAAGTCCGATGGATGAGGGCCAGCAGGTTCCACATGGTACCGGCGGGGACGTACGGTCCGAAGTACAGGGCCCCGTCGCGCCGGATCCGGCGCACCACCTGCAGCGCGGGAAACGGGTCCCTGGGGTCCAGGCGGATAAACGGGTAATGCTTGTCGTCGCGGAGGACGATATTGTACCGCGGTCGCCGCTCCTTGATGAGGTTGCTCTCCAGGATCAGGGCCTCCACCTCGTTCGCCGTCAGCAGGTACTCCACGTCGGCGACCTGGGCCACCATGGCGCCGAGCCGCTCGGCGTCGTAGCCGAAGTCCCGCTCGCTGAAATACGACTGGACGCGCCTCCGCAGGGAACTCGCCTTGCCCACGTACAGGAGCGCGCCTTCCCCATCCGTGAAGAGGTACACGCCCGGCGCGTCCGGGAGGCTGCGGAGCTTTTCCTGAAGGTCCATGCGCGGCATCCTCGCTCGTGGAAGGACGGTGGCACGTTTGTCCGGCCGTGTCAAGGCTCGCCCGGGCTTTGCGCTTGACTTCGCCAACAGTTTACGCTAGTAGCGAAGCCAGGCCGGCGCGCCGTTCGCGCAGAGGTTCCGCGGGCGCGGCGCCGGAGTCGGGGGCGGGGCACGACATGGCGAACGGCGAGAATCGTCCGGTCCGGGCCAGCATTCTTGTCGTCGACGACGAAGTCGGCATCCGGGATTCTTTTGAGGCGATCCTCTCCAAGGAATACGACCTCCTCTTCGCCGGTAGCGGTCCCGAAGCTCTCCGCATCCTCGCCACGCGCGATGTCAACCTCGTCTTGCTGGACATCCGCATGCCGGGGATGGACGGCCTGGAGGTCCTGCGCCGCGTCAAGGAGCTGAACGAGCATACCGAGGTCGTGATCGTCACAGCGGTGAAGTCGCTGAAGACCGCCATCGAAGCCATCAAGCTGGGGGCGTCGGACTATATCACCAAGCCCTTCGACACGCTCGAGATCCTTTCGCTCATCAAGCGCGTCGTAGAAAAGCAGGAGCTCCTCAAAGAAGTCCTGTACCTCCGCTCCGAGGTCGCGCGCGATCACCACTTCGAGAACCTGGTGGGGCGCAACGCCCGGATGCAGGAGATCTACGATCTCGTCAAGCGTATCGGGGACAACAACGCCACGGTCCTGTTAAACGGCGAGAGCGGGACCGGCAAAGAAGTCCTGGCGCGCGCCATTCATCAGCAGAGCAACCGCAGCCAGCGGCCGTTCGTCGCCGTGAACTGCGCCGCGATCCCCGCCGAGCTCCTGGAGTCGGAGCTCTTCGGCCACGAGAAGGGGGCCTTCACGGGGGCCATCGCCACCAAGGTGGGGAAGTTCGAGCTCGCCACCGGGGGGACCCTCTTCC
>JAKPQH010000102.1 GCA_029580855.1 bacterium | reverse complement strand
GCCGAAGGCAAAGAAGGAGACGGCGATGATCCACTTGAGGGTCTGGGGGGAGACGAGGGTGGCCAGCCACGCGCCGACGTACCCCGCGGCGAAGTGATTGGCCAGGGTGGCACAGAAGATCCCCAGAATGATCGGCCCATTGCGTTTCAGTTTCGCCGCAAGCACGAACGACAGCAACTGGGTCTTGTCGCCCATCTCGGCCAGCGTGACGAACACGAGCGACGGCAGGAATGCGACCATACCGGTGCCCCCGTGCAGACGGTGTCCACGAGGTGTGCCATGGTATCTCGCCTTGGCCGGAGACATCTGCGGGGACAGCCGGTCGGGGACGATGCGACAGGCCGCCGGGAGAGGTTCCGTCCCAACGTCCGGATACGGACGCCGCGGCGAGGATACCACGCGAAGGCCGTCGCGAAAAGCCGGCCGGCGCGATGCTTCGGACGGCACGTCTGGCGTTCGCGGATGGCACGCCGTGCACCGGCGCGCGGGACATACGGCGCCTTGACACTGGTCCCGTCCCCACAGTAACTTTGACCCTCGTGCCGCCCTGTCGTCGTTCGACTCGCACCTCCCGCGAGCTGCGGTGGCGGGGTCCGACAGCCATCGGGACGTTGTCGCCAGAGAAAACGAGTTGGCGTCGGAGACCGCCCGAAATTCCGGGGTGCGCTCGCGACGCGAGGGGCTCGGCGCCGCGGGGAAACCCGAGGCCGTTTCTGTGCGTGAAAGGAGCGACCCATGCAACGATGTGCGACGTTGGGGATGCGTACCGCCCTGGCCCTGAGTCTCGGGATCGGCGTCCTCGCGTCCGCCCCGGCTTTTGGGGGCGACGCCGAGTCGACGTTCCGGCTGGACCTGCAGATCGCGCAGCTCGGCACGGGGCAATCACCCCCCGCCGCGCGTGGCGGGGAGATGGCGCTGTCATTGAAGGACAGCATTGCGATCGCCCTGAAGAACAACCTGGACATCAGCATCGAAGGCTACAATCCGCGCCTGCGGGATCAGGACCTCATCTTCGAAAAGTCGGCGTACGATCCCAGCGCATTCCTGGAGCTGACGAGGTCCGATACCCGTCTTCCCGCCACGTTGAACCTCCTCACGGGTCAGAGGGTGCTCAGCGATCTCTTCGATTTCAACACCGGCCTCCGGCAGAAGCTGCCCACGGGCGGCACCTACGAACTGCGTTTCAACAACGAGTATCTCCACATTCCCAGATCGCATCCGAACGAGGGCTTCACCAGCAGGCTCTCCCTCACGCTGACGCACCCCCTGCTGAAGAATTTCGGGTTTGAGGCGAATGAGACCAACATCCGCATCGCGACCAACAACCAGGCCATCTCTCGCGAACAGTTACGGTTGAAGGTGAGTGACATCACCACCCAGGTGTCCAACGCCTACGTCGAATTGGTGTTCGCGATCGAGAATCTCGAGGTGCAGCGGCGGTCGTTGCGTCTCGCGCAGGAGCTGGTGACCCTCAACAAGGCGCGCGTACGCGCCGGCGTGGCGGCGCCGGTCGAGGTCACGCAGGCCGAAGCGCAAGAGGCGGCCAGGGTGCAGGACGTGATCCTGGCGGAAAAAGGGGTGCGGGACGCCGAGGATACGCTGAAAGTGATCTTGAACATCCCGGGGACGGGGGGCTGGGGGCAGGAGCTTCGCCCGTCCGACAGTCTCACCTTCGAGTCAAAGCCGATCAATCTGGAGGAGACGATCCGGCAGGCCCTGGAAAACCGGTACGAGTACAAGAGCGCAAAGCTGGACATCGATAGCAAAGAGCTCAACGTGCGCTTGACCCGAAATCAGCTGCTGCCGGACCTCTCGTTGGCCGGCAGCGTGTCGACCAACGGATTCGGGACGAGCTACGGGAGGGACATGAGCGAGCTGGGAGGCGGCGAGTTTATCTCGTACGCCGTCGGGGTGGTGTTGACGGTTCCCCTGGGGAACCGGGCGGCCGAAGCCACCTACACCAAGGCGCGGCTCAGCGTAGACCAGGCGAAAACCTCGCTCAAGCAACTCGAGTTGCAGATCGTGCAGCAGGTACGCGAGGCAGTACGACGCGTGGAAGCCAACACCAAGCGGGTTGATGCCAACCGGGCGGCGCGGGCGCTGGCCGAAGAACAACTCCGGGTCGAGCAACGCCGTCTGGAAGCGGGCGTCACGACCACGTTCAACGTCCTATCCTTCCAGCGGGATCTCTCGGCGGCGCAGGCCAACGAGCTGCGGGCCATCGCCGACTATGTGGAGTCGCTGGCAAACCTGGAGCGGGTTCGGGGCACGGTGCTGGAGTCGAACAGGATCGAGCTGTAAAGGCGAGAGCCCGGGTCGCGGGACCCGCGGGAACCGGCCGGGTCCGCCGATCAAGACATGAACCAGCGCGGGGGCCGAGGAGGCGTTGACCCTCTCCCCGGCCCCCCTGGCCCCGGTGTTGCCGCAAGACGCCGACGGTCGCCCGCCGCACCGCCCCGCCGGGCGGGCCGTGGCGAGGACCGTGGGCCTACTCGGGCACGTTTCGCACGAACGAGTTCGCCAGGATCTTGCGGAGTTCGGCCGCCAACGCCGCGTCCGGGATTTCCCGCAGAATCACGCGCAGGGCAAACCCGCACTTCTTGCACCGCCTATACTGGAACACCCAGCGACCGTCCTCCTGCGGCTTTCCGACCTCTTCCATATCCGTGAAACAGCACGGACCGGACCGCACCGGAGAGATGATCCGCTCGGGATAGAGGTTTTTCGGCGGCTTTTGGTCGGTGTACTCCACGATCGTCGGCGCGCTATGCTCTGCCAGTCTCGCTGCATGACCCTTGGGGCTGCCCGCGCGCTCGGATGCGCGCCGACTCGAAGCGGGTGACCCAACGCTCGAATCTTTGCTTCTCCTGACATCCATTCGCTGTGCCATGGTGTGGTGTACCCCCCGTGTGAAGCGCAGTGGAGTGAATCACACTACGCGGTAGTGCACTAAGTGCGCCTTGAGTTCGTCGACCACGCTCGCCATCACCTCTGCGTCCCGATGGAGCTTCCCCATCATGAACGCACCTTCGAACGCCGCGAGGATGAAATTTGCGAGACGCGGGATGTCGGTTCCGTCGCGCAGCGTCCCCTCGCGGTTCGCCCGGTCCAGGGCGCTCTGGATTTTGGACCTCACCTGTAAAAAACCGTCGCTCAGACGTGTTCGAAATCCCTCGTGAATGTCGCTCATTTCCAGGGCGAGGTTGCCGAGCGGACACCCTCCGACGCAACCTTCCTTTCGTGCCCGCTCGACGGCGGAATCGAGGAAGCTCTCGACCTGCTTCCATGGATCGACGCCGGACGCGGACAGCCTTTCGAGAACCTCCTCTTGAATACGGCCGAGCATGCGGTCCAGCGCCGCATAGCCGAGGTCGTCTTTACTCTTGAAATAGTAATACAGATTTCCTTTTCCGACACCACTCTCGCGGAGGATGTCGCCCACGGACGTATTGTGGAATCCTCGCAGGTGGATCAATCGGCCGGCTGCGTCCAGAATCTGTTCTCTTGTGGTCGCCATCGATTATCCTTGTACCAACGGGTCGGTTTCTAATAGCGGATATATCGGATATCTTTGATCCTGTCAACGAAAAAATAACCGTTCTGAATCGATAAATGCGTTTGCCCATCGATAAAAGTGAAACGAATCGAAGAATTATATGGTTACATGATTTTCTTTATAATGGATACTCAGGTTTATATGGGCGACTTCTCGAGACATGAGACGTTGCAGGCCTACAAGCTCGAACCGCGAAACGTTTTCGGTGGCCGAGATTCAAACAGACGTTGCGGACTTGCCCGCGCAACGGACAACAGGTGAGGGACCGACCCGGAGGAAGAACCATACAACCGCACCAAAGTCGGAGAGAATCCTACAGGCCGGCATGGTTTCCGCCCCGCGCGTACGAGAGCTCTCGGCGGACGGACTCTGGTTCGGAGACGGCTCTGAGACCCGCACGCTGGGGTCTCGGTTTCTTGATGGGGTGCGCCAAATGTGTTACGCTCCCACGTCACAAGCAGGTCGCCGATCGGTCTGTATGTTGTGTATGAACGAGTCGCCAATGCGGCCGCGCATAAGCCGGGGGTCGCCGTGCCGGCTGGAGGGGGCTTTTGCGCGTCGCCCCTTACGATCATCCGTCGCATCAACGACCGCTCTCGGACGCGAGACGCACACCACGTGGTCGCGACGGTCTTCGCGGCCAATTCCTGCTCGCCGGATGTGCACAATTCACCCTCTGGCTGCCGGCCGCCCCCGTCTATTCGGACGTCGTGGCGTTCGCCGGCGTGCTCGCCGTGCGGCCGCTGGCCCGGGGCCGGTATGCCGTGAAGATGGAATACGCAGCGCTCAGCCTCCGGCGGGTCTGTGCGGTGCGGGAAGCGCGCGCGGCCGCGGGGCTGTGGCGGTCCGGTCGAGGCGGATGAGGGAAAAGCGATGGCCGGGACCCTTCGTATCGGTGTGGATGTGGATGACGTGCTGGCGGAATCCCTGCCCGGCTATCTGGAGGCTTTTGGGTCCTTCTTCGGTCGGGAGGTGAAGATCGAGGACGCCGCGTGGGAGATCTTTCCCCGTTTCCCCGAGATATCGCCGGGGGAGATATCGCGGTTTTTTGCGAAGCTCGAGGAAACGGACTTTCTCGGGACACGTCCCGTTTACACCGAGGCGGCAGCCGCGATGCGGGCGCTGGCCGGAGCGGGACACCGTCTGGTGGTCGTGACAGGCCGGCCGCTGGCGCATCGCCATCATACACGACGCCTTTTGCGGAACGCGGGCATCGCAGAACTGTTCGAGGACTTGGTTCATCGGGACGGAGGGGCCGCGGTGGAGTACAAGCCGCGGGTGGTCCGCGAGCGGCGGCTGGACCTTTTGATCGAGGACGAGCTTCACGTGGCGGTGGCCGCGGCGCTTGTGCCGGTGCCGGTTTTGCTTTTCGACCGCCCCTGGAATCGGGGAGCGTTGCCAGGGGGCGTCATCCGCGTCGCGGACTGGGATCACGTTTTGCGATGGGTGGAGGCCGCGGCGGCTCGGCCGGCGTGTTGAGCGGCCCCGGCGGGGAGAACGAGGGGATGGAGAAGATCCCGCTGGAACGGGACGCGTTTCTGGCTCCAGTGCCGGTGGTGCTTCTCACCTGCATGGGGCAGGACGGCTTCCGGAACATCTTGACGGTCTCCTGGGTCAATGTCGTGTGCGGCACCCCGCCCATGGTGGGCGTGGCGGTCCGGCAATCGCGCTTCTCGTGCGTCCTGATCCGGGAAACCGGCGAGTTCGTCCTGAATATCCCACCCGCCGCTCTTCTGCGCGCCGTGGACTTCTGCGGCACGGTCTCCGGGCAGACCACGGACAAATTTTCGGAAACCCATCTGACGGCGGTGCCGGGTTCGAAAGTGCGTCCGCCCATGATCAAGGAGTGTCCCATCAACCTGGAATGCGTCGTCCGGCACACCTTGCCGCTCGGGTCGCACGTCCTGTTCCTGGCCGAGGTGGCGGCGGTACACGCGGACGCCGACGTGGTCGAGGACGGCACGATCGTCTTGGGCCGGGTGGCGCCCCTGACGTTCGATCCGTTCGGCGGGGACTACTGGAACCTGAAAGAGGTCGTGGCGCACCACGGCTTCAGCGACGGCAGCATGCCGGATCGGGTGGAAAAGAGACAGATCCGACAACGCGCGTAGAGACGAGGGAGCCGTATGGAAAGCAGATGGCCGTCCGACACGCTGAACGACATCGGAGTGCTGAAGCGCAGAGAAATCGAAGCCAGGATCCTCGCCCCCACGATTGAGGCTTTTGCGGCAGAGATCGGGCGCGACCGCGCGCTGGAGATCGTACAGGGTGTGATCACGCGGATCGCTCGCGATCAGGGGAAGGCCCTGGCGGATCGCATCGGGGCGAACACTCTGCCGCATTTCGTGAAGAGCCAGGCCGACTGGCAGAAAGAGGACGCCCTGCATATCGAGGTGCGTCGCATGGACGACACGGCCTACGACTTCGACGTCACGCGCTGCCGGTACGCGGAGATGTATCGCGCCCTCGGCATCCCCGAGCTGGGGGCCGTTCTCTCCTGCGGCCGCGATTTTGCTCTGGGCGCCGGGTTCAATCCCGATCTCAAGCTGACGCGCAGCCAGACCATCATGGACGGCGCGCCGAGATGCGATTTCCGCTACCGGCTGGAAAGGTCGGCGCGTCCGGGGGAGCCGCCTGCGTCCGATAGGTGAGCGCGGAGCCCGCGGTGCCGCCGACTTCCGGCGCCGCTCATCGGTCCGCCGGAGCTGTCGTTTCCAGATACCCGCGACACGCGAGCAGTGCGAGACTGCGAGGCGCTATGGAGCCCGACCCTTCTTTTGATACTCACGCCGGCGGCGATCGCCCACCGGCCGGATCGGCCCCGGGGGACGAGCGCACCCTGGCCACGGCCGCCGAAGTCCTGGAGGGTCGGAGCGGGGGGGCTTTCTACCGCCGCCTGCTCCCTTTTCTTGGCCCCGCCTTTATCGCCAGCGTGGCCTATGTGGACCCCGGAAACTTCGCCACAAACATCCAGGGGGGCGCGCAGTTCGGCTACATGCTGCTGTGGGTCATCGTGGCCAGCAACCTCATGGCCATGCTGACCCAGGCGCTCTCGGCCAAACTCGGGATTGCCACGGGCAAGAACCTGGCGGAACACTGTCGTGACCAGTTCCCGCGGTGGGCCGTGTGGGGGATGTGGGTGGTCATGGAGGTGGTCGCCATGGCCACCGACCTGGCGGAGTTTCTAGGTGCGGCCCTGGGCTTCAATCTCCTCTTCGGGATGCCCCTCCTCGTGGCGGGCGTCCTCACCGGGGCGGTGACGTTTGCCATCCTGGCCCTGGAGCGGCACGGGTTCCGGCCGCTGGAAGCGGTCATCACGGCCATGGTCGGCGTCATCGCGCTCTGTTACGTGATCGAGACGATCCTCGGCCGGCCCGACTGGGGGAAGATCGTCTACCATTCGTTCGTTCCGCGGTTCAAAGGAACGGAGAGCGTCCTGCTGGCGACGGGGATCCTGGGGGCCACGGTCATGCCCCACGTCGTGTTCCTGCACTCGGCTCTGACACAAAGCCGGATCGTGGTTCGCGACCCCCGGCAGCTTCGACGCCTGTTTCGCTTCGAGTGTGTGGATGTGACGCTGGCCATGGGGGTGGCCGGGTTGGTGAATGGGGCGATGCTGATCATGGCAGCCGCGACATTTTTCGAGAAAGGGTTCACGACGGTGGGAACCATCGAGGACGCCCACAAAACCCTGGTACCCCTCCTGGGGAGTGCGTCGAGCTGGGTCTTCGCCGTGTCGCTCTTGGCGTCGGGGTTGTCCTCATCCACGGTGGGGACGATGTCCGGCCAGGTGATCATGCAGGGATTCGTCCATTGGCAGATCCCGATCTGGCTGCGGCGGCTGCTCACGATGTTGCCGGCGCTGATCGTGATCGGGGTCGGGCTGGAGCCGACCCGGACCCTGGTCGTGAGTCAGGTGGTCTTGAGCTTCGGCCTCCCGTTCGCCCTCGTGCCGCTGGCCCTGTTTACCGCGCGCGCCGATCTGATGGGCGTCCTGGTCAATCGTCGGGTCACCACTTTCGTCTTCGGATGTGTGACGGCGCTGATCATCGGCTTGAACCTCTTCCTGCTGTATCAGATCCTCTCAGGCGGAGGGTAGGACCGTCATGCGACACGTACTCGTCCCGCTGGACGGCTCGGCGCTGGCGGAGGCCGCTCTTCCCGCCGCGATCGCCACGGCCACGGCCTTCGGCGCCCGCCTGACCCTTTTCCATGTCCTGGAGGAATGGGCGCCGGAAACGGTCCACGGCCAGCAGCACCTGACCGACGCGGCGCAGGCGGAGGCGTATCTCGTCTCGGTGGCGCAGCGGCCGGCGTTGCGGGGCCATGCGGTGGAGGTCCACGTCCATTGCGGCCGGACCGAGAACGTGGCGGATTCCATCATGGCCCACGCGGACGAGCTCGCCGCGGATCTGGTGGTGCTCTCGACCCACGGTCAGGGAGGGCTCAAGGGGTTCTTCCTCGGCAGCATCGCGCTCCGGGCGCTGGGGCGCGGTCGGACACCGATCCTGATGGTCAATCCCACCGCGACGGGCACGCCGCTGCCCTTTGTCTGCCGCAGGATCCTGGTGCCGCTGGACGGCTCCGCCACGCACGAGACTGCGCTACCGGTGGCGGAGCGACTGGCCCGCGGTTGGAGCGCCGCCCTGCACCTCGTGATGGTGGTGCCGACGGCGCGGACGCTCTCCGGACACAAGGGTGCAGCCGGAGTGCTGATGCCTTTGGCCACACGGGCCATGCTGGAGATCGCCGAGCAGGACGCCGCCGTGTACGTCGGAGACCTGGGGCGCACCCTGACGGCGGCCGGTCTTGTCGTGACGTCGTCGGTGGGCCGCGGAGACCCGTTGACGGCGCTGCTGCAGACGGCGCGAACGGCAGAGGCGGACCTCGTCGTCATGGCCACGCATGCCCGGCGAGCCATGGAGGGGTTCTGGGCCGGCAGCTTGACGCCCAAGCTGATGCAGCGTCTGGACCGCCCCATGCTGCTGGTGCGGGCGGAGGGGCACGACGAGGCCCGGTGAGCGCCGAGGATCATGACGGCGGAAGCATCCGGAAGGGGTGACGAGGTGCGACGGAGAGATTTCATTGGAGCGGTGGTGATGGGCCTTGCCGGCGGCGCGCCCGGCATCGCTGGGGCGGTTCCGCCGCCTCCAGGGAAGGCGGCGCCGGAGTTCAGCGTGACACTCCTGGATGGCCAGCGGGTTTCACTGAAGGATTTCCGCGGAAAGCCGGTCCTGCTGAACTTCTGGTCCTCCGGGTGACCGCACTGCCAACGGGAGTCTCCCGTTCTGTCGGCGGTCTACGACGCGTACCGGTCCAAAGGCCTCGTGGTGCTGGGTATCAACGTGTCCTGGGACAAGGATCAACTCGCCCGGATGTTCGTGGGGGTCTACAAAGTGACCTACCCCGTCGGCCGGGACGGCGGGGGAACGATCGGCAAGCTGTACGATGTCGAAGCCACTCCGACGAGCGTGTTCATCGACAAGGCGGGGCGCCTCGTGGAGTGGCACGAGGGGGCACTGGAAGAGGCCGACTTCCGGCGGCGGCTCGACGCGCTCTTGAAATAGTGCGCCGGAGTCGGACGGGCCCGCCGCGGACGGGCGATCGACGGGCCCCGGAGTCCCGGGTCTCTTTTGTGCGTTCCAACTGCAAACAGCACCGGCCAACGGCGGTCCCGATGGCCGGTTTTTCACGGTCCGTTATCGGTTTTTGCTCGGCTTCGGTCCGTCGGCGTCTCCACGAGCCGCCAGATGCGGGCGCGGATGACCGGGCCACGTGACGCGCCTCCTTGGAGCTGGCGGACCCCGCTTCCGTCGCCCTCACCACCACAATCCGTTTCCCGGCCATGGGTCCGACCTCGGCGGCCGCCGCGATGAACGCCGCCAGCGGCCCCTGGCGCCCACCGCGCCCCGGCCGTACAGCTTCCCGTTTTCCCGCGCACCGGAATCGCGTCCGGAACCGTGTCCATGTGACCGAGCAGCATGATCTCGGCGGAGCCGTCGCCTCGGCGCCCGGACCAAACGCGCCGGGGCGATGACCCGCAGATGCAGCTCGGGGATCCCGTACACGAAACGGAGACATTACGGCGCGCCGTGGGGGTGTCCGTACCAGGTCGGTAGTCATCCGGGCGCCGCGGCCGGAAATCGGTGCTGAGGTTGGTGATGATCCTGGACATAGATTCCAGCTGGCCGATGCGCCGCATGGCGCTGCCGTGCGGCAAGCACAAAAACAGCGCATCGCACGGCCTGAGTTCGCCGAACGTAGTCGCCGACTTTGGCCGGGATGCCCACGCCGGTGGTGCCGATGCTGTTCCGGAACTCCATGGTGTAGTTGACCTCGTTCACCATGAGCCCGTCGGGGGTTTCGAAGAGGTCGATGGCGACCACGCCGCCATCGACGGTCTTGGCCGCCCGGAGGGAGATCTCGTTCACTTCGTGTGTGTCCGGGCAGTTGGTGACCGCCCCGTCGCACGCAGTGTTGGTGATCCAGTGGGGCGATGTGCGGTAGATGGCGCAGATGGTTTTCTCGCCGCCGACAAACGTGCGGATGTCCCGGTCGTGTTTCCCCATGTATTTCTGGATATAGAAGATGCTGTGGTGATAGGAGCCCCGCGTCTCTTTGGGCTCGAGGATGGCCTCCGCGGCGTCGCGATCGTTGCCCTTGGAGAGCAGGCGTCGCCATGAGCCGACCGCGGGTTTCAGAACGACGGGTGTCCCAGACGCTCGATGGCCTGCAGGGCCGATTCCGGCGTGTGAGCAGCGAAGACCGGCGGGGCGGGGACCTTGTTGCGTATGCGGGCGAGCGTGGTGAGCCGCTTGTCTCTGCGGGGGATTGCCACCTCGTAGGCGTTGACCGTCCTCACGCCGCAATCGGCGAAATAGCGTAGCGGATGCAGCGCGCGCGAGTGGTTGATGCGCCGCTCCAGAATGACGTCGAAGTCCCACTGCCGCTGGTGGAGGTCCAGGATCGGCTCCCGGTCGTCGATGCGGGCACACTCCAATTCCCGCGACCGGAACGCCTCGAAGAGGAGTTTCTCTTCTTTAGGGAGGCGCGAACAGAGAACGCCGATCTTCATTCGCCCCAGTCTTCCTCTTCCTCGGCGGCGGGCGCGACCTCCGGTGGGTCGACGCTGATGACTTCGAGATCCATGCCGCAGTCCGGGCACTGGATGATCTCGCCCACCTCGGTGGAGGGGTCCAGGGTGATCTCGGCCTCGCACTCCGTGCACAGCGCCATAGTCGTTACCTCCGCGTGAAAGACAGCACGGCGGGAGCATAACACGCGGGTCCGCCAACCATCAAGCTAAACGGCGTCGGTCTTGCGGGGTTGTGATGGCCAGCACGCGGCGGGACTTTGCGGGCGGGCTTCAGGCGAAGGGGCCTTTCCTCTTCGGCGCCGCTCCTCCGTTGGAATCAGGGTATCCGAGGTCGGTCACGGCGGGAAAATCGTTCGGAAAAGTGCTAAATGTGGCAACGTCCCCTTATTGGGGCTCGGGTAGTCTGGCGGTGTAGTCGTGGCCACGTCGCTCAGGTGGGGGTGCGAAGAATTTCGGCGTCGGGCCGCCCGGCGCCGTCGCGCGCGGCACTCGGCTTTGTCATTGCCAAAAGTGCCACTCCTTCCTGGGTTTGATCAGGTGAGACAGAAGGCTCTTGGGCGCTCTGGGTGGGCCGGCGGACGGCGAGACGCGTGGCGTCTTCGCGTCTCCACCGCCGAGACACGCCAGGAGACCGTTGAGGAGCTCGGCCTTGGCCGGTGTCGGCTTACCGGGTTGAGCGTGAACGAGCCGTTCCACGCGGCCAAGGGCGGTCTCGCCCTGGGCGTTTGCGATATTGGGGTCGGCCCCTTTGTCCATCAAGTACCGGACCACCTCCAGCTTGGAGAACCGGGCGGCAAGAAAGAGGGGGGTCGCGCCAAACGGTCTTTCCAGTGAGTTCACGGGTACACGTCTCTCTTCGACGAGGTACTTGACGATCTCCAGATGGCCGGCGGCGGCGGCTGCGCTCAGGGGCGCCGTGTTGAGGTGAGGCCCGTGCGTCACAGCGCCGTGCTCGCAGAGATACTTGACAACCCGAAGGTGGCCGTTCCTTGCAGCGAGAGACAGGGGGGTCTGGCCGATCCAATTTGGGGGATCGATGGGTGCGCCCGTGTCGCTCAGCAGCTGTAGGACCTCGAGTGCGCCCGCTTCGGCAGCCATGTGGACAGGCGTGTTCCTGCGGTCATCGGTCACGAGGACAGACACGCCCGAGTCAATCAACCGTTTCACATTGACGACGCGGTTCTTCTCGACGGATTCACGGAGCTCCGACGTGACCATGCGCGCAGATCTTCTTCGGGAGCTTGTCGCGTGTCCGGGCTTTTCGCACGCCAACGATCCGGGATCGACTCCAGACAACACCCCGCGGACCGTACCGGGAAACGCGGCGGATTCGTCACGGCAAAGCTAACGAACGGCGGCGGCGACGTCAACCGCATCTGTCCCGCATCTCGGCAGCGACTCCGTGGTCCGGGGAGGCACCCCGGCGTCTCTCGATGACTTCCCGCTGCCGGGCGATCGGGAACCCGCCGGGGGAGCGGGGAGGGCAGACAGCGAGCGTGCCCGCGGGCACCACGGGGGAGCCGGCCGTCGCGGGGGGTGTCGTTGCGGGACTCCTGGCGCTGATGTCGTCCGCCACGCGGTCCTCCACCCCGCAAAATACGCCGAACCGGCCTCTCGGTCTGGTACCGGCCTATCGTTTCCGAGCCTGGCCGTTCTTCAGCGACGCGCTCACGGGTTGCGCGTCCCTGCTCCGTGCCGATCTGCGCGGCGGGCGCCCGTCGGCGGCGGCAGGATTCGCCGCAGTCCGGCCGGCGGCGGTTTGGAGCCTTGCGCGCATCAGGCCGGACTCGCCGGCCACGGGCCCGGTCGCACCACGACGCATTTCGAGAGTCAGACACCTGGAAACGACAACGGAACCCCGGCAGTCGTCGGGCGGCGGCTTGGCGGAAGTGTCGGACCGGCGGCCGTCGGGGTTTTCGTCGGTCCTGCGGCGTGAGGAGCGGGGCGGTCTCGCGACGGTCGTGCGTGGGCGGATCTCACCTGGTTTGGGGTCGCGCTGTCGCCGGTGGCCGGGGTGTGCCCGCTCCGGGCTCTCTTGTCTCGGCGCCTCCGAACCGTCGGGGTGGCGTGCGGTCTTGCGTGTCGTCATGGCGGGGGTGACGTTTTTCCTGCAGGCTATCGGGGAACACCCGGCGGCGGCGGGTCTCTGGGTTCGACGCGTGCCGTGTGCCGCCGGTGGTGGTAATGCGAGCAGCGCAGACCGAGTCGCAGGTAGACGAGCCGCACCATAACGCGGGACGGGATGCGTCGGGGTAGCGACAACGCGGCACCGGGCGCGGAAACGGATCGCCGGGCCCCGCCTGCGGCGGATACGAACGCTGGACGTTGCCAACGACGACCCCTCAACACGACCTCGACGGGACCCCGGCCTTCCCTCGATCCCGCTCGGCGCCGCCGTCGCCGGCACGCCCAACGGCAACCCGTTCAGCACCACCGGTTGTGAAGCCGAGGGTGCCGGCTTTTCTCGCCAACCGGGCGCGGCATTACGACCCGCCGAGGCTGCGCGGCTTCCCCAAACGACCACGCGCCGTTCGGACGCGCTTCGTCTCACCGGCCAACCGCGCCGACAATCTCGGAATCCCCGCGACGCTACCCGGTGCTTGCATTCCTGTCCGGCTTCTGATATGGATCAGTCACACGAAAAGGATGGCCCGTGACCATGGATCCCGTGCTGCTGGCCCGTATCCAGTTCGGCCTCACCATTTCCTTCCATTACATCTTCCCGCCGCTCAGCATCGGGCTCGGCGTCATCCTGGTACTCATGGAGGCGCTCTACCTCAAGACCCGGGTGCCGCTTTTTCAACAGATGACCCGGTTCTGGGCGCGGGTCTTCGGGCTCACGTTTGCGCTGGGGGTCGCCACCGGCGTGGTGATGGAGTTCCAGTTCGGCACAAACTGGTCACACTACGCGCGCTTTGTGGGGGACGTCTTCGGCAGCGCGCTGGCCGCCGAAGGGATCTTCGCCTTCTTTCTGGAGTCGGGTTTTCTCGCAATCCTGCTGTTCGGCTGGGACAAGGTGGGGCCGCGGATGCACATGTTCTCCACGGTCATGGTGGCGCTGGGCGCGCATTTCAGCGCCGTCTGGATCATCGTGGCCGACTCCTGGATGCAGACCCCCGCCGGGTTCCACATCGTCCAGAGCGCGCTGCGGCAGCGCGCGGAGATCGTGGACTTCCGGGCCGTGGTGTTCAACCCGTCCGCGATGATCCGCCTGGCTCACACGGTCCTGGGGGCGTGGCAGGCCGCCGCCTTCCTGGTGCTGTCGGTGAGCGCGTACTACCTGCTCAAGCGCCGGCACCTGGACTTCGCCAAAGCCTCCATGCGCATCGGGCTGGCGGTGGCGGCGATCGCCTCGTTCGGATCGCTGGTCACCGGCCACGAGAGCGCGCTGGTGGTGAGCAAGCACCAACCGGCCAAGCTGGCGGCCATGGAGGGCCATATCCCCGCATCGGCGCCGGCGGGGCTTTCGCTTTTCGGGTGGGTGGACGAGGGGCGGCAGCGGTTCGTCGGGGCGAGCGTTCCCGGCATGCTGAGCTACCTCGTGCACGGGGACGCGTCGAAGCCGGTCACCGGTCTTCAAGCGTTCCCGCCGCAGGACCGGCCGCCGGTCAACCCCGTCTTCCAGGCCTATCACGCCATGGTCGGCATCGGAACCGGGCTGCTGGGTCTGAGCCTGCTGGGGCTCCTGCTCTGGTGGCGGGGCAGTCTCTTCCAGACGCGCTGGCTGCTTTGGGTGTACGTCTTCGCGGTGCTCGGCCCGCAGGCCGCGAATCAGCTCGGCTGGTTCACCGCCGAGGTCGGCCGGCAGCCCTGGATCGTGTACGGAGTGATGCGGACCGCGGACGCCGTCTCGCCGATGGTGAGCGCCGGCAAGATTCTCGCATCCCTCGTGCTGTTCCTGTCGGTCTATCTGGCGTTGTTCATCCTGTTCGTCTATCTCTTGGACCAGAAGATCCGGCACGGCCCGCTGGCCGATGACCTGGAAGTGGCGTACCACGAAAAATGACACTTGCACTCGATCTCAACACGGTCTGGTTCGGGCTGGTCGGGGTGCTCCTGACCGGGTACGCGATCCTGGACGGGTTCGACCTGGGCGTGGGGGCGCTCCATCTGCTCACGACCAAGGACGAGCATCGCCGTCTGATGATCAACGCCATCGGGCCGGTCTGGGACGGGAACGAGGTGTGGCTGGTGACGGGAGGCGGCGCCCTGTTCGCGGCGTTTCCCGAGGTGTACGCCACCGTGTTCTCCGGCTTCTACCTGGCATTCATGCTCCTGCTCTGCATGCTGATCTTCCGGGCGGTGGCCATCGAGTTCCGCAGCAAGCAGCCCATGCGCTGGTGGCGGCAGACATGGGACGTGAGCTTCTCCGTCGCCAGCCTGGGCTGCAGCCTGCTGTTCGGCGTGGCCTTCGGCAACATCGTCTGGGGGGTGCCGCTGGACGCCCAACGCGAGTTCGCAGGCTCGTTCCTCGGCCTGCTGAATCCGTACGCCCTGCTGGTCGGGGTGACGACCGTCGCCCTGTTCATGATGCACGGCGCGATCTACGTGGTGCTGAAGACGGAGGGAGAGTTGCACGAGATCGCCCGCGGCTGGATCAACAACACGATCGTCTTCTTCATCATCTGCTACGGCCTCACCACCATGGCGACGCTCCTGTACGTGCCGCACATGAGCGAGCACATGCAGCGGCACCCCGTGTTCCTTGTCGTGCCGGTGCTGACGATGCTGGCCATCGCCAACATCCCGCGCGAGATCCACCAGGGGAGGGATTTTCCGGCGTTTTTGTCTTCGGGCGCCGCCATGGCGGGTCTCATGGCCCTGGTGGCGATCGGGATCTTTCCGTACCTGGTTCTCTCCCGGCCCAACCCGGACTTCGGCCTGACCATCTACAACGCCGCCTCCTCGCCCAAGACGCTCACCATCATGTTGATCATCGCGGCGATCGGCATGCCCATGGTGCTCGCGTACACGGGCAGCGTCTACTATATCTTTCGGGGCAAGGTGAAGCTGGACCCCATGAGCTATTGAGCCGGGCGAAGGCGGTCCGCTTCGCGCAGGGAGAGGGGGAGCCTGCCTCATGCGAATCCTGCAATGCGTGCCGAACTTCAGCGAGGGGCGAAGCCCGAGTTTCGTCCGCGAACTGACAACCGTCCTTGCGCAGTTCCCCGTCAAGCTGCTTGACGTGTCGATGAACAAGGACCACAACCGGGCGGACGTGACGTTTTTCGGTGCACCGGACGCCGTCGAAGCGGCCGCCATGGCTTTGGCCGGGCGGGCGCTGGAACTCATCGACATGCGCACGCACAAGGGGAGCCATCCGCGCATGGGGGCCGTGGACGTGGTCCCCTTTGTCCCGTTGCGGGGCATGACCATGGCGGAGGCGGTGGAGATCGCACGGCACTTCGGCAGGACGTTCGCGGAGAAGCATCAGATCCCGGTTTTTTTCTACGAGGAGGCGTGCACGACGGAGGCGCGGCGGAGCCTGGCGGACATCCGGCGGGGCGAGTACGAAGGGATGCGACGCAAGCTCCAGGATCCGGCCTGGATCGTGGACGCCGGGCCGCAGACGCTCAACGAGAAGTCCGGCGTGACGGCGGTCGGGGCCCGCATGCCGCTCATCGCCGTGAACGTCAATCTGCACACCCAGGACGTGGAGATCGCCAAGAAGATCGCCGACGCCGTGCGTCATGCGGGCGGCGGCCTGCGGTTCGTGCGCGCCATCGGGCTGCGGGTCGAGGACAAAGGAATCACCCAGGTCTCCATGAACCTCATGAACTACCACAAGACTCCGATCCACCGGGCGGTGGAGCTGGTCAAGATCGAGGCGGCCCGCTACGGCGTCTCGGTGAAGGGCTGCGATCTCGTTGGGATGATTCCCATCGAGGCGCTGGAGGAAGTGGTCAGCTATTACTTGCAGATCCCGGGATTCACCTCGAAGCAGATCATCGAGTACTACATCCCCCCGGATTGAGCCGAAACGCCCCGCCGCACGAACCCCAAGACCCATCTGTTGGCCGCACTCCGTCTTCGGTTCCGCGTTTTTCCGCGACGCGCGACGGTGTGTCGCCTTGAACCGCACGCCGCCAGAAGTATCCAGCCGCTTTCACGCGCGCCCGCTGGGTAACCTGTCGCTCACGCGATCCAAATCCTCCACTTTCCCTGCCTTCCGCCGCCGCGCGGCGGCGAGCTTTCGCCCCTGGCACCTCGGCACGCAGTATGCGTACCCGGTGTCGCGCGGGTTCGCCGCGGCCGGTCCCACGGGCCGCGCTCCAGGAGACGGGGGACGCGGCCTTCGCGTCGATCGGACGTACCTGTCGGAGGTCCAGGGGGAACAGAGCGTCGAGCAGCCCGTCTCGCCGAAGCGCGAGAGGTGTCCGCCGGGCGCGCGGGGCCGGGATCGTGGCGATGCCGGTGGAGACGCTGCGCGCCAGGGCTCGAGTGTGCGCGCATGAGGAGGGGATGAGAATGGTAACGCGATGGACCAGGATGGCGGCGGCGGGGCTGCCCCTTCTTTGGGCGATCGGTGCGGTGCCCGCGGGGGGGTTTGCAGCGCAAACCGAGCCGGCGGGACAACCTCCGGCCAAGGTGGAACAGCCTGTACCGACGGCGGAACAACCGAAGACGCCGGCGCAACCGACCGTAAAGGCGCCCGAGGCGCCCGCGAGTGCGGCAAAAACGGCAAACGCGCCGGTGGCCAAACGGCCTGCCGGCCTGGTGGGGAAGGTCGTCGCAGTGACCCCAAAGAGCCGCACCGTCGTGGTGGATGTCCCCCTGGGGAAGCACACGTTGCGAATCGGCGCAGCCGTCACCGACCAAACCAGGATTCTGGTGGGGGGAAAGACGGCGTCGCTGGAGGCCCTGAAGGAAGGCGAGCGGGTTCGGATCATCTATCATCGCACAAGCACGGGGGATGTGGCCACGGCGTTGGAGGTCCTGCGGTCGTCCGTGGGTTGATCCTGGATCTGGTGTAGAGGTCCGCGCGGTGCGCAGAAAGATCGGGTTTACGTGTGGGCGTGCAAGCGGCCGCCACGCTCGCGGGGCTGCCAGCGGCTTCCGGGCCGGGGGTCGGCGGCGCGTCTGCTGTCGGTCACGCCCGGCTTCCTGCCGCGGGCGAAGCGGATCAATTGGATCATGTCGCGGTGGGAGTTGAAGACTCCCGGCGCCCGCACTGCGTCCGTGCATCGGCTCGCGGCGCAGGGCAAAGGAACGGCACGGGCGCGAACCGTTGCCATGGCGGATCGGCGGTGATGCCCCGACGTGTTGACGGGCGGCAGCAAAAGCGATCGGCCTGGCGGGAGTATGCGGAGTCTCTGATCGTGGCGGTCCTGTTGGCGCTGGCGATCCGAGCCTTCGTGGTCCAAGCGTTTGTCATTCCCTCGGGTTCCATGCTACCCACCCTTCGGGTCGGCGATTACCTGCTCGTCAACAAACTCGTGTACCTGTTCCGCCCGATTCGCCGGGGAGACATCATCGTCTTCAAATTCCCTCAGGACGAGACCCGCGATTTCATCAAGCGGGTCGTCGGCCTTCCGGGCGAGACCCTGGAGATTCGGGGAGAGCAGGTGTTGATCGACGGACAGATCTTGCGTGAACCGTACGCGGTCTATACCGAATCCTCGTCCTTTGGTTCCGCCGCGCCTTACCATCTGGGGCCCATCGCGATTCCACCGGGCCATCTCTTTATGATGGGGGACAACCGTGACAACAGTCTGGACAGTCGGTCCTGGGGTCTGCTGGACGAGTCCAAGGTCGTGGGGGAAGCCTCCATCATCTACTTCTCGGTCCGAAGCGCGGCCATCCCATACGACGCGATTCTCCCTCGGATCGTTTACGCCGTTACGCACCCTTCCCTGACGCGCTGGAGTCGCATCGGTCGCCTCGTGCGTTGACGGGCGTGCGGGTGGCCGCGTTCGGGCCGAACCTGGGCAGCGGACCCCGCGACCGGCCGGCGGGCGGTGGCGGTGTGTCGTTTCTCCCGCGCCTACCCCGAAAGTATCCATGGGTCCGGAACCCCGGCTTCATCCGGGGTTGGCGACGTCGCGTCCGTTTGGTGCGGAATTGCAGGTCACACGGCGGCGGGGGCGTGCATCCCTCCCGATCGGATGTCCGCGGCATTCCCCTGCTGGTTTCCCGGGGCTTACGCCATGCGTCGTTTCCAATTCGTGCCCGGCACACGTTATGCTGCGTCTGGCGATGTGGACAGCGGCGATACGCCTCCGGCTGGTCTTCCGGCATGAAGATGTCGATTGCGCTGTCGCGGAGAGCCATGATGACAAAGGGCGGCCCTGGACGACGCAAGATCGGCGAGTACCGCCGCATCTTGTGCCCCACCGATTTCTCCGCCGTGGCGGACGTCGGGGTGGAACGGGCGGCGGGTCTGGCCGCCCGCGCCGGTGCGACGTTGGTGCTCGTCCACGTCTATCCCCCCGTCACGGTTTACGCGCCTCCCGAGGTCGCCGGGGTGGCGTTTATCCGCTCCGACGAGGCGTGGCGGGCGGAGGCGGAACACGAGCTTGCGCGCGCCCGCGATCGGTTGCGCCGGAAGGGCGTGGTGACCCACGCCCTGATGGTGGATGGCTATCCTCCCGACCAGATCGTGCGCGTCGCGCGACGGCTCCGATGCGAGCTGATCGTCCTCGCGACCCACGGTCGGACCGGTCTCCGCCGTCTCCTCCTCGGCGGCAGCATGGCCGAGCGTGTGATCCGCCGAGCCCCCTGTCCCGTTCTCGCCTATCGTGCGCCACAGCTACCTCAGGCCCATGGACGTGCCAGCCATCCCTTGAAAGCTGCGGCATGAGCGCCGCCCCGAGTCGGTCCGCGAGTGCCGGCTCTTTCCGTATTGTTCTGAGGTTCCTCCCGACTGCCTCGGACTCCATCTGATCATTTCCTACTGAACCTCCGTGGGCAGCAGCCTAAGAGGGAAGGAGTGCTTGTGATGAAGGCTGTTCGGATACGTCGAATAACGATGCGATGCCCGTACATACTTGGTTCGGTCGTCACGATCCTGGCGGTCGCGCTCGGCGCCAACGCTGCCGGAGCGGCCGTCCTCCTGGACCAGAAGGTCCTGCCGCTCTCCCTTGCGACGGAGGCCGCGCAAGCGGCCGTCGCCGCCTGCAGACAAAAAGGCTTCCACATCAGTGCGGCCGTGACGGATCAAGACGGGTTGGTGCGTGCGCTCCTGCGCGATGATGCGGCAGGCCCGCACACGCTTGACAGCAGCGTGAAGAAAGCTTACACCGCGGCGAGTCTCGGGGTGTCGACCGGCGTCCTCACGAAGATCATG
>JAKPQH010000101.1 GCA_029580855.1 bacterium | reverse complement strand
CGTGAGCATTCGTCAGGGAACTCGGTGTTCTGGGTTACCCCGCACACCTCCCTCGAGCTACCCGGGCGCGCTACCCGCTCCCGGGGCCGGACTTCCACCGGCGAGTTCCAACGTATCCACGGCATACTGTCCGGTACCTTTTTTCTCGAGAGTCGCGCCCCGCGCGGGCGCGTGGATTGAAACAAGGATTCCGCGCTGCGGAATCCTTAGATGACACTTGTACGATGAGGTTCTCTGACTTTGCCTCGTCAGGAAAGGGGGACGCCCTTTACTTATTTAACTTTTGTCCTCTACCCCCTCACGGGTGCGCAGAGCGGGGCGAGGGCGAAATCCGAAATGGCGGGTCTCGAACGATGGTCGGTGGTACCGGTGCGCGTGTCGCATTTCGCCGGCCGACGCCAACGGATCGACGAAACTGTTGGCGGTGCGCACGTCCGGAGTCGAATGCGCCGCGGGGAGACCGCTCCGGTGCACAGCGGTCTCCACGGCGCGGACAAGCGACACGGAGCAGTGTTCCGCAGGCACGCGACGGGCCCCTTGCCGACCGCGTGGTTCTCGTCCCGCCCGCAATGCCGCTCACGGCCGTCCGGATGAATCCTGCCGCGGTGGAGCCATGCAGGCTTTGGTCCTCATCCCCCGGCGCCGGCATATTCTTGCACAGGCTGCATCGACGGATTCCGACGTGTCGCACCATTGGTGCTCACCCGGCACGCACCATGTTCCGCGGAAAATTCACAGGTTAGGAGTCCTCGGCGCGACGGCACCCGAGTCCGGCACGTTTACTGCCACAGGGAATGTCGCGCGCCGCGGACCATGAAGGAAGGGCCCAGAAGTACGGGCCGGACGCTCTTCGAAAATCCCGATGGAGACGTCACGGTCATCAGTGGAAGCCACGGGGCCTTCACCCTCCCCGTGTTGCCGCACAAGCGAGACGCAGGTGTCGGATCGGACGTCGGGCCGCACGCGGATGCCCACACGACGGTCTTCTTCACGTCCCGCACCGACCCGCAAGTCCCCGTCATCCGCCGGGACGGGGGCGATTTGATCGCGGAGGGCCGATCGGTGAAACGGGTTGGTACCGACGGGGGCGCGCCGACCGAGCGGCGCGTGCTCAGCCTGATCATTGTCGCGCGGGAACAGTGCGACCTGTGGCGCTCTTTGGCCGACGAATTCAGGGACGTGGGACAAATCCAAATCCTGCTCGACCGGCGGCAGGGCGAGCGAAGGACACCCCGAGACCCCGTGGCCTACGATCGCCGGACCCGGGATCGCCGAAGCCGCCCCCGACTCGAGGATGACCTGCGCGCCCGCCAGTACGTGCTTGTCCGCCCCTGCGATCGGCGGCCACGCGACTGACAGGGCGCCCGTGGGCGCCGCCTCGCCACCAGGCGCCGGACGAAGGCACCGTCGCGGTGAGCGGCGTTTATCATAGGTCCGCACGAAGAGCGCCGGGTTGTCCGGCGCTCTTCGTGTGTTGGGGTCGGCCGTCGTCGTTCCCAATCGGGATCCAGCCACCGACAAGCGTTTCGCCGCATCTGTCCTCGAAAAGAGAGGACGCCCCTTCGCTATTCGACTTCCGCCCTCCACGCCTCGCGGATGCGCGGGATACGACAGCGGAGAAAACCGTGACGGCGAATCGCGACGGACGAGCGGTACCGCCGAGACGCGTGTCGCGTGCCGACGGCCGACGCCAACAACTCGGGGAAACTGATGGCGGCGCGCTTGACAATGAGCGTGGCCGAGCGATATGAGATGCGGGGAGCGTGCCGGTCTCGACGGCGACGCGCACGCATCCCACGGTGGAGTCGGCTTCGCCGCATACGGAGAAGACGCCATGATCACTCTCGAAGAGGTACGGACAGCCGCGGCGCGCATCGCCCCGCACGTGCGCCGGACGCCCCTGGTGCGCGCCCGAGCCCTCAGGGACGACCCTTATCCCGACGGGGAGCTGCTGCTGAAGCTGGAGTGCCTGCAGGTGACCGGCTCGTTCAAGGCGCGCGGGGCCACGCACAAGCTGCTGTCGCTGACCGAGGAGCAGATCCGGCGCGGCATCATCACGGCGTCCGGGGGGAATCACGGCCTGGCCACGGCGTACGCGGGATGGCTCGGGAAGACGAAGACGACGGTGTATCTCCCGGAAAGCGCGTCGCTCGAAAAGGCGAAAAAGTTGGAGGGCTGGGGCGCCAAGGTCATCTTCAAGGGGCGCATCTGGGACGAAGCGAACAGGGAGGCGCTGGCGGTCGCCGGACGGGAGCGCCTCGCCTATTTTCACCCGTTCGCGGATCCCGCGGTGATCGCCGGGCAGGGCACGACGGCGCTGGAAATTCTGGAGCAGGAGCCGGCGGTGGACGACTTTGTGGTGGCCATCGGCGGGGGCGGTCTCATCAGCGGCATCGGTCTGACCGTCAAGGCGCTGCGCCCGTCCGCCCGCATCATCGGCGTCGAGCCCACGGGCGCGCCGACGCTGTCCGCGAGCCTCGAGGCCGGCCGCGTGGTGGCGCTTCCGGAGATCACGACGGGCGTCGCCACGCTGGCGGCGCTGCAGACGGAGCCGATCAATCTGCACATCGTACAGCGGTGCGTAGCGGAGATCGTCCTGGTGAGCGACGACGACATGCGCGAGGCGGCGCGCTGGCTCTGGTTCGAGATGGGCCTCGCCACAGACCTGAGCGGGGCGGCGGCGCTGGCCGCGTTGCGCGCCGGAAAGTTCCGCCCGGCCCCGGGGCGGACGGTGTGCGCGCTGGTCTGTGGGGCGGGGTCGGATGCGCTGACCGGCCGCTGAAAAAGAGCCATCGCCTGCCTGCCGACCCACCCGCGGCGCCGCGACCTACGCACCGATCCGAATGGGTATCGGTGTACGCCTCGCGCCTCGGATCCGGATCTGTTGGAGCAGCCTGCGTGAGAAGATCGGAGGTCGCAGGGGGCCGCGTTTAGGCAATTTGTCGATTCGGGAACCAGGAAGGGCCGAACCCAGCAGCGTTGTGCATCGCGCGTGGGGGCGTGCTTGTGGTCCGACCCGTCGTTCCGTATAATCGGCGGGCGGTAAAGCTTTCCACTGACACGGAGAGGCCACAGCGGGGTGCGATGCGCCGGTCGGTTCTGAGCAGGTCGTTTGCGGTTTCTCTGGCTGTCCATTCCGGCCTGGTGGGCCTGTTGCTGATCGCCGGACAGCCGGTGCGCCTGGACAAGCCGCTTCGGGTCCGGCTGATGGAGCCGCCCCCCGTCATCGCACCGCCGAGTCCTCCGGTTTTGGCTCCCCGGCCCGCCCCGGAGCCGCTGCGGCGCTTTGTCCCGAAGACACCGCCCGCGCCGCCCGCCAGGCGCGGCCCCCGCGAGCCGTCGTCCCGCGGCGAACGGATCGGGCGTCCCGAAGGGTCGGGGGTCTCCCCCGTGCCGCGCGCTGCACAGGAAGAGCCGATCCGGCCGAGTCCGCGGCCACAAACCGCCGCGCCGCCGTCTCCCGAGGCGGCCCCGCCGCCGGCCGCCGCGCCGCCCGCACCGGCGTTGGCGCCGCCGCAGGTCCACGCGTCGCCCGGACCCGAGCCGATCCCTCCCGCCGCGGAGGTCGGTCGCGAGCCCCGCGAAGAATCCTCGGAGCGTCACGGTCTCCGCCTCGGCGGTCCGCCGGCGGAGTTGCGTCTGCCGCCGGCCCCCACGTCCCCGGCGCCCAGGGCCGGGCCGTCGCTCCGGGAACAGATTGCGGGTTTGGGCTCCGGTCTCACCGCCGATACCGGTGGCGCCGCCCGGCGAACCGTCCCCCTGGACAGCCGCGAACCGCGGTTCCTGGACTATCTGGCGCGACTCAAGCGGCACATCCAGAGCGAGTGGGTCTACCCCGAAGACGCACAGCGGCTCGGCATGACAGGGGAGCTGGCGCTGGTCTTCACGCTGAACAAGACCGGCACGCTGACATATATCCGGCTCGTCGAGAGCTCCGGGTTTCCCGTGCTGGACGAGGAGGCGCTTCGCGCGGTGAAGGCCGCGGCGCCCTTCGATCCCTTCCCTCCGCAGATGGGCGACGAACCCTGGAACATCTCCGCCGTCTTTCGCTACTATTCGCCGTATTCGTATCGGAGGAACTAGCTCGGCCATGCGTCGGCATGCGCTGGCCGGTGCGCGCCTGGTGATCGCCGGTCTCTGGCGCCGCATCTGCGGCCGCCCGTGGAACCTCGGGCCGCCGGCGGGGGAGTGCCAGCTGCCGGGCCTTCAGAGGGACGTATGGATCCGCCGGGACGAGGCCGGTGTTCCGCACGTTTTCGCCGAGGGCCTCGCCGACCTCGGCTTCGGCGTGGGCGTGGCGATGGCCCAGGACCGCCGTTGGCAGATGGAGACGCTGCGGCGACTGGCCTATGGACGTCTCGCCGAGGTCGCGGGCGACCGGCCGATGAACGGCGGGGGTCTCCATCTCGTCGGCCCCTCGCTCCTCGCCGTCGACGAGCTTTACCGGAGTCTCCGCATCCAGACGGTGTGCCGGGAGGAGTTCGCGCTCGTGAGCGAGGATGGGCGGCTGGTGCTGGAGGGGTTCGCGCGCGGTGTGAACGCCTGGGTGGACCGGTGTCGCCCCGCGGACTTGGCGCCGGAGTTTCTGCTGGCCGGGGTCGACCCGGAGCCCTGGCGGCCCGAGGACTGCCTGGCCATCGGTAGGCTGATCGGCTGGCTTCTGAGCTTGGCCTTTGTCGCCAAACCGGTGCTGGCCCGCCTGGCGGCGGATCCCGTTCTGGCACGCCTGTGTCCGCCGCAGATGGCGGCCGGGCAATGCATTCTCGGGGACTGTCCGCCGGCCGACGCCGCCGGCCTGGACCTGCTGGCGCGACACGCGTTGGGCCTGCTGGGGCCGGGGGCGGGGAGCAATAGCTGGGTGCTGGACGGCCTGCGGACGGCTTCCGGGAAGCCGCTGCTCTGCAACGACCCGCACCTTCTGTTCGGACTGCCGGCCATGTGGTACCCGGTCGCGCTCACCACACCGGCGCACCGGGTCATCGGGGTCACCATGGCGGGAATCCCGGCGGTCCTCATCGGACGCAACGACCGCGTGGCCTGGGGCATGACCGCCGTGATGGCGGACGACGGCGACTTCTACCGCGAAACCCTGGACGCCTCGGGCGGGCGGTACCGCCGTGACGGCGAGTGGCGGGTCTTGGAAACGGCGGAGGAGACCTTCCGGGTGCGGGATCGGCGCGATCCGGTGCACCGGACGCTGCGCTATGTGCGCCACGAAGGGGTTCTGTGCCCGCTGTTGCCGATGCGCGGGGGGGAGCCGCCGACCTCCTTCCGGTGGGTGGGGTTGGACGTGTGGCATGGATGGGACGGACTCCTGGGGATGAACCGGGCCGGGAGCGTGGCGGAGTTCGAGTCGGCGCTGGAGGCGTTCGTTGTCCCGGCACAGAACCTGGTCGTGGCGGATGTGGAAGGCGCCATCGGTTATTTCTGCGCGGGGAAGTTTCCCCGGCGCCCGCGCGCCGAGACGCTGCCGCCCGTCCTGGACGGGTCGCGCCCGGAGCACGCCTGGGGAGGATATCTGTCGTGGGCCGAGCATCCCCGAATGGTGAATCCCAGGGACGGCTACGTCGTCACGGCCAACAACCGTGTTGCCGGGACGCTGCCGCCCGGCCTGGCGCGAGGCTTCTGGGAGCCGCCGTACCGCGCGACGCGGATCGCGTCGCTCCTGGGCGCGGTCCGTGGCGCCACGGTTGCGGACATGGCCGAGATCCAGGCCGACGTGCGCTCCGTGCAGGCGGCCGGACTCGTGGCGCGCCTCATCCGGCCGCTGCGCGGGGGACTGGCGGACCCGCGCGCGCAGCAGGCGGCGGATCTGCTGCTGGCGTGGGACTGCCGGATGGAGACGGACAGCGCCGCCGCGGCGCTGTACCACCTCTTCTATCGCGAACTCTTGCAGCAATGCGTCCGCCCCGTGGTGGAGCCGCGGGCGCCTGGCCTCTTCGCGCGCTACCTCTCCATGCTCCACCTGGCCGTCCCGGCCGTCGACACGGCGTTTCTGACCGGAGATCCCATCGTCTTTCCGGGGGGCACCCCGGCGGCTGTCGAGGCATGCCTGGCGGCCGCGTGGGATGCCGCATCCGGCCGGTGGGGATCCGAGCCGTCGGCGTGGCGCTGGGGCGATCTCCACCGCTTGACCTTTTATCACATGTTCGGGCGGGGCACGCCCCGCGTGGCGCGGCTGCTGGCCTGGTTGCTCCGGCTCAACCGCGGGCCAATCCCGCGGCCCGGGGACGGTATGACCGTGAATCTGGGCGCCTTCCCTCTGACGGCATCGTTCGAGGTCGCGGTGGGGCCCAGCTACCGGCAGATCTTGGACCTCGGAGCGCCGGAGGCATCGCGCTGGGTGGTCGCCGGAGGCGTCTCGGGCGATTTCCGGTCGCGGCACTACGCCGACCAGGTGCCGTTGTGGCTGGCCGGGGCGACGCGGCCCATGCGGTTTGTGCCGCGGGACGCTTGGGGCGGCCACTGTCTGAAATTGCTGTCGGCCACGCGGACGGCGGACGTTTGCGCGGGTCCCCCCCGCGTGTTATCCTGAGCCCGAAGAGATGTCTCACCGCCACGGTGCCCCCGGGGACCGTCGGCGGACAAGTTGGGTTTGGCGCGGGCGCGCAGGAATCAGAGGACGCGTCGCATGCCGGGTTGGGGTTTCTCCGTGGAGCCGTGGGCGGCCGCGCTCGGCCGTGAACTGGCCGACGTGTTCGACGTGGAGGGCTGGCAGGTCCTCGACGGCACGGTCCGGTTCCGCGGACAGCTGCTGGTGGACCCGGAACTGGCCATGCGCATCGTCGCCCCGCGGGTCGAGCCGCTGGGGTTCGTCCCCATGCTCCACACCCCGCGCGAGATTACCCTGGTGCGTCTCCCGGCCGCCGCGCGTGGCGCCCCCCAGGGCTGGCGCGGGTGGCCGCTGAACCTGGCCCTCTTCCTCGCGACGCTGTGCACCACGCTGCTGGTCGGCGCATGGATGGAAGGGGCGGACCCCCTGAGCCACCCGTTGACCCTGGTGTACGGCGTTCCGTTTTCGGCGAGCCTCCTACTCATCCTCGGCTGTCACGAGCTGGGCCATTACCTCACGGCGCGGGCCTACGGCGTCCAGGTCAGCTTGCCGTATTTCGTCCCGCTGCCCGTTCCGCCGCTCGGCACCATGGGGGCGATCATCAGGATGCGGTCGCCGATTCCCAACCGGAAGGTGCTCTTCGACATCGGCATCGCGGGTCCGCTATCAGGACTCGTCGTCGGGTTGCCCATCCTGGTGTTGGGGCTGGCGGTGTCCCCGGTCAAGCCCGTGACGGGTGTCGTCCTCCAGGAGGGGAATTCGCTCGCCTATCTTGCGCTGAAGTGGCTCATCAAGGGGCCCATCCCTCCCGGCTCGGACGTGATGCTGCACCCGATGGCGCTGGCGGGGTGGCTGGGTCTGTTTGTCACGGCCCTCAACCTGATGCCGCTCTCGCAGCTGGACGGCGGGCACATCGCATATTCGGTCCTGGGGCGGGGCTTCCGCAAGGCGGTGTGGCCGTTCCTGGGCATCCTGGTGGCGCTCTTCGTCGTCTCGCGCTGGGAGGGCTGGCTGGTCTGGGTGGTGCTCGCCGTGGCGCTGGGACTCAAACATCCGCCGCCGCTGGACGACCTGACGCCGCTGGACCCGCCGCGCCGGCGTTTGGCGCTGCTGGCCCTGGTGCTGCTGGCGCTGCTGCTGACGCCACTGCCGTTCGCGGTCTACGAAGTGTGAGCCGCGACGGGTGATCCACGCGCCGTGACCAGCGAAATGGGAGCCACGAACCGGGAGGGGTGAGCCGCGAGCCATGACCCGTGATCGCACAGCCGATACATCGCGTGCCGGGCGCCGTGTGCCGGGCGCGGCGCGGCGGGTACCCCACACGGCGGGTGTGCGGATCGCGCTGGGGAAGCCCCCGCCGGAGATGCTGGAGCGGCTGTTCGCCGACCTTCCCCTGCGGGACCCGCGCGTGATCATGGGACCGCAGATCGGCGAGGACGCGGCCGTTCTGGACATCGGCGACCGGTATCTGATCGCCAAGGTGGATCCCATCACCTTTGTGGCCGAGGAGATCGGCTGGTACGCCGTCCACATCAATGCCAACGACCTGGCGGTGCGCGGGGCGCGCCCGGCGTGGTTCCTCATGACCCTGCTGCTGCCGGAAGCGCAGGCGGAGGAGGCGCTGCTGGCGGACGTCTTCGCACAGGTCCGAGACGCGTGCGACGCCGTGGGTGCGAGCCTCGTGGGCGGGCACACCGAGGTCACCTCGGGTCTGGACCGGCCCATCCTCGCCGGCACCATGCTGGGCGAGGTCGAGAAGGGCCGCCTGGTCACGACGGCGGGGGCGCGGGTCGGCGACGCGATCCTGCTCAGCAAGGGCATCGCCATCGAGGGGGCGTCGATTCTGGCGCGCGAGTTCGGCGCGCGCCTTCGCACACGGGGCGTGGCTGCCGAGACCCTGGAGCGCGCCCGCGCGTTGGTACGGCGGCCCGGGATCTCCGTCCTGCCCGACGCTCGCGCCGCCGTGGCCGCTTCGCCGGTTCACGCCATGCACGACCCGACCGAGGGGGGGCTGGCGACCGGCCTGTGGGAGCTGGCGAGGGCGGCGCGGGTCGGCCTGCGTCTCGACCGGGACGCCGTGCCGGTCCTGGACGAGTGCCGGGCGCTGTGCGGCGCGCTGGGGCTCGACCCGCTGGGGCTCATCGCCTCGGGAGCGCTCCTCCTGACGTGCCCACCCGCGGGGGTCGACCGGATCCTGGCCGCCTGGGCGTCGCAGCAAATCGGCGGGACCGTCATCGGCGAAGTCGTGCCGGCGGCGGACGGCTGCCGGTTACACTGGCGGGGCGGCGAGGGGCCGCTCCCGCGATTCGCCCGGGACGAGGTCGCACGGCTGTTCGACGAAGGCCGCACGGCGCCGGGCGCGTGATCGCTTGGCCGCACGCCGTCGAGTGTGATAGTCTTGCGCCGTCGGCCCGGAGCGGGGTCGGATGGGTTGGAGCGGAGGAGACGGTCATGCATCTGCCCACGCCATTTCCGTCGGCCCGGATTCTGGTCGCGGAGGACGATCCGGTCCAGGCCGCCCTCATCTGCGACCTCCTGCAGAAGGAGGGATATCAGGCCGAATCGCGCACGAGCATGGCGGAGACCCGCGAGGCCGTGCGGGCCAGGATGCCGGACCTGCTGTTGCTGGACCGGATGTTTCCCGAGGGCGACGGGTGTCTCCTGTGCCAGGAGCTGAAGGCGAACCCCGCCACCCAGGGCATGCCCATCATCATGCTCACCGCGCGGGACCGGGTGGAGGACCGCGTGGAGGGGCTGCTGCAGGGGGCCGAGGACTACATCCCCAAGCCGTTCCACCCCCGCGAGTTCCTCGCCCGCGTCCACAGCTGTCTCCGAACCCTGGTACTGCAGCGGGAAATCAAGCGGCAGGCGGACGAGCTGGCGCACAAGAACCGGGTCTTGGTGGAAACCCAGGAGCGTCTGATTCGCAGCGAGCGGCTGGCCGCCATCGGCGAGATCGGGCTGGCGATCCGCCACGAGATCAACAACCCGCTGGGCACCATCCTCGGGTTTGTGGATCTGCTGCTCGCGCAGGCGGAGAGCTTCCCCGGGCCCGTGGGCAAGAAGCTGGACGCGATCCGCCGCGCGACCATCCGCATCCGCGACGTGGTGCGCCGGTTGGAAGAGGTGGAGGACCGCAGGGTGGAGTACGTACCCGGCCTGCAGATGACGGATCTGAGCGGCGCGAAGGGCGAGGAGACGAAATCCGGGGCCGCGTGAGGGCGGGCCCGGCAAGGGGAAATGTAAAACCGACAACCGACGACCGACCACCGGCCGATGAAAACTCTCGGCCGGTTTTTTTGTCCGCGGGCCGGCGCCGCGGCTGGGTCTTTCTCGGCCGCCCGTGGGAGTCGTTACCGGACGGCCAGCGTGTGTCGGGCCCAGCAGCCGAAGGCCAGCGCGAGGCGCCGCGCATCGGAAAGCCGGATCGGGCGCGCGTAGACGTCGAAGCTGCGAGCCTCGATCTGCCGGAGCAGCCGAAAATAGATGGCGCGCATGATCTCGGCGGGCAGCATGGTCTTGCGGTCCGCCGGGGGGAGAACGGCGCGGGCGGCGCGGTAGAACGCGCCGGCGCGCTCCGCCTCGAAGCGCATCAGGTTCCGGAAGGCCGGGGTGAGACGGCGGTGGAGGATGTCGGCCTCCGCGCAGCCGAATCGCACCAGGTCCTCCTGCGGAAGGTAGATGCGCCCCTGCGCCCCATCGCGCCCGACATCCCGCAGGATGTTGGTGAGCTGGAAAGCGGTCCCCAGATGCTCGGCGTAGCGCCGGGTCTCGGGGCGGGTGTAGCCGAAGACCTCGATGCACATGAGTCCGACGACACCGGCCACCCGGTAGCAGTAGCGCTCCAGCTCCGCGAACGTGGCGTAGCGGGCCTTCACCAGGTCCATCTCGACCCCGTCGAGCAACTCCTCGAAGTAGGTGCGCGGGATGGGGAACCGCGCCAACGTCTCGGCCAGGCGGCGCGTGACGGGATGGCGGGGCGCGCCCCGGAAACAGGCGTCGAGTTCGGCCCGCCACGCCTTCAATCGCTCGGTCGGCGTGGTGCCGGAGACCGGCCCGTGAGACCCCGGCGAGGGGCCGATGTCCGCAAAGCCCTCGTCGACCACGTCATCGCTGATACGGCAGAAGGCGTAGATACCGTACAGCGCCTCGCGCTTGGGTTTGGGCAGGAAGAGAAACGCGTACGCGAAATTCGACCGGCTGGCCCTGGTAACGGCCCGACAGACGCCGCCTGATTCCGACCCGGGGAGGCTCCGGCTCATTGCAGGACGCTCGGGAGGACGGACATCTGCCGACCCCTGGCCTCATCCGAAGAACCTTGCGGGGCGTGTCGCGGCGCGCGGAGGCTCAGGCGCGCACCGGAACGCGCGACGCCTCGCGGTCCCGCATCAGCTCCGGTGGGAGGGCGAACCCCACCTCTTCCGTGACCGCTTCGATCTCTTCGATATCCACGATGCCCTGGGCGCGGAAATACTGCACCACCTCGGATGCCAGGTACTCGGGGGCCGAGGCGCCGGCGGTGATCCCGATACAATCCACGTCCGCCAACCAGGTCGGATCGATCTGCGAGACGTCATCGATCTGATAGGCGCGCGCCCCTGCGGCTTGCGCCACCTCCGCCAGCCGGTTGCTGTTCGAGCTGTTCTTCGACCCGATGACGAGGATAACCTGCGCCCGCGCCGCAAGTGCCTTGACGGCCGCTTGCCGGTTCTGGGTCGCGTAACAGATATCGTTTCGGGCCGGAGCCGTGATCCCAGGGAAGCGTCGCCGCAGGACATCGATGACGTTGGAGGTGTCGTCCAAGCTGAGGGTTGTCTGCGTGATGACGGCGACCCGGTGTGGATCGGACACGCGGAGGGCTTCGGCCTCTTCCGCGGAACCGATGAGGTGGATGTGCTCCGGCGCGTGGCCCATGGTGCCCACGACCTCGTCGTGCCCCTGGTGCCCCACCAGGACGATCGGACGCTGCTCTTGAGCGAAACGCAACGCCTCGTGGTGGACCTTGGTCACGAGCGGGCACGTCGCGTCGATCACCTTGAGACCTCGGGCGGTGGCGGACTTGCGAACGTCGGGGGAGACGCCGTGCGCGCTGAAGATCACCGTCGCGCCATCCGGCACCTCATCCAACTCCTGGACAAAGATCGCGCCTTTTCTTCGGAGTTCGTCGACGACGTGAACATTGTGGACGATCTCTCGGCGCACGTAGACGGGCCCGGGGTAAAGCTCCAGGGCCAAATTGACCACGTCTATAGCACGATCCACCCCGGCACAAAAGCCCCGCGGCTTTGCCAGCAGCAGCTTCATCACCGCCATGGAAACTCCCTTCACCTCGGTGTCCGTTGACCTCCGGTGCATCGGAAAGGCAGGCTAGCCATCTTACCGGTCGTTGTCAATCGGTTTCCTCCTCGCGCCGGCGCGCCGCTGTCGAATCCCTCGCCGCGGCGCGAATGGCACCGTACGGTGTCAGACCCGAGGACAACCCGGCCGCGGCGACTGTCTGCGGGTCCTCACGCGGTCGGCGGCGAAGACCCGCGGTCGCCGGACCGAGGACGGGATCGGTGGGGTTTTTGCTTGACCTCCCCTGCCGCCGATGGTAGCGTAACCCGCGTCACGTTTCCTCCAGGCGTCGCCGCCGGTCGGCCGTCCGGCGATCATGCACCTCGCGTTCCGGCCGTTCCCGGTGGCGCCCCGTGGTCGGTTGTTCTTCCGTCGAGGTTTCCGTCCACCCAAGGAAAGAGAGGCCCCGCCGTGGCTGCCCGTCGCGTCACCTCTTTTGAGGCCTTCCACCGCCTGGTCCCGTCCATCGTAAAGCGGCTGAGCGAGGACCGCGACTTTATGGTCCGCGCCATGGCCAACCCGGTCCTGGCGATCGCGGAGCTGGGATTCGAGCTGACGCCGGAAGTCGCCCGCGAGGTAGAGCGGCGTGCGCGGTTTTCCGACGCCGCGCGCACGCGTCTCGCCTCCATCGAGGGGAAGCTCTTCGAGGCTGCGGGCGAGCGTTTCGATCCCGAGTCGGACGAAGACCTCCAGCGGGTGCTGTTCGTGCGGCTCAAACTGCCGAGACCTTCGGGTCTCGTATCGCTGGCCCCGCCGCCGGCGCGCCCCCTCGATGGGCCGCGGATCGTCGTCAAAGAAAATACGCCGGGCGGCCGAAAAGGCGGAAAAACAGCGCGGCGGCGTTTTGACGCGCGGCGCGCGGAAAGCGCGTCGCCCACCGATCCGCTCGAGCAACTCCGGGGCCGGCACGCGGTGGTCGATCTGCTCCTTCAGCACCGCGCCATATCTCTGCGTTCGCCCCGGCTCGCGTCGCGGGCGGGCTACGACGCCGTGAAGGCCAATCCTCGGGGTGTCCCCGTGGCGAGGGTTGTCGTGCATCTGCCCGACCATACGGAGCATGACGATGGCAGAAACGCGCGGATTTGAGGTTGTCGCGGAGGTCAAGGACACGGTCCTGGAAGGAATGCTGCGCGCCGCGTGGGACAACGGCGGGACCGGCGATCCCGGCGCAATCCCGCACGAGGTGCCGATTCCCGCGGGCACGGCGCTGGGACCGTACGTCGCCAGCGGCGGCCAGGTGACGATCCCGCGGGCCGGGCTGTCGCTGACGATGGCGCCCGCGGATAACGGCGTCACGGTGCGGATGGCGACCGACGTGCAGGTGCAGATGGATCCGAACACAACCCATCTGCAGTCGCTCTCGCTGGTCGAGATGCAGGCGACGCTGGATATCACCGCTCCTTTTGGAACGATCCCGGGCAGCGCACCGAACATCGGCATCATTTTCGAGGGTCTCCCGCGCAACAAGGTCACCGTGAGCCTGACGAGCGGCGATCCTGTCGGCGCCATCACCCTGGATCTGGCGAAGGAATACATCCACGGCCTCTACACCAGCGGCGTGATCCCGCACACCGAGTCGTTTCCGGGCGAGAGTGCGCCGCCCTATACCTACGACGTGTGGGTCGAGATCTGGGACGACCAGACAAATCCCGCCCGCGCGATCGAGGTGACGCTGCCCGACCCGACCCATGTCCGGCTGTCGCTGCCGATCCATGTAAAGCTTGCCAACATCGCCGGTGTTCCCGGCATCGAGCTGCTGTCGCCGATGGGCGTCCTGGCCCGCGAGGTGCTCCTGGTCGAATACCAGCACGACACCACCGCCGGGATGATCACGGCGAAGCTCCCGCAGGCGGTCGTGAGCGTCGAAGGCGTGGGGCCGGCCGACGGGATCGAGGGGGCGAACTACGCCACGGCCAAAGCCATCGACCCGACCATCGACGCGCTGTTCGCCGCGGCGATTCAGAAGCGCGCGCAACACGTGGTGGCGGGCTTGGCGCCGATGAATATCCCGGTTCCCACGGCCGGTCAGATTGCGCAGCTGATCGGGGACAAGGCCCACCAGGCGCTGCTGGCCCGGCGCTATGCGGCGGCCTGGACGCCGAACGTCCCGTCGGGTTCGCCGGTCACGGTGACGGACGTGCGGCCGAAAGCGCTCGCCAACGCGCTCGCCGTCGCCATCAATCCCGGACCGGGCGCGGATCAGAACCTGCTGGCGGATTTCGTCCCGGCCGGCGCCGCCTTTGCGATCGCGCTGGACGACGAGTTCGTCCACCGGGCGATCGGCGAGGTCGTCGCGCGGCCGGAGTCGGAGGGCGGGTTCGGCGGTATCCCGAAGACCTTTCCCGATATCGCGGGTCATCGGGTGGATCTGAAGCGCCTCGACTGGGCGCTGCAGAACGGGAAGATCCATTTCACGGGTTCGTGCACGGTCCACGATGTGTTCTGCGGCGCCGACGCGGACTGCGATTTCTGGGCCGATGTGGGCCTCAAGTGGAGCGCGCCCGACGCCAACGGGGCGCAACAACTGACGCCGTACCTCATCGACTCGGATGCCAGCCTTCCCTGGTGGGCGTGGCTGCTCGCGGTGCTGGGGTTCATCATCGGCATCATCGTGGGCGTGATCTGGGTGGTGATCACGATCGTCATCGATCAGATCGCGGACAAGATCGGTGCGAGCGTGATCAGCGACCAAGTCAGCGGGCAGATCCAGACGCTCGGCGCGTGGCCGCAGCAGCTGCAAGGCGTCGGCAAGGTGACCTCCACCTTCGACGAGGCGGTCATCATCGAGTCGTCGGGCCTCGTGTTCACCGGCAGCATGTTGACGACCGCACAGTACGCGCTGACCAGCGTGGCCTTCGCCAACGCCCACGGCCCCTACGCGGGGGTCGCCGCGTCCCCCATCGCATTCCAGGCCGGTCCGGCGAGTCCGAACTTGGCGTATACCTGGGAATTCAGCGACGGGGGGTCGGCGAGCGGCCACCAGGTGAGTCGCACCTTTGTCGAGAACGGGCTCTACGTCGCGCGCGTGACCACCACCGTCGGCGAGCCGGGTGGCGCGGTGACGCATCAGTCGACGCGCGTGCGGGTGCAGAACGTGCGGCCGGCGGTCGAGGCCGGTCCCGACATCACCGTCAAGGAAGGCGAGACCTTCACCGTCACCGGTCACTTCGAGGATGCGGAGTGGGTGGATAGACACGAGGCGGTCTGGGACTTCGGCGATGACACGTTGCCGGTGAAGGGGGTCGTGACCGAGACGAACGATCCCCCGTCGGCGAAGGGGACGGTCAGCGCGAGCCACGCTTTCTGCACCAACGGCGACTACACGGTGACGCTGCGGGTGCAGGACGATGACGGGGGCATCGGCGAGGACACGCTCAGCGTGCACGTCGAGAACGTCCCGCCCACGGTGGTGGTCGATCCCATCGTCTTTGCGTATCCCTGCGTACCGGTGACGCTCGTGGGGCGCTTCGTCGATCCCGGTTGGTGCGACAGACACACCGCCACATGGAAATTCGGCGACGGCGACTTTGCATTCGAGGCGACGCCGGCCACCGTGCGGGAGGTAAACCAGCCGCCCGTCGGGTACGGCATCGCGGCCGCCACCCACACCTACCGCGCGCTGGCCACGCACCACGCCGAGTGCGTCGTCGTCGATTCGGACGGTGCCAGCGGACGGGCGCAGCTGACCGTGGCGGTCGTTGACCTGATGAACAAGGATTTCGAGGCGGGGTTCCACGCCATGCCGGTCGGGACCGTGGCGAACGAGTGGGGGCCCTACACGCGCGCCGGTGGCGCCTCGATGGCTTCCGCGATGGTACTGGGGGACACGGGCGCGGGCGACGGGCTCGTCTTTGCCGCCGAGGAGTTCGTGGTGCGAGACGGCCAGCGCGCACAGCGGGTGGAGCTGCCGCCCCACGCGGCGGCGGGGCTCTTCCAAAGCGTCGGCGCGAATCCGGGCTGGGACTACCAGGTCACCGCGCATTATCATATCGACGGGCGCACGGCGGGCCGCTGTCGCGTGGGTCTCGACCCGCGGGGCGGCCAAGATCCCACGGCGGCCCACGTGGTGTGGGCGCAGGGCGACCGGACGGGCGAGTGGCACAAACTGCTGGTCCGGGCGAACGCCGAGGCGCGCCGGATCACGGTGTTCCTCGAGGCCGAGGGGCTGGATCGGCGCGCGGTCGCGTATTTTGACGCGGTCTGCCTGGCACCCTTCCCGTGCAAGCTGCCGGATCCCCAGAAACCGGAGCTGCGACCCGAGCCGCGCCGCCAGTGCGTGGGGTTCGCGGAGGAGCGCGAGGCGCGCACGCTGCCCACGCCCTTCTCGAGGCACGGCTTCGGATTCACGAGCCGGGGCGCTCGGCCGCTTTGCGTGGTGTTGTGGGGCGAACCGCAGGGCGAGGGCAAGCTGGTCGTTCCGGATGACGGGGTGAGGCTGACCCTTCCCCGCGTCGCAGAGCAGGTTACGGCGGAGGTGGCACCCTACGCAGAGAGCCCGGTTCGCCTTCGGGCGCTGGATGCCGGCGGCCGGCTGCTCGGCGAGGTCCACTCGACCGGCGAAAGGCGGATGCAGTTGCTTACGATCTCGCACGCGGGCATCACGGACGTCGAGATCACCGGGGGGAGATCCGAGGGTTTGCTCCGCGAATTGTGCATCGTCACCGTCGTAACCACCGTTGCCGAGTCCGCGGAGCACCGCGGATCGGGCACCGAAAGGAGCGAGGCATGGCCGATCCGCAACCCAATCGGGATGAGCAGATTCGGGAAGTCCTGATAAACGCCGTCGAGGTGCAGTTGGCGGCACTCAAGGCCGGCGCAAGTTTCTGGAAGGAGTGGATGGAGCGGACCTCCGCCTTTGTCAAGACGGCCACCAAGACACTCGGCAATATCCGATCGCAAGATCAGGAGACCGGCCCGTTACTCCTCGAGCTTGTCGACGAAGCCCGCGAGGGCATGCGGAGCATGACCGAACTGCCCAGAAATGCCGCGGCGCGTTTCATCGCCGAGCTCGATGAGCTGGAGCGGAAGCGACGCGCCGGCTCGGGCGGTGGGCCGCGGAAGACGGCGACAGGGTCGCGCAGGAGCAGACCGGCATCCCGGCCCAGGCGCCGCGCGCGCGTGAAGCTCTGATCGCGTCGGCTGGCGAGGGGTTCATCCGATCCGGGTGCCATGGACCGACCGCCGTTTACGCGGATCGGGGAGGCATCCGGCGCGCGGATCAGACACCGGGCGGTGCCCCGCTTCGCCGACGCCAGCCAAGACGTATCGGATGGCGAAACGGCTGGTCTCCCGCGTGCCCGTCGCGGATGTGGCGTGTCCGGGGGGTGGGCGTGGTCCTGTCGGCGGCCGACCGGTCAGTCCGAATGGATATAGGCAGGATGCGAGGCGGGTGCACGAGTTCACATGACACCGGTCCCAGACGTGCCACCAGCCCTGGTCGATGACCTCAAACGGGCCCAGGGGTTCGATCCGCAGATCGATGAACTCAAGCGTTTCTTGCGCGACTGGATCGACCGCGGCGATCCGGAGATGCGAGAACTGCTTGAATGGCAGTTCATCGCCCGCGCCAAGTATTTCCGTCCCGCCACCGTCTTCGCCTGTCACCAGGCCGTGTCGCCGGGAACATTCGACCGGGACGTCCTTCGGCGCGCTGCCGCCATCGAGATGATCCACAACGTCTCGCTGATCGTCGACGACATCGTGGATCGCTCGCGCTTTCGCCGCGGCGTGATGACACTGCACTGTCGTTTCGGCCTCCTGCCGGCGCTGATGGCCTCGGGTTACATCGCGGCGGAGGCGTTCCGGCTGTGCACCGATTATCCGTTCGGCATCGAGCGCCTGGCCGAACTCCTAAAGCGGCTCGCGGCGGCCGAGGCGGTGCAGTGGCGTCTGCGCCGCCAACCGTTGGGCGTCGAGGACTGGCGCTACCTGGCCGGCGAGGACACGGGGACGATGTTCGAGGCGTGCGCGTGCATGGGTACGGGCGACGAGCGGCTGCGCACGTACGGGCATTTGCTGGGCATGTTGTATCACGGCTGCGACGATGTCGGCGACGTGCGAGGCGCCGTGGCGCTGGGTGGCGGCGGAGATCAGGACTTGCGGGATGGCATTCTCACGCTCCCCGTCGCGCTGGCGATCCGGGACCCCGAGGTCGCGATCCTGTTTCGGAACCCGTCGCCCGAGGGATCTCGGGAGTTGGTGGCAAAGGTCGGAGCAGCACTGCCGGCCGCCGAGGCGTATCTCGACCGGTTGGCGGATGAGGCCACGGCGGAGGCCCAACGGGTGGCTCGGGATCCGACCGTGTTGTTGCATCTCGTGCGAAATACCCGCGAGCTTTCACGTTGAGGCAAAACGGCCCCCGCTTGCCGGCGAGGCGAGCGGCCCCTGCGCGCGCGGATCGCGGTCTGCGGCCAGGGTTCCCATCACCTGGGTCCACTTATACAGCGTGTCGGCGGCCCACGCCGTATGCCACCACGGGTCGTCCAGCAGCGACTGCCACCACCCATCGCTCCAGGAAACGGCCGCGCCAGCCCAGTGGGCGCCCGGTTGGACCGCCCGGCTGAGGGGTACGCCGCCGCCCACCCCAAACATCCCGGCGGCGGCGGCCCCCAGGTCGCCGACGAGCGCGCTCCACAGATGAGACAGGATGCTCAATGGCCGGACGTCCATGCCCCCAAACCCCGCACCGGCAACCCGAGCCAGCGCCGGGTCCTCGGCGGCCATCCGGCATCCCCGCGCCACCGCGCTCAACCAGAAATCGCGCATAAACCGGTTTCGCATCACGGCGGCGCACAAATCCAGATAGCGCATGGCCGGATCGAAATAGGCCCGGAAATCCCGTTCGTATTGCGACAGAAATGGGAGGTCCGACCGGCCCCGCTCGACCGCGGCGGCGACCACCGGGGCGGCGATGAGCGCCGACTCTGCGGCGGGCGTGATGCCTTCGCCGGTCATCGGATCGACAAAACATCCGGCATCGCCCACCAGCACGCCCCCGTCGAAGCAATTCGAACCCGAGCCCCCGTAGGTCTTGACGATGCCGCCGAGCGGTCTGCCGGCGAGGCGAATCCCGGCGCACCCCGGGTGCGCCAGGCGCAGCTTTTCGACAAACGATCGAAACAGCGCCGGCACGGAGATGCCGTAGCGCGTCTGCGTTTCGGCGAGGATGCCGACGCCGATGTTGGCCCGCCCGTCGGACATGGGGAACATCCAACCGTAGCCGGGAAACAGATCGCGATCAAAGAAGAAGGCGGCTTCCCCCCGCTCGACGGCAACGCCCTCCACATACGCGCGTTGCGAGACCGCCATGTACCGCCGGTCGTCATGCCGCAACCCGGCGCACTGCGCGACCATCGAATGCGTGCCATCCGCCCCCACCACCACGTGACCCCGGACGTGCGCGTCTCGGGGGCCCCGCCCCACGGTGACGCGCATGTCCCGCCCGTCTCGCGCAACGCGCTTCGCGGTACACGCGTCGTACACCGCGGCGCCCGCGCGTCGAGCCGCATCGAGGAGGATCGTATCCAGTTCGCGGCGTGGGATGATGTAGCCATGCGGCGGGAGACCGGCGGTTTCGCCGTAAAAGGGAATCCGCCCTCGGTAGGCACACCGCGCCTGCAGGAATATCGCCACGTGCGTGATCGGCAGCGGAGACGCCGCCTCGAGGGTCCGCAAACAACCCATGGCCTCGAGCAGCCGCAGCCCGCGGGGCTCCACGAAGTCGCCGCAGACCTTCTCGCGCGGGAACTGCGCCCGCTCGAACACCGCGACGCGCAGCCCGCGTCGCGCCAAAGCCCACGCCGTGACCGCCCCCGCCGGCCCGCCCCCCACCACCAGCACGTCGTACCGTCGCCGCATCGGGTCGGATGCCATCGTCGGTCCACTCGCGTCAGCGCCGTGCCAACCCCTGCGGGGCGCGGCTCCCGCGGTACCGGGTCGGCGCCCTAACGACCCCGGCCGTCCGTTCGGTGGGGCCGCCGCTGGCGACCTCCACACGGAGGAGTGTTTCCCGGCCGTCCACGCGCATGCCGTGGATCTGACCCTCGTACCCGCCGCCCGGCAGCCCCTCGGGAATCGTCACGCGGACCACCACCCGGCCGCTGCTTTGCGGCGGGACGGCGAGCACCGGCGGGCTAAACGCGACACAGCCGCGCGGGATCCGGGCGCCCGACGGGCCGAGGAGGTCTGTACTCGAAAACGACATGGCGGCCGTCGGTGTGTCGGTCTCGTTGGTCAACACAACGGATCGCTCGGTTGCCTGCCCCGGTGCGGGCGGCCCCGGCATCTGCACCACCGCGCGAGGGGCAAGCGCCGCCCACTCGGGCGGCGTCGCCGCGCGCGCGGTGATGCCGACGATCCCGAGCCCGTCGCGACCAAGGGAGTGCGACGCCATGGTCACCGCGTCCACGAGCATGTCGAGGAGCTCGTGGGCGTCCGCGCGGGCCCGCGGCAGCAGCGCGCCCGGCGCGGCGGATCGGAGCTCAGCCACATCGACCATGGCATATTCGGCAAATTTCGCGAGCGTGATCCCGATCCCGATCTGGGCTTCCAGCAGCGAGGCGGCGGAGGTGAGCAACTGCGACATGGTCTCGACAGCGCGCACCGGCGCCTCGAACACGTCGGCAAGTCGGGCCGGCGGTTTCCCGCCCATGTCGCCCGGTGCCGGTGGCGTCACGCCCATCGCGCGCGCCTCCGCCGACGCGTCGGGAACGGCGGGCGATCGGCGCGGCCTCGCTCTCGGTGACCGGCGGCGGGGGCCGGTCGCACGGTTGCGGGGCGCCATGGCTTACGGCTTCTCGCGGCAGTTGAAGAACCTGGTGACGCCGCCGATGGTGATTTTCGCCACCGGCCGCTCGAAAATATCGATGCCGATTTCATAGCGGCTATCGGCGCAGATCGGCTCGCACAGCTTGATGCAGACGGGTACCGTGTCCCGAATGATCACGACGTTTGTCGCCGGCTGATCGGCCGACGCCGCCGACGTGCCGGGATCCTCTTTTCCGGTGGGATCGATCTTCCGGTCTGGGGTCGCCATGGTGTCTCTCTCCTCCCCGCGCGCGGCGCGGCTGCTGTGGGCGGACGGCCCGTGGACTGTGGGACGTGGACGGATGGGCGAAACAAAGGCAGCGGGACCGAACCGCGAACACCGTCATTTGTCTACACCCAAAGAGGGAGGCTGTCAACGGAAACCGCGGCGAGCCCACCGAACCGTTGACACCCCTCCGTCGTGTCCAGTATAAGGGGCCATTGGTCAGCGGTGGCTGCGCCGAGGCGGCTTTCACGGACATCCCCATGACACTCGCCATCGAAACGACAAACCTGACGCGCCGTTTCGGGCCGGTGACCGCGGTCGCCGGTCTCAACCTCGGCGTGCGGGCCGGCGAGATTTTCGGTTTCCTGGGGCCCAACGGCGCCGGGAAGACCACCACGATCCGGATGCTCTGCGGTCTGCTGCTGCCCAGCCAGGGGACGGCGTGCGTCGCCGGCATGGACGTGACGCGGGACGCCGAAGCCATCAAACGCCGGGTCGGTTATATGCCGCAGCGTTTCAGCCTCTACGGCGACCTGACGGTGGAGGAGAATTTGGATTTCTTTGCGGGCGTGTACCGGCTGTCCCGCCGCCAGCGGCGGGCGCAGGTCCGGGAGACGCTGGAGCGCGTCGGACTCACCGACCGGCGGCGCACCCTCACGGAGCACCTGTCGGGGGGCTTGAAGCAGCGTCTGTCCCTCGCCTGCGCGCTGGTGCACGCGCCCGCCATCCTGTTCCTCGACGAGCCGACGGCCGGCGCCGACCCGCTCTCCCGGCAGCACATGTGGGACCTCCTGTACCAGGCGGCCACCGAGGGGCGCACGATCCTGGTGACCACGCACTACGTGGAGGAAGCCGAGCGCTGCCAAACCATCGCGTTCATGCACGCGGGGCGGCTGATCGGCGCGGGCTCGCCCGACCAGTGCCGGGCGGAGCTCGGGGAGGCGGTGCTGGAGGTGGACGCCGTGCCCGTGGTGCGCGCCGCCGAGGCGGTTCGCGCGACGGCGGGGGTGAGCGGGGTCAGCGTCTACGGGCATACGCTCCGGGTGTTCAGCCGCACCGGGGCGGAGCTGCCGCGCGAGCTGGAGGCGGCCTTGCGGAGCCGCGACGTCGTGGTGCGCGGCATCCGCACCGTGGCGCCCACGCTGGAGGACGTGTTTATGTCCCTGACCCGGACGGCGCCGGACCCGGAGCGGGGGCGGTGAGCAGCCTGAGGGTGATCGGCCACGTGGCGCGGAAAGAGATCCGCCAGATCCTGCGCGACCGGCGGAGTCTGGTTCTCATCCTGGTGATGCCCATCGTCCTGACCTTTCTCTTTGGCAAAGCGCTGGAGACCGGCGAACTCCGCCACATCCCCTCGGTGATCCTGAATCTGGACGGCTCGCCCGAATCCAACGTCATCGTCACGTCGTTCAGCACCTACGACGAGGTCCGGATCGAGCGCGAGGTGGCGACGCAGCAGGAGGCGCAGGATCTCCTGGCGCAGGGCAAGATCAAGGCGGCCATCATCATTCCCAAGGGATTCATGAAGCGCATCGAGTCGGGCGAGGAGGCCCAGCTCCAGCTCCTGCTGGACGGAACCGACAACAACTCGGCGCCCATCGTGGAAGGGGTGGCGCAGCGCGTGATCCAGCGGTACAACACCGAGCGGGCTCTCAAGGGCCTGTGGGCGCGGGGCGTCAGGCCCGACCGCGGGCTCCGGTTGATCCGGCCCGTCTACGTGCAGTCGGAGATCCGCTACAACCCGGGGCGCCAGTACCTGAGTTACGTCATGCCCGGCGTGATCGGCCTCACGCTCCAGCTCCTGACGGTGATGCTGATGGCCATCACCATCCCACGGGAGCGCGAGCGGGGCACCCTGGATCAGCTCATGGCCTCGCCGATCACGCGCACCGAACTCATCCTGGGCAAGCTCCTGCCGTACTTCGGGATCTCCGTGCTCAACGTGGCGACGATCCTGTTCGTGGCGGACCGCTGGTTCGGCATTCCGGTGGCCGCGCAGCTATCGTTGCTGCTGCTGCTGTGCTGCCTGTTCGTGCTGACCTCGCTGGCCACGGGCCTGCTCATCTCCGCCGTGTCCCGAACCCAGTTTCAGGCGGTGCAGATCGCGGTGTTTTACGTCCTCCCGGTGTTCATGCTCTCGGGCGCGTACGCGCCCATCGAGGCCATCCCGGACTACATCCGCCCCATCTCGTACCTGTTCCCGCTGATGTACTTTTCGCGCGCCGTGCGCGCCGTGACGCTGCGCGCGGCGGACTTCAACCAGATCTGGCAGGACGTCGTCATCCTGGGAGGGTTCGTGGTGGTCTTCCTCTACTGGGCGGTGCTGAGTTTCCACAAACGCGTCAGTTGAGCGACGCCGGTGGCAGCGAAAACCGACAGCGGAGAGGCGGGGGCCGCGGTCGCGATCGGCTCTCCCCGGCGGGCAGGGTCAGCGGCCCAGCACCTCGCGGTAGTAGGCCTCGTACCGCGGGACGATGTGGGAGGTGTCGAAGTGCTCGAGGGCCCGGCGCCGTGCGGCCGCGGCGAATTCGGCACGCCGCGGTTCGTCGGTGAGAAGCGTCAGGACCGCCCGCGCCATCCCCTCCACGTCGCCGACCGGGAGCGTGAAGCCGCTCTTCCCGTCCTGCACGACCTCGGGGACGCCGCCCACCGCCGTGGCGACCACCGGCACGCCGCAGCTCATGCCTTCCAGTGCCGCCAGGCCGAAGGCCTCGTCGGCGCTCGGAAGCAGGAGGACGTCCGCCACGGCCAAGAGGCTCTCCACATCGTCCTGCTTCCCCAGGAAGATGACGTCCCGCGTGAGGTCGAGCGTCGCGGCGAGGTGCATGGCCTCGGGCCGATCCTGGCCGTCCCCGATGAGCAGCAGCCGCGCCGGGAGCGCGGCGCGGACCGTGGCGAACACGCGCACCGCGTCGGGGACGCGTTTGACGGGGCGGAAATTCGAGAGATGGACGAGGATGCGCTCGCCCCGAGGGGCCAGGTGCTCGCGCAGGGTCGCGCGCGGGGTGGGGCTGAAGCGTCGCGTGTCCACGAAGTTGGGGATGACCGTCATGGGACGGTCCAGGGCGAACACCTGGCGGGTCTTGTCCAGCAGATAGTGGGACACGCAGGTGACGCCGTCGGACTGCTCAAGCGCGAACCGCGTCATGGGGAACAGCGAACGGTCGTTCCCGACGAGGGTGATGTCCGTTCCGTGCAGCGTGGTCACGATGCGGGGCCCGTGCGGTCCCAGGATGGAGCGCGCCAGGAACGCCGAGACCGCGTGGGGAATGGCGTAGTGGACGTGGAAGAGGTCCAGGCCGACCTGGGTGCCCACCTCGGACATCTTGGCCGCCAGCGCGATGGCGTACGTCGAGTGCTCCAGGAGGGGATAGCTCACCATCTCCACCTCGTGGAAGAAGATCCGCTCGTCGTAGTGCTGGAGGCGAAACGGCAGCGCGTAGCTGATGAAGTGGATTTGGTGACCCCGCTGCGCCATGGCCTTGCCGAGCTCGGTGGCCACGACGCCGCTGCCCCCGTAGGTCGGATAGCAGGTGACGCCGATCTTCATGGGGAGGACTCCGATCGCCCCGCCGTCGCGCACGACTCGCACCCGGTCCGGGGGCCGCTCGGGATGGACGCCAGCTGGTGCGTCCAGCCGGGACCGGTGATCCGCTCGCGCAGGGTTCCGACGAACTCGAAACCGTATTTCACGAGATAGGGAAGGGCGGGGTAGACACGTTCCTGCAGCTTGCCGCCGGGCATGAGCGCGCCGCGGAGCCGCTGGAGCTGCTGCGTCGTGTCGGCCTCGCGGCGCTTCAGCGCCTGCACCGCCTTTTTCGCCAGCTGGTCCAAGTGGCCCTTGATATGTCCGGCGGTCTGGCCGGCGGTGGCCTTGAGCGTGGGGTCGAGCGCCGCCACGGCGGCCCCGACCCGGCCAAAGATCTCGTCCACGCCCTGCCGCGCGGCGGCCAGGGTATTCTCCAAGTCCGGCGGGAGCTGGTCGCGGAGAATGCGGCTGGCCAGCTGCCCCGGCTCCGCGGTGAGATCGTGCAGCCCCAGCCGGAAACGGGCCAGGAGCTGCGCGATGCGTGGCTCGAGCAGGCTGAGGGTGGCGCGGGGGACGATGACGGGCATGGGGATGTCGAAGGCCGCGTACACCGACCGGAGCTGGGCGAAGTACGCCAGCTCGCCCGGCCCGGCCACGTACGCCAGGGTGGGGAAGAGCGTGTCCTGGACGATGGGGCGGAGGGCCACGTTGGGGCTGAATCGCTCCGGGGATTCCTCCGCCGCCCGGTACAGGGACGCGGCAGGACGGACCTCGCCGGTGTCCCGCAGCCGGAAACCCGCGGCGTCCCGCACCAGCGGCCGGCGCCCCCGCTCCAGCAGAAAGCAGTTCACGCCGTCGGGACGCGCCTCGATCTGGGCCGGATACCCGGAGGCGCGCAGGGATTGGCTGACCTCCACGATGGCGCGGGAGGTTCGGGGCGCCTCCTCCAGCTCACGCCGGAAGACGCCGGCCGCCATGCGCTTCAGGCCGGGATCCGCGGCGTCCACCAGCACCAACCCGGTCTCTCCCAGGAGATGCGTCATCCAGTGCGCGAATGCGCGGGCCAGCGTCCGGTCGGGGGCGTAGGCGCTGGCCAGCGCGCCGCAGACGGCGTCAGAAAATTCGGTCGCCGGCAGGAGAGCCCGCAGGCGGTCCAGGGTATCCCGGATCGCCGGTCCGAGCTGCAGGTTGGCCGGCATAAACCCGTCGGGCGACTCCCAGGCCGTGTGGCGAATCTGCGCGAGGTTCGCGCTGCGGTCGGCCAGGTCCACGTGGTCCGCCTCGAGGATGTCGTGGTCCTCGGACGCCATCCAGAACAGCGGCACGACCGGTCGTCGCAGGTTCTGCTCAAGGCGATGGGCCCATGCCACGGCGGTCAAGGCCTTGTACAGGGTGAACAGCGGGCCGCCGAAGAGGCCTGTTTGCTGGCCCGTGCAGACCGCCAGACCTTCCGGACGGCAGAGGTCGTCGACCCTCGCCCGGACCGCAGCAGGGGCCTCCCAGGCCGCCTGCTGGGCCAGGAGCACGGCGCGCAGATCGGCCCGCCGATAGTTGCGGCGGCCGCACAGGTCGGCCAGCGCTTCGTACTCGCCGTCGAGTCGCGGGTTCCGGGCGTAGTACGAGGACAGGCGGTCGAAGTCATCCGCGTAGTCCACGATCAGGGGCGAAAAACCGGGTACGTCGCGAAGGTCCAAGACAGTCATGTGGCGTCCTCGGGAATGCGGTGCGTTCGCCCCGGCCGGCAACGGTCCGCGGCGAACGCAGGAACCGCCGGTCGTTGCCGCGAGGTGGCCCAGCCTAACAGAGGAACCTTCAAACGGCAAGGCATCCTCGGCCGCTGCCGGGCGCCGGGAAGGCCCACCGGAGAGGCCGTGCGTCCTGGAAGGCCGGGGCGGAGAGCGGATGGCCCCCCGGATGCCGTCGCGGGGAACTCTTGTTGCGCGGCGCCTGTCCCAGGGACAGATGAGGCCCGGAGCGCGTGGACCCGCCGGATGTCGAGCCGCGGCGCCATGCCACACGGGTGGCGCACCGTGGGCGGGGCCGATGCGCCGCGCGCCCACGGGATCGGGGAGGATGAGAAATATCGAGGGTTTTTCTTGACGTTTGTTTCATGCGTTTGCTATAAAAACCTGATGGGAAATCGCACATGAACGCGCTCAGTCTGATCCTGCAGGCCGGCGTCGTCGCCAGGGGCGTCTTGGCGGTCCTCCTCTTCTTTTCGCTGGTTTCGTGGACGCTCATTTTCCTGAAATTCCGCGTGTTGGGCCGCGCGGATCGGCAGGACGAACGTTTCCTCAAGCTGTTTCGGGAGGGAAGGCAGCTTTCCGGGATCTATGAGGACGCCCGCCGGCTCCCCCAGAGTCCGCTGGCGGCACTCTTCCGCGAAGGGTACAGAGAGCTGAGCTACATGCTGAAGGGCAATCCTGGTGCGGGCGGGCAGCCCGGCGCCGAGCCGGCGGCGAAACCGATGGAGCTTCCGCCCGACGAGTTGTTGACCCGCATCTCGCGGACCCTCCGCCACGCCAGCCTGCGCGAGGTCTCCGGCTTGGAGCGATCCCTGATCTTCCTGGCCACCACGGGGAACATCACGCCGTTTATCGGCCTGTTCGGAACGGTCTGGGGCATCATGGACGCCTTTCACAGCATCGGGATGACGGGATCCGCCAACCTTGGGGCGGTCGCCCCGGGCATCGCCGAGGCCCTCATCACCACGGCGGCCGGGTTAGCCGTGGCCATACCCGGGGTCATCGCGTACAATTATTTCCTCAACCGGATCAAGAGCGCCGCAACGCGAATGGACTTGTTCGGACTCGAATTTCTCGGGACGGCGGAGCGGATCGTTCACCGCGCCGGTCGAGGCTAGCGGACGCCAAAGCTCCCGGCGCAGTGAGGAGGGGCAGTGGCACCCAAGTCTGCGGACATCGGGGGGGAGACCCGCCTCGGCCCCGCCCTGGCGGAGATCAACATCATACCGTTCGTGGACGTGGTGCTGGTTTTGCTGGTCATCTTCCTCATCACGGCGCCGATGATGCTCGGCGGTATCGACGTCCGCGTGCCCAAGACGGAGACGCGCACCTCGCGACCGGAGGAGCGGATCGTCCTGGCCGTCACACGCGATCGCGGGGTGTACCTGGAGAATCAGCCCATCAGTCTGGATCGGCTCTCGAAAGTTTTGACGGGCATGGTGAAGCGAAACCCCAAGGCGGCGGTCTTCCTGAAGGCCGACGAGGCCGTCGCGTACGGAACCGTCATGAAAGTGATGGACGTGATCAAGAAGGCGGGGATCGATCGCGTCGGCATGGTCACCGAACCGATCGGTCCGGTCGGGCGGTGACGGAGTCATGGCGGCCTTGGCCGACCGGATGACGGTTGCCGGTCCTCGCCCCAAGGAGCTATGGCTGACGCTCGCGCTGTCCATCGTCCTCCATGGCCTGCTGATGGCCGTGGTCATCCTGATGCCCCGGTTTCGGCTCGGCACGTACGTGCACGTGCCGGTCAGCTACACGGTGGACCTGGTCTCGACCACGCCGGGCGGCCGGCCCGCGGCCGCAGCTCCCGCAAAGGCACCGGTGGCCCTGACCCCGCGCCCGGCCCCGCCCGTTGCGGCGCCGGGGGCTGCGCCTCCGCCCCCGCCCGCTGCGTCCGACGAGGAGTTGACGCTTCCGGGGAAACGAACGGCCCGGAAAACACCGGCGGAGGTCGAGCCTTCCCTTCGGCCTCCGTCCGTCGCGGGGAAAGAGACGCTGCGGCCGGCACCGGTGGACGCCAGGCCGCGGCCGCGCGTAGAGGCCCCGACCCCGCCCGCCCGCGTCGCGGCCCAGCCCCCTCCGGCGGCTCCCGCCGGGCCCGCCGCGCCGACGACGGGAGCGGCGGAGGCGGGTCCGGCGAAAGCCAGCGGGGTGGAGCTGGCCGGCGGAGAGCGCGGCGACGGGACAGGCGGGTCGTCCCTCGGGTACTACCTCGGCCTGGTCGACTCCAAGATCGGCACCAACTGGAACCCGGTGGCGACGGGAGGTACGGGGGAAAGCGTGGTCATCGTCCGTTTCCGGGTCTTGCGCTCGGGAAACGTCCGGAACGTGGAGTTGGAGAGCGGCTCGGGAGACGCAGGGCTGGACAACGCGGCCTTGCGCGCCATTCGCCAGAGCATCCCCTTGCCGCCTTTTCCCAACCTGTTGATCGAGCCGTATCTGGATCTGCGGTACACTTTTGTGATGGAGCGAGGATGATGCGACGATCTTGGTGGGTCGGCGTCGGAGCGGTCCTGGCCATCGTGTCGGTGGTGGCCGGCGCGGCCCCCGGGCAGGTGATCGAGCGCGAACTGCGCGAGCGCATCGCGCAGAAGTTCACCATCGCCGTCGGCGGGTTTGCGCCGTTTTCCGTGGCCGGCGAGGATTTCGGGAAGCTCGGCGCCTCGGTGCTGGCCAGCGATCTCAAGTTCACGACGGTGTTTGACGTCATGGAAGGGGGCATCCTGCCGTTCGATCCCGCCACGGTCCAGCCGGATCAGGAGCGCGTGGCGCTTCCCGGACTCGCCGCGCTGAAAATTCAGCACCTGGCGGTCGGGTATGTTTCCAGCCGCGGGCGGGAGGTGGTGCTGGAGGGTCGCCTCTTCGACGCCGCGACCGGCAACATGGTTTTTGGCAAGCGGTATGTCGGGGATCCCAAGTTCTACCGCCTGATCGTGCACCGTTTCGCCGACGATATTCTGTTCAACCTCACCGGCGAAAAGGGGGTGGCCCAGACGCGCATCGCCTTCGTCTCGGGGGTCAGCCGCACGGCGAAAGAGGTTTTCGTCATGGATTACGACGGCGCCAATCCGTCGCCGCTCACCGGGAACCAGTCCATCAACCTGTCGCCGCGCTGGTCGCCCGACGGCCGGCAGATCGCCTACACCTCCTACCGGAACGGGAATCCGGACCTGTTCGTGCTCAACTTTGACAGCGGCCGGCGGGATGTGCTTTCGGCGAAGCCCGGGCTGAACGCGACGCCGGCCTGGTCCCCCGACGGACAGTGGCTGACCTTTGCCATGAGCGCGGGCGGCGGGACCAACCTGTTTCTGGTGTCGAAGAGCGGGGGCGCGCCGAAGCCGCTCACGACGGGGCCGGCCATCTCGGTGTCCCCGTCGTTCTCCCCCAACGGCCGCCAGATCGTGTTCAACTCCGACCGCGGGGGCACGCCGCAGATCTACGCCATCGACGCCGACGGCTCCAACCTTCGGCGCCTGACCTTTCAGGGGAGCTACAACGCCTCGCCGCGCTGGTCTCCGCGCGGAGAGAAGATCGTCTACATGTGCCAGACCGCCGGTTACCAGATCTGCCTCATGAACCCCGACGGGTCCGGTCTGCAGCAGCTGACATCCGCGGGGAGGAATGAGGAGCCGGCGTGGTCTCCCGACGGGCGGCACATCGTGTTTACGTCCGCGCGGACCGGCCAGCGGGAGGTGTTCGTGATGCACGCGGACGGCTCGGACCAGAAGCGGTTGACCACCAACGGTCGCGAGAACTACCTACCCGATTGGTCGCCGTGAGCCCAGCCGCACCGGCGGCGCGGCTGGGCCACTGTACGATACGGAAGGCTGTCGATGGACTTCTCCCGGGTGGCGCGCGTGGCGCATCCGTGGAGACGGCGCGGGGGTGACAACGTGCGAGTAGACACCAGGGGGGCAGGGCGGCGGATGGCGTGGTGGGCGGTGCTGGGTCTGGGTGCGGCGGCGCTGGCCGGTGGCTGTGCCATGAACGATGACGTGCTCGCGGTGCGCCGCGACATGGCGGCGCTCCGGAACGAGGTTGCCACGATCAACAGGGCCAACCAGAGCGCGCGGCAATTCACCGAGGAGCGCCTGCAAAAGGTGGAGGCGGAGATGCGCGGCCGCGTGGAGTCCTCGATGAAGGAGAGCGAGGGGTCGCGCGTCGCGCTGAATCAGCGGGTCGAGGAGATGACGACCGAGACGCGGTTTGTCCAGGGAAAGCTGGAGGAGAACGCCTCGGTCTTGCGCGACATCCAGACCCGGATGGACGAGGTGGACCAGCGGGCGCGGCAAGCCGGCCAACGGCTGGAACCCTTGGACCAGCAGCTGAAAACCACGGACCAGCAGGTGAAGGCCCTGGACCAGCAGGTGAAGGCCATGGCGCAGCGCGTCCAGGTGCTGGAGCAGGCGCGGGCGCAGGCGCCCGCGGTGGCGCCGTGGGTGCCGCTCCAGGCGGCTCCCGGGGCACCGGCCCCGCAGGCGCCCGGGACGGCGGTCGGACCCGCGCCGGGACAGGCTCCGGTAGCATTCCCGCCGCCGGCGCAGCCCTTCCCGGCGGCACCGCAGGCCCCCGCCGCCCCTCCGGTCGTCCAAACGCCGATGCCTGCCACGGCGGCGCCCGCGCCGACGGCACCGGCTCCGGCGGCACCGGCGGCGCCCGCGCCGGCCCCCGCGCCGACCCGGACCCTGGCCGTGCTGCCGCCCGAGGATCTGTACAAGACGGCCTTGAGCGATTACACCAAGGGCGATTACGACCTGGCCATCACGGGGTTCCGAAGCTATCTGCAGACGTACCCGAGGACGAGCTTGGTTCCCAACGCCCAATACTGGCTGGCGGAATGCTACTTCAGCCAGAAGGACTACAAGCAGGCGATCGAGGAGTTCGACGTAGTCATCCGGGATCACGGGGACAGCCCGAAGGTCCCCAGCGCCCTGTTCAAGCAGGGAGAGGCGTACACGCTCTTGGGCGACACCAAGCAGGCCACGGCGGCGTTCTGCGAGCTGATGGGCAAGCACGGTCGGACCCGCGAGGCGCGGCTCGCCCGCGACAAGAACATTCGCTGCCGGTAGCGCGGCGATTCGGGATGGTGAACAGGAACGGCGGCCCCGCCAAGGGCCGCCGTTTGACGTTCGGGCACCGGACGGATCGGCCCGTCTAGGGCGTGAGGCGCACCGTCAGCTCGTCCACCTGCTTTCGGAATGCCTCCTCGCCGGCGATCTTCCTTCTGACCTTCTCGCAGGCGTGGATCACGGTGGAGTGATCCTTGCCGCCGAAGCCGTCGCCGATGTCGGGAAGGGAGGCCTTGACGATCTCGCGGCACAGGTACATGGCGACCTGGCGGGGCAGCACGATGGACTTGTTGCGCCCGCGCGAGCGCAGGTCGTCGACGCGCACGCCGAAAAAGTCCGCCACCGCTTTCTGGATGGAGGAGATGGTCGGTAGCCGCTGCTGCTCGGCGCTCAGATCCTTTAACACATCCTGGGCGAGCCCGAGGGTGATGTCGCGATGGGTGAAGGAGGCTTGGGCGGCCAGGCGAACCAGCGAGCCCTCCAGTTCCCGGATGCTGGACTTGACGTGCTTGGCGATGAACAGGGATACCTCGTCGGGCAGTCGCACGCCCTGCGCTTGCGCCTTCTTGCGGAGGATGGCGGCCTTGGTCTCCAGGTCCGGCGGCTGGATGTCCGCGATGAGCCCCCACTCGAAACGGGAGCGGAGGCGCTCCTCCAAGGTGGGGATCTCGCGTGGCACCCGGTCCGAGCTGATGACGATCTGTTTGGACGAATCGTACAGGTCGTTGAACGTGTGGAAGAACTCTTCCTGCGTGCGCTCCTTGCCGGCGATGAACTGGATATCGTCGATCAGGAGCAGGTCCAGGCTCCGGTAGCGATTGCGAAACTCGACGGTGGCGTCGAATCGAATGGCGTTGATGAGGTCGTTGGTGAACTTCTCCGACGACACGTACGAGACGCGAATGCGCGGGTCACGCTGCCGGGCGTGGTGACCGATGGCGTGGAGGAGGTGGGTCTTGCCCAGACCCACGCCGCCGTAGATGAAGAGCGGGTTGTACGTCTTGGCTAGCTGCTCGCCCACCGCCATGCAGGCCGCGTGTGCGAACTGGTTGCTCGTCCCGACGACAAACGAATCGAAAGTATACTTGGGGTTGAGCTGGGCCCCGGCGTCGCGAGGTCGACGGGGAGCGCGGCGCTCGGTCGGCTCGTCCTGCCCCAGGCCGGCGGGGCCGGCGTCCTTGTCGGGCAGCACCAGGAGGATGTCCACCTTGCTGAACAAGAGATCCTCCAGCGCCGAGCGCAGCAGCCCCAGGTAGTGCTCCTCGAACCATTCCTTGAAGAACCGGTTGGGGAGTAGGATCTGGACGCGATTCTCCTCGACCGCCCCGAGCGTCAGCGGCCGGAACCAGGCCTCGAAGCTCTGCCGACTGATCCGGCTCCGAATGATAGCCAGAGCCTCGTCCCAGACTTCATGCACATTCGCCGACGCCGTCCCTTTCGTTGCCATCTGCATCTGCCGCCCTCCGAGCAACTTATCCACAGTCCATCCAATCGGTTAACTTGTTGGAATCCGGCCATCGGTTTCGGACGGCGGCCGAAATACCCGCGTCCAGAGCACACCGAAGTTATCCACAGATTTTTCCACACATGTGGATAACCGGAACATCCACTTTTTCTTGAGCCTGGCGGAATTGTCCCCAGAATCGAGCCGCGTGTGGATACACCATAATGTGTGGAACATATTGAAAATAAAAGGTTTTCGGATCTTGAAACAGCCAGGGACACCTTTTAGCGCAGGCCTCCGGTCGGTGTCAAGGGTCTTTTTGAAAAAAAGAACCGGCCGGATCCGAGTGTGGAAAACCGAAGAGTTGCACGCTGGACGGGAACGACGAACGGCTCGCCGCCGAAAGGACACGGGTCGTTGAAGTGCTGGGAGCAGCGGGCGGCGCGCGGCCGTGGGGCCCGTGACGAGAGGCGGGCCTCTCGGGCGACCCGCGCACACCGACAGGCGCCGCCCCGCCGGACGGCTCGGGCGCCATTTTTCTTGACCATTGGTGCGGGCTGCTCTATGAAAGGGGCGGGCGCCGGTCGGCGGGACCGCCCGTCCGGGCGATCACCCCAGGCACGGCCGGACGGGCGGTGATTTCGGCGGGGGACGGGCGCGTTGTCCGTGCTCCGCGGAAAGGCTGGTACGACATGCGCGGGAACGTGCTGGCGGGCTGTATCCTGGTGTCGCTGGCGCTGACGGCGATCGCCTGGGCGCAGGGACCGCCCATCCGGATCGGGGAGATCAACTCGTACAGCGGGATTGCCGCGGGGTTCACACAGCCGTATCGGCAGGCGGTGGAGATGGCGGTCGACGAGGTCAATTCGGCCGGGGGGTTGCTGGGCCGAAAGATCGACGTCGTCTTTCGCGACGACAAGGGCAATCCGGCGGAAGCCATCAAGTACGCGCAGGAGCTGGTGGTCGCCGAAAAGGTCAGCCTCCTGGCGGGGACCTATCTGAGTAACGTGGGGCTGGCGGTATCGGACTTCGCCAAAATGCACCAGGTGCTCTTTGTGGCCGCAGAGCCCCTGTCCGAGGCGGTCACCTGGTCGCAGGGGCACCGGTACACGTTCCGCGTCCGGCCCAACACGCACTCGCAGGGGCGGATGCTGGCCGAGCGGGCCGCGCGGTTGCCGTATCGGACCTGGGCGGTGATCGGCCCGAACTACGAGTACGGTCGGCGAGCGTGGGAGACCTTCTGGGCGCGGCTCAAGGAGCTGAAACCGGAGGTGCGGGTGGTCGGGGAACACTGGCCCACGCTGGCCAAGCTCGAGCCGGGCGGGTACGTCACCGCGCTCCTCAACCAGCAACCCGAGGCCCTCTACGTATCCCTGTTCGGCAGCGACTGGCTGGCCTTTGCGCGCGAGGCCGGCAACCGGGGATTGTTTGAGAAGATGTTCACCGTGGGCATCCTTTTGGGCGAGCCCGAATACCTCGACCCGCTGAAGCTGGAGGCGCCCGAAGGGATGCTGGTCACCGGGTATCCCTGGTACGCCATCGCGCTGCGGGCTCATCGGGTCTTTGTGGAGAAGTTCACCGCGCGGACCGGCCGGCATCCGGTGGCCGGCGCGCTGGTCGGGTATGTCACGTTCCAATCCATCTTCGAGGCTATCCGGAAGGCGCAGAGCACGGACACCGAGCGCCTGGTGGCGGCGCTGGAGGTGCTGAGGGTCGAGACGCCCGTCGGCCCCATCACCTTCCGTCCGTTCGACCACCAGTCCACCATGGGCGCGTGGGTCGGCACGACCAAGCGCGACGCGGCGCGCGGCGTCGCGGTGATGACCCAGTGGGAGTACGTGCCGGGAGAGAAAGTCCTGCCCTCGGAAGCCGAGGTGCGGCGCATGCGGGAGGCCGGCAAGTGAGCCGGTCCCGGCGGACCCGGTGATGTCTCCCCCAGCGCCCCGCGGGCGCCGCCTCCACCTCGGCGCGGGGCGGATGCCACGACGCCCATGACCGCACTCCTCCTCCAGGTGCTGGCGGGCCTCACGCACGCCATGATCCTGTTCCTCATCGCGTCCGGACTGTCCCTGATCTTCGGCGTCACGCGGACGATCAATTTCGCCCACGGCTCGCTGTACATGCTGGCGGCGTATCTCGCCGTCGCGCTGACGGCGGTTCTGCCGTTGGGCGCGCTGACCGTGTATGCCGCCATGCTGGCCGCTTCGCTGGGTGTGGCGGCGCTGGGCGCCCTCATCGAAATCGGCTTCCTGCGGCGGGTCTACCGGGCCCCCGAACTGTACCAGCTCCTCCTCACGTTCGCGCTGGTGCTGGTCATCGGCGACGGGGTGAAGCTTTTCTGGGGCGCCGAGCACCGGATCGGCCTCAAGCCGGCGGGCCTCGGCGGATCGGTTCCGATCCTGGGGCAGCTGTTTCCCACATACGACCTGGTCGTCCTGACGATGGGGCCGGCGGTGGCCCTGGGCCTCTGGTGTCTCCTGCACCGCACGCGGTGGGGGGTGCTCCTGCGTGCGGCGGCCTCGGATCGGGAGATGGTCGGGGCGCTGGGCGTCAGCCAGTCGCGGCTCTTCACGGGCGCGTTCCTGGTGGGGTCGTGGCTGGCGGGTCTGGCAGGTGCGCTCCAGGTCCCGCGCCAGGCGCTCACCACCACCATGGATACCGCGATCATCGTGGAGGCGTTCGTGGTGGTGGTGATCGGCGGGATGGGGAACGTCTTTGGCGCCTTCCTCGGCGCGGTGCTCTTAGGGCTGCTGCAATCGCTGGGTATTCTGTGGCTGCCGCGGGAGTTTCACCTGGCCATGGTGTTTGTGCTGATGGCCGGGGTCCTGGTCCTGCGGCCTTGGGGCCTCCTGGGCAGGGTGCCGGCGCCCACCACCGTCGCCGCGGGCGCGACGCCGCCGTCCGCGGGGCCGGGAACCGTGCCGCGGTGGGCGGTCGTCACCGCCGCCGTGGTGCTCCTGGTCGCGCCGCTGGCTGTCCCGACATTCGCCGTGTGGGTGCTGGTGGAAGTCCTGGCCTTCGGCCTCTTCGCGGGGAGTCTCCAGCTCCTGGTGGGGACGGGGGGACTGATTTCGTTCGGTCACGCGGCCTATTTTGGTCTCGGGGCCTACGGTGCGGCGCTCCTCATGAAGCACGGGCAATGGCCCATGCCGGCGGCCTTCCTCCTGGGCCCCGTCCTGGCGATCGGAGCGGCTCTCGTTTTCGGCGGTCTCTGCGTGCGGCTCCGGGGGATCCCGTTCGCGATGCTCACGCTGGCGTGCGCGCAGATCGCCTATGCGATCGTCCACCAGTGGTACGCCGTCACCGGAGGAGACAACGGCCTGCTCGGCATCTGGCCTGCGCCCATCCTGGCGACGGCGACCCGTTTCTACTATCTGGCGCTGGCGGTCGGCGGCGGCGGACTGCTGGCTTTGCGGCGTATCACGGCGTCGCCGTTCGGGCTTACCCTGCGCGCCGCGCGGGATCACGCGCTGCGCTGCGAGGCGATCGGGGTGAACGTTCGGTCCCACCACCTCTTGGCGTTTGTGGTGGCCGGGTTCTTCGCCGGTTCCGCGGGGAGCCTGTTCGCCTTCCTGAAGGGGAGCGTGTTTCCCGACTATCTGTCCGTGTCCATGTCGGTCGAGTCCCTGGTGATGGTCCTCCTCGGCGGGATCCAGCGGCTGGCCGGGGCGCCCGTCGGCGCCGCTCTCTTCAAGGGGCTGGATACCCTGGTGACCCTCTACACGGAATACTGGCAGGCGTTCCTCGGCGGTGTGCTTCTTGCCGTGGTCCTGGTGTTCCCCAACGGCGTCGTGGGCTTGATCCGGCCGCGCGGCGCGGTGTGCGGAGGGCGCCGTGGCTGAGGTGGCGCTCCTGGAGGTGCGTGGAGTCTGCAAGGCCTTTGGCGGTGTGCAGGCGGTGGCGGGGGTGTGCTTTAGGCTCCGGGGGGGCGACGTCCAGGCGGTGATCGGGCCCAACGGCGCCGGCAAGAGCACGCTCTTCAACCTGCTGACGGGACAGTTGCGGTGCGACGCGGGCCAAATCCTGTTCCGCGGTGAGCGGATCGACGGGACACCGCCGCACCAGATCTGGCGGAAGGGGATCAGCCGGACGTTTCAGGTGCCGGCGGCGTTTCAGAGTCTGACCGTGCGCGAGAACGTCCAGACCGCGCTGCTGTCGCGGCAGGGGAGAAGCCGCAACCTGGCGTCCCGGGCTGCGCCGCTGTGCGAAGACGCGGCCTCCGCCCTGTTGGCGCAGGTCGGGCTGCTCGCGGATGCGGACGAAGCGTGCGGTAACCTCTCGCTGGGGGACGTGAAGCGGTTGGAGCTGGCGCTGGCGCTGGCGGGCGAGCCCGCCCTGCTGCTGCTCGACGAGCCGGCGGCGGGCATGTCTGTGGACGAGCGTGCGGACCTGATGGGGGCGGTACTCCGGATCGTCCGGGAGCGCAATTTGACCGTCCTGTTCACCGAGCACGACATGGACGTGGTGTTCGGCGCGGCGACGCGGATCCTCGTCCTGCACCAGGGGCGCGTGCTGGCGGAAGGGTCGCCGGCGGCGGTGCGGGAGAACGCCGAGGTCCAACGGGTGTATCTGGGAGGGGCGCCGTGAGGACCGTGCCGCCATCCGCGAGCGCGGGCGAGGCGGCCGGCCTGCGGGGTCGTGCGCTCTTGGAGGTCGAGGGGCTCGAGGCGGGCTACGGCATGGGTCGCGTGCTCTTCGGCGTGAGCCTGTGCGTCCGGCGCGGGGAGGTGGTGGCGCTCCTCGGGCGCAACGGCGCCGGAAAATCTACGACGCTCAAGGCCATCATGGGGATAGTGCCTCCGACGGCCGGGCGCGTCGTCCTCGACGGACGGGACGTGTCGCGCTTGCCGTCGCACCGTATCGCCGCGGCGGGCGTGGGGTACGTCCCCCAGGACCGGCGGATCTTTCCGGACCTCACCGTTCGCGAAAACCTGGAGGTCGGACGGCGTGGGACGGCAAGGGGGGATACCCCGTGGGGCGTGCTGCGGGTCCTGGCGCTGTTCCCGGCCCTCGGACCGCTGATCCATCGGCGTGGAGAAAGCCTCAGCGGCGGGGAGCAACAGATGCTGGCCATCGCCCGGACCCTCATGGGCAACCCGACACTCCTTCTCTTGGACGAACCCTCGGAGGGTCTGGCGCCCATGGTGGTGCAAGACCTGGCTGCCCAGGTGCTCGAGTTGAAGAAAGAGGGGGTGACGATTGTCCTCTCAGAGCAGAACCTCCGGTTCACGACATCGGTGAGCGATCGGGCCTACGTGTTGGAGAAGGGGCGAATCGGGTACGAAGGCGATCTACGGGGCGCCGCCGGAGATGTCTCCGTTCTCGGGAGGTTTCTGCGCATATAATCCATGGCGGTGCCGCATCCGTCGTCGTCGGCGTGGCGGACCGCGTGTCTGAAATCCGGAACCCGGGTTAAGGCGTCTGTCCGTTCGACCATCGGAAATACCAAGATTCGAGAGTGCGTCATTTGCGGGCGCGGATTTGTCTCGACAGCTTGACAAAGAAAGGCTCAGGTTATATATTACGAACCATGTAAGGTACCCAAGAGTTTGAAACAGCTCAAGGAGGGCGACGTGAGATTCGATCAATTTACTTTCAAGGCGCAAGAAGTCATCCAGAGCGCTCAAAAACAGGCTGAAGAGTTGCAACACCAGGCCGTGGATGTGGAACATCTTCTTTTGGCGCTGGTGGAGCAGACCGACGGCATTCTCCTTCCGGTGCTCCAAAAGGTCGGGGCCAGCCCCCGCCAAATTGCCGCGTCGCTTCGGCAGGAGCTGGGCAAGCTGCCGAAGGTCTACGGTCCGAGCCAGGTCTACATGACGCCCCGCCTCAATGAGACGTTCAAGCGAGCGCAGCAGGAAGCGGGGCGGCTGAAGGACGAGTATATCGGCTCGGAACATCTGCTGCTGGGCATTCTCGACGAGACGTCCGGCGCGGCGGCGCAGGTGCTGGCGGCGAGCGGGGTGACCAAGGATGGCGTCTACGCGGCCCTCCAGACGGTCCGGGGCGGCCAACGAATCACCGACCCCAACCCCGAGGAGAAGTACCAGGCGTTGCAGCGGTACAGCCGCGACCTCACGGACCTGGCCCGGAAGGGGAAGCTCGACCCGGTCATCGGGCGCGACGAGGAGATCCGTCGAGTTGTCCAGATCCTGTCTCGGCGGACGAAGAACAACCCCGTCCTGATCGGAGAGCCGGGTGTCGGCAAGACCGCCATCGTCGAGGGGCTCGCCGAGCGGATCGTCCGCGGCGACGTCCCCGAGTCGCTGAAGGAGAAGCAGGTCGTGGCGCTCGATCTCGGCGCCCTGGTGGCGGGGACGAAGTACCGGGGCGAGTTCGAGGATCGCCTCAAGGCCCTGCTGAAGGAGGTCACCGAGGCCGCGGGGCGGGTCATCCTGTTTATCGACGAGTTGCACACGCTGGTGGGTGCCGGCGCGGCCGAGGGGGCGGTGGACGCCAGCAACATGCTGAAGCCGGCCCTGGCCCGGGGCGAATTGCGCTGCGTGGGGGCGACGACGCTGGACGAGTACCGCAAGCGCATCGAGAAAGATGCGGCGCTGGAGCGCCGCTTTCAGCCCATCGTGGTGCGGCAGCCCAGCGTGGAGGATACCATCTCGATCCTGCGAGGTCTGCGCGAACGTTACGAGGTCCACCATGGGGTACGCATCCGGGACGCGGCGCTGGTGGCGGCCGCCACACTGTCCAACCGCTACATCACCGACCGGTTCTTGCCGGACAAGGCCATCGACCTGGTGGACGAAGCCGCCAGCATGCTACGCATGGAGATCGACAGCCTGCCGGTCGCGCTGGACGAGGTCGAGCGCAAGATCCGGCAGTTCATCATCGAGCGCGAGGCCATGAAGCGCGACACGGACCCGGAGACGCTGGAGCGGCTGGAGCGTTTGGAGGCCGAGGTGGCGGAACTGGAGAAGCGTCGCGTGGAGCTGCGCGGCCACTGGGACCGCGAGAAAGCCAGCATCCAGCGGATTCGCGCGCTGAAAGAGCAGATGGAGGCCGCGCGGCTCGATGCGGAGAAGGCCGAGCGCGAGGGGGATCTGGGAAAGGTGGCGGAGATCCGTTACGGGACCCTGGCGGGGCTGCAGAAAGAGCTGCGTGGCGAGCAGGCCGCGCTGGGGGCCGTCGATGGGAAGGAGCGTCTCCTCAAGGAGGAGGTGGACGAGGAGGATATCGCCAAGGTGGTGTCGCGCTGGACCGGCATCCCGGTGGCCAAGATGCTGCAGACCGAAGTGCAGAAGCTGCTGACGATGGAGGACCGGCTTCGCGAGCGCGTGGTGGGGCAGGCCGAGGCCATCCTGGCGGTCTCCAACGCCATTCGGCGGGCGCGGGCCGGCTTGCAGGATGAGAACCGGCCGCTGGGGTCGTTCCTGTTCCTGGGACCCACGGGTGTCGGCAAGACGGAACTGGCGCGGGCGCTGGCCGAGTTTCTCTTCGACGACGAGCGGGCCCTGGTCCGCATAGACATGTCGGAGTTCATGGAGAAGCATTCGGTGGCCCGGCTCATCGGGGCGCCCCCGGGATACGTCGGGTACGACGAAGGCGGGTACCTCACCGAGGCGGTGCGCCGCCGGCCGTACACCGTGATCCTCTTCGACGAGATCGAGAAGGCGCACGCGGACGTGTTCCATATCCTCCTCCAAGTTTTGGACGAGGGGCGGTTGACCGACGGGCAGGGTCGGACGGTGGACTTCAAGAACGCGCTGGTGATCCTGACTTCCAACCTGGGGAGCCAGTTTATCCAGGAGGATCGGGACGATGAGGTCATCCGGGAGAAGGTGATGGAGCTTCTCAAGACGGCGTTCCGGCCCGAGTTCCTCAACCGGATCGACGAGACGGTGATCTTCCACCGGCTCTCGCTGCGCGAGATCAAGCAGATCGTCGGTATCCAGCTCCGCATCCTGGAGCGCCGTCTGGCCGGACGGCGACTCGATCTCGAGGTGACCGAAACGGCCAAGGAGCACCTGGCGCGGGAAGGGTTCGATCCGCTGTACGGCGCGCGGCCGCTCAAGCGGGCGATCCAGCGACTGGTGCAGGATCCGCTGGCCCGGCGCGTTCTGGAAGGCGAGTTCCACGAGGGCGACCGCATCCGCGTGGACCTTGCGGGCCGGGAGATCGTGCTGGAGCGGGTAGACCAGACCGCGCCCTCGACGGCCGCCGGGATGTGACCGTCAGCGGGGTCCACGCTCCCGGACCCCGCCCGCGCGGTGTTCCCGGGGCGTGGGGTTTTGCGTTGACGGGGGCCGGCGGCTTCAGTACTCTGACGCGCGTCCGATCCCGGGGGGCCGTGGTCCGGGCTGGTGGAGGAGGGCGCGGGTGCCCAGAGCGCTTGGCACGGTCGTCGCCGCGGCGCTCGCGGTCGCCGGTGTGCGGCGGCGGGACCGCCTGGTGGTGGCGGTCTCGGGCGGGGTGGACTCCATGGTCCTGCTCGACACCCTGGCCCGCCTGGCGCCGCGTCTCGACCTGCGGCTCCACGTGGCGCACATCCACCACGGTCTGCGCGGGGCCTCGGCGGACCGGGACGCGGCACTGGTCTCGGCCGAAGCGGCCCGGCGCGCGCTCCCCGTGAGTGTGGAGCGGCTGGATCCGGCCACGCGGCCGCGGGGCACCTCGGTGCAGGCGTGGGCGCGGGCGGCGCGCTACGCACGGCTGGAGGCGATGCGCCGGCGGGTCCGCGGGGCGTGGATCCTGACGGCGCACAACCGGAACGACCAGGCCGAGACGGTCCTGCTGAACCTTTTGCGCGGCGCGGGTCCGCGGGGCGTGGCGGGTATTCCGGCCGCGCGCGATCGTATCCTGCGCCCCCTCCTCGCGGCGTCTCGCGAAGAGATCGAGCGTTACGCGGCCGCGCGGGGCGTGCGCTTCCGCGAGGACGCGTCCAACCGATCGGTCGCCTACCGGCGCAACCGGGTCCGGCACCGACTCCTGCCGTTGCTGCAGCGGGACTACAACCCCCGGATCGTGGAGGCACTGGCGGGGCTGGCGGCGCAGGCGCGCGAGGACGACGACGCGTTGACGTCGCAGGCCGCGGCGCTGGGCGCCGCGGCGATTCGCGCGCGCGGCGGCGCCGTGGGGGTGAGCGTACGCGCGCTGGCGGCGGCACCGGCCGCGCTGGGGCGTCGGCTGTTTCAGGAGGCGTTCCGACGGACGACGGCGGGCCGGCACGGCCTCACCCGCCGCCATCTGGCGGCCCTGGCGGCGCTGCCGACCCGCGGGGGCGGGGTGCGCCTGCCCGGGGGTCTCTGCGCGTCGGCGTCGGCGCAGTACGTCTGGATCGGTCCGGACGCGCCCGGGGGGGTGCCGCGTCACCGCCGCACCGCGCGCTCAAGCCGGGAAGTGGATCTGCCGCTCGGACGGTGGGTGGCCTGGGAGCCGGGGGGATGCTCCGTGCGCGTGCGCCGCGCGGCCGGCGGCGCGATCCGCCTCGACCCCCGCGATCCCTGCCGGGAGATCCTGCACGCGCAGGTCCTGGACGGGCCTCTGTGTCTGCGCGCCTGGCGCCCCGGGGATCGCTTCCGTCCGCTCGGGTTGCACGGCCGAAAGAAGCTGCAGGACTTTTTTGTGGACGCGAAGGTTCCGCGGGACGAGCGCCGGCGGGTCCCGCTGCTGGTCGTCGGGGATCGGATCGCGTGGGTCGTGGGGCACCGGATCGCCGAGGAGTTCCGCTGGCGGGGCGGACGGACGGCCTGCGTGGCGGAGGTGCGGTGTGCGGGAGAACGGTGTGGAGTACCGGTTGGGTCCGGCGCTGCTCTCGGCCGCTGATATCCGGACCCGCGTCCGCGAGCTGGCGCGGGCCATTTCCCGCGATTACGCGGGTCGGGATCTCCTGCTGATCTGTGTCTTGAAGGGCGCCGCCATCTTCTGGGCGGATCTGTGTCGTGCCCTGCGCGTCCCCTGTCAGAGCGACTTCGTGGCCATGGAAAGCTACGGGGACTCCACGGCGCCGCTGGGACAGCCGCGCTTCACCAAGGCGGCGGATGTATCGCTGGCGGGTCGGGATGTCCTGCTCGTGGAGGACATCATCGACACCGGGCACACCATCGCCCGGCTGCGCGACCTTCTCCAAATCCAGGCCCCGCGCAGCGTCGCGCTCTGCGCGCTGCTGGACAAGGCCGAGCGCCGGGAGGTCCCGACGCCCATCGAGTACTGCGGGTTCGTGATCCCCAACGTCTTCGTGGTCGGGTACGGTCTGGACTACGGCCAGCAATACCGTCACCTGCCACACATCGCGACCCTGCGGCCCCGGCATGTTGCGTAGCGTTAGGCAGCGTCTGCAGGGCGCCGCACACTCCGAGATGCGGCCGGCGGGAGGTGCGGCGCGCCCCCGAAGGGCCATGTTTCCTGTTGTTTTTCGCATAGTGTCATGATACAAAGTCTTATCATTGCTGGGTTCCGGGCTCGGCGTCGTCGAGGAGAATGCGGGTGAATCCGTTTTTCAAGAATCTGGCCCTGTGGCTGGTGATCGGGCTCATCATGGTGCTGGTTTTCAACATCTTCAACCAGACCCAGCCCATGCAGAAGGAGCTGATCTTCAGCGATTTCATGTCCAAGGTGGAGCGGGGCGAGGTCACCGAGGTGACGCTCCGTGGGAACGATATCACCGGCCGTCTGACCGACAACTCGGTGTTTCGGAGCTATGCGCCCGACGACAAGGACATGCTGCCGCTCCTGCGCAAACAGGGGGTGAAGATCACCGCCAAGCCGTCGGAAGGGCAGCCCTGGTACATGACGTTTCTGCTCTCCTGGCTGCCCATGCTGCTGTTCCTCGGCATCTGGATCTTCTTCATGCGGCAGATGCAGGGAGGCGGCGCCAAGGCGCTCTCGTTCGGGAAGAGCCGAGCGCGCCTGTTATCCGACAAGCAAAACAAGGTGACCTTTGCCGACGTGGCCGGCGTGGACGAGGCGAAGGAGGAGCTCCAGGAGATCATCGAGTTCCTCAAGGACCCGCAGAAGTTCCAGAAGCTGGGCGGGCGAATCCCCAAGGGGGTCCTGCTGATGGGGCCTCCCGGGACGGGCAAGACCCTCTTGGCCCGCGCCATCGCGGGCGAGGCCAACGTGCCGTTCTTCTCCATCTCGGGCTCGGATTTCGTGGAGATGTTCGTGGGGGTCGGCGCCTCGCGGGTGCGGGACCTGTTCGAGCAGGGGAAAAAGAACGCACCCTGTATCATCTTTATGGACGAGATCGACGCGGTCGGTCGTCATCGCGGGGCCGGCCTGGGCGGCGGCCACGACGAGCGCGAGCAGACGCTGAACCAGCTGCTCGTCGAGATGGACGGGTTCGAGTCCAACGACGGCGTGATCCTCATCGCCGCCACGAACCGTCCCGACGTCCTGGACCCGGCGCTGCTGCGCCCGGGCCGGTTTGACCGGCAGGTGGTGGTGGCCCGCCCGGACGTCAAGGGCCGCGAAGGGATCCTCAAGGTCCACACGCGGAAGATCCCGCTGGGTCCCGACGTCGACCTCCAGGTCCTGGCGCGCGGGACGCCGGGGTTCTCGGGGGCCGATCTGGCCAATCTGGTCAACGAGGGGGCCCTGTTGGCGGCGCGGGCCAACAAGAAGCTCGTGGACATGGTGGATTTCGAAAGCGCCAAGGACAAGGTGTTGATGGGGGTGGAGCGCAAGAGCCTCGTGATCAGCGCCAAGGAGCGGCGGATCACGGCCTACCACGAGGCGGGTCACGCGCTGGTGGCCAAGCTGCTGCCGGGCACGGATCCCATCCACAAGGTGACCATCATCCCCCGGGGCCGGGCGCTGGGCGTGACCCAGCAGCTGCCCACCGAGGACAAGCACAACTATTCCAAGGAATACCTGCTCAACGACATCGCCATCCTTTACGGCGGGCGGGTGGCGGAGGAGATCGTGTTCGGCGAGCCGGAGATCACGACCGGGGCCATGAACGATATCGAGCGGGCCACCGAGCTGGCCCGCAAGATGGTGTGCGAGTGGGGCATGAGCGAGACGATGGGCCCTCTCCAGTTCGGCAAGCGCGAGGAGATGGTCTTTCTCGGCCGCGAGATCGCCCAGCACCAGGACTACAGCGAGAACACGGCGATGGAGATCGACCGCGAGGTGCGCCGCATCGTCATGGACAATTACGAACGCGCCAAGAATCTGGTGCAGCGTCGCTTGGAGACCCTGCGCCACATCGCCGAGGCGCTGCTCGAACGCGAGGTGCTTGACGGCCCCGAGATCGACGGGATCGTAAAGGGGGCCGGCTCGCCGGCGCCGGCGGCCGCAGCCTGACCACCGGTCTGTTTTTCCGCGGTCCCCCGACGCGCACGCGGGGCGGAGGGCGGGCCGCTGTGCGGTCGGAACGTCGCGTGCCATTCAGCCGGAAGGACCATGCGCCGAGAGGCCGTGTCAATCCGCAGATCGCGAATCGCCGGATCCCGCCGCCCCCGCGCCGCGGGCCAGAGAGTTGATCCACCGCCGGTCCCGCCGGCCCCGCAGCGCCCCTCCCCTCCCCCGCTCCACACACTCCCGGTCCCGCTCCCGTGCGCGCCTCGGGAGGGATGAGGGATGTACGACCTCTGGTATCAGTTCCGCTGGATCGATGCCCTCGACATTCTGATCGTGGCGGTCGCCATCTACCAGATCATCCTGGCGCTGCGCGGGACGCGCGCCTTCCAGATGCTGGTCGGGTTGGCCCTCCTCTATGCCGCCTCGTGGGCCTCGCTGCGCATCGGCCTGGTGACGGTGACCTGGGCGCTGTCGAATCTCCTGGCGGTGTGGCTGCTGCTGGTGATCATCCTGTTCCAGCCCGAGTTGCGGCGCGCCCTGGCCAGCATGGGCCGCCGGGGCAGCCTGCTCAGCGCATTGTGGCGATACCGGGAAGCCCACATGATCGACGAGGTTGTACGGGCGGTCACGGCGCTGGCGGCCAAGAAGGTGGGCGCCATCATCGTCCTGGAGCGGGATTCGCACCTCGCGGAGATCGTGGACTCGGGAACACCGGTGGATGCCGTAGTCTCCCGCCGGCTGCTGGAGTCCATCTTCTACCCCTATTCGCCGCTGCACGACGGGGCGGTGATTCTGAACCAGGACCGGATCGTGGCGGCGTCGTGTTTTCTGCCGCTGAGCATCAACCCGGATCTGCCGCGGGACCTCGGCACGCGGCACCGGGCGGCGGTGGGCGTCACCGAGGAGAGCGACGCCATCGCCCTGGTGGTTTCCGAGGAGACCGGGACGGTCTCGCTGGTGGTGGGCGGCGCGATCAGCCGCCACCTGGACGGCGGTGGGATCCGCCAGCGGCTGATCCAGCTGATGGGGCCTCCGCAGCGCGGTTTCGGCCGCGCCAGGAGCAGGACGGCGGACGCCGCGGGTAGCCTCGCGAAGTGAAGCCGCAGCCGGGAGCGCACCTTCGGAACGGGCGGGGCCGGACGCCGATGCGGAGATGGTTGTACGACAACCTGGGACTCAAGCTCCTATCGCTGCTCCTGGCCGCGCTGCTCTGGGCCGTGGTCCTGGGGGAGCAGAAGGTCGAGGTGACGGTCAATGTGCCGCTGCGGTTCGACGTGCCGTCGACGCTCTTCCTGGTCAACGACCCTACGGACACGCTGGAGGTGCGTCTGCGCGGCCCGAAGACCCTGGTGACATCGGTGACGGCCCGCGAGATCTCGGTGGACGAATGGCCGGTCAAGCTCACCGAAGGCGAGAACAGCGTCCCGATCCGGGAGGATTTGATCCGCGTCCCGCGCGGCATCCGGGTCGTGGACGTGAGCCCGCGCCGCGTGCGGGTCGTGCTGGAGCGGGCCGTGGAGCGGGAGGTGGAGATCGCCCCGCGCGTGGAGGGGAACCCGCCCGACGGGTTCGTGGTGCGGCAGGTCGCCGCCAGCCCGCCACGCGTGCGAATGGTCGGGCCCGCCAGCGAGCTGGCGCGGGTCACCCGGGTGCGGACGTTGCCCATCAGCGTGCTGGGGCACAAGACCTCGTTCTCCACCCGGGCGCTGCTGGAGCCCGTGGGCCGTCTGGTGCGCGTCGAGGACGGCGTCACCATCGTCGTCCAGGTCGAGATCGAGCCGAAGAACTCGTGAGCCGCCGCGGCGCGGGGCGCCACGGCCGGGGAGGAACCGCATGCCGCGTTTATTCGGGACCGACGGAGTCCGGGGCGTCGCCAATCAGGAGCCCATGACGCCCGAGACCGTGGTAAAGCTGGGGCGGGCGGCGGCGCATCTCTTCAACGCGCCCGGAGCGCGCCGGAGCATCGTCATCGGCAAGGACACCCGCTTGACCGGGTACATGCTGGAGACGGCGCTCACCGCGGGCATCACCTCCATGGGGGTCGACGTCATCCTCGTGGGCCCGCTGCCCACGCCGGGCATCGCCTACATCACGCGGAGTCTCCGGGCCGATGCGGGTGTCGTCATCTCGGCCTCTCACAACTCCTTCGAGGACAACGGGATAAAATTCTTCTCGGGCGACGGCTTGAAGCTCCCCGACGCCAAGGAGGTCGAGATCGAGGAGATGATGGCCACCGGCGCCATCGACCGCATCCGGCCCCCGGCCGACGAGATCGGGAAAGCCTACCGCGTCGGCGACGCGGCCGGGCGGTATATCGAATTCGCCAAAAGTTCGTTTCCAAAAGGGCTGAGCCTGCGTGGACTCAAGATCGTCGTGGACTGCGCCCACGGCGCCGCCTACCGGGTTTCGCCCACCGTCTTGCGGGAGCTGGGCGCAGACGTCGTGGCGCTCAACGTGGCTCCGGACGGGGTCAACATCAACGCGGGATGCGGCTCGCTGCACCCCGAGGAGCTGCAGCGGGCCGTGGTGGCGGAGCGCGCACACGTGGGGTTCGCCCACGACGGGGACGCGGATCGCGTCCTGGCCGTGGACGAACGGGGCACGCTGGTGGACGGCGACCAGATCTTGGCCATGTGCGCCCTGGATCTGGCGACGACGGGCCGGCTGCCGGCCCGCACCGCCGTGGCGACGGTGATGAGCAACATGGGGCTGGAGGTGGCCCTGCGGGACGCCGGCATCAGCCTGGTGCGCACCGCGGTGGGCGACCGATACGTGCTGGAAGAGATGCTCCGCTGCGGATACGCCCTGGGCGGGGAGCAGTCGGGACACGTCATCTTCACGGAGCACAACACCACCGGGGACGGGATCATCACCGCGCTGCAGGTGCTGGCGGCGATGGTCCGGGCGGGCAAGCCGCTGTCGGACCTGGCGGCGTGCATGCGCCGGTTCCCCCAGGTGCTCCAGAACGTCCGGGTGCGCCGCAAGGAAGACCTGGCCGCGCTGCCGGACGTGCAGCGCGAGATCCAAAGCGCCGAGGCCGCCCTGCAAGGCTGCGGACGCGTGCTGGTGCGGTTCTCGGGGACGGAGCCGCTGGCGCGGGTCATGATCGAAGGTCCCGAGGAGGGGAAGATTCGGACGCTGGCGGCGAACATCACCGCAGCCATCCAGGCGGCGCTGGGATGAGCGGGGGTCGAGTCGTCAAATAGTCGAGCGGTCAATTGGGGCGAATACCGGGATGCGGTGGCGCGACCGATTTGACCCATTGACGAATTGAGCGGGTGACGCCGTGAGACACCGTGGGGCGAGAACCGGAGTGGTGCGATGACGACGCTGGTGGTCGGCTTGGACCCGCTGGCCGCGCTGCGCGAGCTGGGGGGCGCGCGCGATCCGGACCCGGTGGTGGCGGCGGCCCTCGCCGAGCTGGCGGGAGCCGGCGGCGTCCGCGTCACCTGCGGGCGAGAGCGCGGCGGCATTCGGGAGCGCGATGTTCGGCTGCTGCGGGAGGTCGTCCGGACCGCGCTGCTGCTGCGGATGCCGCCGCTGGACGAGCACCTGAAGCTGGCGCTGGCGGTGCGCCCGGATGTGGTGACGCTGATTCCGGGCGAGCGCGAGCGGCTGGGCGCCGAGCGCGGACTGGACGTGGAGGACCGTCGAGCGGAGCTGCTGCCGTTCATCCAGGCACTGGCGGAGAGCGGCACCCTGACCAGCATCCTGGTGGACCCCGTGCCGAACCAGGTGAAGGCGGCCCAGCGCGCCGGCGCGGGGGCGGTGCTCCTGCACACCGGCCGCTTCTGCTGGGCCGACAGCGACGCGAACCGGGCGGCGGAGTTGGAGGCGCTTACCAATGCCGCCAAGACGGCCCACCGGCTGGGCCTGGTGGTGCACGCGGGGGGCGGTCTGGGGTATCAGAACGCGGCCACCGTGGCGGGACTCGCCGAGGTCACCGCGGTGGATCTCGGCTACAGCCTGGTCGCACGCGCGACCCTGGTCGGCATGACCGAAGCCGTGCGGGAGCTGCGGCGGCTCGTGCAGGACGGCGCCGGTCGATGATCGTCGGGCTCGGCACGGATCTGGTGGCCGTCGCGCGGGTGGAGGCGCTTCTCTCCCGCCACGGCGAGCGCTTTCTGGACCGGGTCTTCACACCGACGGAACGGGCCGAGTGCCTGCGGCGAGCGCGCCCCGCGGTGCACCTGGCGGCGCGCCTGGCGGCCAAGGAGGCCGCCATGAAGGCGCTCGGCACCGGGTGGAGTCTGGGGGTGCGCTGGCTGGACGTGGAGGTGCAGTCGAGCGGGGGCACGCCCCCGCGCCTCCGCCTGGAGGGGGTCGCCAGAACCCGCGCGGACGCACAGGGGGTCCGGCAAACCCTGGTGAGCCTGTCGCACGACGGAGGCTACGCGCTGGCCGTGGTCATGACGACCGACGGTCGGTGAGCGCGCGGTCGCCAACGGCGCGCGGGGCAGGCGGCGGGCCGAACCCGGACGGGCGCCGACCAGAGGACGTATGATCCGAGTTGCCACGGCGACGGAGATGCGGGATCTGGATGCGCGGGCCGCCACGGAGTGCGGCATCCCGTCGCTCCTCCTCATGGAGAACGCGGGCGCGGAGACCGTCCGCGAGCTGCTGGAGGCGTTCCCGAAGGCGGCCCGGGCCCGTGTGCTGGTGTTGTGCGGACGGGGGAACAACGGTGGGGACGGCTTTGTGATCGCGCGGCGACTGCTGGGCCGCGGGGTGTCGGTCCGCACGCTGCTGCTGGCTCGGGGCGAGGAGATCGGGGGGGACGCCCGGATCAACCTGGACATCCTGGAGAAGCTGGGCGCCGCCCCCGTCGAAATCCGCGGCGGGGCCGATCTGCCGGTCGTGCGGGATGCGCTGGGGTTCGCGGACCTGGTGGTCGACGCGCTCTTGGGGACGGGGGCGCAGGGCCCGGCGCGCGGCGTAGCGGCGGACGCCATCGCGTGTCTGAACCGGTCCGGGCGGCCCGTGGTCTCGGTGGACATTCCGTCCGGCCTGGGCGCGGACCAGCCCGAGCCTCCGGGACCCGCCGTGCGCGCCTCGCTCACCGTCACCTTCGCGCTCCCGAAGCGCAGCCTGCTGCTTTTCCCGGCCGCGGCGTACGCCGGCAGGGTACGTGTGGTGGATATCGGGATTCCGCGACACCTCTGGGCGGACGCGCCGCCACAGGTGGGCCTCCTGGAGGCGGCGGACACGGCGCCGGCTTTCCCGCCCCGTGCGGCGGCGGCGCACAAAGGGACGTTCGGGCACACGCTGGTCGTGGCCGGATCGGCGGGGAAGACGGGCGCGGCGGCACTGGCCGCCCTGGGGGCCTTGCGCGTGGGCGCCGGTTTGGTGACGCTGGCGGTCCCGGCCAGCCTGCACGACATCCTGGAAACCAAGGTGACCGAGGCTATGACGGTACCCGTGCCGGAGACCGACGCGCGGACCATGGCGCGGGAGGCCCTGGGCGTGGTCCTCGACCTGGCGCGGGGAAAGGACGCGGTCGCCATCGGTCCCGGGCTGGGGACGCACCCCTCGACGCAGGCGCTGGTTCGAGAGCTTGTGGCGCGGCTTCCGCTCCCGGCGGTGGTGGACGCCGACGGGATCAACGCGCTGGCCGGGGCCGACGACTGCCTGCGCCGGGCCGCCGCTCCCCGCATCCTGACGCCCCACCCCGGGGAGTGCTCCCGGCTGCTCGGGGTCGCCGTGGATGCGGTGTTGCGGGACCGGATCCGGCTGGTGCAGCAGACCGTCGCCGATCTCGGCCTCACCCTGGTTCTCAAGATGGCCCGGACGCTCGTGGGGCATCCCACGGACGGCGTCGCCATCGTGCCGACGGGGAATCCGGGCATGGGGACCGGAGGCACCGGCGATGTCTTGACGGGCATGATCGCAGGGCTGATCGGACGCGGAGTCGAGCCGCCGCTGGCGGCTCGTGCGGGCGCCTACGTCCACGGTCTGGCGGGCGACCTGGCGGCGGAGCGGCTCGGACAAGAGGCGATGCTCGCCGGCGATCTGCTGGAGCGAATCCCCGAGGCCATCGGGCGCGTCAAGGCCGGGAGCGGGGAAGGCGATTCGGCGACGCGGCAACTGGGCGACTGGGCGAGCGAGAGGCCTGGCGACTAGGCGACGCGGCAATTGGGCGATTGGGCAATTCGGCGAGCAGGGAATGGGGCCGCCGCGGGCGAGTGGGGGCGCGTTTTCACCATGACGGTCCTGACATTGATGGATTGCGAGTGGTCCTGGGAATCGGCATCGCCCGAGGAGAGCCTGCGGGCCGGTGAGGCGTTGGGCCGCTTGGTGGAGCCCGGCGATCTCGTGGCCCTGTTCGGGGAGCTGGGGAGCGGGAAAACCCTCTTTGTGCGCGGCCTGGCGGCCGGTCTGGGCTGCAGGCCGGAGGATGTGCACAGCCCGAGCTTCACGCTCGTGAACGAGTACGCCGCCGGGCGGGCGGATGCACCGCGGCGCCTGGCCCACATCGATCTGTACCGCATGCGTTCGGCGGACGAGGTGGCGGACATCGGGTGGGACGAGTACGTGGGCCCCCGCTACGTGGTTGCCGTGGAGTGGGCGGAGCGCGCGCTGGGGTACCTCCCGCAGGACCACCTGCGTCTCCGGTTCGAGGCCCGGGGGGTCGATCGGCGGCGGGTCTGCGCGCACGCCACCGGTCCGCGATCCGGCGCGATCCTGCGGAGCTGGGTCGGGGCGCTGGGCGTGCGGATGGACGCGGCGTAGGCCGACGCGGTTTTCCTTTTTCGGGTCGTCCCCGGGGGAGGCCCTGACGAGGTCGAGTCATGACGATCGTGGCGATTTCCCGAGAGATGGGGAGCGGTGGGTACGAGGTGGCAGCGGCCGTTGCAAAGACACTGGGCTTTGCCTACGTCGATCGGGAGATCCTACTCCACGCCGCTCGGGTCCACGACGTGTCGGAGGAGAAGATCAGCGACGTGGCGGACCGACACCTGTCGCTGTGGGAGCGTTTCGACGAGGAGAAGCGCCGCTTCCTGACCTTCATCGAAGCGGCGTACTACGCGTTCGCGGAAAAGGGCAACCTGGTCACGGCGGGGCGGGGCGGACCGTTTTTTCTCCGGAACGTGAGCCACGCCATGCGGGTGCGGATCATGGCGCCTTTCGATGTTCGGGTGCGTCGCGTCATGGAACGGGAGAAGTTGGACACCAAGACGGCGACCGGCAAGGTGCGGAACTACGACCGCGAAATGGCCGGCCGCATCGATTACCTCTTCGGGCTGGACTGGACGCTCCCCGAGAACTACGATCTGGTGATCAACACGGAGACGGACGCCTGGGATTTCTACACCGATCTGCTGGTGGCGGCGGCCCGCCACCACCGTTTCCGGCCCACGGAGGCGTCGGTGCAGCGCGTCCGCGATCTCAGCCTCGGCGCCCGGGTACGCGCGGCCGTTGCCCAGGACCCGCTGACCAAGAACATCAACGTCGAGGTCGTCGCGCGCCAGGGTCAGGTGGCCCTGAAGGGGGTCGTCTTCAGTCCCGCCATGATGGACGCCGCGGCGCACGTGGCGCGGCACGTGCCCGGCGTCGTGCAGGTCTCCTGCGAGGCGGTGGAAATCCCGCGGGTCTATCCCGGTCCGATCATGTAGCATGAAACGGGTCGACGGTTCGCTCGAACGGTCGCACCGTCCTCTCGGAGACGCACCTGAACGACACCAGGTATCTCGCCGCCTATTACTTCGCCTACTTTGTTGCCGTCGGCGTCTTCGAGCCGTTTCTGGCCCCGCTGTGGCGGGAGTTCGGCCTCGCGCCCGCCGAGATCGGGGTGCTCAACGCCGTCATGCCCGGCGTGGCCACGGTGGCGCCCTTCCTCTGGACCGCTTACGCCGATGTGACCCGCCGGGGCGACCGCATCTTCCTCTGGACGACCTGGCTCTCGGCGCTGGCGGCGTGCGCCCTCCCCAACGCGCAGCGCTTCGCCTCCGCCGCGGTTGGGGTCTTCTGCCTGGCGGCATTCCGGACGCCGCTCATTCCCTTTGCCAACAGCATGACCCTGCGCGCCCTGCGGGACCGCCCCCAGCGGTACGCCGCCGTCCGCCTGTGGGGGACCGTCGGGTACATCTGCGCGGCCCTGGGATCGGGTCCGGTGATGGACGGGCTGGGGCTGCGGGTCGGGATGTACGGCGTCGCGGCGGCCATGCTGGCGTGCGGCGTGGTGGCGTGGGCGGGACGGACCCGCGAGCGGGTCCGGCTGGCGCCGGTCGGTCTGCGCGACATTCTGGACGCGACGCGGGACCGGCGCTTTCTGGTGCTCCTGGTGGCCACGGGTCTGGCCTGGGTGAGCTATGGCCCCTATGGGACGTTCTACACGATCCACCTGGAGCGCCTCGGGTATTCGCGGGCATTCGCCGGAGCGGCCTGGGCGCTGGCCGCGGGGAGCGAGCTTGTGGCGATGCTCCTGTGGCCGCGTCTGTGCGGCTGGGCCGCGCCGCGGACCTGGCTGATCGTGGGCTTGATCGCGCACCCGGTCCGCTGGCTCCTCTCCAGTATCGCGCACGGCCCCCTGTTCCTGCTGGGGATCCAGCTCACCCACGCGTTGACCTTCGGGGTCTTTTATCTGGCTGCGGTGCAGACGGTGGAAGGGCTGGTGCCGGACGGCCTCCGGACCACGGCCCAGGGCGTGTTTGCCTCGGTCACGTTCGGGGTCGGCGGTCTGGTCGGGAACGGGCTGGGGGGGCTGCTGTACGAACCCTTGGGCATGACGGCGCTCTACATCGCCGCGGGCATCGTCGCCGGCTGGGGCACCTTCCTGTTCGTCGTGGGCACGCCGCGCGACGGCCGGGCGCGTCGCCGGCTCCCCGTGACGGGGCGTCGTGGAGACCCCCGGTGAGGCCCGCGTCGAGGCTGCTCTGGCTCCTGTTCGCCGTCAACCTCTTCAACTACATCGATCGGCAGATCCTCTTTTCCGTGTTCCCGGCCGTCAAGACCGATCTCGCACTCACGGATACCCAGCTGGGGTTCCTGGCGTCGGCCTTTATGTGGGTGTATCTCTCCGTGGCGCCCGGCTTCGGCGTCCTCGCAGACCGCCGGTCCCGCCCGCGGCTCATGGGGCTGGGCGTGGGGATTTGGAGCGTCGCCACGGCCCTCTCCGGCACGGTCAGAAGCTACGGCCAACTGCTCGTCGGCCGCGCCCTGGTCGGCATCGGCGAGGCCAGCTACGGGTCCGTGGCGCCCGCCATGCTGTCGGACGCTTTCGAGCCCGCCCACCGCGGGCGGGCGCTGGCGATCTTCTCCATGGCCATCCCCGTGGGCAGCGCGCTCGGCTATCTCCTCGGAGGTCTGCTCGAGCGGGCGGTCGGCTGGCGTGTTGCGTTCTTCCTCGTGGGTGTCCCGGGAGCATGGCTGGCCGTGACGGTGGGGCGCCTGTCGGATCCGGCGCGGCGCGGGAACGATCCGTCGGCGCCGGCCCCGCGACCGGCGGGGGCGCGGCTGGCGGATTACCTCGAACTGCTCACGACCAAGAGCTACCTGTTGAACTGTCTGGCGATGACGGGCATGACGTTCGCCGTGGGCGGGCTGGCGGCCTGGGTCCCGACGTATCTCGTGCGGGTCCGCGGGATGGAGCTGGCGGAGGCCAATCTGGTCTTCGGCCTGCTCACGCTGGTGAGCGGCGTCGGCGGGACCATGGCGGGAGGATGGCTGGGCGATCGCCTGCTGACGCGGGTGCCGTCGGCGTACTTCCTGGTGTCCGGTGCGGGACTGGCGCTCGCCGTGCCCTGCGGCGCGGCGGTGATCCTGTTGGGGGATCGGGCGTGGGTCTTGGCGGCTATCTTCCTCGCCGAGGTCTTCATCTTTCTGAACACGGGGCCGCTCAACGCCATCGTGGCCAACGTCAGTCGCTCGGAGGTGCGCGCCACCGCCTACGCCGTGAACATCTTCGTCATCCACGCCCTGGGGGATGCCATCTCGCCGACGATCGTCGGGATGGTGTCCGACCGGGCGGGGCTGTCCACGGCGTTTTGGGTGGCGCCGGGCGCGCTTGCGCTCGCCGCGCTCTTCTGTTTCTGGGGCATGCGGACCTACGCGGCGGACGCCCGCGAAACCCCCCGAGCGGAGTGAGCCGCAGACAGCCGGCAGCAGACAGTTCCGTCGCCCGGCGGTGTCCCCCGCGGCCGCCCGCCGCCCGCTGCGTCCTGTCCTTTCAGGGGAGGAGCACCACCTTTCCAAACACGGCGCGGTCTTCGAGCAGGCGATGGCCTTCCGCGCACTCGGCGAGGGGCAGCGTGCGGTCGATCACCGGTCGGAGGCGGCCACACGCGAGGTGGCCCACGATCTTCAGCAGGTCCGACTTCGTCCCCAGAAAGGCGCCCAGGATGGAGATGGACTTCGAGAAAAGATAGCGGATGTCCACGCGGCCCTCGTAGCCGGCGCTCGCCCCACAGGTCACCAACCGTCCGCCGGGCGCGAGGTTCGGGATGAGCTTCTGCCAGGCCGCCCCGCCCACGTGCTCGAAGACCACGTCCGCTCCCCGTTTGCCGGTGAGCCGCCGGATCTCCTGGCCGAGGTCCTGCCGCGTGGAGTTGATGCCCTCGTCCGCCCCCAATGCCCGGGCCTTGGCCAGCTTCTCCTCCGTCCCGGCCACGGCGATCACGCGCGCCCCGAACAGCTTGGCGATCTGCACGGCCGCGGTGCCGACACCGCTTCCGGCGCCCATCACGAGGACGTCTTCGTCGGCCGCCACATGCGCCTGGCGGACCAGCATGTTCCACGCCGTCACGAACGCCACCGGGACCGCCGCCGCGCCCCGGTCATCGAGGCTGTCCGGCACGGGAACGCAGTTGACCTCCGGCACGCAGACGCGTTCGGCGCAGCCGCCGTCCGAGGTGTAACCGCCGACGATCTGGAAACCCCGGCAGAGGTTGTCCTCGCCACGCAGGCAGGCGGCGCACTGCCCGCAGGAGACGCCGGGCGACACGAGCACCCGCTGGCCGACCGTGATACGGGCGCAGAGCGGACCCACGGCGACCGCCTCACCCGCGATGTCGCACCCGCCGATCTTCGGCAGCGGGATGGTCATCCCGGGGAGACCCTTCCGCAGCCACACGTCCAGATGATTCAGCGCCACCGCCTTCACGCGGAGCAGCACCTCGGTCGGGCGTGGGGTCGGGTCGGGCGCATCTTCGTAGCGCAACACCTCGCGTCCGCCATGCTCGTGGAATCGAACGGCTTTCATGAACCCTCCTTCGTCTGGGGTGCGTGGGGAATCGTAGCCGCGTGAAGGTCGGGAGTCAATCCCAAGGGTTGACGCGGCGCCGGGCGGAGCGACCGAGCGACATGACCGCTTCGCGCGGAGATGGTCATCCATGCCCACGGGAAGGCGGTTGACTTTCCGGTGGTGGGCGAGGTATCAATTTCCGGACCGCCGGTCCGTCCGGGTCCTGCGACGCGGGAATGCACCGCGCGCATGGCGTCCGCGGGCGCGCCGGGACACCATCGGGTTCGCCGTCAACGCGGGGCAACCACGGCGCGGGGCGACCGTTCCCGGACGGGATGGAGGCCGTCGCCGCAGGCAGACCAAATCTCGGCCCGGTCGGGCGAGCGGGCCCGGCAACCGGGTCCGCCACGACACGTGTTCCACAAACCCGGAAGGTGGAGGGAGCACATGAAGGCGTTTATCAGCTGGTCGGGAAGCCGCGAACTGCTGATCGCCAAGGCCGTCAAGGCGTGGTTGAACGCTGTCGTCCCGGAGGTCCGAGCCTTTGTCAGTCCCGATCTGCCCAAAGGGCTGGCGTGGTTCGACACGCTGGCAAAGGAGCTCAAGGACGCCGGGATCGGATTCATGTGCCTGGCGCCGCCGAGGGTCGCGAGCGAGTGGCAGCTGGTGGAGGCGGGGGCAATCTGGAAGGCGGCCCGGAGCGGCGGTCTGTTTCCCCTCTGTTTCCGTATCCGCGGAGCCGACGTCCCCGAGCCGCTGCGGGCCTTTCAACTGACCTACTTCGACAAGGCGGACTTCCAGCGCCTCGCCCGGGATGTCGCGACACGCGCGCGGCCGGACCGCGGCTGGACGCCGAAGCGCGACCAGGCTTTCGAGTCGAGCTGGCCCACGCTGCGGGCGAGCGTCGAGGACGCGCTGGATCAGCCGGACAACGGCGTGCACACGACACGCGGGTTCATCCACGAGATCGCCGGTGGCTGGTGGGAGCGCGTGAGATCGGAGAAGGGCGCGACGAAGTTGAGCTGGATGTGGTTCGAGCCATCGGTCGACGGGGCCGGCCTGACGATCGAGGGGCGGGGGTTCGGTGCGGGTGGTCTGGACGCCTCCCGCTGGCAGACCGACCTCGTCTCGATCCAGGCCCAGTTGCCGCAGCCGATCCTGGAGTACTACTGGGAAGGCCGGCATCCGCGAAGGCCGGGTTTGTTGTTCGGGGGGAAGTGCCGGCTCCAATTCACAGTCTCGGCGAGCGGTCGCATCGACGAGGGGACCGGCCAATTCAGCGACGTGTGCTTGAATGCGGCACGCCGGCCGACGATCAAGCTCATCGATCTCCGGCGAGCGACCACGGAAGAGATCTCGATCATGAAGGAGAAGGGTGAGACGGAACGTCGGGCGCTCGCCGGCCGGAAGCTGGAGGCGTGGGCATAGCGGCGTCACGGGCCCGTCCGCCTCGGTGCTCCGGTCGACGGGGTGCGCGCGGATTCCCGCGCAGGCGGCACGCCGGAGCGTGTGCTCGCATGGCGCGGCTGGCCGGGCGCCGGATGCGGCGTTCGGGTTTGGACTTCGGATCGACGGGAATCGCGGATTTGGCTTGATTTCCGCGGGAGGGCGGCGTAATAGGGGGCTGTGCGCGGCGCGTCGAACGGAATGCGTGGGGGGGCTACCGTGGCCCGTACGACGCGACATCATGTCGCGGTGACGCCGCACGGCCGGACGCGCGGCGCCGGTCCTCGTCTTCGTTCGTACGTCCTCCCGGTTCTCGTTTCATCCGTACGCGCGACCGGGTCTCGGTGCCGGTCGTCCGCTCCGGCGTACCGCGTGCGCACGCCGGTGGACGGCACGGGATCAACGCGCGCGGCCGCGGGCGGAAGGCTTCGCATGGGGCGGACGGAGACCGGGGGGCCGCCACACGACGTGCGCACGCTGGATGTTGCAAAACCCGGCGGCGCGGTGCGGGTTTCATCGGTCTCAACGCGTTGCCCACCGACAAGAGAGGTGGCGATCCATGGGGCTCTACGCGTGCAGACCTCGCGCAGGGGTCGGGGGGTTGAGGTCCGCGGATCCGTCTTCGCGAAGACCGCGGATCGCGGCGGCGTGGCTGTTTTTTTCTTTTCTCCTGGGCGGGTGCGCGGTGCCCAACGTGAAACCGTTCGCGGACGCGACCGCGGCCTACCGCGAGGCGATCACGACGGCCGGGGCGACGGTGGCGGACGCCCTGCGGAGAGGGAGCGCACCCGAGACGGCGCCGGAGGCGGCGCGGCTGTGGTCGGTGCGTGTCAGAGCCGCCGACGCGCTTGTGTATTACGCCGGGGGACTGAGCAACATCGTCGCCGCCTCCCGCGGCGCCGCCGATAGCGCGCAGCGTCTCGGCGACACGGTCGGCGAACTGGCGGCGTTGGTGCCGACCACCGGCGCGATGGGGAAAGAGGTGGTCGCCATCGGCGCCGTCATCGGACGGACGGTCGTGGAGGTGAAGGCCGCCCGCGACCTGGCCGGGGCGGTGGAGAAGGCGCACCCGGCCCTGGCGCAGATCGCGGAGATTCTTAAGAAAGACTTGTGGGATCTGAAAGCGCTCTGCGCCAATGCGTACACCGACATCGATCAGGGTCTGGTCAACGCTTGGCGCCCCAACCAGGGGCACTACGAAAAGCTTGTCGAAGCCGTGGTGAGGGCCCGGTCGGAGGCGGCCATGGCCGGCTTCGATGCGCCTTCCGTCGGCCGCCTCAGGGAGCTGGAAGGGCTCCTGGCGGCGCGCGAGGTGGAATTCGGCCGTCACCGCGACGCGAGAGCGACGGTGGCGGTACAACGGGCCGCCGCCAAGGAGATGCTGGATCAGGCCATCACCGGGACCGACGATTGGGTGAGAACCCACGCCGAAATCGGCGCGGCGCTCCGCGAGAATCGCTTGCCCAATATCGCCCTGCTCATGAGTCGCGCCCAGGAGATCGAGAACGCCGTGCGGCGGATCCGCACCCGGTGATCGACGGGACGGGAGTGCACCGATGTCGCGACTGGAAGAACAACACCAGGTTCTTCAAAGAATCCTCGCCGAGGTCCGCCAAGACCTGTCGGATCCGGCGAAGTTGGACCTTCGCCGGAAGCTGATCGATTTCATGGGCAATCTGCCCGCGGGACCCGAGTTCACGCTCCTGTACGACACCGCGAACGAGACCGCCTCGGATCTGGGCCGGCAGATCACCGCGGCGGTGATCAAGCGTTTGGGCGAGCGGACGGCGGAGCTGTCGTATCAGGTCGGAATCCTGCAGTCGGTGACCAAGAACGCGGAGGCGGACGCCCAGGCGCTCAGCCTGAAGAAGATTCAACTGGTAGCGGCGGCGGTCAAAGACACTGCCGATGCCATCAACAACGCCAGGGAGCTGATCGGCCAGAACAGGGTGGACGAGGCCGGACCCCTGCTTCAAACGGCGCTCGACCGGATGATGCGATTGGCGCACGAGATCACCCAGTGACGGGCGTGCGCCGGGACGCGGCCGCCGCCGGGAACTCGGCGGGTACGGATTGACCGGCGGCGGCCGCCGCCGCCACGGTGTTTGCCGGACTGATATCCCCGGAACCCGCAGCAGGCAGGTCGCGGGGCGCCGCGGTCCTGGGTGCCGGGGGCCGTGCAAACCATCCCGGCGTGGGGCGACCCGCGCGGCGACGGAAAGGCGGGCGAGACGCATGATCGAGCTCAAGTACTCCATGCTGGCGGACGACTGGGAGGTGTTGGAGGGCGGTGGGTTCGTCTCGCCATTGAAAACCGAGCGGCCCGGACAGGCCATCATCTTCGGGGATCGCATCAAGAACGGCTCGCTCAGCGCGGATATCACCGTGCTGGAGAGCGAAAAGCGACGCACGGGCGGTCAGGCGATGGAGGCTGCTCTGGTGGTCCGGTACAGCGGTCCCGAAGGCTACTACTACGCGGGCACCGGTGCGTTTTACGCCAAGTTTTTTATCGCCAAGACGCTGCCGGGACCGTACTTTCAAGCGCGGCAATGGGTGGGTGGCCCCGAATCGGTGCTGCCCAATAAGACTTACCGGCTCAAGCTGACCTTCACGGGTAGCCAGCTCACGCTTTACGAGAACGATGTCCAGCAACTGGTCGTCCTCGATGAGAGCTATCAGGTGGGGCAATGCGGGCTCATGACCTGGAAAACCCGGGCGCGTTTCGACAACGTCCGACTGGTCAGGGCGAAGCCCAAAGCCTTCGTGATCATGCCGTTTGCATCCGAGCTGAATTTTGTCTATCGCGTGATCGTGCAGACGGTGGAGAGCTATGACATCGATTGCGTGCGGGCGGACGAGATCGCGGTCTCGCGTCCGATCATGGACGACGTCAAGGCGCAGATCGCCGAGGCGGATCTCGTCATCGTGGATTTCACCGGGAAAAACCCAAACGTCTACTACGAGGCCGGTCTTGCGGACGCCTGGAAGAAAGACTGGATCGTCATCGCCCAATCGCCGGACGACATGACGTTTGACGTGCGACACATACGCTCGATTCGATATGCGAACACCATGGGCGCGGACCAACAGCTGGAGCGGGACCTGCAAAAAGCGCTTGGCGCGCTCGGGTACGTCAAGCCGGGAAGCTCGGGAGTGTCCGCGCAGAACGTATCAGGCGGCGACGCAACGCGGGACGCGAGGCGGGCCGCGCCGTCGGCCCCCCACAGTGCGAGCGCGACGACGACGGCGGATGCACGGTCTCGGGGGCGCGTTCCGAAGCGTGCAGGCGTCGGATCCCCCGCCTCACGATCCCGGCTCAAGCGGCGGGCCTGATCGAAGACCGCAACAAAGGTCGTGGCGCCTCGTGGGCGTGGGGATGCCCGCGCGAGGGACGATGGACGGCCCGGGCAGGGTCTGTGCGCTCCGCGGCTGTCCTGGGCAGCGACACGACCGGGCTGGG
>JAKPQH010000100.1 GCA_029580855.1 bacterium | reverse complement strand
ATCACGAACTCGCCCTGGGCGAAGTTGATGATCTCGGTGGTGTTGAAGATCACCGTGAACCCGAGGCCGGCCAGCCCGTACGTCGCGCCCAGGGTCGCCCCCGAGATCACGTATTGCAGAATATCCGACGGCGCCGGCATGGTTAGGAGCCGTTACGAAATAACATGGCCATTTTTTGTGATTTCGTTACGGCTCCTTATGCCGTGTACGAAATTTCTCCGTTCAAACTATTCTTTGACAACGGCTTAGCGCAGCATTTCCCAGTTCCCCTTGGTGATCCGCACCATGACGAAGGCGTCCTCGGTCAGTCCGGCGTGGTCTTCGGCGGAGAAGTTAAATTCGCCAGTGGTCCCCCAGAAGCCGCGGGTGGTCTCCAGGGCGTCCCGGATGGCGGCGGGCTCGGTGGACTGGGCGCGCTTGGCGGCCTGCGCCACCAGCATGATGGCGTCCCACGCGTACCCGCCGAAGGTCGAGACGGGTTGCTTGAAGCGCGCCTCGTACTCCTTGGTGTACCCGGCCAGGATGGCCTTCTGCGGATGGCCGGCCGGGACCTGCGCCTCCGCGATCAGGCGCCCCGCCGGCAGCAGGATGCCCTCGGCATTCTCGGGGCCGGCCAGCTCGATGAACTTGGGCGAGGCCACGCCGTGGCTCATGTATAGCGGCAGTCCGATCTTGAGCTGAGCCCGGTTCCGGGCGACGACGGCCGGCCCCGGGTTGGTCCCCCAGACGATGATCGCCTGGGCGGCCGTCCCTTTGATCCGGGTGAGCTGGGCAGTCATATCGGTGTCTTTCGGGCCAAAGACCTCGTCGCTGACGATGGTCATCCCCGCCTGAACGGCGAGCTCCTTCAGTTCGTCCCGCCCCGCAGCCCCGAAGGCGTCCGAGGCCGTGAGGATTGCGATCTTGCTGAGCCCGGCGCTCTTCGCGTGCTGGTAGATCTTTTTCACCGCCAGGGCATCGTTCTGCGGCGTCTTGAAGACCCAGCGTTTGACGGGCTCCGCGATCTTCTTCGCCGCGGCGCAGGAGATCAGAGGGATCTTGGCCTCCTCGACCTTCGGGACGATGGCCAGCGTGCTCCCCGACCCGCTTGGCCCCACAATAGCAACTACCCGGTCACGCTTGATGAGCCGGTCCACCGCGGTCACTGCTTTGGTCGCATCATATTCGTCGTCGTAGACGATAATCTCCACCTTTCGCCCGAGGAGGCCGCCGTCGCGGTTGACCTGCTCCTCCAGCATCTTGGCCGTGTTCCGCTCCGGCTCCCCCAGGAACGAGGCCGGGCCGGTCACCGAGAAGATGGCCCCGATCCGGATCGGCTCCGCGGCCTGTGCGGACGTGTGAAGCCAGGCCAGCGCCAGCACGACGAGCCATCCTGCCCTGATCTGCTTCCCCATGTGTCCCCTCCCTGTCGGTCCTCGTTATGGCGGTGCCCGCCACCGTTCCGCCGCGGCGTCGTTTGGCTGCGCGTTACCTCGGCCGCCGGCTCACCGCAGCAGCTCCCAGTCGCCCTTCGTGATCCGGACCATGGCAAAGGCCTCTTCGCTGAGGCCGCTGTGGTCTTCGGGCGAGAAGTTGAATTCGCCGCCGGTGCCGTAGAAACCCCGCACTTTTTCCAAGGCATCCCGGATGGCCGCCGGCTCTGCGGACCTGGCGTCCCGAATCGCCTGGCCGAGGATCATCATCGCGTCCCACGCGTGGCCGCCGAACGTCGAGACAGGCTGCTTGAAGCGCGGCTCGTACTCGCGGATATACTTGGAGAGCAGCGACTTCTGGGGGTGCGTGGCCGGGAGCTGCGCCTCCACGATCAGGCGACCGGCCGGCAAAAGGATCCCTTCGGCGTTCTCCGGACCGGCCAGCTCGATGAATTTCTTGGAGGCAACGCCCGAGCTCATGTAGAGCGGCGTCGCGATCTTGAGCTGGCCGCGGTTCCGGGCGATCACTGCGGGGCCGGGGTTCGTCCCCCAAACGACGATGGCCTGCGCGTCCGTCCCCTTGATCCGGGTGAGCTGCGCCGTCATGTCGGTGTCCTTGGGCCCGTACACCTCATCGGCGACCAGAGAGATCCCCATCCTGGGCGCCAGCTCTTTGATGTCCTCGCGCCCGCCCGCGCCGTACGCATCCGACGCCGTCAGGATGGCAACCTTGGCGAGGCCCCGCCGCTTGAGGTCGTTGAAGATCTTCTTCACCGCCAGGATGTCGCTGGCCGCCACCTTGAAGACCCACGGCCGGACGGGTTCCACGATTTTGCGCCCAGCCGCGCAGGAGATGAGAGGTATCTTAGCCTCTTCGATCTTAGGGACGATAGCCAGGGTGCTTCCGGTTCCGCTCGGCCCCACCACGGCCACGACCCGGTCCCGCTTGATAAGCCGATCCACGGCAGTCACTGCTTTAGTCGCATCGTACTCGTCATCGTAGACGATGACCTCGATCTTCCGGCCCAGGAGGCCGCCGGCCGCGTTGAGGTCTTCCTCCAGCATCTTGGCCGTGTTCCGCTCCGGCTCCCCCAGAAACGAGGCGGGGCCGGTCACCGAGAAGATGCCGCCGATCCGGATCGGCTCCGCGGCCCGTGCGGGGATCGCGCCCGCCGCAAGGCACGCCGCAATCCACGCCGCGCCGATGATCCCGCCGATGCGCTCCATGCTGCCCCTCCCTTGAAGCCTCATGCCGACCTCCCTCCGTCACATCGCATAGACTTCTTCGCCCGCCAGCACCCGGATCCCGGCCTCCCGCAAGGCGCGCGCAGCCCGATCCGGTTCGTCGAAGCGAAAGATGACCACCGCGTTCTCACCGCTCTTCTGCACGAAGGCGTACATATACTCCACGTTGATGGCGGCGGCGGCCAGGATCTGGAGAACGTCCCCGAGTCCGCCCGGCCGATCCGGAATCTCCAGCGCCACCACCTTCGTCATGCCGACCGTAAAGCCCCCGTCCTGGAGCGCGCGACGGGCCGTGTCCGGCTGGTTGACAACCAGCCGCAGGATGCCGAAGTCGGCCGTATCCGCCAGCGACAGCGCCCGGATGTTGACGCCGGCCTGAGCCAGGGCCCTCGTGATGTCCGCCAGGCTGCCCGGTCGGTTCTCCATGAATACCGAGATCTGCTCCAGGTCCATGACCGTGACCCTCCATCAGGGGCGATGCCGCGGTGTGCGGTCTCGGGAGGAACAAAAACGCGGGCGGAAACCCGAGCCGTGTAAACTCGGAGCGCAGAGGCCCGCGTTCCTCCTTATCAGAAGCCAGGCTGGGATGCAAGCGACAAGCGCAAATGGTCTTGAGACTGATGCCGGCGGACAAACCGGGGAGGCCGACACGCGACGGGGTGGCCGGCGGCGGCGCGCGTCTCGGCCCGAGCGGGGTCGCACGCCCGCGCCGGTCACGATTGGCCGGGCGTGGGGGGATCCGTCCGCTGCGGACCGGTGCGGGCCGTGCGGACCGTGTGGTAGGAAAGGGTCTTCAAGAGAACCGACAGATCGACATTTTGTACCTTGACCCCCTCGGGAACCGTCAGCTGCGCAGGGGCGAAGTTCAGGATGGCCGTGACACCGGCCTCCACCAGGAGATCCGCGACCGATTGCGCCGCCGCCGCCGGAACGGTCAGGACGGCGATCTTGACTTTCTTTCGGTGCACGGTCGGGACCAGCCTGGCGATGTCCGTGATCTGCACGTCACCCACGACCTGTCCCGTCTTGGCCGGGTCCGCATCGAACGCCAGACCGATCTTGAAGCCGCGGGCCTGAAAGCCCTTGTAAGCGATCAGCGCCGAGCCGAGATTTCCCACCCCGACCAGGGCGACCTCCCAGTCCTGCTTGAGCCCGAGGATCCGCTCCAAATTGTGCTTGAGCTCGGCGATGTAATATCCCAGACCGCGCACGCCGAACTGGCCGAAATACGCCAGATCCTTCCGGACCTGAGCGGAGTTCAAACCGAAGCGTTCGGCCAATTGCCGGGACGACACCGAGGTCACCCCGTCGGCCTCCAGCTCTTCCAGGCACCGCAAATAGATGGACAGCCGGGTCACGGTCTTTTCGGGGATCTTCGTCGGCTTCATGTTGCGCACGCCCCCCAAAGGAACGTCGGGCTCAGCCGAGAAGCGCCGTCACCGAGCGCAGAGCCGCCTCCAGCAGCCGGGAGGGGAAGATGCCGAGCAGCAGCGTTCCGCCGACGGCGACGAGGACCGCCAGACCGAGGGCCGGCGCCGGGCGCTGGCCTGCCACCGGCTCCCCCGGCGCGGACGACATGTACATGACCACCGTGAGGCGCAGATAGTAGAAGGCGGACACGACGCTGTTGGCCACGCCGATGACCGCCAATCCGATGTAGCCCGCCTGGACGGCGGCGCTGAAGACGTACAGCTTCCCCATAAACCCCGCCGTCGGTGGGATGCCCGCCAGCGAGAACATGAACAGGGCCATCGCCGCGCCCAGGGCCGGACGGCGGAGCCCAAGACCGGCGTAGTCGTCGATCGTCAGGCGCTCGTCGTCGCGCCGCGCCAGCGCCACCATGACCGCAAAGGCGCCGAGGTTCATGAACGCGTACGCCGCCAGGTAGAACAGGATGCTGCCGCTGCCCAGCTTGGTCCCCGTCGCCAGCGCCACCAGGATGTAGCCCGCGTGCGCGATGGAGCTATAGGCCAGCATCCGCTTGATGTTGGTCTGCGCGATGGCGACCACGTTGCCGACCGTCATGGTCAGGACGGCGAGGATCCCGAGGGCCCGACTCCAGTCGGGCTGCAGCGCCGGCAGGGCCGTCATCAGGATGCGGAGGAACGCGGCGAACGCCGCGGCCTTCGTGCCGGCGATCATGAAGGCTGTCACCGACGTCGGCGCGCCCTCGTAGACATCCGGTGCCCAGGAGTGGAATGGAATGGCGGCCACCTTGAAACCGAATCCGACGATCAAGAGGCCCATCCCGATGGCGAGCAGGATGGGGCTGTTCACCTGCCCTCGGGCCACGGCCTCGGCTATCTGCCGCAGATTGATGGTCCCGGTGGCACCGTACACGAGCGCGATCCCGTACAGGAGAAACCCGGATGCGAAGGCGCCCAGGAGCAGATACTTCAGCGCCGATTCGTTGGACTCGAGCCGCTCCCGCAGGAATCCGGCCAGGATGTACAACGAGATGGACAGCGTTTCCAGCCCCAAGAAGATGGTCATGAGGTCCAGACTGCTGGCCATGATCATCATCCCCAGGGTGCTGAAGAGGAGCAGGGCCGAATACTCGCCGCGCTCCAGTCCGGTGTGCCGGATATAGGCGATGGAGATGAGCAGCGTCAGGCCCGCCACGAGCAGAAACAGCAGATTGCAGAAGGTCGCAAAGCCGTCCGCCGCGAGCATCCCGCCGAAGACGATCTCGGGTTGCCCCCGGCGCAGGATCACGATGGCTGCCGTGACGACTACGCCGCCCAGACTGATGAGGGGGAGTCGGTCGCGTCGTTCGGGCTCCAGGAGCGGGTCCAGCACCAGGAGCAGAAGCCCGGTCCCGGTCATCACGAGGAAGGGCAGCATGGCCCCCCAGGATATCTGGGGAAGACTAACGTCCATGGCGCCCCCCGTGCGTTTCTGCGGCGGCCAGTCGCAGTTCCCCCGCTCCCCTGGTCTCGAGCCGCTCTACCCCCGCGGCGTCGCTGCCGGCCGGCCGCCGGCCGCCGGCCGCCGCGCTTCCCCCCGCTCCCCCCGACTCCCCTGCGGTCCGGAGTCGTGCCGCGCCATCCGGCGCTCGGAACCCGGCACCCGACGCGTTCCGACCGTGCACCTGCCCCAGAAGCCGCACCACCGACGCGTCGGTGGTGCGCAGGAACGGCTGCGGATAGATCCCGATCCACACGATGAGGACCAGGACCGGGGCTAGCACCGCCACTTCGCGCGATGTGAGGTCCGCCAGGCCGCGATTCGCCTCCCGCACCACGGGGCCGAACATCACCCGCTGAAACATCCACAGCATGTACACGGCCGCCAGGATGATTCCCGCCGTCCCCAGGACCGCGTACAGCACATTGACGCGGAAGGTGCCGACCAGGATCAGGAACTCGCCCACGAACCCGTTCAACCCCGGCAGCCCGATGGACGACAGGGTGACCAGCATGAACGCCGCCGTGAAGGCGGGGATGATCCGCGCCAGCCCGCCGAAGTCCTCGATCATCCGCGTGTGGCGCCGCTCGTACAGCATCCCCACCAGCAGGAACAGGGCCCCGGTCGAGAGGCCGTGGTTGATCATCTGCAGGATGGCGCCCGCCACCCCCTGGGCGGTCAGGGCGAAGATCCCCAGCATGACGAAGCCCAGGTGGCTCACGGAGCTGTAGGCCACCAGTTTTTTCAGGTCCGGCTGAACCATGGACACCAGGGCGCCGTACAGGATCCCGATGATCGCCAACCAGGAGACCAGCGGCGTGAAGTAGGCGGTGGCGTCCGGGAACAGCGGCAGCGCGAACCGCAGGAATCCGTAGGTCCCCATCTTCAGGAGGACGCCCGCCAGGATCACCGAGCCGGCCGTGGGCGCCTCCACGTGGGCATCGGGGAGCCACGTGTGGAATGGGAACATGGGCACCTTGATGGCAAAGGCCAGGGCGAACGCCAGGAACAGCCACACCTGCGTCTGGAACGGCAGCCGCAGCCCCGTGAGCTTCAGCAGGTCGAACGTGTACTCGCCGCCGGGCGCGGCGCCGCTCGCAAAGTAGAGCACGATGACGCCCACCAGCATGAGGACGCCGCCCGCCATCGTGTACAGGAAGAACTTGATGGTCGCGTAGATCCGGCGCGGCCCGCCCCAGATGCCGATCAGGAAATACATCGGGATCAGCATCCCTTCCCAGAACACATAGAAGAGGACCAGATCCAGGGCGACGAACACGCCGAGCATGCCGGTCTCGAGGAGCAGCATGCAGATCATGTACTCCTTGACCGACTCGGTGACGGCCGTGTACGACGAGAGGATGGCGATGGCGGTGAGAAACGTGGTGAGGAGAACCAGAAGCAGGCTGATCCCGTCCACGCCGACGTGGTACTCCACGCCCAGCCAGCCGATCCAGGGCGCCCGCTCCTCGAATTGCATGCCCGGCACGTCCAGCCGGAACCCGCCGTAAAGCGCCAGCGACGCCAGAAACGTGAGGACGGACACGGCGAAGGCCGAGTGTTTGATGGCCGCGTCGCGCCGCCGATCCAGGCACAGGAGGAGCGCCACGCCCGCCAGCGGCACGAAGGTCACGATGGAGACGATGGGCAAGTCGTTCACGAGGCACAATTCCTATAGGCGGTTCGGCGGTTCGGCGGTTCGACTGTTTGGCGGTTCCGGAGCTTTGGAGGTTCGCGCTTCACGTACTGCCGTCCCGCCGAACCGCCGAACCGTCGTCCTGCCGTCCCGCCGTCCCCCCGAACCACCGAACCGTCGTACCGTCGAACCGTAATCATCCTCACCGCACCAACACGAGATAGCCCAAGATGACCACGACCCCGACGACAAAGCTGAGGACGTAGCTCATCACGTAGCCGGTCTGCAGATAGCGGAGCGCGGTGCCCCCCGCCCGGATCAGGATGCCGATCCCGTTGACCGAGCCGTCCACCACCGGCTCGTCGAAGCCGCGCCAGCACCAGACCGCCAGACGCCGGATCGGTTGCACAAACCACTCGTCGTACCGCTCGTCCACATAATACTTGCGGAGGAGCCACCGGTACGCCCTCGGGTACCGGGCCGCCCAACGGTTCGGGAGATCTGGCTGCCAGGCGTAGAACCGGATCGCGGTCAGCGCGCCGGCGCCGGCGATGACCAGCGAGAGCAGGGCCAAGGGAATTTCACCGACCGGCGCCCCGTGGGCCGCGGCCTTCCCTGCCGCGGTAAAGACCGGCTCCACAAATCGATGGTAAACCCCGTGCTCCGGCGGGACACCCACGAATCCCACCACCGCGGCGAAAAGCGCCAGGACGGCGAGCGGCACGGTCATCACCGGCGGCGATTCGTGCGGGTGCGGCGCGGGGCCGGCCGCCCGCGACGGCCCCTCGAACGCCAGCCAGTAGCATCGGAGCATGTAGAACCCGGTGAGAAACGCCCCCCCGACCCCCAGGGCCCAGACACCCGGGTGCCCTCCGGCGAGCGCCCCGTACAGGATCTCGTCCTTCGACCAGAATCCCGCCAACGGGACGATCCCGGCATTGGCCAGCGCGGCGATGAGGAAGGTCCAAGCCGTGATCGGCATGTGCCGGCGCAGCCCGCCCATCTTGCGCAGGTCCTGCTCCCCGCCGAGGCCGTGGATGACGGAGCCCGCCCCCAGGAAGAGCAGCGCCTTGAAGAACGCGTGCGTCATCAGGTGGAAGATGGCCGCGGCGTACGCGCCCACACCGCAGCCCAGGAACATGTAGCCGAGCTGCGAGATGGTGGAGTAGGCGATCACCCGCTTGATGTCGGTCTGGACCAGCGCGATGCTGGCGGCGAAGACCGCCGTGAGACCGCCGATCCAGGCCACCGCGGCCATCGAGACCGGCGCCAGGTTGAACAGCGGAGCCGAGCGGGCCACCATGTACACGCCCGCCGTCACCATCGTCGCCGCGTGGATCAGCGCCGAGACCGGCGTCGGCCCTTCCATGGCGTCCGGCAGCCACACGTAGAGCGGGATCTGCGCCGATTTCCCCGTCGCGCCCAGGAAAAGCAGAAGCGTGATCGCCGTGACCAGCCCGCCCCCGGCGGCGAGCCGGGCCGGCGCCGCCGCGAACGCGTCCGCGTAGCGCAGCGTGCCGAGCGTGGTCCAGAGCAGCATCACGCCCAGACCAAAGCCGAAGTCGCCCACCCGGTTGACGATGAAGGCCTTCTTGCCCGCCTCTGCCGCAGCCGGCCGCTCGAACCAGAAGCCGATGAGCAGATACGAGCACAGTCCGACCGCCTCCCAGAAGACGTACAGCAGGAGATAGTTGTCGGCCAAGACCAGCATCAGCATCGAAAACGTGAAGAGATTCATGTACGTGAAGAACCGCGGAAAGTCCCGATCGCCCCGCATGTACCCCACGGCGTACACGTGGATCAGGAACCCCACGCTGGAGACCACCAGGATCATGACGGCGGACAGCGGGTCCAGGAGGAGCCCCCAGTCGGCCCGGAAGCTCCCCACCCCGATCCACGGCGCGACCAGTTGCTCGACCTGCCGCGCCTCCGCCGGCCGCTCCAGCAGCTCCCACACGGCCTTGACCGAGGCCAGCAGGGACAGCCCCACGCTCCCGCAGGCGATCTTCACCACGGCCGCGGTGCCCAGCCGGCGCCCCAAGAAGCCGTTCAGGAGAAACCCCAGCAGCGGCCAGATGGGAATCAACCAGAGGTCAGTCATCGCGCTCCCACCCGCAACGCTTTTGCGCAGCTGTTCCGTTCGCGACTCGCGCCCGCCTGACCGGCGGGCGGGGCTCGCGGCGTCTTGTCATCCCGTCTCGGCACCCGGCCCCCGACACGCTGTCCCCCCTCACCATTTCAGCAGGTTCAGCTCCGCCACATCCACCGTCTCGCGGTTCCGGTAGATCGCCAGAATGATGGCCAGCCCCACGGCCACCTCCGCCGTCGCCACGGCCATCACAAAGAAAACGAAGATCTGCCCGTCCATGGACTGGAGAAAGCGCGAGAACGCCACAAAGGTGAGATTCACGGCGTTCAGCATCAGCTCGATGGACATGAAGATGATGAGGGCGTTTCGCCGCGTGGCGACGCCGACCACCCCCAGGACAAAGAGGTAGGCGCTCAGCAGCAGATAGGCGGAGAGGGGAACGGTCATGGAAGCCCCCGAGACCAAGACAATGAAAAATGAAAACCCGACAACTGACAACCGATCAACGGCGACAGCCCGGGCGTGCCCATGCTCCCATGTCGCATCCTGTTCTCACATGATCGGTTTCTCATT
>JAKPQH010000099.1 GCA_029580855.1 bacterium | reverse complement strand
CTCCGGCGCGGCGGAAGGGGTGAGCGGCACGGTCAGCACGTCGGCGCAGTACGTGTATATCCTCTCGCCGCAGGACGGCCGGTTCACCGTGGGGGACATTCCGGCGGGCGAATACCGCGAGGTGCCGGTGGTGGTGACGGTTGCCCCGGCGTATCGCGGTTCCGCCGCGTTGCCGGTTACGATTACGCTGGCGGATCGCCGCACCCGCTACAAATGGGAGAACCTGCCGCTCGGTATTTCGCTCGGCGCCCGCACGGCCACAGTGCAGACACTGCGCGTGCAGGCTGCGGCGGAGCGGTCGGCGGGGCTTGTGCAGTTGCCGCCGGAGCTTCAGCGAACCGGCGAGGCGGGGGAAGCTTCCCGCCCGGATACGAGTTTCTACGCCGCCGTGCTGCCGCTTGAGTGCCCCGGAATGAACGCCAACGCTGCGGCAACGCTTACCGATCACCTTCGGCTGTCGCTTCATCAGACCGGCGTGTTCCGGGTGATGGAGCGCGCCCGGATGGAGCAGATCATGCAGGAGCAGGCGTTAATCCTTTCGCCGTGCACCTCCACCAGTTGCGCCATTGAGGTGGGGGAGATTCTCGCCGCGCCGTTCATCATCACCGGCCGGGTGGGCAAGGTGGGGGATACGTGGAGCGTGACGTTGAGCGTGGTGGACGTGGAGACGTCGCACATCCCGGCGATGGCGTCGCAGACGTGCAGCGGGTGCGAGCTGGGGCGGTTGCTGCAGGATTCCGTGCCGCAGGCCGCCGCCGCGCTGGCGGGGGATATGTTGCGGGCCACGATGCGGGGGAGGTGAGCTTCCGCGCGGGGCTTCCGCCCGGTCCACAGCGCCCACACAGCGCCCAAGCGGACACAGTGGACGGGGTGGACACGCGCCGGCTGAACCTGAAACACGCCGTCATTCCCGCGAAGGCGGGAATCCAGGCCGACGCACCGGAGACGCCGCCCGGCCCGATGAGCCGGGCTATGAATATTGCGGCCCTTCAGGCCTTCCGGTGGACGTGTACCGACAAAAAAGCGCCAACGGCGCGAGATAGCTCAGCCCGGTTCGCAGGACCGGGCACTGGCGGGGACACCGAGGGTTAAGGACAGGCAGGAATGCCTGCCGCACTGCGTGTGGCCTGTCCCACCCAGGTTGGCGGCATGGTACCCCGCTGGGGCGTGCCGCCCCGCGGGCGGCAGGCATTTTTGCCTGCCCGGTGGACACAGTGGACGGGGTGGACGCGCGCCGGCTGAGCCTGAAACACGCCATCATTCCCGCGAAGGCGGGAATCCAGGCCGACGCACCGGCCACACCGCCCGGCCCGATGAGCCGGGCTATGAATATTGCGGCCCTTCAGGCCTTTCGGTGGACGTGTGCTGTCAAAAAAGCGCCAACGGCGCGAGATAGCTCAGCCCGGTTCGCAGGACCGGGCTGGCGCGGACACCGATGGGTTAAGGACAGGCAGGAATGCCTGCCGCACTGCGTGTGGCCTGTCCCACCCAGGTTGGCGGCATGGTTCCCCGCTGGGGCGGGCCGCCGCACTCCAAAGACAGAAACGGAGACCACCCCATGCTGAACTACCTGACCGGACAGCCGCTTGAAATCGGGCCGGGCCCGCACCTGTTTCTGGATGACCACCTCATCGAGGACCGGCGCCAGCTTACCCGCCGCGTGAACCCGCCCTACCGCCACCCGGGCAACCCGATCATCGTGGCGGACCGGCCGTGGGAGGAGCGCCCGTACCGCCCGCAGGTCATCCGCAACCCGGAGACGGGCGGCTGGCGGATGTACTACATGTGTTTCAGCGGGACGAACTACTGGTCGCGAAAAGGGCCTTCGTATTACGCGTGTTACGCCGAAAGC
>JAKPQH010000098.1 GCA_029580855.1 bacterium | reverse complement strand
CTCGATGAACGACAGCCGCTCGCGGATCTCGCGATACTCGGGAAGATAGCGGCCGGCCTGGCGCATCAGCCACACGGGCGTGACATCGACCGGGCGGCGCGCGCAAGCGTCGAGGAAGCGCAACGTGCCCACCCCTTGGGTCTGCGCGGCGGCCCGCCGCGCGGGTGTGCCATTCTAGCAAACGCGCCCGGCGGGCCGCCGCGCCCCACCGGCCTGCACCATCCCCGGGCATGCTTCCGACGAGCGTGCGCCGCTCCGGACTCGTTGTCGCAGTCGGTCCGAGCAGCAGCGCCTTGCTCAGGACACGGGGCGGTAGCCTTCGCCCAGCGCCGCGTTGCGGCACGTGTGGCAGGCCACGATGGGCGTCACACGACGCCGCGGAGAAACGAGCAGATAGCGCTGGGAAGGCTCAGGCAACTGGACGCCGCACAGCTCGCAGCGGACGATGGACGCGACCGCGCGGTCCGGGTACTCCCCGCCGATGACCGTATCGTCCTGGACGACCGGGTGCAACGGATGGATCCGAGCCATCATCCCTCCTCGCCGTCGCTTGATCAGCACGGAGACTGTCGGTAGGCGCCGCCGGAAGTTACCCAAGTCATGCCCCGTTCTCGCCATCGCGTAACCACGCCGCGGCACCACCGAGGCGACGTCGTCACGCCCGGCAACGCTTCTCCCGTCCCTCTTCTTGCCCAGCATCTGACGAGAGCCGATAGAGGTAAGGAGGACGGGAAGCGGTGCCGAGGCAGCGAACAGGTCCTGCAACCGCCGGCCTCGCATCATAGTGACAGGAGGAGCCATGCGCAGGACGATCCTGGCGACGATCGTCGCCGTTCTCACGATGCTGACCTTGGCGGGCACGGCCCTCGCCGTCGACTTGCCCAGTGCGCGGCACCCCGACGGCGGCCCTCCTGGTGGCGGCGAGCTGGACGTCACCGGCGTGACGGCACGTGAGCGCTTCATCCCCCTCGGCGTCAAGCTGGCCGGCAACGCTGTGGTGAACGGCCACGTCTACAGCTACAACGACGTCCCGATAGAGGGCGCCTGGCTGCACTGGGGAGCTCCCTACGAGGACACGTGGGAGTCCGGTGACAGGCAGACGGACGCGAGTGGTGCTTACAGCTTCTCCGGCCTCCCCGCAGCCTCGGGCAACGGATGCCTCTACCTCGACGTTGACTTCCCGGGCGGGAACTGGTGGTACGCAGAACGCAACGACGCCTCATGGACCGACCCCGGCCCGACGACCTTCGACTGGCACACGGGCGCCGTCCACACGTACGTGACACGCGGTGGTCCCGAAGGGTGGGACGGCTGGGACACCGTCTTGACGGAGCTGTACGGTGCGGACGCCCAGTCGCACCTCATCGCCGGCTCCCCCCTCGTAGGGATGGTGGGCGATGTCGAGGGCAACACCTACGTACCGCCGGGCACGTACGAGCGCGGCGCGACGTATTTCTGGGTGAACCAGGGCCTCGAGTACTCCCTCCCTGCCGCGGTGACCGTGACCGCAGGTCGGTCCGCTAGTCAGACGGTCGCCGTCGACCAGCGGGACGCACAGCGGATCGCGATCACGGCCCCGTACGGGAGCTCCGGCAAGCCGGGCACCAAGGTGACGCTGAAGCACTGGCAGTTCCCCCCTGGCTGGGCCCTCGACTACTACGGGTGGGCGGACTCGCCGTCGGGGACGCCCTTCAAGGACTACGCGGACACGACCACGAGCGGCGCCAGTCCGTTCACGAAGACGCTGACGATCCCGACCAACGCCCCCGCCGGCTACCAGTACAGGCTGGTTTTTGACAATACGTCGGGCGTGCTCTCGCTTGCCGAGGTCTTCCAGGTGTGCACCCTCAAGGCGAGCAAGACCGCGATCCTCAAGGGCGGCGCGATCAAGCTGAGCGGCGTGATCCCCACCGAGGGCCACTGGGGGGAGACGAAGGGCAAGAGCAAGCTCGTGACCGTCTACGCCCGGACGAAGACGGCCTCGGCGGCGCCGACCGCCTGGGACCCGGCCAAGCAGGGCTGGGCCAAGGTCGGCCAAGCCAAAGCCAACGGCCTCGGCGCCTACACGACCGGAAACCTGCGCCCCAAGCGCACCACCTGGTACGTCGTCCGCTATCCCGGCGACGACTGGTACTGGCGCGCCTACACCTCGGTGCTCAAGGTGCGCGTGTACTGAACCCGCACCAGCCCGTAGGGCGGACGGAAGCCCGGGCGCCCGCCCGGCGCAAGCGCGGGCGCCCGCCGACGTGAGTCGGGCGGGCGCCGCGAAAAAGGGACGCGGCGGGCCGGCTGCCTGCGGCAGCCGGCCCGCCGCGTCCCTCATCTCCCGACGCGCCCCTCATCTCCCGCCGCGTCCCTCGTCTCCCTCCACGCCTCTCATCTCCCTCCACGCTTTCGTCTCGCCAAGCCTTATCTGCAGACGGAAGTTCATAAGCAGACTGGATTTGCATGATTAGGCTGGGTTATCGAGAATACCGGAGTCGTCTCCGACCGCGAGGGAGCTCATGAGCAAGAGGTTCACGAAGACACCGGACACACCGCGCATCGACGGCGGCGTGCTGCTCTTTC
>JAKPQH010000097.1 GCA_029580855.1 bacterium | reverse complement strand
GTGCCGCTCACGCTGACCATGAGCATGCCGTTCTTCTCGCCGAGGACCTCGTAGTCGATGTCCACGCCGACGACGGCGTCGGCCCCGCGGGCCGCGGCGGCCTCCTCGAGCTCCCGGAAGGCGATCTCCCGGGCCCGCCGCAGTTCCTTCTCGTAAGCGCCCGAGCGGCCGCCCACGATGTCGCGCACCCCCGCAAGGAGATCCCGGAAGAGATTGGCGCCGAGAACGGCCTCGCCGGTCACGACGCCCAGGTACTCGCGGATGGTCCTGCCCTCGACGCCGGGGGTGGTGGTCACGATCATGGTCTGCCTCCTCGGACGAGATTGCAGGGAAAGAGTCCCACAAAACGCGCCGCCGATCAACCCCGGGGTTTTCCATCCCGCATCTTGTGTCCCGACGCCTTCGCTGGTATAACCCTCTGGCCACTCCATTTGAAAGGAGACCCCTGACATGCAGAATCGGGCGATCCGCCTGACACTCCTTTGCGCCGCCCTGTTTGCGGCGCTCATCCCCCCCGCCGCGTCGGCCCAGCCGGCGGGTCCGCGGGACGCGAACCGGACGGTCGTGTCGCTGTCTTTCTCGCCCGTCTACCAGTTCGAGTCCGATTTCGACCGCGGCGGCAGTTTCAGCGTCCAGCGCTACGGGTTCAACGTCGACACCTCGACCCCGGTCACGGGCACGGTCCGCGCAGGCGTCAGCGTGGGCTACGATTTCGAGAAATACGACTTCTCCGGCACGACGGCCTTCGGGGGCGCGGTGCCCTGGAGCGACATCCACCGGTTCTCCGTCGGCCTCCCGGTGAGCTGGCGCGCAAGCGACAGCTGGTCGTTCTTCGTCTCGCCCCAGGTCGAGTGGTACGGCGAGTCGGGCGTGGACGACTGGGACGACGCCCTGGGCTACGGCGCAGTGTTCGCCGTGTCCTACCGCGTGAGCCCCGGCTTCTCCGTAGGCGTCGGGGCGGGTGTCTTCTACCGGGGCGAGGAAACGAGGGGCTTCCCCTACATCGCCGTCGACTGGAAGATCACGGAAGAGCTTCGTCTGACGAACCCCTTTCGCACGAGTCCGTCCGGTCCCGCGGGACTCGAGCTTGCCTGGCGGTTCTCCGAAAAGTGGGAGATCGCCGCCGGCGGCGCGTACCGGTCGTTCCGGTTCCGGCTGGACGACGGCGGGGTGGCGCCGGGCGGGTTCGGTGAGCTGGACCAGACGGTGGGGTATGCCCGATTGAGCTACCGGATGGGCCGGGACCTCAAGCTGGACCTTTACGGGGGTGCGGCCTTCAATGGGGAGATGCGCATTGCCGACCGCAACGGCAACGAGCT
>JAKPQH010000096.1 GCA_029580855.1 bacterium | reverse complement strand
GTTGTACTTCATCGGACCCTTTCCCTCATGCCGCGCCCCCTGGTCACGGCGACGGGCGCGCTCGTCGTTCTTGCCCGCCTGCGCCCACAGGGTAGCAGACGGCTCCGGGTCGTGACAAGGGCGATCTTGCCGCCGCGGCCCCATGCCCCGCGGCCGCACCGCGCCTCGAGTCCCTCCCGCACCGGGGGGCCGTTCATCGCTTCGTGTGCACGGGAAGTGGGACGGTGAGGTCCTTGTGGCGCTCCCAGAAGCCCCACCGGTGGTTCCATGTCTTCACCTCTACCCGGTCGGGGTGGAGGTACAGCGACGTCGTCCAGATCGTCCAGCGGTCCAGGTCCGGCACGGAGACGCTGCGGACGCGGCCGGCGAAGAGCCGGTCGCCGCCGGGGTAGCTCGCGCTGCGCGCCGAGAGGTGCACGTGACCGGACACCCAGAGGAAGACCTGGGGGTTTGTCTCCAGGATCTCCCCGATCACGTCATCGGGCTTGGCGACGAAGTCCGGAATGTCGTAGCGCTCCAGCGTCCCCTGGAGCGGCGCGTGGAAGAAGACGATCGTCGGCACGTCCCGGTCGCGGCCGAGTTCGGCACGCAGCCAGTCGAGCTGGGCCGGCGACATCTCGGCGAAGTCCCTGCTCGTCAGGTGATCGGCCGACAGGAAGATGAGCCGGTAGCCCCCGAGGCGCTTCTCGTAGTAGAGCTCCCGCATCCCGAACGCGGCGCGGAAGCGGTCCAGCTTTTCCGCGCGCATCGGGGCCGTGCCGGGGACGCGCTGGCCGCTTCCTCCCTTCTCGTCGGCGTACCAGTAGTCGTGATTGCCGACGATGAAGGCCGCCGGCTTCGGCAGGTTGCCGAAGAAGGCTTTCGCAGCCTCGTACTCCGCGGGCCGGCCGACGTCCTCGACGAGATCCCCCACGACGGCCACGAGGGCCACGTCGGGCCATTCGCCGATCGAGCGCAGGACGGCTTCCTTCCGGTCAGGGGACTTGCCGGGGTAGTGGGGGTCCCCCATCACGACGATGTGGATCGCGCCGGCCACGGGCTCCGGCCGGGCGTCGGGCACCCTGTGTTGCAGGAGAGTGCAGGAGCCCAGCAGCCAGGAAACGGCAAACAGAACGAGCACCGCCATGCCGCACGGCGCCCGCCTCTCCTGGACCGTCCACGATCCCCTCATGGCTGCACCCCCTGTCCGCTGCCTTCTTTCACTGTTGCGTATCGCCCTGCTTCTTCTCGAGCAGCACCGACCCCTCGGGCGGGTAGTCCAGCGTGCCCTCGAGCTGCGAGACCCGCACGGGCCGGTGGTCCGGGAACGGAAGCTCCCCCTGCTGCCTCCAGTGCTGCACGGCCTCGGCGGCCGCGCGGCCC
>JAKPQH010000095.1 GCA_029580855.1 bacterium | reverse complement strand
TGCTCGCGCGGGCCGGCGGCGCGTACCTCGTCGCGCTGGCGACGGCGGAAGGGCGGCTCGGGCAGGTCGCGCGGACGCTCACCATCGAATTGCCGCTGCAGGAGAGGACGGTGGTGGTGACAAAGTCGGGAGGGTGAATGGGTGAATCGGTGAATGGGTGAATCGGGAGACGGTGCTTGGTCAGGGGCCGGAACACTAAATAGCCTTTGTGTCCTCTGTGACTCTGTGGTGAGGGCCGGGCTGCCCGAAATCTGATGTCCGGCGAGTCACCACAAAGATACTCCGTTAGAAGTCAAAAAGATTTTTCAGCATGATGAAAAATCGGGCGCATGATCTCCTTGGCACGAGGGCGTTCGGATTGGTATGATCAGCGCGGAAGGCGGCCGCTCGAACTCCGGTCTCTTTTGGGGCACGACCCCGCACGGACCCTGAGGCGAGTGTGCCGCCTTCCGTCGTTTGGCCTCGCGCTTGGAAACGGGTGCGGCCAGGCACGTGGCTAGGGGAACCGCCGCCGCGGACGTCGGGGCCATCGCGGCACGCTGGGCCATCTCCTGCGCTTTGCCGGCGACCTGCTCCCACCGCGACGGATCAAAGGCGACGCCTTGCACCCAGCAGGCAAAGACCAGGTGCAGCAGCTTGCGCATGCCGGCCACGACCGCTTGCGCATCGGTCTTGCCGCGGGCGCGCAGGCGGGTGTACAGGGCGCCGACGGCGGGATTGCACCGGATGGCGGCCCGCACCACCGGGTAGAGGATGGCGCGGACGCCCGCCTGACCGCGGTGACTGATCCCCCGGTTGATCGTCGTATCCCCGCTCTGGTGGTGCTGGGGGTCCAGTCCGGCAAACGCCACCAACTCCGCCGGGCGGGGAAAGCGGTGGATATCCCCCAGCTCCAGCCGCAGGCAGATGGCGCTCCAGATGCCGAAGCCGGGGATGCTGTCGATGATCTGGACGCCGGGATCGGCCCGCAGTTGCTCGGCCAACTCGGTCTGCAGCCGCCGGACCTGCAGCCGCAGATGGGCGATCTCGTCCACCAGGACCATGACCGCCCGACCGGTGGCCGGATCGGTTTGGTCCGCCACGCTGGCGGCGGCGGCCGCCACCAGCCGCGCCGCCGCCGCCGGCGTGACGTACGGAATGCGCGCCACCACCGCCGGGTCGGCTTGGGCCAGGGCCGCCGCCGTCGGATACTGCCGCAGCAACGCCAGCACCCATTGCCGCAGACCGCCCCGCAGACACGCCACCAACTCCGGATGACAGCGCGACAGCAGGGCCTGGAGCTGATTCTGCAGGTCAGCCTGCAGCCGGACCAGTCGGCGCACAGTTCGATACAGCGTCAGGGCGCCCTCCAGCTCGCCGGCCACCCACAGCTGATCCTGTCGGCGCCGCCCTGTCCGCAGATACGCGGCAATCCCCGCCGCGCTGATCCGATCCGTCACCGTCCGGTGAAGTTGGCGCTCATGGTAGCGCTTGACCACCAGCGGATTGAGCCGGTACGCCGTCAGCGCCCACCCCGCGCGGCGCAAGCGGTGGCACAGCCCCAGCCAGTTCCGCTCATACCCGCCGGTCGATTCCACGCCCACCACCACCTGCGTCTCCGGCGCCCGGGCCCACACCGCAGCCATCCGCGCCTGCACCTGGTCGTGGCCGGCCCGGGTGTCGTCAAACCGGCCCCAGCCGCCCAGTTCACTCCCCGCTTCGTTCATCGCGACGAAGTCCGCATACCCTTTGCTCACATCAATGCCGAGGTACACCGTCGTCATCGCTCCGTCTCCTGGATGGATTCACCGCGGACTCTCCCGGCCGTCGAGATCGGCATCCAGCCTGGTTGATCCGCGCTCGCAGCGCCGGATACTTCCCCGGATTGACCGATCCCGCCGGGAGGAACAATCTTTGTGTAGAGGTCACGCCTCATGGCACACACCGTTCTCTTCCGCGGCGCGATCAGTGTATACTCGTTTCGACACTTTCAACATACCAGGCACGGAGAGCACAAAGAATGTTGAGGGTTGAGAGTTAAGAGTTGAGGGTTGGGAACGAGCCTCAACGCCCGAACCGCAAGCCCCGAACCCCGAGCCGCGAACCCCGAACCGCGAACCCCGTTTACGAGCACGATTACGAATTACGATTACGATGACGATTACGAGCACGAACATTCGGGACGGGAACGAGCCTCTAACCTCGAGCCTCGATTACGATCACGATTACGAACCGCAGAGGTACTCATGCATCGCTCGGGCCGCCTTGCGGCCGGCGCCCATGGCCAGGATCACGGTGGCTGCCCCGGTGACGACGTCGCCACCCGCCCAGATCTTCG
>JAKPQH010000094.1 GCA_029580855.1 bacterium | reverse complement strand
TGAGGGCCCTGGTCCTCGGGGAGATCGAGGGGACACGAAAAGAAAGCGAAACGGGGGTTAACGAACAGTCATCAGGCAACACCGGAAACAGGAAAGGAGGCAGACCATGAAAAGGCCGATCCGTTTCATCATCCCGGCCCTTGTCGCCGTCTTCCTTGCCCTGGGCGTCTCGCAGGCGGCCGCGGACACCGCCGTGCCGCTCTGCCCCAAGCGCCTCTCGAGCACGGGGGACAGCATGACCGAGGCCATCGACGCGGAGCTGCCGGCGGCCAACCACTGGGCCAGCTGGGTCAACGGCTACCACGGCTTCTGGGAGTGGCTCCTGGGGCTCACCAACGTCAACAGCCACAACCAGCGCATCACCAAGCTCTTCGGGAGCTCGGGCCGCGCCAACTACATGGAGGCCAAGAGCGGGGCCGACATGTTCGACTTCCCCGGCCAGGCCGCCGCGGCCGCGGGCCGCGGGGCCCACTACGTGACGGTGCTCATGGGGCACAACGACGTCTGCCAGGACCGCTTCGCCGACATCCCGAGCGAGGCGGAATTCGAAAGCCATTTCAGGGCAGGGCTTGACAAACTGAAGGCGGGGCTGCCGGCGGGCGCCACGGTCTACGTCGCGGGGATCGTCGACATCTACCGGCTCTGGGAGGTCGCCCGGGACAAGAAGGCCCTGGGGATCGTGGACTGCGAGGTCCTCTGGGCCACGACGCTGCTGAAGCTCTTCCCCTGCGGGACCATGCTCAACCCGCTCATCGGGGAGGCCGGCCGTCAGTACACCCGGTCCCGGATCACCGGTGAGCCGGGCCGGTTCGAAGGGTTCAACAACATCCTCAGGAGGGTGACCGAGGAGTACAACGCGGTAGACGCGAATCACCGCTACGTCTTCACGGACAGGGCCTTCAGCTTCCGGTTCGACGAGCGCCATGTCTCCGACATCGACTGCTTCCACCCCTCCGCCTACGGTCAGAAGACGCTCTCGGAGGTCACCTGGAACCCGGCGCTCTTCACCGGGTGTACGAAGTGATCGTCGAGTGCAAAAAGCCCCGCCGGACCGGCGGGGCTTTTCTTTGGCTGCCGTATGCCCTGCGGCTTGCTATGCCAGGTTCAGCAGGGTGATCTCGGGACGGGCGTTGAGCCTCACGGGAGTGAGCGAGGTGCCGATGCCGCGGCTCACGTACAGGCGGCTCTCGCCGATGCGGAAGAGGCCCTCGGGATAAGGGGTCCGCAGGTGGGCGACGCTGATTTCGCGGCTGGGCAACGTCAGCTTGATCTGGCCGCCGTGGTAGTGGCCCGCCAGGGTCAGCGCCACGCCGCGGGCGGCGGCATCGGGAAAGACCTCTGGGCGGTGAGACAGCAGGATCGCGGGCATGGACGGCGTCAGTCCCCGCAGGGCGACCTGCAGGTCAGGCCGGCCGGCGCTCAGGTCGTCGATGCCCGCGACGGCGAAGGGGCCCTGCGCCGTCGCGATCACGCGGCTCTCGTTTCGGAGCAGCGGGATCCCGCTGTCCCGGAACAGGGCGGTCAGCTCCGAGGGGCGGACGTACCAGTGGTCATGGTTGCCCAGAACGGCAAAGGTCCCGTAGCGGGCGCGGACGCGCGCCATCTCCTCGAGGCAGTCCGGCAGGAAGGCGCTCGTGTTGGTGACGTAGTCGCCGGTCAGGACGAAGAGGTCGGGCTCGAGGGCGATGACCTCGTCGGCATAGCGCCGCAGCTCCCTGCGGGTCATGGTGAGGCCGGCGTGGATGTCGGTGAGCTGCACGACGCGCAGGGGCAGGCCGAAGGGAAGCGAGCGCTCCTCCACCGTGTAGGCGCGCCCGGCGTAGGCGGCGCCGTAGCCGGTCAGGACGAACGGCGCGGCGGCGAGCGTCCCCACGCCGGCTTTCACGAAGCGGCGGCGGCCCGTGTCGACGGGGGGCGAAGGCGCCCGGCCGGTCATATTGCGCCAGAGTTTCTTCGCCCGCCGGCCCGCCTCGCCGGCGACCCGAAGCGTCAGCAGGATGAGGGCGCAGGTCACGGACCCTACGCTCCACAGGGCCGGAAGGTAGAAGAGAGCGGCCTGCAGGGCCGGGGAGGGGTCGAGCCAGGCCACGGGCCGGGCCAGGAGAAAGCCGCTGAGGGAAAAGAGAATCGCGATGGCAGCGCCCGCCGCGCCCACGACCCAGGCGGCCGCCCGCCGGGAAAGGCGGGAGGACCGCACGGCCTCGCGAAAGCGGACGAAGAGGTAGACCTGGGCCAGGACGGCAAGGGCCAGGACCAGCACGCGATGGGCCGAGGAGATCAGTTCCAGGGTAACCGGCGACAGGGGCATGCCGGCATTCATCTCGTTCATCGTGGGCGCTAAGATAGACAAGATGTCTCGAAAAAGCAAGCGGGTCGCTCAAGGCCTCCATTCCCGCTTCCCGATCAAGGGGTTATGCAGGATCCGCGCCCGGCCGCAGCCGGAGCGGGCGTTTTTTTTCGGGCATCGCGGCGCATTTTGTATTACAATGCGCCCGTCATGAAAGCGCCTTTCACGGAAAGACTCGCCTCGGCCCGCGTGCCCTTCCGCACGGCGTTGTCCACGCTGCTGGCCGTCATGCTGATCGGCACGGTCTGCCTGCTCGGGGGCCTCTCCTACTACAACCTGAAGCGAAACGCCGACACCCTCTCCGCGCAGATGCTCGACGAAAGCTCCCTGCGGATCCGGGACTGGGTGGGGACGCTGCTCAGACGAGCCCAGGACCAGGGCGAGATGAACCGCCAGCTGCTGGGGTCCGTCAAGCCCACCCCGGAGACGCTCAAGTGGCTCACCCGCCACCTGCAGCGGGTCATGGAGGCGCAGGGCCATTTCACCTTTCTCTCGGCGGGCTTCGAGAGCGGCCTCATGCTGTCCGTCGAGCGGCTTCCGGAGGGCGGCTTCAGCATCCGCGAGGCCCGCTACGACACCAAGGCCGGCAAGGCGGTCATCCTCGATTTCAAGCCGGAGGACTACGCACAGCGAAAGCCCTATGAGCGCCGGGAGTTCCGGCTGACCGGCGAGGGACGGAAGCCGGAATGGTACAGCTCGGCCCGCGATGCCGGGGGGCCGGTCTGGACCGAGGGGCGCACCCTGCGCAGCGGCAACCGGGCGGTGCCGGGGGTGACATTCGCCACGCCCGTCTATGACAAGGAAAGGCAGTTCATCGGCGTCACGACGGTGGACTTCGACATCAGCGCCATCTCCCGCTTCCT